>NZ_CP079869.1:4963737-5584205 GCF_025263265.1 Mycobacterium sp. SMC-4 | reverse complement strand
GAAGGTGTCGAAGGTGTAGCGCCGGTTGAGGTTGATCGCGGTGGGGTCATCGCTGTCATCGCTCTTGGCGCGACGGGACAGATAACTCGGCCAGGTCGCCTCGGCGCTGGCCTGCGCGGCGAGGTCGTCGTCGACCAGATCCTCGGCGGGGTCGGGCGCCTCGTTGTCCGCGGTGGTCATCGGGTGACCGTTGTGTCCGTCCTCCGGGGGATCGGCGATGCGCACGCCGAGTTCCACGCGTTGGCCGAGCTGACGGCTCAGCGCGGCGACGATTGGTTCCCGCAGATGTCGTTCGATTTCGTTCTGGACGAACGGGGTGGGCACCGACAGCAGCGCGAAGCCCTCGGTGATCACCAGCGGCTGCACCAACTTGAGCCAGGCGCGCTGCTGAGGGGTCAGGGAACCGTTCGACGGATTGCCGCCGCCGTTGAGTTCGGCGACGACGTTGTTCCAGACCGCTACGAACGGTGGGTCGGGGTCAGCCGACAATGACAAGCACCCCCTCGCCGGCCATCGTAGAACGGCCAAATGAACGAAGACGAACTGTCCACAAAGTTATCCACAACCTGTGGAGTATGGGACGTCGTCGTCGTTCTGTTGTCTACCGGCGGGGACACCGCGTGTCGGAGCTGTCGCACGGAACTGCTGATTCGTGGGCTCGCGGCGCGGTGGATGTCCTCGCTTGGTTGTCGTCCGCCGTTCCGGGCGTGGAATCGGCTCTGCCAGAAGCTAACAGTTTTCTCTCCGAGTGCCAACAGTTCTGCAACATTGCCTGCGACCGAATGTGGCCTGTATCAACGGGTCCAAACAAACGTGACGGCAGTGACATCTGTGATGAGTTCTGCGGGGTGCGATGGGGCGGGCCCAGAGGCCTGGGCACGGCGGGTGGCCAGCGACGCATGCATGTCAGGAGCGCCCCGGAGGCAGGTTTGACCCAGCCAAAAGTCGTCAGTACCCTCGAACAGTCGCCCGCACGTGGCGATACGGCTGCGACCCGGTCCTCGGGGGACCGCGCCGGCTAACAATGCGAGACCGACGAGCTTACCAACGGTCGATCGTGTGACGTGTGCCATGAGACATGGCGGGCGGCTGCGCGGGGGCCAAACTCAACAAGGAGTGTCTGCCGTGGCCAAGGGCAAGCGAACCTTCCAGCCCAACAACCGTCGCCGGGCGCGGGTGCACGGTTTCCGGCTGCGCATGCGCACTCGTGCCGGCCGCGCGATCGTGTCCGATCGTCGCCGCAAGGGCCGTCGTTCACTGACTGCGTGACCCGGTTCGAGGTCTGACGCGGTGCTTCCGGCGCAACACCGGATGACCCGGTCGACCGAGTTCGGCACCACAGTCAGCCGGGGGGTGCGGGCGGCGCAGCCCGACCTGGTCGTCTACACCTTGCGTTCTGACCGAACCGGTGAACCCGGACCGAGAATCGGCCTGGTCGTCTCCAAAGCAGTGGGTAACGCGGTGCAGCGGCACCGCGTGTCTCGTCGACTGCGTCACGTGGCTCGCACGGTGCTGGACGAACTCGACCCCGCCGACCGGGTGGTGATCCGGGCGTTGCCCGGCAGTCGCGACGCGATCTCGGCACGTCTGGAGCAGGAGCTGCGCACCGCCCTGCAACGGATCCGGCAGCGTCGGGAAGCAACATCGTGATGTCCCGGCCGGTGCGTGCGCTCGTCTTCCTCATTCAGCTCTACCGCCATACGATTTCGCCGCTGCGCCTGCCCACGTGTCGGTTCATGCCGACGTGCAGTCAGTATGCGGTCGAGGCGCTGACCGAGTTCGGGTTGCTGCGCGGCACTTGGCTCGCGCTGGTGCGTCTCCTCAAATGTGGACCGTGGCATAACGGAGGGTGGGATCCGATCCCGGATCGGCACCCCGACTGCCACGGTCACAGTGACGCAATGACTGAACCTGGCCGTGGCGGGCCTGAAGACAGCGCCGACGACCGGGACCGACCGCTACCTCAAGAGAAGAGTCAACTGGGTGTTTAACTTCTTCAGCCTCGACATCATCTATTACCCGGTGTCGGCGATCATGTGGGTTTGGTACAAGGCCTTCGCCTTCGTGCTGGGTCCGTCGAACTTCTTCGCGTGGGCGCTGTCGGTGATGTTCCTGGTGTTCACCCTGCGCGCGATCCTGTACAAGCCCTTCGTCAAGCAGATCCGGACCACCCGGCAGATGCAGGAACTGCAGCCCCAGATCAAAGCGCTGCAGAAGAAGTACGGCAAGGACCGGCAGCGGATGGCGTTGGAGATGCAGAAGCTGCAGCGCGAGCACGGGTTCAACCCGATTCTCGGTTGCTTGCCGATGCTGGCTCAGATCCCGGTGTTCATCGGGCTGTTTCACGTGCTGCGGTCGTTCAACCGGACCGGTGGGTTCGGGATCGGGCACCTCAACCTGTCGGTGGAGGAGAACCGCTCACTGCCGAACTACGTCTTCAGCGCCACCGATGTCGGGCACTTCCTGGACGCAAATCTGTTCGGCGCACCGCTGGGCGCGTGGATGATCCAGAAGACAGGCCTGGAAGCGTTCACCCAGTTCGGCCACTTCGATCGCACCGCGCTGATCATCGTGACCGTTCCGGTGATGATCGCGGCCGGCGTGGCGACGTACTTCAACAGCCGGGCGTCGATCTCTCGGCAGAGTCCGGAAGCCGCGGCCAACCCGCAGACGGCGATCATGAACAAACTGGCGCTCTACGTCTTCCCGTTCGGGGTGGTAGCCGGCGGCCCGTTCCTGCCATTGGCGATCATCATGTACTGGCTGGCCAACAACATCTGGACGTTCGGTCAGCAGCACTATGTGTTCGGCAAGATCGAGAAAGAAGAAGAGCTCAAAAAGCAAGAGGCGCTGGAGCGGCGCGCGGCCAATGCGCCGGCGCCGGGTGCCAAACCCAGCCGCAAGAAGAAGGCCGACGCCGACGTGGAGTCCGACGGCGATGCCGCCGACACCTCGGATGCGCCGAGCGAGAGCACCGACGCCCCCGAGAAGCCGAAGCCCGACAACGGGACCTCCGCGCAGCCTTCACCGAAAGCGCGCAGCGGCGCTCAGAAGCCCAACACCTCCGGGGGCGCGAAGGCGGCGGCCAACCGTGGTCCTAAGCCCGGCACCCGCCCGAGAAAGAAGAAGCGTTGAACGCGGTCCAGCCGCGGACGAGAAAGAGGTAGACATGACTGACACCGAAACCACCGAGCGCAACGAAGACGAGCAGCTGACCGGCGAGGGCGGCGCTGCGGTGGCGGGAGACGATCTCGAGGACAAGCTGGTGGCCGAGGGCGAGATCGCCGGCGACTATCTCGAGGAGCTATTGGACCTGCTGGACTTCGACGGCGACATCGACCTCGATGTGGAAGGCGACCGCGCGGTGGTCAGCATCGACGGTGGGACCGACCTGAACAAGCTCGTCGGACGCAAGGGCGAGGTCCTCGACGCGCTGCAAGAGCTGACCCGCTTGGCTGTGCACCAGAAGACCGGGGAGCGCAGTCGCCTGATGCTCGACATCGCACAGTGGCGTAAAGGCCGTCGGGATGAGCTCGCGGCGTTGGGCGGCACGGTGGCCCGGCGGGTCCTGGAGACCGGCCAGCGCGAGGAACTGGCACCGATGACGCCGTTCGAGCGCAAGATCGTCCACGACGCGGTCGCGGCCGTCGACGGCGTGCACAGCGAGAGCGAGGGTGTGGAGCCGTCGCGTCGCGTGGTGGTCCTGGTCGACTGAGAGTTACATCGATGTAGTTCCGTGTCGGCGCGTTCGATGGAGGATGTTTCACGTGAAACGAGCGGACGTGCCCGCGCCGCCAGCCGCGGTGCACGAGCTGTTCGGCGACCGCGCCGAGGCCGTCCACCGCTACGCGGAACTGCTCGCAAGTGCCGGCGTGGAACGCGGGCTGCTGGGTCCCCGGGAGATCGACCGCCTGTGGGAGCGCCACATATTCAACAGCGCCGTTCTTGGAGAACTTTTCTCTCCGGATGAGCGCGTCGCCGACATCGGAAGCGGAGCGGGTCTGCCCGGCATACCGTTGGCGTTGGCCCGGCCGGACATCCAGGTGACCCTCATCGAACCTCTGCTGCGGCGCAGCGAGTTTCTGCGGGAGACGACCGATCTGCTCGGGTTGGACTGTGTGGTGATTCGGGGCCGGGCAGAAGATCGTGCGGTACGGGAGAAGGTCGGGGAGATGGATGCAGTCGTCTCGCGGGCTGTCGCTGCGTTGGATCGGATCGCTCAGTGGAGCGCGCCGCTTTTGCGGGTAGGTGGCCGGATGATCGCGATGAAGGGGGAGCGGGCGGCGTTGGAGGTGTCCGAACATTCCGGAACGCTGTCGATGGCAGGCTTCGGCGATGTGCGGGTCGCCGCCTGTGGCGCGCGATATGTGGACCCGCCCGCGACGGTCGTCATAGGGTCCTTGGAGAAGAAGTCGGCGCCGCGGCAGCCGGGAAGGAGACGTGGGTGATGTCAGATCCCGGCAAGGCGGGCGGTGCCGATGTTTCACGTGAAACGTGGAGCGTCCAAGACGCGGACACGCCGATCGGCGCGGAAGCCGAGCGCGCAGTGCGGCTCCTTCACGCCGCAGCAGAGGGCGAGCTCCCGCGGCCGAAGCATCAACGGGTTTTCACCGTCGCCAACCAGAAGGGCGGTGTCGGCAAGACGACGACGGCTGTCAACATCGCCGCCGCGCTGGCACTGCAGGGTGCCCGCACATTGGTGATCGATCTGGATCCGCAGGGCAACGCGAGCACTGCGTTGGGTATCGAGCACCGGCCCGGCACGCCCTCGTCCTACGAGGTTCTGATCGGTGAGATACCGGTCGAGGAAGCGCTGCAACGCAGCCCCCACAACGAGCGGCTCTACTGCGTTCCGGCCACCATCGACCTGGCTGGTGCCGAGATCGAGTTGGTCAGCATGGTCGCCCGGGAAGGTCGGTTGCGCACCGCCCTGGCCGAACTGGAGCGCCACGACTTCGACTATGTGTTCATCGATTGCCCGCCCTCGCTCGGTCTGCTCACCATCAATGCGCTGGTGGCCGCACCGGAGGTTCTGATCCCGATCCAGTGCGAGTACTACGCGCTGGAAGGGGTGGGTCAATTGCTGCGCAACATCGAGATGGTCAAAGCGCACCTCAACCCGCAGCTGGATGTCACGACCGTGGTACTGACCATGTACGACGGTCGCACGAAACTGGCCGACCAAGTGGCGATGGATGTGCGCGCACACTTCGGCGACAAGGTATTGCGCACGGTGATCCCGCGCAGCGTCAAGGTGTCCGAAGCCCCCGGCTATGGAATGACCATCCTCGATTACGACCCCGGGTCACGTGGCGCCATGAGTTACCTGGATGCCAGCCGAGAGTTGGCGGCACGCGGTATGCAGGAGCACGAAGGTTGAGCGCCATCGGTAGCAGAATCGGTGTGAAGAGAAGAGGGGATCGATGAACAACGCGGCGCGCAAGCGGAGCGGACTCGGCCGAGGCCTGGCGTCACTGATTCCCACCGGCCCCGCCGAGGACGGCGAACGCCCGACCAGCGGACCCCGCATGGGCGACGCTGCGGCCGACGTGGTGCTCGGCGGAGGTGGCCCGGTCCCACCGACCGAGAACCCCGTCGGAGCCGTCTACCGCGAGATCGCACCGTCGCAGATCGAACCGAACCCGCGGCAGCCGCGTCAGGTGTTCGATGAGGAGGCACTGTCCGAACTGGTCCACTCCATCAAGGAGTTCGGGCTGATGCAGCCGATCGTGGTGCGGGCGCTGCCCGCCACCGACGGTGCGGACTCCAGCGCGCCTCGCTATCAGTTGGTGATGGGGGAGCGGCGGTGGCGGGCGTCGCAGGAGGCCGGCGTCGCCACCATCCCGGCGATCGTCCGGGAGACCTCCGATGACAGCATGCTGCGCGATGCGTTGTTGGAGAACATCCACCGGGTGCAGCTGAATCCACTCGAAGAGGCGGCCGCCTACCAACAGCTGCTCGACGAGTTCGGCGTCACCCACGATGAGTTGGCATCGCGCATCGGCCGATCGCGTCCCGTGATCACCAACATGATCCGTCTGCTGCGCCTGCCGATCGCGGTACAGCGCCGAGTGGCCGCCGGAGTGCTCTCGGCCGGGCATGCGCGCGCACTCCTGGCACTGGAAGCCGGCCCGGATGCTCAGGAGGAGTTGGCCGCCAGGATCGTCGCGGAGGGTCTGTCGGTACGTGCGACCGAGGAGGCCGTCACGCTGGCCAACCGGGAAGGCACCACCGCGCCACCGGCACCGCGCCGGAAGCCTATCCAGATGCCGGGCCTGCAGGATGTGGCCGAACAGCTCTCGACGGCCTTCGATACCCGTGTCACCGTCAGCTTGGGTAAGCGGAAAGGCAAGATCGTGGTCGAGTTCGGATCGGTGGACGATTTGCAGCGGATTGTCGAGTTGATGAACACGTCGAATCGGTGACCGACCATACCGGCGAATTACGTCACTGTGACACGCTGCCGGTCCGCGGCCGGTCCGCGGCTCGGCGCCGCAGCAAAATTGTTGACACACAACAGAATTCAGCGCCACATCACAATTCACCGGTGGTGAGCCGGCGAATCGGCCGGCTCTTGCGCGAAGCTTCTATTCTGGTAGGGCAGCCGCGTCGTTCGATGCGGCGAAGACTCCCGGGAGAGTAGTGACCGCACGCATCACGCCCCTTCGGCTCCAGGCGTTCGAGCAGCTACCCAAGCATGCGCGTCGCTGTACCTACTGGGAGGTCGATCCGAGCACGGTCGGCGGAGAGGACCACCTGTCCGACCCGGAGTTCGAGAAGGAAGCGTGGCTGTCCATGGTCATGCTGGAGTGGGGCTCGTGCGGTCAGCTCGCAGTCCGCAGCCAGGGCCTCCCCGATGACAGCCTCGAGGACAGCGACCTCGACGACGAACCGTGCCTGGGCTACGCGTTCTATGCTCCGCCGCGGACCGTGCCACGGGTGGGCCGGTTTCCGACCGGGCCGGTCAGCGCTGATGCGGTCTTGCTGACCACCCTGGGCGTCGAGGGTCAGTACGACCACGAAGGACTGTCGCGCGCATTGATCACCGCGGTGGTCGGTGATCTGGTCAGCCGAGGTGTGCGCGCGTTGGAGGCGTTCGGTCGCTCACCCGAAGTCGAGGGCCTCGGTGATCTGATCGACGTGCCGGGCGACGTTGAACCAGTGCTCGAGGTGTTGGGGGACTGTTCGGTGGACCACTGCGTACTGGCCACCGATGTCCTGCTGGATGCCGGTTTCCAGGTGGTGTCCCAGCACACCTACTTTCCGCGGCTGCGGCTCGAGCTCCAACAGGGCCTCGGCTGGAAGGCCGGAGTGGAGGAAGCGCTGGAACGGCTGCTGCTCAGCGCCCAGCTTGAACAGCCGGTCGGTGCCGGGGCGGGAGCTCGCGGTCAGCTCCGCCGAGCCTGATCGACTGCCAGCTCGTGGGCCAACAGCTCGGCGAATGTGAAAGTCCCTGTGGGACGGTCGTTCTTGCCCAGCAGGTAGAGCCGTTTGACTGCGGCGAGGATGCCCTCGGCGATGGAGTCACGCGAGGTCGGTGACACCAGTGTTTGACGATCGTCGGGATTGCTGAGGTAGCCCAGGTCGACCTGAACGGTCGGCATCCGGGTCAGCCGCAGCAGATCCCAGGTGCGTCCGTGCACCCGGCAATCGCGTAATCCGGTGCGGGCCACGACTTCCCGCTGAATGAAGTCAGCCAGGTTGCGCCCGATGGTGGACGCCGAACCGTGCGAGTTTCCGAAATGGAACGACGCGACACCGTTGGCCGACGGGCTCTGCTGGGTGTCGCAACGCAGGCTGATCATCAGATCGGCGCCCACGGTGTTGGCGGTGGCTGCGCGCTCGGCGTCGGTCGGGGCGGCGTGCACCGCCCGCGACAAGAACGTGTCCATACCGATCGCGGTCATCCGCCCCTCGAGGCGACTGGCCAAGTCCCACAAAATGTCTGCTTCGCTGATCGGACCGGACGGACCGTTCATGATCAGCCCGTGGTCACTGCCGCCGCGGCCCGGGTCGATGATGATGCGCTTGCCGGACAATCGCGGGCCCGAACTGCGGACTAGTTCTTCCTCCCGGATGGCGTGGGGCGAACCGCCGGTCACGCGCGAACCGAGAAAGTACAAGGAACGCAAGGTCTCCGGACCGCAGATGCCATCGGGGTACAGGCCGTACTCGCGCTGATAGGAGGACAGGGCGTTGTGCGTCTGCAGGCCGAAATGTCCGTCGACCAACCCCGTGTAGAAGCCGAGATCCTGCAGTCGCGCCTGCAGCGTAGCGACGTCGTCGCCGTACATCGGGGCACCGAACTGATGGTTGAGGATTCGCGCCCCAAGGCGGTAGGAGGCTTCCTTGAGAGCCCGGAACGTGGCCTCACCGACAATGCCGTCGACGAGTAGGCCACGGTGCTGCTGAAATGCCCGTACCGCATGGTCGAGCTCCTCATCGAAGACATCGACCGCGACGTGCTTTCCGGTAGTCAGGTCGGCATCGGCATCTTCGATCATGCCGAGCGCGGCCAGAGCGGACCGGATCTCGGTGACCGCCCCCCCGCGGTCACCGCGACGCAGACTCGACATAGCCAGAATTGTCTCAGACAGCCAACGGAATCGGGAAAACCCCAGGCCCGACGGGGTCACACATTGCGGCCACAGTCTGGTCTCGGACAGGTGTCCGGCAGATTTCGGCGCTTGTCAGAGGACGTCGCTGATCTCGCGCAGCAGCGCCGCCTTGCCCTTCGCCCCGACGATGCGCTTCACCGGCTCACCGTCCTTGAACAGGATCATCGTCGGGATCGACACCACTTGAAAGTCCCGCGCGGTGGCCGGGTTCTCGTCGACATCGATCTTGGCGACCCGTAAAACATCGGCCTTTTCGGCGGCGATCTCCTCGAGCACCGGCGCGACCATCTTGCACGGGCCGCACCAGGTGGCCCAGAAGTCCACCAGCACCGGGTTTCCGCTCGCCAGGACGTCGTCGGAGAATGAATCGTCGGTCACGGTGACCGTTTTGGAATCGCTCACTGCTGTGCTCCAATCAAGTCGGTGTCATCGGTTGTGGTAGAGGTTCTTTCGCCCGGATCCGCATGCTCGGCCAGCCAACGCTCGGCGTCAATCGATGCGGCGCAACCACTTCCGGCCGCAGTAATCGCCTGTCGATAGGTGTGGTCCACGAGATCGCCTGCGGCGAAAACACCTTCGACGGAGGTGTAGGTGGTGCGCCCCTGCACCTGAACGTATCCCGCATCGTCGACGTCGATCTGACCGCGGACCAGCTCCGAACGCGGATCGTGCCCGACGGCGACGAAGACACCGGTCACTGCCAGCGCGGACTCCTCGCCGGTGACGGTGTCTCGCAGCCGGATGCCGGTGACCTTCGGATCGCCCTCGATGGCGGTCACCGCGGTGTTGGTCAAGATGGTGATCTTCTCGTTGGCCTGGGCCCGCTCCAGCATGATCTTGGACGCCCGGAACTCGTCGCGGCGGTGGATCAAAGTGACGCTGCGGGCGAAGCGGGTCAGGAAGGTGGCCTCCTCCATGGCCGAGTCACCACCACCGACCACCGCGATGTCCTGATCCCGGAAAAAGAAGCCGTCACAGGTGGCGCAGGTGCTCACTCCCATGCCGATCATCTCTTCTTCGCCCGGGACACCGAGATGGCGGGCCGCCGCACCCATGGCCAGGATCACCGCGCGGGCCTGATGCGTCTCGTCACCGACGGTGACGGTTTTGATCGGGCCGGTCAGGTCCACGGCGTCGACATCCTCCATGCGCAGGTCGGCGCCGAAGCGCAGGGCTTGCTCACGCATCTGGTCCATCAGCTCCGGGCCGGTGATGCCGTCGCGGAAACCGGGGTAGTTCTCGACCTCGGTAGTCGTCATCAGCGCGCCACCGAACTGGCTGCCCTCGAAGACCAGCGGATCGAGCTGGGCGCGGGCGGCGTAGATCGCGGCCGTGTAGCCGGCCGGGCCCGAACCGATGATGATCAGGTCGTGGACGGTGGTGGGGGTGGTCATGAGCACCTTTCTGCCAGCGGCGAGTGGGAGGCCTTCCGCATGGTTGAACACCAGCGTAGGCGGGTGTGTTCCGACCCAGCTACCCGGCGCGTCACCGGGGTTGCTCTGCGCGCCGGCCCGACGCGTTGCGCAGTGCTGCGACGACGCGCGCGACCACCGGTGCGGGCACTTGGGGGGCGGTGGTGGCCTCAGCACCCAGTTCGGACAGGTGGCGGCGCACCGCGTTGAGGTCGGCCAGCGTCCGTGCAGCCTGCGTATCGGTGCGGACGACCCGGCGCACCCGGGCCGCGGTCAGGTCGTCGAGCAGGCCGGCTTGTAGGTCGGCCAGCAGCTGCGGGGTGACCTCGGGGATGACCGGGTGAGCGGGTCCGGCACCGACATCGCTGTCCATTTCTCACCCCGTCGGTCGCACCGCCACGATCTTCAGTGGAGGATATCCGACCGGTACCGCGGTGCCCGGTTCACTCGAGCGCGGCGTCGACGGCAAAGCTGTGCAGTGCGGTGGCGAGCTTGCTGCGGGCCCGTGCGCAGCGGCTCTTGACGGTGCCCTCGGCCACGCCGAGCATGCGCGCCGTCTCGGCCACCGAGTAGCCCTGCATGTCGACCGCAACCACCGCGGCACGCTGTTCGACGGGCAGGCGCAGCAACGCCCGTTGCACCGCGTCGGCGGTGTCCACCTTCGAGGTCGGATCGCCCACCGGGCAGTAGCTGTCGTCGATCTCTTCGCAGGCGTGAAACTTGTTGCGCCGCAGCCGGTCCAAACACGCATTGACGACAATGCGGTACAGCCAGCTGCCGACGGCACAGTCATGGCGGAACGTGCCCGCGGCGCGGTGGGCCGCCAGCAGGGCATCCTGCAGCGCATCGGCGGCGTCGTGAGGGTTTCGGCTGGTCAGCACCGCCAACCGGTACAGCTGACGGTGGTGACGGTGAAACAGCTCCTCGAACGCATACCGGTCACCGGCCACATGTGCCGCCAGCAACTCACCGTCGCTGCGCGGCCGCCCCCCGAAAGTGCCCACAGCCGAACACTAATCGCGCAGCGGGGCACACCATGACACCAGTTTCACCGACGCCGGCGGCTCAGGATGTCGCGTTGAGGGTGATCTCGGAGATATCGGTGCGGCTTTCCCCCCCGACCTGGCCCAGCGTGGTGATCCAGACCAGCACGTTGGAGGTGGGTTCTGCGTCCTCGACGCGAATGGTGTTCGAACCGGGCCGCAGCGTGGTCGGTTGGGTCAGTGCTGTGGTGGCATCCAGCGACGCCGGGGACGATGTCGACGCTGACCGGATCTGCACGGCGGTCCCGGTGCTGTTCAGGTTGATGGTGACCGATCCGATGGTCGCCGGCGAGGAGAGCTCCAACATCAGCCCCACCCCGCTCTTGAAGTTCGGGAACGGGACGGCGTCGGTGTAGGTATCGGTGGGCCACACCGTCGATGCGTCGCCGTCGATGGCCCGACCCGCCAACTCGGGCGCGTCGGCCCCGCCGTCGGGCGAAAACACCGTGGCGCGAACGGGTCTGACAGCAGATCCGGTCGTGGCCTGGTCACCGTTCTGCTGGGTCGGCGACGGGGCGTTGAGCCCGAGAGCATCGCCGCCCAGACCGTTGCCCACGTCACCGAAGATCCGGGACAGCACCGTGGCCAGCAGTACCACCGCGACGATCACCACGGCCGCACCGGCGGTCAGCCCGATGATCAAACCCTTGCGTCGGCGCTCCTGGGCCTCCAAATCAGGCTCCTCGTCCGCCCACGGCGGCTCGGCCGGGCCCGGCCCCTGGTCGTCGACCGGGGCGATGTGATCGGTGCGGTCGGCGATCGCGGTGGCCTGCTGCAGCAGGTTGAGCAGCGTCGGGGCACTGCGGATGCCGCCGTTGTCCTGTACCGAGCGTGCCGCGGCAGCCGAGATCTGGAAGGGGATGTCGCGGTCGACGCTGCGGGGTTCGACTGCCAGACCGGTGGCATCCCGGTCGGCGGGGGCCAGTCCGCTGGGTTCGCCGGACTCCGGCAACGGCCAGCGATTGATCAGCAGCGCGTACAGCGTGGCCCCGATGCCGCGGATGTCGTCTTCAGGTGTCGCGTCGGGCAGGGTGGCCGGGAACGCGAGGGCGACGTCACCGTCGATGCTGACCCGGATGCGGCCGGGGTGGTCCACCGACAGCGCCACCCCGTTGCGGTGGGCCACCTCGGCGACCGCGGCCAGCGACTGTATGGCGCGGGCACAGCCGATTGGAGACGGTGAGGTTTCGGCGACCTCGGTCAGCGAACCACCGCGAATCCACTCCGAGACCACCAGCCCGCCGGTTCTGATGGGCAGCACGTCGAGCACCCGGGCCACGCCGGGCATGTCGATGTGGCCCAGGCGCTGGGTGCGGTCCAGGATGCCCTGCACCTGCGGTGGTGGCAGAGTGCCGTCCGGATCGACGAAAGTCAGTGCGACCTGGCGGTCCAGCGCGGTGTCGAGGGCCTGCCAGAACTTCAGATGCGCCGGCCCACCGTGGAAGACGAGCAGGCGGTAGCGACCATTGGCCAGCGTCGCCCCGGGGATCAGGTGGGGTTCCTCACCGCCGGGCGGCGTGTCCAGGCCACTGGTGGGCGCTGCGGCGGGCAACACTTCGGTCGCCGACACATCAGGCTGGAAGTCGTCGGCCGACGGTCGATCGTGCGGCGTGGTCGACTCGGACCCCGGTTTCGCCGGCTGAGAACGTGCTGTCTCGGGGCCGCTGTCGCGTTCGTCGCTCACGGCAGGTCCTTTCCGCGGGGACGAGGTCGATTCCGGGTGTAGCTCAGGGTACGTGAGGGTTCGCTGGCGAGGTGCCGGGTTGTCCCGCCTGCGGAGTACCCGCCTGCCGAGCACGCGCACCACCGCGTCGACGGCTGCCATGGCCTCGGGGACCTTGGCGGCCAACATCACCGCGGCGACCAGTGGGGCCATCACCAGACCCAGCACCGTCAGCCGCAGCAACGAGCCGAGGCCACCCCACGCCTGGGTCAGCGCCTCCAGGCCGAACAGCCGATCCACCACGTGCGCGACCAGACCCGCCGCCAGCGAAGCGGCGATGGTGACCAGCACGGTGCGCACCACGTCGAGCCCGATCAACCGCCCGCCCGGAGGGTTGAGCCGCAGCCGCAGCAACACATAGCCGAGCGTGGCGCCGGCCAGGAACCCCAGTCCGTTGGCCAGGCCGAGGTAGCCGGCCACCAGATCGGGGTCGGTGGTCAGATGCGGAGCGGCCAGCGAGCCGACGATCTTGACGACGGTGATGACGACGATCAGCGCGATCGGTGTCCAGGGTTCCTGCCGGGCGTAGAACACCCGCAGTTGCAGCAGCACCAGCGCGTAGGGGATCAGGGTGAACGCCGACAGGGTGATGGCCATGCCGAGGTAGCCGGCGTCGACCGCACCGAAGTTGCCGTAGGCGAAAAGCGCGCTGCCGATCGCGGGGCCACCGACGGTCATCACCGCGACGATCGGAATCAAGGTCACCATGATCAGCCGGGTGGCCAGCGACAGATCGGCCAGCACCGCCGGGCCGTCGTCATTGGCGGCGTTGCGCGAGAGCCGCGGCATCACCACGGTCAGTACGGTCACCCCGATGATGCCGAACGGCAGATAGAGCACCAGCCAGGTGTAGTTGTAGATGGCCGGTCCCGAGGCAGCTGCGCCGGCGGCGATGCGATTACCGACAATCAGCCCGATCTGGCTGATCAGCACGTAGAGCACCATCGCCAGCGCCATCATGGCGAACTTCTTCAACCGCTCGTCGATGCCCCACAGCGGACGCAGGCTGATGCGTTCGCGCCGGATCGCTATGAAAAGCACCGTCGCCTGGGCGATCACACCGAGGGTGGTTCCGACGCCGAGCACCAGCAGCTTGGCGTTGCCCATCTCGACGGGATCGATCGAGAGTTCGCCCGGCACAAGCACATAGAGACCGAGCGTGACGATGGCAACGATGTTGTTGACCACCGGCGCCCAGGCCGGCGGCCCGAAGATGTTGCGGGTGTTCAAAATTGCCATGAACACCGAGGACAAGCCGTAGAAGATGATCTGCGGCAGCAACAGATAGGCGAACGCCGTGGTCAGGGGCCGGTTGACCATCGGGTCGGATCCGAGCATCAGGTCCACCAGCAGCGGCGCGGCCAGCGTGGAGATGATGGTGACGGCCAGCAGCAGGGTGGTCGCCAGCGTCAGCAGCCGCCGGATGAACGCCGCCCCGCCGTCGGGGTCGTCGCGCTCGGCACGCGCCAGCACGGGCACGAAGATCGCGGTGAAGGTGGCTTCCAGCACCAGTGCGGCGATCAGGTTCGGCAGTTGGTTGGCGACAGTGAACGCGCTGGTCAACGCGGCGCCCAGGATCGCGGCCAACAACACGATGCGGGCGAAACCGGTGAGCCGACTGACCAGCGTGGCTATCGCCATTCCCCAGGAACGCGACACCACCGCGGAGTCGGAGAGCTCCTCGCGCGCCGCGGCCCGGCCGGCGGTCCCCGCCAGTTCGACGGGACGCGTCGGTGGAACCGGATCAGTCACCGCCACCCCCGGCAGAGGTGCGGGCGCGCCGGCTACCGGCGGGGTCGGCGCCGCGTTGGGACGGGTCGGCCTCGAAGGCCAGCGCCACCTCGATCGGGTCGGGCCGGTCCAGGTCGGCAGGGTCGGGCTGTCCGCGGAACCGGTGCCAGAGCCGTCGGCCGACCAGCAGCACCAGCACCGCGCCGCCGGTCAGGGTGATGATGAACAGCACTTTGCCGTATGCGTTGGAGTGCACCGACAGCCGTGCGGGTTCGCCCAGTGGCAACCCGTTGACGGTGCTCAACGCCACATCGACAGCCACCCGCTGGGTGAAGTGCACCTCGATCGGCACCTTCAGCGGCAGGAATCCGGGGGGAAGCACGATCTCGCCCAGGTCGGTCACCGTCATCCCGGGTGGGGCGTCGATATCGAGGCGGACCCGGATCGGCACCGGCAGGTCGTTGCGTAGGGCCAGCGGCAGCGGACTGCGCTCGGTGGCCAGCGTGTAGGAGCCGCCGGGGTTGACGATGGTGACCGCGTTGAAGAGGTCCTCGACGGTCCCGCCGACGGTGGTCAAGCGCTGCTGAGCCAGCCCGATGCGGGCATTGGGCGGCACCGACAAGCTCAGCGCGCGCAGCATGTCCTCACGCAGCGGCGCGGTGTACTGCGGGCCTGTCAGCCCGGTGCGTTCGTCGGTGCTCAGTGCCGCGGTCAGGCCCCACAGCCGACCCGTCGTCGCGGCGATGCCCGACACCACCGCATCGTCGAACCGCCCGCGCGGGTTGCCGAGCTCCCCGGAGGGCAGTGCAGCACTTCCGTGCACGGCGGCCGTCTCGTCGATCACCGCGCGCAGTGGGCGGGCGACGGCCAGGCCGGCCCGGATGGCTGTGCTGACCGCGCTGAGCACCGCAGCCGCGTCGTCACCGGTCAGCCCCCACATCAACGGCGGCACCAGCAGCTGCGTACGCGGCGTGATGTCGGGGTTGAGGCTCTGCCACAGCAGCGATCCGAGCGCGTCTTGACGGCGGGACACCGCGGAGTCCCCTTTGAGCGGAGTGTCCAGCGACGCGCTCAGGTACGACGGCGACTCGGGGTGGGTGCCCAGGCTGGAAAGCGCTGCCCCGACCGCCGGATCGAACCGTGCGGCAACCACATTGGGGGTGTAACGCACCGGGGCGATGTCGGCGGTCTGCGGTGGCGTGCCGCCATCGTCACCGGGTCCGGCGAGCTCGGCTGCCCCGATGGCGACCGTCGGACCCTGCGCCGAGAGCAACTCCACCGTGGGCGCGGTCACCGGGCCGTCGCCGATCAGGCTGACCCCGCGAATGGCCGCGGTCCCGAGGATCTGATCGACGATGCCGGCCGCGCCGGTGGTGGCAGTCGCGGACAGGCCCGGATCGGCGACCCGCTGCAGCGCGTCCAGATCGGCCTGGGCGTAGGTGGTCGGCATCACGCACAGCCGCTCGGCCACCGTGCGCAACCGAGCCAGCCAGTCGACGGCGGCTTGCTGACCGGTGCCGGGATGGGTAGCGGTACCGCGGCCGGCGTCCACCGCATCGTTGACCACGTAGCCGTCGGTCATGGCGTTGACGGTGACCAGCAGATCGGGGTCGACGGCCAGGCAGACGGCGCGGGTCAGGTCACCGCGAGGGTCCACCTCGGGGCTGGTCGCGAAATCGACGGCCGAGAGCATGGTGTCGAGCCGGCCGCCCGGTGCCAGTGAGGTCGCCAGGTCGTCGTCGGTGAGCCGGATCGGGGTGGTACCGCCGGGCGCGCCCGCGGCCAGCCGGGGCCGGTCGGCCAGCGGCCACAGCAGGGTCAGCGCCACCGGCCGGGTGGTCTCCGGCGCGACCGCGGATTCGAATGTGGTGGTCTCCGCGTCGTCGTCGGGCGGCACCCCGAGGACGGGCAGCAGGAAGCGCGAGTCGTCGAGGCGCGCCGGCGCACCGTAGTCGGGCGTGCCGTTGACGTTGACCATCACCGGGTACACGCCGGGGCTGTCGATGTCCATCGACTGGGCGCCTGCGCGCAGCGGGTAGGCGAACCGGAACGGCGCCTCCTGGCCGCGGGCCAGCTCCGGAGCGACGGTGATGAAATCGGCCACCGGCTGGTATTGGTCGACATTGCCGGTCAGGTCGGTGCGTAGCGCGGTCGACGAGCCGACCGGCGCTGCGCGCTCGAGGCGCACCACGACGTCGCGCACCGGCCGGTCCCCGACGTTGCGAATGGTGCCCGAGACGGTGACCAGCGGGTCGCTGGTGGTGGTGACGATGTCGGGGGACACCGAGTCGATGAGGACCTGCAGGAACTGTTTGGGCCCGGGCTGGGCGGACGCGGAGGGGGCGCCGGCCGTCGGCGCGACCGCCAGCAGCAGCGCGACGACCGCGGCGAGCAGTCGCGCGAGCGGGTGCCTCACGGGCCTTGACCGCAGCCGTTCGTCCGCCGACCGGGTTGAGCTTGAGCGGAGCTGTCAGGCTTGCTGCGGCGCACGTGGGAATGCGTCTGGCCGCGCCGGCGGGGGGTGCTGGGCGGCAGCGGGGGCAGCGCGTCGGGGCCGCCGGTGTGCAGTTTGTCGATCAGTTCGTCGGCCACCTCGGCCAGGCGGCGTTCGTCGGCGTAGGCCAGACGGCGGGGCAGATCCTTGACCGGTACCCAGGCCACCTCGCTGACCTCGACGTCCTCGTCGGAGAGCTCGCCGCCGCTGAACCGCATCAGATAATGGTGCACGGTCTTGTGGACCCGGCGTCCCTCGGTGACGAACCAGTAGTCGATGCTGCCCAGCGCGGCCAGGACGTCACCCTGGATCCCGGTCTCTTCGGCCACCTCGCGGATGGCGGTCTGCTCGGCGGTTTCGCCGCGCTCGATGTGCCCCTTGGGCAGCGACCACAGCATGCGTCCGCGCCGGTCCACCCGCCCGATCAGCGCCGCGACCTGGCGGTCCTTGGGGCCGTCGATACCGTCGATGACCAATCCGCCGGCAGAGGTTTCGTGCACCGTGCGCAGCCGTTCGGGGGTCCGGCGAGGGCGGGTTCGCTGCGGCTTGGGGGAGTGGGGGTTCTGATCCTGGGTGGCGTTGGCCGCGGGCTGCTGGTTCTGGGTCCGGTGCTGGTCGGCCCCGTTCAATGGAGGACCTGCCGCCCGCCGACCGCGCCGCCGCCCTCGGCGCCGGCGTGATCTGGGCTGCTCGCCTTCCGACACCCCAGCGATATTAGCTGGCATGAACAGCAGCCCACGCCACACTCGCCGGTCGGTGACACGGCTGTGACCAGTAGGCTCATCGGACGTGCCCGACCCTAGGCAACACAGCCCCTCCGATGTCGAACTGCTGGCCGCCGCTCAGGTTTCCCTGAACCGCCATGCCCGCGTGCTCGGCGAGATCGGCCGACTGTTCGCCGAGCACGGGCATCAGCTGTATCTGGTGGGCGGCAGTGTGCGTGACGCGCTGCTCGGCCGGCTGGGCACCGATCTCGACTTCACCACCGATGCCCGCCCCGAGCAGATGCAGTCGTTTCTGCGGGGCTGGGCGGATGCGCTGTGGGACACCGGCATCGAATTCGGCACGCTGGGGGTGGGCAAAGGCCCCCCCGGCGCCCAGGACCGGCTCGAGGTGACGACCTTTCGCGCCGACAGCTATGACCAGCAGTCCCGTAACCCGCAGGTGCAATTCGGGGACAACCTGTCCGACGATCTGGTTCGGCGCGATTTCACGGTCAACGCGATGGCGGTGCAGATCACCGAGCAGGGGCCGGGGGAGTTCTTCGATCCGCTCGACGGACTGTCGGCGTTGCGGGCCGGGGTGCTCGACACCCCGTCGGAGCCGGAGGTCTCGTTCGGCGACGATCCGCTGCGGATGCTGCGCGCGGCGCGGTTCGTCTCGCAACTGGGTTTCGCGGTGGCACCGCGGGTCCGCCGCGCACTCGTGGACATGGCGCCGCAACTGGGCCGGATCACCGCCGAACGGGTGGCCGCCGAGCTGGACAAGCTGCTGCTGGGTGCCGATCCGGTGGCCGGCATCGATCTGATGGTGCAGACCGGACTGGGCGACGTGGTGCTGCCTGAGGTGGGTGGCATGCGGATGGCCATCGACGAGCACCACCAGCACAAAGACGTCTACCAGCATTCGCTGACGGTGTTGCAGCAGGCCATCGCGCTGGAGGACCGCGACAGCGGCCCAGACCTGGTGCTGCGGTGGGCGGCGCTGTTGCACGACATCGGTAAGCCCGCCACCCGCCGGCACGAGCCCGACGGCGGGGTGAGCTTCCACCACCACGAGGTGGTCGGCGCCAAGATGGCTCGGAAGCGGATGCGCGCGTTGAGGTACTCCAAGCAGATGATCGACGACGTGTCGCAGCTGGTGTATCTGCATCTGCGGTTCCACGGCTATGGGGACGGTCGCTGGACCGATTCGGCGGTCCGCCGGTACGTCACCGATGCCGGGCCGTTGCTGAGCCGGTTGCACAAGTTGGTCCGGGCCGACTGCACGACGCGCAACAAGCGCCGGGCCGCCCGGCTGCAGGCCAACTACGACGATCTGGAGCAGCGCATCGAGGAGTTGGCCGCCAAGGAGGACCTGGCGCGGGTGCGCCCAGATCTGGACGGCAACGAGATCATGACGCTGCTCGACATCCCGGCGGGCCCGCTGGTGGGGCAGGCCTGGAACCATCTCAAGGAGCTTCGGCTGGAGCGCGGACCACTGAGCCGCGAGGAGGCCGTCGAAGAGTTGCTCACCTGGTGGAACCAGCAGCAGCGTTGACACGTCTGAACCGGTATGGACTACTGCCTGGGCGAACCGGACGGTTCGGCGAGGATCTGGACCGTCGACGTCGACACCGACACCGACGGTGACGGGGTTCCCGACGGCGTGGGTCTCGACGTCGACGGCGACGGGTTGCTCGACGACCTGCTGGCCGACCTCGACGGTGACGGGACCGCCGAGCACGCGCTGATCGACACCGATGACGACGGCGTGGCCGAGTCGTACTTCACCGACGACGGCACCGGAACGTGGGCGGTGGCCGCCGAGCGCGGTACTGCGTTGCGATGGTTCGGCCTCGACGGTGCCGAACATCCGCCCGCGGGGACCCTCGTCGACCTCGACGGTGACGGCGAGGCGGCCGAGCGACTGATCGACCGCGACGGTGACGGTCTGGCCGACCGTGCGTTCGGGGCCGGCCAGGCGTGGGTGGACACCGACGGCGACGGACGCTGGGATGTCCGGCTCGGTGACTCCGACGGCGACTCCCGCGCCGACCGCGCCGACTACCTCTAGCGGTCAGCCGCGACCTGCTCCGGGCGGACCGGCGAAGGCTTGCGCGATGTCCAGCCAGCGGTCCGCGTCAGCGCCGACGGCCTCGACGTCGAGTTCGGCACGCGCCCGGCGCTGGGTGACCAGCATGCAGAAGTGCTCGGCCGAACCCACCACCCGCTGGTCGGCGTCGTCGGGCCCCCACGTCCACTCGGCCTCTGAACATCCCTGCGGGGCAGCCAGTTTCACGTGAAACGGGGTGGCCGGCGGGGTGAGCCCGTGCACCGTGAACGCGAAGTCGCGGGTACGCACCCCGATGTGGGCGATGGAGCGCAGGCGTGCCGTCGGAAGCCGTGGGACCCCCAACGCGTCGGCGACGTCGAGGCCGTGCGCCCAGGTCTCCATCAGCCGCGCCGTGGCCATGGAGGCCGCACTCATCGGCGGCCCGAACCACGGCAGCTTGCGCCCGGGGGCGACGGTCGCGAGCGCGTCGTGCAGGCCGGTACGCGCAGCGCGCCACTGGACCAGCAGCTGCGCCGGTGCGGTGGTGGCCAACTCCTCGGCTGCGGCGTCGACGAAACTCGCCGGGTTGCGGATCGCGGCGGCCAGCACGTCACCGAATGCGGCTTCATCGGTGACCGCGGCCAGTGCCACCCGGTCAGTCCACAGCAGGTGTGCGATCTGGTGCGCGATCGTCCACCCGGGGGCCGGTGTCGGGGTCGCCCAGTCCGGCGCCGCCAGGTCGGCCACCAGCGTGTCGAGGTCGTCGCTCTCGGCCCGCAGATCCGCGATCAACGAGTCGACCTCAGCCATGGCCCAACCCTAGCGTCGCCACCGTGACCCGCGGGCCACCGTCGCATGGACGACCAGCCCGGCCAGGTAGATCACACTGCCGGCCAACGCGAGGCCGGGAGCCCGGCCATCGGCAGGAATGACCGTGGCGGCCGCGGTGACCGCGGCGATAAACGCCATCCAGAACACCGCGTCCTGAACGGTGAACACGTGCCCGCGCAACGCGTCGTCGACGTCGATCTGCATCGCCGAGTCCGCACACAGCTTGACCGTCTGACCGGCCGCGCCGAGCAGGAACCCGCACCCGACCATCACCGGCAGGTACAGGCCGGTGCCACCCAGCTGCACCACCGCGGCGAAGGCCAGGGCTGCGTTGGGTACGGCGTAGCGGCCCCACCGGCGGATCAGGGTCGGGGTCAGCAGGGTGGCCAGAAACGATCCGAGGCCGGTGGCCGCGACGAACAACACCGCGGTGCCGAGACCGACGACGATGTCCTCACCGCTGTGCCGAACAAGCACCAGCACCAGCAGTGTGTTGATGCCGAACACCATGCGGTGGGCGGCCAGCCCGCCCAGCGTGGCCGCGACACTGCGCACCGCCCACACCGTCCGGGCGCCGTGCACCCATCCTGTGGCCACGGCGTAGGCGACCGTGCCGTGCACCGCGCGGGTGCTCTCGTCGGGGCCGAGCATGCGCGGGGGGAAGCGCACCGACAGCCACAACGCCAGCCCGACCGGGATGGTCACCAGAAAGATCACCACAGACGCGCCGGCATTCCCGGCGCCGAACAGCCAACGGGGCACCAGCATGAAGTTGGCGCCGACGAACGCCGCGACAGCTCCGGTGGCCGCGGCCACGGCGTTCATCGCGATCACCTGATCCCGCGGGACCAGGTGCGGTAGCGCGGCCGACACCCCCGACGACACGAACCGGGTGAACCCGTTGACGACCAGCGCGCCGACCAGGATCGGCAGATCGGCCACGCCGGCGGCCAGCATCACCCCGACGATGACGACCAGCGCCAGCCGCACACTGTTCGCGCCGATCAGCACCCGACGACGGTCCCACCGGTCCAGCAGGGCCCCGGCGAACGGCCCGAGCACCGAGTACGGCAGGAACAGCACCGCGAATGCCGTCGCGATCGCCCAGGGCTGCGCGGCGCGTTCCGGGTTGAACAGGATGGCCCCGGCCAGGCCGGCCTGGAACAGCCCGTCGCCGAACTGGCTGGCGGCCCGTAATTCCAGCAACCGCTGGAACTCCGGCAGCGCCCGCACCGAGCGCAAGATCGCGCGGGGCGGTTGTCTTCCGGGCACGGTAGTCACGTCCTCGCGGAGTCTGGTGGATGGTGGGCAACGCTCGGGAAAGGCGTACTGTGGACCGGCCACGACCCGGTCCACAGTACAAATATCAACGGTCCGACCGCTCGGATCGCCTCCACACCGCATCGGTGGTGACATGATGGGCACCGTGGGGCAGCCAGAGGATCCGGAGGACTACATCGCACCCGCGGTACACCGGGTGCGGGCGGGCACGCTGCTGTTGGCCAACACCGATCTGCTGGAGCCGACGTTTCGCCGCAGCGTCATCTACGTCGTCGAGCACAATGACGGGGGCACCCTGGGCGTCGTGCTCAACCGGCCCAGCGAGACCGCGGTCTACAACGTGTTGCCGCAATGGGCGAAGCTGACCACCAAGCCGAAGACGATGTTCATCGGCGGTCCGGTCAAACGTGATGCCGCGCTGTGCCTGGCGACGGTGCGGGTGGGTCTGGACCCCACCAAGATGCCCGGGCTGCGACATATCCAGGGACGGATCGCGATGGTCGACCTGGACGCCGATCCGGACTCGATCGCACCGGCTGTCGAAGGCGTACGGATTTTCGCCGGCTACTCCGGCTGGACCATCGGCCAGCTGGAAGGCGAGATCGAACGCGACGACTGGATCGTGCTCTCGGCGCTGCCGTCCGATGTGCTCGTCGAGCCGAAGGTCGACCTCTGGGCGCGGGTGTTGCGCCGTCAGCCGATGCCGCTGAGTCTGCTGGCCACGCACCCTATCGATCTCAGCCGGAATTAGTACCGCAGGACAGCGTGCACGTCGCGCATCCGCTGCCGCCGCTGCTGCCTTCGCACCCGCCGGCCCTCGCGGATTGCAGGGCGTTACGCCGCGCCACGGCCCGAGCCGCCTGCCAGCAGCCCGCAGCCACGGTCCCGATCGCCCCGGCGACGCAGCCGGCCAGGATCACCGGCGCCATGGGTGCGCTCGACAATGCGGCGACGGCGCCGGCGGTGAGCATCACCGCGGCAGCCAGTTGGGTCGGAGCGACGGCCCGAAGCACCTGATGGACGTAATCGTCGCTGCTGCGCCGGGTCAACGACCAGACCCCGGACGCAGCCGCCAGCACGGCCACGGAAAGACACAGCACGGCGGCGACCAGCATGGATATCAGGATACGGCCCAAGGTTGGGCCGCCGTCCCCCGGGCGCCAGGCTTCGCCCGGGGGACGACGTCGTCTATCCCGGCAGCCCCAGCATCTGCGGCTCGGCGGCCACCGCCGGGGCGGCGGGAGCCGCGGGGGCCGGGGCGGCAGGAGCTGCGGGGGCCAGGGCGGGATCGCCCGGCGGGGGCACCGGCGCGGCGTCCGGTGGGGTGGGCAGCGCGACCTTGAAGCCGTTGACGATGGCATCGGTGGCGTCGGCGGCCGCGACGACCTGGTCGACGCTGGTGGTGACCGCCAGCGACACCAGGTAGCGCTCGGGACCCGCGGTGGCGATGACGTGGCGACGCGAGGTGTTCAACGTCATGTTGTTCTCCCGGTAGGTGCCTTCGATCAGCGCTGAGGGCATCCCGCCGAAATCGGCCAGCGACGCGTCGGTGCTGCGCCAGGCCGGCAACTGCTGACTGTCGACGAACCCGTGGCTGATGGCCTCCTTGGGGTCGAACTCGCCGATCAGCTTGTACACCACGACCTGCGCGTTGGACGAGTATAGGCCGTTGCCTCCGACCCGGTCGGCGATCACAGCGAACGCGTCGGGCACATTCGGATCGGGGATGTGCTGCCAGCCGCGGGGCATCGGCAACACGATGTTCAGAGCCCGGAAGTCGCTGCTGGACTGCGGTTCGAGGGCGACGCCCGTGGCGTCGAAGAATTCGGCGAGGGTGCCCGAGCTGGCCGGGGTGATCGTGCTCGGCGGGCGTGCCGGGACCGCCGGTGCGGCGGCGACGGGGAGGCCGGCGCCGGCAGGCAGCGGGGCGCTGACACCGGCCGGTACCGCGGCGGCGCCGCCGGTGATCGGAGCAGGCTGGTCGAGCGCCGGTGCGGGAGCGGCGTTGGGGGTCACGGTGACGGTCTGGGTGACCGTCGCGGGGGCGGGAGCGGGGGCCGGCAGGCCCGGCACGGAAGGCAGCGGCTGCGCGGCTGCGGTGCTACCTGAGATGCCCAGCACGCCGACCATCCCGGCGGCGCCGGCTGCCACACCTCCTGCCAAAACCCGCCAGCGGCGGGCGATTTCGCTCATCGAGTGAACTCCTCCCAATCCTTGCCGACCCGGTGTGCCGATCCGGCGTGGGCTTGCGTGGCCCGTGCCAGGCGATGAATGTATCCACGGCTGTCGCGGCCCCACCAGGGCTGGGATCGAGCTGGAATCAACCTCTGACGCATCCGCAATGCAACCGAGATCAAGCCGTGGCCGCAGAATCGGGGCAGCGGGTGCTTATACCCTGTTGGCGTGACCGAATCGCCTACCGCGCAGTCTGCCGCCGATCCTGCCGCGGACACCCCCCAGCACCGCTACACTGCGGAGCTGGCCGGTGACATCGAGCGTGCATGGCAGACCCGGTGGTCGGAGACCGGGACGTTCGACGTGGCCAACCCGGTCGGCTCGCTGGCCCCGGCCGACGGCAACCCGCTGCCGGCGGACAAGATGTTCGTCCAGGACATGTTCCCGTACCCATCAGGTGAAGGCCTGCACGTCGGGCACCCGCTCGGCTACATCGCCACCGACGTCTACGCCCGCTATCATCGGATGACGGGCCGTAATGTGCTGCACGCGTTGGGTTTCGATGCATTCGGTCTGCCCGCCGAGCAGTACGCCATCCAGACCGGGACCCATCCGCGGACCCGCACCGAGGCCAACATCGTCAACTTCCGGCGGCAGCTGGGCCGGTTGGGCCTGGGTCACGACACCCGCCGTAGCTTCTCGACCACCGACGTCGACTACTACCGGTGGACCCAGTGGATCTTCCTTCAGATCTACAACGCCTGGTTCGATCCGCAGGTCAACCGGGCCCGCCCGATCACCGAACTGATCGCCGAGTTCGATGCCGGAATCCGCAGCCTCGACGACGGTCGGGACTGGGCGACACTCGACGCCGCAGGGCGCGCGGATGTGATCGATTCGCATCGGCTGGTGTACCTGGCCGACTCGATGGTGAACTGGTGCCCCGGTCTGGGCACGGTGTTGGCCAACGAGGAGGTCACCTCCGACGGCCGCAGCGAGCGCGGCAACTTCCCGGTGTTCCGGAAGCGGCTGCGCCAGTGGATGATGCGCATTACGGCCTACTCTGACCGACTGCTCGAGGACCTCGAGGTGCTGGACTGGCCGGAGAAGGTCAAGACGATGCAGCGCAACTGGATCGGCCGATCCACCGGTGCCACCGTGCTGTTCGGCACCGAGCACGGTGACATCGAGGTGTTCACCACCCGCCCGGACACCTTGTTCGGTGCCACCTATATGGTACTGGCGCCCGAGCATCCGCTGGTGGACCGCCTGGTCGCAGACTGCTGGCCCGACGGGGTGGACAGCCGCTGGACCTACGGTGGCGCCACGCCGCGAGATGCGGTCAGCGCCTACCGGTCGGCGATCGCCGCGAAGTCCGATCTGGAACGCCAGGAGAACAAGTCCAAGACGGGCGTGTTCCTGGGGTCACTTGCCACCAATCCGGCTGACGGCCGGCAGGTCCCGGTGTTCATCGCCGACTACGTGCTGGCCGGCTACGGAACGGGGGCGATCATGGCCGTGCCCGGAGGCGACCAGCGCGACTGGGACTTCGCCACAGAGTTCGGCCTACCGATCATCGAAGTCGTTGCAGGCGGCGATGTTTCACAGGCTGCCTATACCGGGGACGGCGCCATGGTCAATTCCGGCTTCCTCGACGGTATGCCGGTCGTCGAGGCGAAGGCGGCGATGACCGCACGCTTGGTGGCCGACGGACGGGGCCGCGAACGGGTGGAATACAAGTTGCGTGACTGGTTGTTCGCCCGGCAACGTTACTGGGGAGAACCGTTCCCGATCGTCTACGACGCCGACGGCCGGCCGCACGCGTTGCCCGAAGAACTGCTGCCTGTCGAGTTGCCCGACGTGCCTGACTATTCGCCGGTGCTGTTCGATCCCGCCGACGCCGCCAGCGAACCGTCCCCGCCGCTGGCCAAGGCCACCGACTGGGTGCATGTGGAGCTGGACTTGGGCGACGGTCTGAAGTCCTACACCCGCGACACCAACGTGATGCCGCAGTGGGCCGGCAGCTCCTGGTATGAGCTGCGCTACACCGACCCGCACAACCACGATGCGTTGTGCGCGAAGGAGAACGAGGCGTACTGGATGGGGCCCAGGCCCGCAGAGCACGGGCCCACCGATCCGGGCGGGGTTGATCTCTACGTCGGCGGTGTCGAGCATGCGGTGCTGCATCTGCTGTACTCGCGGTTCTGGCACAAGGTGCTCTACGACCTCGGTCACGTCAGCTCCCGCGAGCCGTATCGCCGGTTGGTCAACCAGGGCTACATCCAGGCCTTCGCCTACACCGATGCCCGCGGTGCCTACGTACCGGCAGCCGAGGTGACCGAACGCGACGGAAAGTTCTTCTGGCCGGGTCCTGACGGTGAGATCGAGGTCAACCAGGAGTTCGGCAAGATCGGCAAGAGCTTGAAGAACTCGGTCTCACCGGATGAGATCTGTGACCACTACGGAGCCGACACGCTGCGGGTCTACGAGATGTCGATGGGGCCGCTGGAGGCGTCCCGGCCCTGGGCGACCAAGGATGTGGTTGGGGCGTACCGCTTTCTGCAGCGGGTGTGGCGGCTGGTCGTCGACGAGGACAGTGGCGCCACCCGGGTGACCGAGGACGCACTCGACGAGCCGACGGTGCGGTTGCTGCACCGAACCATCGCGGGTACCTCCGATGACTATGCGGCACTGCGCAACAACACCGCCGCGGCCAAGCTGATCGAGTTCACCAACCACCTGACCAAACAGTCGGTGACCGCGCGCGCCGCGCTGGAGCCCCTGGTGCTGATGGTCGCGCCGCTGGCGCCGCACCTGGCCGAGGAACTGTGGCAGCGGCTGGGCCACGACGCGTCCCTGGCACATGGGCCGTTCCCGGTGGCCGACGAGCAGTACCTGGTCGAGGACACCGTCGAATACCCGGTACAAGTCAACGGCAAGGTTCGCAGCCGGATCACGGTGGCCGCCGACGCCGACGCCGACACTGTCGAGGCCGCGGCCCTGGCCGACGAGAAAGTGCTGGCTTTCCTCGACGGCAGGACCGCCAAGAAGCTCATCGTGGTGCCGGGCCGCCTGGTCAACGTCGTCGTCTGATCAGCGCGGCCGGACGATCACCTCGTGAACATGGCCGTCGGCCGGGGTGTTGATGGCGTCGGCGGTGACGCGGGCGACGGTTTCCGGGCTGAGGAACCGCGCGGGATCGTAGTCGCGGCCTTCGTAGGCGACGAGGTCCTCCTGCATCTCGGTGGCGATGCGCCCGGGATGGATCGAGGTGACCCGCAGGCTCGGTTCGTCGCTGCGCAGCGAATCGGCGAACGAACGCAGTGCGAATTTGCTCGCCGAGTAGGACGCCAGCCCGGGGGAGGCGTTGATGCCCGAACCGGAGTTGATGAACACCACATGTCCGTTGGCGGCTCGCAACGCCGGCAGTAGCGCCAGCGTAAGCTCCACGGCACCAATAAGATTCACCGACATTGTGGCCCGCCACTGGTCGATGGTGGTCTCGGCGACCCGGCCGGGGTAGGCGACACCGGCGTTGTGCACGAGCACCTCGAGCTCGACGATCGGTTCGACGACCGCTTCGATGCCGTCGGTATCGGCGAGATCGATCGGCCAGGTGGTGGCACCGTACCGGCGGGCAACGGCGTCGAGACGGTCGGACGGGCGGCCGGCCAGGAACAGCGTGTGGGTGGGCGCGAGCGCAGCGGCGAGGGCTTGGCCGAGCCCGCCGCCGGCCCCGGTGATCATCGCGGTTGGCACGCAGGCGAGCGTACCCGGCGCGCCCGGCGTGCTCGTCTCGCCGATTTGCTCCGCTCGTCGCATGATGAAAGGTGATGCCTTACGACCCGAGT
The DNA here is from genome assembly GCF_025263265.1 of Mycobacterium sp. SMC-4. Lineage (NCBI taxonomy): Bacteria > Bacillati > Actinomycetota > Actinomycetes > Mycobacteriales > Mycobacteriaceae > Mycobacterium > Mycobacterium sp. SMC-4. The sequence continues at coordinate 5,556,292 of NZ_CP079869.1, read as the reverse complement.
TTCAGCCCGACCCAACTGGCGGCCCGCGCCGCCTATCTGCTGCGCGGTAACGACCTCGGCACGATGACCACTGCGGCGCCGCTGTTGTACCCGCATATGTGGAGCTGGGACGCGGCGTTCGTGGCGATCGGGCTGGCACCGCTGTCGGTGGAGCGCGCGGTGGTGGAGCTGGACACCTTGCTCTCGGCGCAGTGGCGCAACGGCATGATCCCGCACATCGTGTTCGCCAACGGGGTGGACGGCTACTTCCCGGGCCCTGCCCGGTGGGCCTGTTCGGCGCTGGCTTCGGACGCCCCGCGCGGCCGGCACACCTCGGGTATCACCCAGCCTCCGGTGCACGCGATCGCGGTCCAGCGCATTCTCGACCACGCTCGGACGCGGGGGCGATCCACCCGCGCGGTGGCCGAGGCTTTTCTGGATCGGCGGTGGAACGATCTGGTGCGCTGGCATCGCTGGCTCGCCGAGTGCCGAGACCAATACGAGCGCGGCCGGATCACGCTCTACCACGGCTGGGAATCGGGGATGGACAACTCGCCCCGCTGGGACAGCGCCTACGCCAACGTCATTCCCGGCGCGGTCCCCGCCTACCAGCGCGAGGACAACACCATCGTCACCGACGCCTCCCAGCGGCCGTCTGACCACGAATACGATCGCTACCTCTGGTTGGTCGAGGAGATGAAATCGGTTGGCTACGACGATGAAAAACTGGTCACGGCATTGAGTTTCGCGGTCGAGGATGTGTTCGTCTCGGCGGTGTTCTCGGTGGCCTGCCAGGTCCTCGCCGAGATCGGGGAGGACCACCGCCGACCGCACGCCGATGTCAAGGATCTCTATGGATGGGCTGAGCGGTTCCGCAACGGCGTCATCGCCACGACCGATCAGCGCACCGGTGCGGCAAAGGATTTCGATGTGCGCGCCGATACCTGGATCGCGACCGAAACGGTGGCGCAGTTCGCACCGTTGCTGTGCGGCGGGTTGGCGCACGACCGCGAACGCACGCTGTTGCGGTTGCTGGAGGGGCCGCGGTTCTGCGGCCATCCCGACTTGGCCTATGCGTTGATCCCGTCGACGTCGCCGGTGTCGCGCGACTTCCGGACGCGCGAGTACTGGCGCGGTCCGGTGTGGCCGGTGATGACCTGGCTGTTCTCGTGGTGTTTCGCCCGGCGCGGATGGGCCGAACGGGCGTCCACGCTGCGCCGAGAAGGGTTGCGGCAGGCCAGCGACGGCAGTTTCGCCGAGTACTACGAGCCGTTCACCGGGGAGCCGCTGGGCAGCATGCAGCAGTCGTGGACTGCGGCGGCGGTGCTGGACTGGCTCGGCTGAGTTCGGCTACTCGGCGATGCGCTCGAGCGGGGCCATCGCCTTGGCCAGCGCGTCGAGCTCGTCGGGGTTGAGCTTGGTCAGCAGCGCAGCCAGGTGAGCGCGCCGCGACGCGAGCGCTTCCTGGTGTTGTTGAAGTCCTTGCGGGGTGATCTCCACCAGCACCGCACGGAGGTCGGATGTGTCGCGGGACCGTTTGACCAGGCCCAGCTTCTCGAGTCGGCGGATCGCGACGGTGGTGGTCGGTGTGCGGACCCGTTCGTGGGCGGCCAACTCGGTCATCCGCATCGGGCCCTGGTCGAGCAGCGTGAGCAGAATCGACAACTGAGCCAGCGTCAGGTCGCCCGACGTCGAGGTTTTTCCCGTGTGCCGCAGCACGGACAGCACCTTGGACAGCACTCGCTGGAGCTCGCCGGCGAGCTCGCTGACCTGCGCGTCGGTTTCCACCATAATTGAGCCAGTCTAACCTGTCTGGGCCGGTCAAGAGACGTGGTCGGAGGTTGCCGGCCCCGATTCTGGCCCCCGTTGACGCCGGCATCGGGGAATCTATAACACTTGAGACAGGAATCGACGCAATCGGTCGGTTTCGGCGGCTTCGAAGACCTGGTCGGGCGGGCCGGTCTCGACCACCTGACCGTGATCCATGAACACCACGGCATCGGCTGTCGATCGCGCGAAGCCCATTTCATGGGTGACCACCACCATCGTCATCCCGTCGGCGGCCAGGTCCGCGATCAACGCGAGCACTCCCTTGACCAGCTCGGGATCCAGGGCCGAGGTGGCCTCGTCGAAGAACATCACCTGGGGCGACATCGCCAGTGCGCGGGCGATGGCCACCCGCTGCTGCTGCCCGCCCGACAGCGTCGAGGGCCGCGCCTGGGCCTTGTGACCCAGTCCTACCCGCTCCAGCTGGGCCATACCCAGCTCGCGCGCCTGGTCTGTGTTGAGCCGCTTGAGCTTTCGCGGCGCCATCGTCACGTTGTCGAGGACATTCCGGTGCGGGAAGAGCTGAAAGTGCTGGAACACCATGCCGATTCGTTGCCGCAACCGGTCGGGGTCATCGCTGAGCACCGAACGGCCGTCGAGCAGAATGTCGCCGCGATCGGGTTCGTAGAGCCGGTTGAGCGTGCGTAGCAGGGTCGACTTGCCCGACCCCGACGGCCCGATCACCGCGGTGCTGGTACCGGCAGCAACGTCCAGGTCGACTCCGCGCAGCACCTTGTTGCGGCCGAACGCCAGGTGGATGTCGTTCGCGGCCAACGACACCGGGTCGACGGTCAGCGACTGTGCGGTCATCAGTTCATCTCCTGCGCCCGGGACAGCATCAGTGGATCTTCCTCGTCGGGCCGGCGGCCGCGCCGCAGCCGGGTGTCGATGTAGTTGACCAGGTGGGTCAGCGGGATCGTCAGCATCAGGTAGAACAGGCCGGCTGCTACCAGCGGTGAGAGGTTGCCGGTTTGTGCGTTGAGGTCGCGGCCGACCTGGAACAGCTCTCGCTGGTTGGCGATCAGGCCCAGGAAGTAGACCAGCGAGGACGCCTTGAGCAGGCTGATGAACTGGTTCATCAGCGCGGGCAGGACCCGACGCACCCCCTGCGGCACCACCACCATCCGCATCGAGGTCGAATAGCGCAATCCCAGTGCGCGGGAGGCCTCGAGCTGTCCGGGGTCGACGCTCTGGATGCCGGACCGGAAGATCTCCCCGACATAGGCGGCGGCCATCAGCCCCAGCGCGGCGATGCCGAGTGGATAGGGGTTGTTGCCCGTCAGATGCCCGACGAGCGGGCCGACACCGAGGCCGATGAGCAAGATGATGACCACCTCGGGTAGCCCGCGGAAGATGTCGGTATAGATGCGGGCCGGCCAGCGCAGCCAGCGTGACCGGGATATCCCGGCGATGGCCAGCGCCATGCCCAGCACCAGACCGATGATGCTGGCCGAGATGGTCAGGATCAGGGTGTTGGGCAGGCCGGTGGTCAACAGGTCGGGGATGGCCTGCCTGTAGAGCTCCCAGTTGCCGAACGCGTCTTTGAGTTGCCCCAGTGTCGAGCGCTGTGGCGCGGGCGCCGACGGCTGGGCCTGGGCGGCATTGCGTTGCGCGATCGCGTCGAGGTCGGGAAGCTCGGGCTCGGGTGCGGCCTTGGAGCCCGGTTTCCACCCCGGTGGAACGGCGCGCGGAACCCAGTCGGCGTACAGCCTCGACCAGGTGCCGTCGGCGATGACCGCGTCGAGTCCGGCGTTGAGGGCATCGATGAGCGGCTGGTTGTCCTTGGCGACCGCCCAGGCGATGAAGTTGTCCAGGCTGAACGTGTTCTCCACGATCTCGGCGGGATCGCCGGGCTGCACGGTGCCCTGAGCCTGCTGCGACGGCGCCACCCAGGCGTCGATCTGGCGGGTCTTCAGGCTGGCGTAGACGGTGTTGTAGTCGGGGTACTTGACCGGCTGCAGACCTAGGGTGTCGACGACGTAGGCCTCCTGGACGGTGCCTTGGACCACGCCGATGCGCTGCCCGTCGGCGAGGTCGTCGAAGCCGGAGATCACCGAGCCCTGCGGAACGACCAGCGAGAAGTAGCCGAAGTCGTAGCCGTTGGTGAAACCCACGGTGGCACGACGGGCCTCGGTGGTGGTGATCGATGACGAGCCGACGTCGAACCGGCCGGAAGCCACCTGGGCGAGCAGCCCGGAGAACTCGGTGCCGACGAAGTTGACCTGCAGGCCGAGTTTGTCGGCGACGGCGCGCAGCAGTTCGTTGTCATAGCCGGTGAACTGCCCCGCGGAGTTGATGCAGATGCTCGGCGGCGCGTCGGAGAGCGTGCCGACGGTCAACGTCCCGGGCCGGCTCAAGCCCAGCGCGCTGATGTCTATCGAGTCCAGCGCCACGACCGAATCGGTGGTGAACCGGTCGTCTTCGGGGCCATCGGTGGAGGTGGCCAGGTTGGTGGGCAGCCCGCTGGCGCTGTCCAGTCCCGGTGGGGCGCATTGATCTGTGTCGGCGAGCGCCGGGGTGGCCCACGTCAGGGCGGCCAGCAAGCCGACGATCAGTGCCCATGCCAGTGCTTTCACAGAGCGCAGCGGTACCCGCAAGGTCGTCACGTCAAGCAACGTAGCGGGAGCGCGGGTTCGGCGGACGCTGTCGCGGCTCAGCTGCGTTCGTCGCGCCAGAGGCAGAGCGCTTCGGCGGCCGCCAGGTTGTAGTCGGGACCGTTCACCCCGACCGTCAGCAGCGTGACGCCGAGGCCGGCCAGAGCGTCGGCCTCGGCGAGCATTGCTTCCACTTCGCCCTCGGGGACACCGGAGGACCGTTCCACGGCTGCCGGATCCCGGCCGACGTCCGCGCAGTGTCGGTCGAGCACCTCCGCTTTGCCAGGATAGGTGGCCCGATCGGTGAAGCCGTGCCAGATGTCGGCGTGTTCGGCGACCAGACGCAACGTCTTGCGCTCGCCCTGGCCGCCGATCAGGATCGGGATGTCGCGGGTCGGGGCGGGGTTGAGCTTGGCCAGGCGGGAGGTGATCCGGGGCAGCGCTCGAGCCAGGTCGTCGAGTCGGCCGCCCGCGGTGCCGAACTCATAGCCGTACTCGTCGTAATCCTTCCGCTTCCAGCCTGATCCGATGCCCAGGATCAGCCGGCCCCCGGAGATGTGGTCGACGGTGCGGGCCATATCGGCGAGCAGTTCGGGGTTGCGATAGGAGTTGCAGCTGACCAGCGCGCCGATCTCGATGCGTGAGGTTTGCTCAGCCCAGGCGGCCAGCATCGTCCAGCATTCGTAGTGAGCGCCATCGGGGTCACCGTAGAGCGGGAAGAAGTGGTCCCAGTTGAAGGCGATGTCGACGCCGAGATCTTCGCAGCGGCGCACCGCATCGCGCAGATGGCTGTACCGCGGTGAATGCTGCGGCTGCAGTTGCACGCCGATGCGGATCGGTCGCGAGGAGGGCGGGGATGCAGTGGTCATGTGCCCTGTCTATCCCTGCGCGAGCAGACACAAACTCATCCAAATCTGGCACAAAAACTGGGCTTTCGGGTCGCCTACATCCCGATCTGGCCGCCATCGCGCCACACCGCCACCACCGCGGGGCGCGCGGTGCCGGTGCTGCCACCCTCGGGCCAGCGCGACTGCGGGTTGTCCAGGGTGTGCTCGTCGCTTTCCCCCGGGTGTTGCACGCACACCGTGACCAGGTCGTCGGTGATCACCGGCCCGCAGGTCTCGGCGCCCAGCGGCACGGTGAGGAACTGCCGGACCTCGCCGCGTTGCGCTCCTTCCAACGCCACTGCGAACAGCCCGTCGTTGGATTCCAGCGCGTTGCCGTCGGTGGAGATCCACAGGTTGCCGTGGCTGTCGAAGGCCACGTTGTCCGGGCACGAGATCGGGCTGACCCGAGACTTGTCGAAGCCGCCGTAGTAGGTGTCGGCGGCCTGCGGGTCACCGCACACCAGCAGCAGCTCCCAGGTGAAGGCGGTACCGGCGTGGTCGTCGGTGAGTTCCAGAACCTGACCGCTCTTGTTCTCGTTGCGGGGGTTGGCCGCATCGGCGCGCGGGTTGCCGTCGGTGCCGCGTCTGCTGTTGTTGGTCAGCGCCAGATACACCTTGCCGGTCACCGGGTTGGCTTCGAAGTCCTCGGGCCGGTCCATCTTCGTGGCGCCGGCTTTGTCGGCGGCCATCCGGGTGAACACCGCCGCTTCCTGGGCGGTGAAGCCGTCGACCAGCGACTCGCCCTGGCCGTCAGGGCCACTGCGCAACAGTGGAATCCACGTGCCGGTGCCGCGGAAGGCGCCGTCGGCGGGCAGCTCGCCGGAGCCGTCGATCTGGTCGGCGGGGATGTCGCTGGACAGTTTGGCGACATACAGTGTGCCCTCGTCGAGGATGGTCATGTTGTGTGCCATCGCCGCCGCGTCGTAGCCGCCCCCGGTGCTCGGCTGGATCTTCTTCGACGACACGAACTTATACATGTAGTCGAAGCGTTCGTCGTCGCCGGTGTAGGCGACCACCGTCCCGTCGTCGGTGACGTAGATCGTCGCACCTTCGTGCTTGAACCGGCCCAGCGCAGAGTGTTTCACCGGGGTGGACTGCGGATCCCAGGGATTGAGTTCGACGATGTAGCCGAAGCGGTTGGGCTCGTTGGGGGTCCGGGTCAGATCGAAGCGGGGGTCGAAGGTTTCCCACAGCAGCGCCGTCGGCTCGACCGACACGCCGTAGCGATCCATCCGGTCGGCGTCCACGGGTCCCGGTGCGGGCGCCCCGTCGGCGGCACCGAAGTAGTCCTGGAAGTTCTCCTCCCCGGAGAGCACCGTGCCCCACGGCGTCACCCCGCCCGCGCAGTTGGCGAAGGTGCCCGCGACGGCGCGACCGGTCGGGTCGGCTTCGGTTTTGACCGGATCGCTTCCTGCGGCGGGCCCGGTCAGCACCATCGGGGTATCGGCGGTGATGCGCCGGTTGTAGGACCCGATGACCGGGGTGAGGCCGTCGCCGGTGCGTTGCACCTCGACCACACCCATGCCGACCGCGGCGATCTCGACCTCGAACTGGTCGCGGGTCGGCGCTGCGGCGTCGTAGCCGGGGAACATGAACTCCGGTGTCACGTATTCGAAGTTGGTGACCAGCAGGAAGTGGTCTTGGCGCCCGGGTACCGGCAGCAGGCCGGCGAAGTCGTTGTTGAAGCCGAACTGCCCGCGTTGGGCGGCACCGCTCTGGCGGGCGACGTCGAAGGCCGGGGCGTCCGGCAGGACCGGGTCACCCCAGCGGATCACCACGGCGTGGCGGTAGCCGTCGGCGACCACGACGGCGTCCTCGGTATTGGGCGCCACCGAGGCGAAGTTCATGCCGGCAACCGGTTCCGGCGCGGCCGGCGATGACGAGGTGGGTGCGGGTTGGGTGTCGCTGGAGCAGGCTGCCAGCGCGGAGCCGGCGCCCACCGCCAGCACCGCGACGCCGCCGGCACGCAGCAGCGAGCGACGCGTCACCGCTTTGGCGATGTCGCCGAAGTACTCGTTGTCGCTCTGATTGGGCGCGGGCTTGGAGCAGGCGTCCCCGCACCGGTAGACGCAGGTGATGTGTTGACGCTTCGACGTGCCGTCGTGGGCGACGAACAGGTTGAGCGGAACCAGCGGCATCGAGACGTCCTTCCGACCTGCCGCGGCCAGGGCTGGGCCGCGAACTTGCGGAAAGCTACGGCAGCCCGGCCAGCACTCGACGACGTCGAGGTGAACAGCGGGAAACATCGCGGTGAGCAACAGCAGGTGATAGTCTCCAGCAAACTTACTGTTCGCGCGGATCAGCGCAGGTTGCGGTGAGATGGAGTTTTTGACGAAGGGGTCAAGTCATGGCAGCGCAACGCGGTAGACACCGAGCCGACCGGTTGAAGCATCCGGCCCACCGCTCGCAGAGCTTCGAGGTGCGACGTTGGTTGCAGCTGGGCGCGGCCTCGGCCGGTATGGGTGCGGCGTTGCTGGGCTACTCACTGCTGGGGCCGACGACCGGGGTGGCCGCCGCCGATTCCAGCGGCGACTCGTCATCGGTGTCGCGGGTGTCGAGCAACGACAGCCCCCGCGCTGACCGGGATGCCCGCCGGGGCGCGCGTACCGCGAGCTCCGAGCGCGACGGCCGGGACACCCGACGCGCCGGCAAGGACACCTCCGCGCAGAGCAAGACCTCGCTGGAGACCAAGGACCTCGACGATGCACTCGAACGCACCGTCGTCGACGAGGTCACAGCGGTCGACGATGCCGAAGCGGTCGATGACAGCGTGGCCACCACCGCGGGCAACGACAGCACCACCGCGACGCCATCGGCCACCCAGACCCGCGAGCGACGCACCCACGCCCGGCTGGCCGACACCCAGGCCGAGGCCCACGCCGCTGCGACCTCGGATCCCGTTGTGCTGCAGTCAGCCTTGCCTCCGGAGGTGATGGAGGCTCCGGTGGAGAACCCGGGCACGGCCCGCCAGCAGCGCATCGCCGCGATCATCGACAACTGGACGGCACGGCGGCTGGCCTACATCGATTCGCTGCCGGTGGACCAGGATCGCAAAGCCGAGTTGGAAGCCAACATGTGGGCGCTGCGCCGGGCCCTGATGAATCAGACACCGACGGTGGCACCGGTCCAGATCACCGGAAAGCTGACCGGTCCCATCGAGGGCACCCTCAATGCCGTCGACCCCGACGGTGACGCGCTGCGGTTCGTGCTCACGGTGCGGCCCCGACAGGGCACCGTGCTGATCAACGACGACGGCACCTACACCTACACCCCGAACGAGTCGTTCGACGGGGTCGACTCGTTCCGCGTCATTGCGGTCGACGGATGGCGCACCAACATTTTCGATCCGTTCCGCGGATTGGGCACCCGGGCCACCCACTTCATCAACCAGGGCGCCATCACCTTCGCGTTCAACTACACCACCGGGGCAACGCACTGGACCCCGTCCCGGCGCGATGCACTGCAGGACGCGGCCAACAACGTGATCGTCTTCTTCGTCGTCGAACGCCCGGTCGTGTTGAACATCGACGTGACCGGCGAAGATAACGCCGATTCGAACACCTTGGCCTCGGCGAGCAGCAGTCTGATCCGGTCCACGGCCGGGTTCTGGCGCACCGTCGTGCAGCACAAGTTGCTCACCGGGCGCGACGCCAACGGTTCGGCCGCCGACGGGCAGATCGACTTCAACTTCGGTCAACCCTGGGGCTACGGCGACGAGATCGCCGACGACGAGTACGATTTCGCGTCCACGGTGATGCACGAGCTGATCCACACCTTCGGCTTCACCGCGGGGATGCGAGCACCCGGTCTCAACACCCGCAATTACTGGTCGACCTTCAACAGCTTCATCGTCGACGAGAACGGCAGGTCGCCGTTCACCCGGTTCTTCTACCGCTGGAACTCCGCCTTCGACGACAATCTCACCGGCGGCTCGGGCGGCCTGTACTTCGGCGGCCAGAACGCCATGGCGGCCTTCGGTGGTCAACTGGTGCCGCTCTACACCCCGAATCCGTGGGAGCAGGGCAGTTCGGTCGGTCACCTCGACGACAACACCTTCGTTGCTCCGTACGAGCAGTTGATGAACGCACTGTCCGGGACCGGCCTGGGAATCCGCACGCTGAGCGCAGTCGAGATGGGCATCCTGCGCGACCTCGGCTACACCGTGCACTCTTACAACGTTGCGTGGGGTTTCGTCGGGTTGGTGCTGTTGGGCCGGCGCCGGAAGAAGGCCGGCGCGGCCCGCTGAGCTCATTCGTCGAGGATGTCGCGCAGTAGCCGCACCAGAGCCAGCGGTTGGTCGCTCTGCACGGAGTGGCCGGAGTTCTCGACGATGTGGGTGCGCTGGAATCCCGGTGCGGTGCGCGCGAATTCCGCGGCGTCTTCGTCATTGACGAAGTGGGAGTGGGCACCGCGGATGAGGGTGGTCGGGGTGCTCAGCTGGGGCACGTCGTCCCACAGTCCCTCGAAGCCGTCCCCGGTGCGGATGGAGTCGTAGCGCCACGTCCAGGTGCCGTCGGGCAGTCGCTTGGCGTTGTGAAACACACCGCGCCGCAACGATTCCCGATCGCGGTGTGGAGCCGCGGCCACCGTCACCTCGAGCATCGCGGCGAAGCTGGGGAAGATCCGCTCGCCGCTGACCAGTGCGACGGTGCCCTTTTGGGCGTCGGTCATCTCGGTGTGCCGTTGCGGCGCCGAGGGGGTCACGTCCACCAGTACGAGTTTGCGGACCAGCTCGGGTGCGGCGACGGCGACCCGTAGCGCGGTCAGACCACCCAGTGACATACCGACCACCAGGTCGACGTCGGCGGCGAGCTTGCGCAGCACGGGCTCCACAGTGACGGCGTTGGGTCTGGGCCCGTAGTCGCCGTCCTCGCGCCAGGCAGAACGGCCGTGGCCGGGCAGGTCGATCGACAGCGCGGGCTCGCCCAGCCCCAGTACCACGGTGTCCCAGGTGTGGGCGTTCTGACCGCCGCCGTGCAGGAACGCCACCCGGGGGGCTTCATCGCCGAATTTCAGCGCACTGACCGGACCAGCGTCGATCCGCGTTGCTGGGGGAAGCGGTCCGGTTACGCCGGCCTGGCGGGCGTTCTCGCTGAGGAAGATGAACTCGGACAGGCTGGCCAGCTCGTCATCGGTCTCGTCCATGGTGTGACAGTACGCACCGCCGATATTGAGGTGCGCGATCAGGGGCCGGTGTGCCACGGTCGAACGGTGACAGCCACCGATGGGAGCCTGACGTTCCGCACCGCCGAGGAGGCCGACTGGTCGGCGATGGGTTTGATCGCAGCGACCGGATTCGGCGTCTGGCAACCGCCGGAGACCATCGACGCGTGGCGTTCGATGGTGACAGCCGACAGTGCCGTCGTCGCGTGTGACGGGAAAGACGTCGTCGGCAGTGCGATGTTCCTGGACCTGGAGCTGACCGTTCCCGGCGGCGCGGTGCTGCCGATGGCGGGCGTGTCGTGGGTGGCGGTGGCGCCGACGCACCGCCGCCGCGGGGCACTGCGTGGAATGTTCGCCGAACTGCACAGTCGCATGGGCGGGTACCCGATCGCCGGGTTGGAGGCCAGCGAGGCGGAGATCTATGGACGGTTCGGCTACGGACCGGCCACCATCTGGCAGCACCTCGCGGTCGATCGGGAGCGCGCACGGTGGCATCCGAACGTGCCCGATCCCGGCGGTGTCCGTGTCGTGCGCGCCGCCGAGCATCGCGGTGATCTCGAGGAGATCTACGAACGGTGGCGGCGGCAGACCCCGGGCGGCCTATACACCCCGGCCCGGCTGTGGGATGAGCTGCTGGCCGATCGCGAACAGTCGCGCGACGGCGGCAGCGAGCACTTCTGTCTGCTGCATCCCGACGGTTTCGTCATGTACCGGGTGCACTCCGGCGAGAAGAAGGACACCGCGCGCATCACGAAGTTCGCGGCCGCGACACCGCAGGCCTACATCGCATTGTGGCGCGTGTTACTCGGCCTGGACCTGATGGCGACGGTGACCATCGAAAGTCATCCGGACCAGACGTTGCCGTACCTGCTGACCGATCCCCGGCTCGTGCGCAACACCGGAGCCCATGACGGGCTGTGGCTGCGCATGCTCGATATCCCGGCGGTGCTGCAGGCGCGCACATATTCCGCGGATGTGGCTGTGGTGCTCGACGTTTCGGACACCGTCCTCGGCGGAGGTGGCCGATTCGCGCTGGAGGTGCGCGCCGGACAAGCACAGTGCACCCCGACGGACGCGCCCGCGCAGGTGCACACGGATCTGTCGGTGCTCGGCAGCCTGTACCTCGGCGCGCACCGCGCGTCGTCGTTCGCTGCCGCGCAGCGGCTGCGCTGCAGCGACCCCGAGGAGGTGGCGGCGCTTGACGCCGCCTTCGCCTCGTCGGTGCCCGCCGAACTGGGCTACGGCTTCTGAGGCTTCTGGAGGCCCTCAGCCCTCGATGAACTTCTCCAGCTGATCGCGGGCGACGTCGTCGGCCAGCTGCTTGGGCGGGCTCTTCATCAGGTAGGCCGAGGCGGCCTCGATCGGGCCGCCGATACCGCGATCCTTGGCGATCTTGGCGGCGCGCACCGCGTCGATGATGACGCCGGCCGAGTTGGGGGAGTCCCACACTTCGAGCTTGTACTCAAGGTTCAGCGGCACGTCACCGAAGGCGCGACCTTCCAGGCGCACGTAGGCCCACTTGCGGTCATCGAGCCAGGCGACATGGTCGGAGGGGCCGATGTGGACGTTCTTGTCCTCGATCTTGCCGGCCAGCGACCCCGACAGGTTGGAGGTCACGGCCTGGGTCTTGGACACCTTCTTCGACTCCAGCCGCGAACGCTCGAGCATGTTCAGGAAGTCCATGTTGCCGCCGACGTTGAGCTGATAGGTCCGGTCGAGCGTGACGCCGCGGTCCTCGAACAGCTTGGCCATCACGCGGTGGGTGATGGTCGCGCCGACCTGGCTCTTGATGTCGTCACCGACGATCGGGACGCCGGCATCTTCGAACTTCTTGGCCCACACGGGGTCGGAGGCGATGAAGACCGGCAGCGCGTTGACGAAGGCCACACCGGCGTCGATGGCGCACTGGGCGTAGAACTTGTCGGCCTCTTCGGATCCGACCGGCAGGTAGGACACCAGCACGTCGACCTGGGCATCTTTGAGTACCTTGACGACGTCGACCGGGTCGGAGTCGGAGACCTCGATGGTGTCGGCGTAGTACTTACCGATGCCGTCGAGCGTCGGTCCGCGCTGCACCACGACATCGGTGGGCGGGACGTCGGCGATCTTGATGGTGTTGTTCTCGGAGGCGAAGATCGCCTCGGACAGGTCGAAGCCGACCTTCTTGGCGTCCACGTCGAACGCGGCGACGAACTTGACGTCGCGCACGTGGTATTGGCCGAGCTTGACGTGCATCAGGCCGGGCACGGTGGCGTTCTCGTCGGCGTCCTTGTAGTACTGCACGCCCTGTACGAGCGAGGACGCACAGTTGCCCACGCCGACGATGGCGACCCGGACGTCATTGCTTGCGGTCATGACGGCTTCTCCTCTTGTCCTTCAGTGCTTTTCGGTATTTGTGGCTGCTGCTACTGCGCGGTGTGGTCAGAGCTGTTCAGCGCGACCCTGCGCTGATCTCTCTGCCGCGATCAACTCGTTGAGCCACTTGACTTCCCGCTCGCTGGACTCCAACCCCAGTTGGTGCAGCTGGCGGGTGTAGCGGTCGAACGAGTTGCTTGCCCGCGCGATGGCTTCACGCAGACCTTCTCGACGCTCCTCGACCTGACGGCGGCGGCCCTCCAAGATGCGCATCCTTGCCTCAGCCGGAGTGCGATTGAAGAACGCCAGGTGGACGCCGAAGCCGTCGTCGGAGAAGTTCTGTGGGCCGGTGTCGGCGACCAACTCGGTGAAGCGTTGCTTGCCGGCTTCGGTGAGTTGGTACACGCGGCGCGCGCGCCGCACCTTCACGGTGCCCTCCGGTGCGGCGTCCTCGACGATCAATCCGTCGGCCTGCATCCGCCGCAGGGCCGGGTAGAGCGAACCGTAGGAGAAGGCGCGGAACGCGCCCAACAGTCCGGTCAGCCGCTTACGCAGCTCGTAGCCGTGCATGGGCGATTCCAGGAGCAGACCGAGGACGGCCAGTTCGAGCATCCGCGGCACCCCCGTTTCTGTTCGTCGCCGTTAGGACGTTTCAACACCTCGCGCAATAGTATCGCGCCGATATATTTCGTGCCACAACCGTGCCATCGCGCGACGGTTCATCGCAGGTCAGCGGTTTGCGGGCCAAACAGCGAGCGTGCTGCCGTCCGGGTAGAGCTCGATTCGGCCGTTACCGAAATCACTGTTGACGATGATCTGCACCGTCACCGCTTCCGGGGTGGCCGGATCCTTGGATGGCTGGATCCGCATCCAGGTGTCCCGCACGTCGGCGCGGCTGATGCCCACGGTTTCGGGGGCACCGCGCAGGATGCCCAACGTCTTCTCGAAATCGAAGCCGGAAAGGTCGACCAGCCGCTCGTCGGCGCCGACGGTGGAGGGAGATCCGGTCGGCACACCCCAACCGCCGCGGTAGTGGTAGGTCAGGCTGCGGCGGTTGTCCTGCGGGTCGGGCCGGTCCAGGTAGGCCATGTCGGCGTGGATGTCGAGTTCGTAGCCCATGGTGCTGCCGAACTTCTTGCGCATCTGTTCGAACAACCCGGTCAACCCGCCGAGTGACTGCAACTGCCGGGGTGCGGTCAGCACCGTGGCGGAGATGCCGTCGTCCTTGGCGCCGGGGTCGGAGGTGAAATCCAGCGGCGAGGACGTGTTGCCGTAGAGGCCCCAGCCGATCGCCACGCCGAGCACCACCAGGACGCCGGCGATCGCGGCCTTGATACCCCAGCCGGCCCGGTCGGTGGCTACACCGCGGTTGACGATCTTGGTGATGACGGGGACGTCGAGCGTCTGACCCGTGTGTTGCAGGTCGGACACCAGGTCCTGAAGCTGGCCCAGCGTGGCCGCGCCGGTGGCGGTCTTGACCCGCTCACCGTGCTCGGTCATCGACAGCTGGCCGTCGGCCAGCGCTGCGTCGAGGATCTGGCATGTCTCGTTGCGGTCGCTGTCTTTGGCGCGCGTACTCGCGGTTCGCCGTGCTGAGCTGCCCGAAGCCACGCCGTAGATGGTAAGAGGGCGACACCTTCGGGCGCAGGACGGACCCGCCTGACGGAGATGTCTCGCCTCGGCGCCGTCGCCGCCGACGTACTCTGGTCTTCGTGCGATTGCAGCGACAGGTGGTGGACTACGCCCTACGACGGCGGTCCCTGCTCGCGGAGGTCTACTCCGGGCGCACCGGCGTCACGGAGGTCTGTGACGCTAACCCCTACTTGCTGCGCGCCGCCAAGTTCCACGGCAAGCCCAGCTCGGTGATGTGCCCGATCTGCCGCAAGGAACAGTTGACGTTGGTGTCGTGGGTCTTCGGTGATCATCTGGGCGCGGTGTCGGGCTCGGCCCGTACCGCAGAAGAGCTGGTCCTGCTGGCGACCCGCTACGACGAGTTCTCCGTCCACGTGGTGGAGGTATGCCGCACGTGCAGTTGGAATCACCTGGTCAAGTCGTATGTCCTCGGCGCCGTTCCACCCCCGAAGGGTTCGCGCCGAGCACCCCGGACCGAGACCGCGCGCACGAACGCGCGGACGGCCAGTGAATAGCGAAGGGCGCCAAAACCCGTCAGTCAACGACCCGCGTGACGGGCGCGGGGCTGAGGGCGGGGGCGCACGCCACAACCAACCACAGCGCAACCGGCCTCGGGCCGATCAGCAACGCCCGGAGCAGTCCCGGCCGGAGCAGCCGCGCCGCGAGCCGCCCGGGCGTCAAACCGGTGAGGGCAGCCCGCGTCCGCGGCAGACACCGCGCGGTCCCCGTCCGGGCCCGCCGGACGACCGGGCGACGGCCATCCTGCCGCCGGTGCGTGACGAGCGTCCGGCCCACTTGCGCGACCCGATCGACGCGGTCAAGCGCGCACTCGACGGTCGGCCCGCCACGCCGCCACCGCCCCCGCCACCCGGCCTCGGGCCGCGAACCGGCGGACCGTCCGGCGGGGGCCCGTCGGACCGGCGGCCCAGCCTGCGTCAGCAGCTGAACTGGACCTGGCTGCGGCGCGGGCTTATCGCCGCGGTGGCGGTGCTGATCGTGCTGCCCATGGTGACCTTCGGCATGGCCTACCTGATCGTCGACGTTCCGAGCCCCGGTGACATCCGCACCGCGCAGGTCTCGACGATCCTGGCCAGCGACGGCAGCGAGATCGCCAAGATCGTTCCGCCGGAAGGCAACCGCGTCGACGTCAGCATCGATCAGATCCCGGTGCACGTCCGCGACGCGGTGATGGCCGCCGAAGATCGGGACTTCTACTCCAATCCGGGCTTCTCGCTGACCGGGTTCCTGCGCGCAGCAAGGAACAACATCTTCGGCGGTGACCTGCAGGGCGGGTCGACGATCACCCAGCAGTACGTCAAGAACGCGCTGGTCGGCGATGCCCGCTCCGGGGTCGGAGGTGTGATCCGAAAAGCCAAGGAACTGGTCATCTCGACAAAGATGTCCGGCGAGTGGTCGAAGGACCAGGTGCTGGAGTCCTACCTGAACATCATCTATTTCGGCCGCGGCTCCTACGGCATCGCCGCAGCGTCGAAGGCCTACTTCGACAAACCCGTCGAAGAGCTCACCGTCGCCGAGGGCGCGCTGCTGGCCGCACTGATCCAGTTGCCCTCGGTGCTCGACCCCGCGGTAGACCCCGACGGCGCGGACCGGCGCTGGCAATGGGTGCTCGACGGCATGGTGCAGATCGGTGCGCTGTCGCCGCAGGACCGTGCGGCACAGGTGTTCCCGGCGACGATCCCACCGGACGTGGCGTTCACCCAGAACCAGACCACCGGGCCCAACGGGTTGATCGAGCGGCAGGTCATCACCGAGCTGTTGAACCTGTTCAACATCAGCGAGCAGACCCTCAACACCGAGGGCTTGCAGATCACCACGACCATCGATCCGCAGGCGCAGTCGGCCGCAGTGGACGCCGTCGAGCAGTATCTCGACGGACAGGACCCCGACATGCGCGCCGCGGTGGTCTCGATCGACCCCAAAACCGGTGGGGTGAAGGCGTACTACGGCGGCTCGGACGCCAACGGTTTCGACTTTGCCCAGGCCGGGCTGCCCACCGGGTCGTCGTTCAAGGTGTTCGCCCTGATCGCGGCGCTGGAGCAAGGCATGGGGCTGGGCTATCAGGTCGACAGCTCGCCGCTATCGGTCAACGGCATCGAGATCAACAACGTCGAGGGCGGCAGCTGTGGTCGATGCAACATCGCCGAGGCGCTGAAGCGGTCCCTGAACACCAGCTATTACCGGCTGATGCTCGAGCTCGACAACGGTCCGGCCGACGTCGCCGAGGCCGCGCACAAGGCCGGTATCGCCGAGAGCTTCCCCGGCGTGGAACACACCCTCTCCGAGGACGGGCAGGGCGGGCCGCCGAACAACGGTGTGGTGCTCGGCCAGTACCAGTCCCGCGTCATCGACATGGCCTCGGCCTACGCGACGCTGGCGGCCTCCGGCGTCTATCGCACGCCGCACTTCGTGCAGAAGGTGGTCAACAGCGAAGGCCAGGTCCTGTTCGACGCCGGCTCGGAGGACAATTCCGGCGAGCAGCGCATCGACAAGGACGTGGCCGACAACGTGACCGCGGCCATGCAGCCGATCGCCGCGTACTCCAATGGTCACGCGCTGGCGGGCGGGCGTCCGTCGGCGGCCAAGACCGGGACCAACCAGCTCGGCGACACCGGAGCCAACCGCGACGCCTGGATGGTGGGCTTCACTCCATCGTTGTCGACCGCGGTGTGGGTCGGCACCACTGAGGGCACCAAACCGCTGGTGAATCAGTGGGGTTCGTCGGTGTACGGGTCAGGCCTGCCCAGCGACATCTGGAAGTCCACCATGGACGGGGCGCTCAGCGGAACCGACAACGAGTCGTTCCCCCGGCCCGCGGAGATCGGCGGGTACGCCGGCGTGCCGCCGCCACCGCCGCCGCCACCCACGACGACCACACCTACTGAACCGTCGGAGACGGTGATTCAGCCGACGCTGGAGATCGCGCCTGGCATCACCATCCCCTGGGGTCCGCCGACGACGGTGCCGGTGGGACCGCCCACGCCGGCGCCGGTCGGTGTGCCGCCGGGACCTGAGGTCATCGCGCCGCCGCCACCGGGGGCTCCCGGCGCGCCGCCGGTCCCCGTGGCCCCGGGCGCACCGCCGCCGCCCGGGTTGCCGCCCGGTCCGCCGCCACCGTGACGGGGCCCGACGACTCGCCGGCTCGGCCGGCAGAAGACCTCCGGAGCCTTGACGACCGCGACTGCCCCAGCCTTACCGACACCCTGGGCGCCGCGCTGGCCGGCACCATCGGAGGCCCCGTCGGGCGGCACGCGCTGATCGGACGCACCCGCTTCATGACGCCGCTGCGGGTGATGTTCGTCATCGCGCTGATCTTTCTGGCGCTGGGCTATTCGACGAAGGCCGCCTGCCTTCAGACCACCGGTACCGGCACCGCCGACCAGCGGGTCGGCAACTGGGAGAACAACCGCGCCTACTACCAGCTCTGCTACTCCGACACCGTGCCGCTCTACACGGCAGAACTGCTGCACCTCGGCAAGTTCCCGTACAAGTCGAGCTGGATCGAAACCGACGCCCAGAACAACCCGCACACCACCTATGACGGGCAGCCCGCGGTGCGCTACATGGAGTATCCGGTGCTCACGGGCCTGTATCAGTATCTGTCGATGACGCTGGCGAAAACCTATACGGCACTGACGAAGTTGGTGGCCGTGCCGATCATCGCCGAGGTGGTGATGTTCTTCAACATCGCGGCGTTCGGGCTGGCGCTGGCGTGGCTGACCACGGTGTGGGCGACGGCGATGCTGGCCGGTCCGCGCCGCATTTGGGACGCCGCGCTGGTGGCAGCCTCACCGATCGTCATCTTCCAGATCTTCACCAACTTCGACGCGCTGGCAACAGCTTTCGCAGCAGCAGCGCTACTGGCGTGGGCGCGCCGAAGACCTGTGCTGGCCGGGGTGTTGATCGGTCTGGGAGTGGCAGCCAAGTTGTATCCGCTGCTGTTGCTGGTTCCGTTGGCGCTGCTGGCGATTCGGACCGGCCGGATGCGCGACGTCGGCAAGACCGCGGTGACCGCCGTTGCGGCCTGGCTGGTGGTGAACCTGCCGATCATGGTGCTGTTCCCGCGCGGCTGGTCGGAGTTCTTCCGGCTCAACACACGCCGCGGTGACGACATGGACTCGATCTACAACGTGATCAAGTCCTTCACCGGCTGGCGGGGTTTCGATCCCGACCTCGGGTTCTGGGAACCACCGACGGTGCTGAACCTGTTCAGTGCCGCGCTGTTCGCCGGGTGCTGCATCGCGATCGGCTACATCGCGTTGACGGCGCCGCGCCGGCCCCGGGTGGCGCAGCTGGCGTTCCTGGTGGTGGCGGCGTTCCTGCTGACCAACAAAGTGTGGAGTCCGCAGTTCTCGTTGTGGCTGGTGCCGCTGGCGGTGCTGGCACTGCCGCACCGCCGGATTCTGCTGGCCTGGATGACCATCGACATGCTGGTGTGGGTGCCGCGGATGCTCTACCTGTTCGGTGAACAGAACCGCGGCCTACCCGAGCAGTGGTTCACCGCCACCGTCGCGCTGCGCGACATCGCGGTGCTGACGCTGTGCGCGCTGGTGGTGCGCCAGATCTACCGGCCTTCGCTGGACCTGGTGCGCAGTGCCGGCGTCGACGACCCCGCCGGTGGGGTGTTCGCCGGGGCCCCGGACGCGCCGCCGCGCTGGCTGCCGGACTGGCTGCGCCCGCGGCCCGCGGACTCAGCGATTTCGGCGCGCGAAACGACGCTCTCCGTCCGTTAGCGCGCCGAAGTCGCGGCGGCCGCGACGCGATTTCGCAGATCAGCGGGCATTCCTGTAACCTGGCCCGGTTGCCGACGCAGGCGACCCTCCTGCCGCGGACACGCCGTGGCCGACCAGACCAGAGGAGGTGATGGGTTCCTTATGCGTCCATACGAAATCATGGTCATTCTCGACCCCACGCTCGACGAGCGCACTGTCGCACCGTCGTTGGAGACGTTCCTGAACGTCATCCGCAAGGACGGCGGCTCTGTCGACAAGGTCGACATCTGGGGCCGGCGGCGCCTGGCCTACGAGATCGCCAAGCATGCCGAGGGCATCTACGCGGTGGTCGATGTGAAGGCCGAGCCGGCCACGGTGTCCGAGCTCGACCGCCAGCTCAACCTCAACGAGTCCGTGCTGCGGACCAAGGTGATGCGGACCGACACGCACTAAAGGGCGCCGCTCGTCGGAACCGCTGCGTAGGCTCGCGCCCAACGCCTGGCGATCGAGCGCTTGCGCGAAGAGCAGACAGCACTGCACAGGAGGAACTCGTGGCTGGTGACACCACCATTACCGTCGTCGGAAATCTGACCGCAGATCCGGAACTGCGTTTCACCCCTTCGGGTGCCGCGGTGGCCAACTTCACCGTGGCCTCGACTCCGCGTATGTATGACCGTCAGAGCGGGGAGTGGAAGGACGGCGAGGCGCTGTTCCTGCGGTGCAACATCTGGCGTGAGGCCGCCGAGAACGTGGCCGAAAGCCTGACCCGTGGGTCTCGCGTCATCGTCACCGGCCGGCTCAAGCAGCGCTCGTTCGAGACCCGCGAGGGTGAGAAGCGCACCGTGGTCGAGGTCGAGGTCGATGAGATCGGGCCATCGCTGCGGTATGCCACTGCCAAGGTCAACAAGGCCAGCCGCAGCGGCGGCGGTGGCGGCGGTTTCGGTGGCGGCGGTAGCGGCGGATCGCGCGCCGCGGCAGCCAGCAGCGCGCCGGCCGAGGACCCGTGGGGCAGCGCCCCCGCATCGGGGTCCTTCGGTGGTAGCGACGACGAGCCGCCCTTCTGAAACCACACAACTCATAGCGAATTTGAGAAAGAGATAGACACATGGCCAAATCGACGAAGCGTCGCCCGGCGCCGGAAAAGCCGGTCAAGACACGCAAATGCGTGTTCTGCTCCAAGAAGGGGCAGGACATCGACTACAAGGACACCGCTCTGCTGCGCACCTACATCAGCGAGCGCGGCAAGATTCGCGCCCGCCGGGTCACCGGCAATTGCGTTCAGCACCAGCGCGATATCGCGATTGCGGTGAAGAACGCCCGTGAGGTCGCGCTGCTGCCGTTCAGCTCGTCGGCGCGTTGAGCCAGGACAGGACGAAACGATGAAACTGATTCTGACCGCCGAGGTCGAGAACCTCGGCACGGCTGGTGACACGGTCGAGGTAAAGGACGGTTACGGCCGTAACTATCTGCTGCCGCGCGGTTTGGCCATTGTGGCCACCCGGGGTGCGCAGCGTCAGGCCGATGACATCCGCCGAGCCCAAGAGCTCAAGGGCGTCAAGAGCCTTGAGCACGCCAGGGAACTCAAGCAGGCGATCGAGGCGCTCGACGGTGTCGAGTTGTCGGCCAAGACGGCTGGCGATTCGGGCAAGCTGTTCGGTTCGGTCACCGCGGCAGATGTCGTCGCGGCGATCAAGAAGGCCGGCGGCCCGAACCTGGAGAAGCGCACCGTGCACCTGCCCAAGGCGCACATCAAGACGGTCGGCAGCCACCAGGTGACGGTGCATCTGCACCCGGATGTGAACGCGACGCTGTCGCTGAACGTGGTCGCCGGCTAATCGCCGGCGACCGCCTCTACTGTAAAACGGCCGGGTCGGGCCACTGAGGTCCCGACCCGGCCGTTGCTGTGCCGAGAAACCTGCTCTGGCGAACACTTCCGGAAAAAGCGGACACAGCGAACAACATCAGCTGTTAACCTGCCCGGTCCCGCCCGGTAACACAACACGCCCGAAGCCGTTGCCGGCCACGACACGCCGACCAATTTGTCATCCACAGTCTTGCCAGCGGCTTATGGTGCGTTCAGCAGCGTGAACAGGATAAACAGCGGCGTTGATCCACAGGTTCTCCCCAAGGACTCAACATGGCCCACCGGACCTATGCACACTCCATCCACACGTTCACTAACAAGTGCTGGTTGCGTGTGGGCCAGCAACGTCTAGCGTTGGCCGTCGCGGGAGTGGTTCCGGGCGGCGCGACTTCAATGTCAGACCCCGTACCTACAGTCCCTCGAAACGGTGTTCGAATCGAATATGGAGGGGGTAGGGACGCTACGTGGCTGTCGTAGATGACCTGGGTCGATCCGGTGACACCGTGCGGGCGGAGCCACCGCCCAGCGAGGATTTCGGGCGGCAGCCGCCGCAGGATCCGGCCGCCGAGCAGGCCGTCCTCGGCGGCATGCTGCTGAGCAAAGACGCCATCGCCGACGTGCTCGAACGGCTGCGTCCCGGGGACTTCTACCGCCCGGCCCACCAGAACGTCTACGACGCGATTCTTGACCTCTACAGCCGAGGTGAGCCTGCCGACGCGGTGACGGTGGCCGCCGAGCTGGATCGGCGCGGGCTGCTGCGCCGGGTCGGCGGTGCGCCCTATCTGCACACGCTGATCTCGACGGTGCCGACGGCGGCCAACGCCGGGTACTACGCGGGCATCGTCTCTGAGAAGGCGCTGCTGCGCCGACTGGTGGAGGCCGGCACTCGAGTGGTGCAGTACGGCTACGCCGGAGCCGAGGGCGCCGACGTCACCGAGATCGTCGACCGGGCCCAGGCCGAGATCTACGACGTCACCGAACGCCGCACGGCGGAAGACTTCGTCGCGCTCGAGGAACTGCTGCAGCCCACCATGGACGAGATCGACGCGATCGCCTCCCAAGGCGGGGTGTCGCGCGGTGTGCCAACCGGTTTCGATGACCTCGACGAGCTCACCAACGGCCTGCATCCCGGGCAGATGATCGTGGTCGCGGCCAGGCCCGGTATGGGGAAATCAACCCTAGGACTAGATTTTTTAAGGTCGTGCTCGATCAAGAACCGGATGGCCTCGGTGGTCTTCTCGTTGGAGATGAGCAAAACCGAGATCGTGATGCGCCTGCTGTCTGCCGAGGCGAAAATCAAGCTCGCCGACATGCGATCGGGCCGGATGAGCGACGACGACTGGACACGGTTGGCGCGGCGGATGAGCGAAATCAGCGAAGCACCGCTCTACATCGACGATTCGCCGAACCTGACGATGATGGAGATACGCGCCAAGGCGCGGCGACTCAGCCAGAAGGCCGGCTTGCGGTTGGTCGTGATCGACTATCTGCAGCTGATGACGTCGGGCAAGAAGGTCGAATCGCGCCAGCAAGAAGTTTCCGAATTTTCTCGGCAGCTCAAGCTACTGGCCAAGGAACTGGAAGTCCCGGTGGTGGCAATGAGCCAGCTCAACCGTGGACCTGAGCAGCGCACCGACAAAAAGCCGATGCTGTCGGACCTGCGCGAGTCCGGTGCCATCGAGCAGGACGCTGACATGGTCATTCTGCTGCATCGTCCGGACGCCTTCGACCGCGACGACCCACGCGGGGGAGAAGCGGATCTCATTGTGGCCAAACACCGTAACGGTCCGACAAAGACCATCACCGTCACGAACCAGCTGCACCTGTCGCGCTTTGCGAATATGGCGCGTCAGCAGTAGTAGGAGGTGTGCGGGACGCAGGGTCTCGTCCCGATGTCCGTACGTCAATACGGTCACACTGGGAGAATATCGAGTCAGAGTACATCGAGTGGCGGTGTGATCAATTGCGTCGGCGATGGATTCTCGAGGCAGACCGATGGCAACGCGTTGGCCCAGGGCAACAACACTCTAGTCAGGGCACAGGGTCGAGTACGACTACCGGGATGACGCGACTGGAGCGGGCTGCGAAGTCGTCGATCTCCGGCATTGTTTCTCTTTGGGCTCCCCAAATTCGTCGCCGCTCAGCTTCGTTAGCTACCCGCGCGATGGCTTTGTGCGTTGAGCTCCCCACTTCGATCTCCACTCTGGGGTTGGCGATGATGTTGTGGTACCAAGCGGGGTTGTTGGGCGATCCTCCGTTGGAGGCGAATATCGCCCAGCTCCCGCCCAGATCCTGATAGATCAAGATCGAGAGGCGTTCGTCCCCGGTCTTGGCGCCGGTGCTGTGTAATACCAGCAGGGGCATATCACCAAAGCTGGCGAGTTTGCCATCGTTGGCCCGGAACTCGTCGATCAGTGTTTCGGTTACTTGTCTTGGGCCAGTCATATCGTGGCCCTTCGTTGAATTATTCTGGTGGACAACGGATCTCGCCGCGATCCATTGGCGACTGGCGGCGGAGCGTTTGCAGCGGTGGGGCGCCCGACGGCGGCCACATGTGGTTGGTTCCAGATGCGCATCACCTCCATCGGATGCCGTGCAGGCGTACGGCAGAGGCGGTGATCCGGCGTGGTTTCCGCGCCGGCTTGGGTGGGTGCCGGCGCGCGCGATGCGCCCGGGAAGTCGCTGTCGGCGCTCAAATCTCGATCACGATCTTGCCGATGGTGTGGCGGCTTTCGAGCAACGTGTGGGCGATCTTCATGTTGTGCACGGTCAGGCCCGCGAGTTGGGTGGTCACGATCGGACGCACCTGGCCGCTGAGGACGTATTCACTGATGGTCTGAAGAATTCGGCCCTGACTGCTGGGGTCTGTGCCGCCACTTATCTGGCTGAACACCATTTCGGTGTGCAGCGATATGGATTTCTGAATCAGCGGTGCGAGGTCGACCGGGCCGCTGAGGTCGATTGCCGACAGGTGACCGAAGGGCCGCAGGAGTGAGGCGATCCAGGCGAATTTAGTCGCGGTCTCTGCGGTCGACAGCACCATGTCGATCTGATGAATATCGGCCTGCGCCAGTTGCTCACACACATCCGCGGTGTGGTCGACCACCAGATCGGCGCCCATCGCGCGACACCAGTCCTGTGACTGCGGGCGGGAGGCGGTGCAGATGACCAGCGCTGAAGTTCTTGCCTTCAGCAGCTGCGTTGCCAACGATCCAACCCCGCCGGCGCCGCCGACGACCAGAACCCGTTCCACTCCCGGCGGGAGGCTCAGCTGGTCGCGGAATATCGCCTCCCAGCTGGTCAGGGCGCCGATCGGTAACGATGCGGCATCCGCGAAAGAGAGCTGGTCGGGGATCTTGGCGACCACTCGATGGTCCACGGCCAGCTGTTGCGCCCAGCAACCATCCCGAGTGACATCGCCGGTGCCCATCACCCGATCACCGACGGTGAACCCGTTCGCCGAGGTGCCGGTCTTGATGACCACACCCGCGAACTCCCAGCCCAGGATCACCCGCCCGCCTGGCTCGGCGCTGCGTACCGAACGGATCAACGCCTCTCCGGGGTTCACGCCGATCGCGTGGATCTCGACCAGTAAGTCGCCCTGAGTGAGTCGCGGCTCGTCTACGTCGATCAGATTTATCGCGTACGCGGTCAACGGGTGTGCTTGCTCGTAGGCCAGTGCTTTCATTGCTCCTCTAGTTCCGCGGGTTTCGTCCCGCCGACGATGGGGTTGGGCTGGCACCGGGCGTTGTTTTACCGGCGGTGCGGCGGGCACGGGGGGCCGGTTAGTCCTGTCTGAGGGCATGCAGAGCCGACAGCGGGCCACCGTCGACCTGCATCAGTCGGCCGCCGTCCCGCAAGCCTCCGACGTCGACCGGGGCGAAACCGAAACTGTCGACCAACTCACGAAAGGTTGACTTTGCGGCGGCGTCGTCGCCGGCGTAGAACAACAGTTGCCGTCCGACTGGGTGGCGCGGGTCTGACGCGATGTACTCGGCGTGCAGTGTGTTGAACGCCTTGATCACACGGGCATTCGGCGCGTGGGCGGCGACCCACTCGCTTCCGGTCTGATCGCCGAGGTCGGCCACTTCGACGGGGTCCAGTCGCGCGAACTGGTTGGTGCAGTCGACCAGGATGCGTCCCTCCCACGGGGACAGGTCAGCCAACGCGGCCGGGATGTCCGGCCACATCACCGTGAGAAACACCACGTCGGCCTCAGCAGCTTGCGCGACCGTCCCCGCCGAGGCCAACGGCCCCAGGTTGGCTACGACCTGTCCCAAGGTGGACGGACCGCGACTGTTACTCAACATCACGCGATGCCCGGCCGTCACCAAATGCCGGGCTAGGGCCTGCGCGATGGTGCCGGCGCCAATGGTTCCGAAGTTCATGTTCACCCCGATCTCCACAAGTATTGATGACGGCCGTCATTTAATAATGCTGTCATGCGTCATCAATAATCGTCAACCCAAAGCCGGCGCGCGACGGACCCACACCTCCGCCGTCCGGTCCCCAGCGTTGGGTTAAGATGAGTTTTGATGACGGGCGCCATCGCGCACTGGTGATGACTCAATATCCCGTCGTGGAGGGACATCAGTTGCCACGTATCTCACGGCCGCAGAAGGAGCGCAACCGCGCGCGCATCGTGGCTGCCGCCGGTCAAGGCTTCAGAGCCCGCGGGATCGACGGAGTGGGCATCGACGAGCTGATGAGGTCGGCCGGGATGACCCATGGCGGGTTCTACAACCACTTCTCCTCCAAGGAAGACCTCGCCTTGGAAGTACTCAACCAGGGATTCACCGACTCTCTGGACTCCGTCGACGCTCTGATTGGCGCCCATCCCCGCTCGAGCCGGGCGGCCCTGAACGCCATCATCGACAGCTACCTGAGCACCTACCACCGCGACCACCCCGAAGAAGGATGTGCTTCCGCTGCTCTGGCAGCCGACGCGGGACGGCATGGGGTTCAGGCCCAACAGGAATACCGGCGTGGCCTGCAGGGCTACATCGCCGCCATCACTGACTTACTCCGTGGCAGCGCGAAGCAGACCAACGCCAAGCTCGATCCACGCAGGGCGCGAGAGCAGGCCATCGCACTGTTCAGCCAGTTGGTCGGCGCACAACTTATTGCCCGCGCCATCGCCCAGGCGGATCCCGATATGTCCGATGAAGTCCTGACCGCCAACAGCAAAGAGCTCAAACGCCGTTGAACTCGGTGGAGAAACGTCTATGCCGAGTCCGAGCGCAGATGGGTTGACGTCGCTGGAGCGAGGATTTGGCCCTCGGCAGACCGGAACCGCAGGGCGCCGCGGTGCCCGCCGAGTTTGGGGCTGCCCTTTACCCCGCCACAAAGCACAAGTGCGCCGCACTCCAGTCACAGAAAGGCGCCACCGGATACCTCGACGCGTTCACCCGTTGCCCAGCGGAATTCACGGGTCGCGAGGGTTGATATCGCGTCGGCGACCTCATCTGGGTGGCCCACTCGCCCGCGCGGTTTGTTCGGAGAGTGCCACGCGCATGGATTCGTTGTCGCGCATGGCTCCGCCGTTGAAGTCGGTCGCTGTCGGGCCGGGGGCGATGGAGTTGACCCGAATGCCCTGCGGGCCTAGTTCGAGGGCAAGGCTGCGGGTGAGTGCTTCGAGGGCCTTCCTCGAGGCCGCGTAGACGGCGTGTCCTGTCTATCTTCGCTGCATCTCGACATAGGTCTGGTCCTGCCCCGTTTGGAAACCGGCTGCGGGGACTCACAGCGGAGCGCTGAACGCCTTAGCCGTGGCATCGCCGAACGGTACGCAATGGCGTTGCGGCTCTGCAGACTTGCGTGGTGCGTGCGCCGACTTGACCATGGGCGCGATCACGCTTGATCCAAGCGAGGCCGGTAATCAGCCGCCTCGGTCTCGGCCGCAAGCAGTGCATCGAGCTCGCCCTCTTGCTGGGCAACGAATACACCGATCACTTGCCGGCATACCTCTGGCACGCTCACCCCACGCAGATCGGCAATGCGTTTCAGTCCGATCAGCATCGACGTCGATACATGAAATTGCACGGCGAACTGTCCGCACGAACCATCTTCAGGCGGTAGCCCCGGGCCGACCACCACCGGTTCATCCACCCCGTATTCGCTTACCTCGCCACGGCTGGCTGGCTCAACAACACCGCCGCTGGCGCCACCGCAAACGCCGTCGGCTGGTTCGGCGGGCTCCGCATGACTGAACAAACCCATCCCACCACGCTAGACCTCGGCAGATGTCGGCACGGCCTCGCCAGCGTCACACGCATCTCCGTGGCCAACTGTGCCCGGGTGACCGATTTCGCGGGGAAACGGCGCGGAGCGCGAGTGTTCGCCAGACCGGACATCGGCTAGCCTCTGACCGACCATGTTCGAGTCGGCGGACGTCGGTCGTGTTCTGGTCAAGACTCGACAGTCATCGTGAACCGTACAAGCTTGGTTGCGTCCACCGAAACCAACGAGACGTCGGGGGGTGTGTCGGTCCGGTGGGTGAGCCCGAGCGCCTCACCGCCGGCGCCAACCACAGCGGCATCCACGTTTTCGCCGAGGACCCACTGTCACACCTTCTCGACTAACCTGCCGGGGCAGTACAGAATGCCGACGGGCTCGCTGACAGCCGCGGCGCCTCTGTCACATCAGTGGCTCGGGTGTGAACGTGACGTCGACTTCGCCCACGGTCATCGTCACCTGACCTTCGATCATCATGACCTGCGCCGCGACCCGTCGATCGACTGTTTCAGCGAGCTGCTGCACCGGCTCGTACGGTATGCGCATCACATACAGGTTTTCCAGCCGCGCAACCTTGGGACCGATGGTGCGCCACCAGGTGGCCACGCCGGCGGCGAATGGGAACAGTCGCACCTGTTCGGCCTGGCCGGCCGCCTTGCCCAAGACGCGTTCGTCGGGTTGGCCGACGTTGATCCACTCCAGGATCCGCCCCGTATGGTCGGCCAGTCGCACGTCTGGTACGCCCGGGGTGGACAGGCCGGCGCCGAACGCCAACTCACCGTCGACGTCGTCGAGCCGATGTGCACGCAGCCCAAACGCCAACAGCCGCATCACCATCCGCTCATCGGTCTCGCTGGGATGCCGGGCCACCGTCAGCGAGTGATCGGCATAGTAGCCGTGATCGACGTCGGCGACGCCGAGTTCGACCTTGAACACTGTTGCGGAAAGGGCCACGTCATATTGTCCGCCCGGGTGGCAATCCCCGATCAGGCGGGTCGTGTCGAGTTGGTCGGGCCGCGTGTGCGCGGCGTGCAGTGAGCCGCCACCGCCGCCGCCATGAATGCCGCCTTTCGCGATAGCCACCCCCAGTACGTGGTTGAGAGGTAACCAGAGTGGAGGAGATCTTGGCGCCCTCAGAGGAGCAGCTCAGTCGCGAGGGGAAGGCGGCCCTTGTCTGCGGCCGGGATTTCTGGACCACGACACACACCGGTCGAGCGCCTGAAAGTCCCCTCGATCGTGCTCACCGGTGGCCCGCACGGTGTGCGCCGCCAGAGCGGCGATGCCGATCAGCTCAGCCTGGGCGAGAGCCGGGCCGCCACCTATCTCCCCCCTGGCCGTGGCGGTGGGAGCAGCTGGAGTCCGGAATCGATCTTTCACCGCGCATGGTCGACCATGCGCGGCGACTGTATCCGCAGTGCACGTTCACGGTCGGTTCGGTGACCGATCTCGACGTGCACCCGGCTTCGTTGGGCGGACTCCTGGCCTGGTGGTCTCTGTTCAACCTGCCGCGCAACGTCCTGCCCAGCGTTTTGGATTCTTTCGCCGCGGCTCTGCTTCCAAGGTGGTCAGCTGGCCATTGCTACCCATCGCGGTGATCAGGATGTTGAGCACACTGAGGCCTGGTGCCGGTCCAGTGGACGACCTACCAATGGCCGCCAGCGACGGACTGCGCCGCGAGCAGAACTGCAGCGTCTGTCGCGCTGTCGGGGCTGGCCGCCTGGGGCGTTGACACGTGCTCTACTCCTTGGGGAGAACGGTACACAGAGCACACCCGCCTCACTCCAAACCTGGAATGAGTCGGTGTCGCCGCAAGTTGGGTAGCGCTGGTCGAGACGCCCGGAGGCGGTGTGGTGCGACGGTGTTGTGCTCTTCGAGTTTTCGGGTCGCGGCGGTTTGCTCTGCAGGCCGGCAGGAGATAATGACACCTTCCGCCGGCCTGTTCGGCGCGACCCCCTACGTGCGGTCCCCGAGGGTGGAGTTGAGCTGTGCGTAGCGCTGCGGGGAGCGCGCCTTGATGAGGTAGGCGCCGACGATGCCGATGGCCAGCGAGGCGAACAGCATGATGGTGAAGATGGTCTGCAGCCAGCCGCCACCACCGAGCAGCACGTCCATCCCGGTAACGGCAAACCAGAGGAACGGCAACAGCCCAGCAATACCCAGCAGTGGTGCGATGAACGTGTTCCATGGCCGCTTATCGACGTCCGAGCGGCGGAAGAAGACAAAGATGGCGATGCTGGCGAGGGTCTGCAGAAGGATGATCGCGGCAGCCCCGACGCCGGTCCACCAGGTGAACAGCGTGGTGTAGGGATCTAAACCGACGAGGGCGAAGATCACTACCACAACGGCAACCATGCCGATCTGGACGTAGCAGGCCAGAGCCGGTGATTGGCGGGTCGGGTGGGTGGTGCCCAGTCGTGCCCAGATGACGCCCTGGCGGCCCAGCGAGTAGAGGTAGCGGGCGACGTTGTTGTGGAAGGTCAGGATCGCCGCGAACAGGGCCGTGATGATCAGCAGTTGGAACGCCTCGGTGGCGGCACCGCCGAGCACAGTATCGCTGACCGCGAACACGAGGTTCCCGCCTTCGGTTTCGGCCAGACCGACCGCCCTGTTGATGCCAACGGCATTGACGATGAGGAACGCGGTGACTGAGTAGAAGGCCCCCATGAAGATCACCGCGGTGTAGGTGGCTCGCGGGACGGTTCGCTTGGGATCCTTCGCCTCCTCGCCGTAGATGGCGGTGCCCTCGAATCCGATGAAGGAGGCGTGGGCGAACATCAGTGCCACACCGATGGCGCCCGCGAAGACCGCTGACGGCGCAAACGGCTCGAACGAGTAGTCGCTGATCGGTGTTGGGGAGTTGACCAGGATGCCGATGTTGAGCAGCAGGATGATGCCAGTCTCAAGCGTGAGCAGCACGGCCAACACCCGGGTACCGACGTGGATCTGGCGGACCCCCAGGAACAGTGATGTTCCCATTGCCAGGAACGAGAGTATCCACCACGGGATGACGGTGCCGGTGTGCGTGGTGATGAATTCGGATGCGTAGTAGCCGAATCCGCCGATGACCCCCAACTGGATGGCGTTGTATCCGAAGATGGCCAGCGAGGCCGAGCCGAGACCCATCGGTCGCCCCAGCCCCCGGGTGATGAAGGCGTAGAAGGCTCCGGCGTTGGTGATGTGTTTGCTCATCGCGACATAACCCACCGCGAAGACGGTGAGGACCAGGGCTGTCAGGACGAATGCGCCTGCGATGCCGACGCCATTGCCCGATCCGATAATCACCGGGAACAGGGCTACCACCACAGTCAGCGGAGATGCGGCGGCGATGACGAAGAACACGATGCCGAGAACGCCTACCTGATTGCGGGCCAGGCCCTCCGACCCGTCCGGGGAGACTTTAGCGGTGGCCAGGGGCTGAGGGTCATCCTGCTGAAGCATGGGGGTTCCTTGGTGGTGTGATCAACGGGTGGTTTTGCTGCGAGCGGCGAATTTGACGACCTTGCGTAGTGCGGGGGTGGTCGCGACGGTGTAGCCCAGTTTCTTGCCGGTCTTGGTGTCCATGACCAATTCCATGGCGCGATCGATGACGCCGGCTTTGGGTACGGGGCCGACCCTTTCGGCTGTGGGCGCGGGTGTGCCGTTGAGGTCGGCGATGACGACCTGGGCGGCGTTGTGGCCGTTGGCGCCCATCACACCGCCGCCGGGGTGGGTCCCCGAGCCGCAGAGGTAGTAGTTGTCCACGGTGGTGCGGTAGTCGGCCAGTTCGGGGGTGGGCCGGTTGTTGAACAGCTGGTCGAAGAACATCGCGCCGTGAAAGATGTTGCCGCCGGTCAGACCGTAGTCGCGTTCAAGATCTTTCGGGGTGATGACGACTCACTCCAGGATGTGTCCGCGCAGGTTCGGCGCATAGCGGAACAGCGCTTCCAGTACCTTGTCGGCCCACTCTTCGCGGATGGTGTCCCAGTCGGTGCCGGCCAGCTCGAACGGCAGTTGTTGCACACCAAGAGTCATGGTGTGCTTGCCCTTCGGGGCCAGGGTCGCGTCGTGGGTGGACTGGATGACAGCTTCGATCACGAAGTCGTCGGGGATCTCGCCGCGGCGCTCAGCTTCCCAGGCCCGCTCGAAGTTCTCGATCGACGCGCCCATGATCGCCTGCGCTTGGTGCTGGGGCCCCTGCACTCCCTTGGGAAAGCCGATGTAGTCGGGCAATTCGTCGATAAGGAGGTGGATTCGGGCCATCGAGCCGCGGGCGTCGTAGTCCTTCAATTTGGCGGTGAGTCTTGCGTCCACGGCCCCCTCCGGCAGCAGCTGCAGCATGGAGCGCTGGGGGTCGGCGTTGGAGATAATGGCGCGCGCCGAGATGATTTCGCCATTGGTGAGCCTGACACCGGACGCCCGGCCGCTGGTGACCACGACCTGCTTGACCGGTGAGGCGAGCCGAATCTCGGCGCCGTGGGCTTCAGCGCTGCGGGCCATCGCTTGGGTGATGCCACCCATGCCGCCCTTGACGAAGCCCCACTGGCCGAGCGTTCCTTTGAACTCACCAACGGAGTGGTGTCCGTAGACGTAGCTGGTGCCCGGGGTGGACGGGCCGCCCCACACCGAGATCATGCCGAAGAAGGTGAACAGGCCTTTGATGTGCTCGTTCTCGAAATAGCGGTCCAGTAGATCCTTGGTTGACAGCAGCACCATTTCGTTGAAGAGATCTTCGGCGCCGGCGGCCTCGAACGCGGCCAAGACCCGCGAGCGGCTCGGGGCAGGGGACAACAGGAAGGGCGTGAGGATGGACGCGAATTTCTTGACCCGAAGGCCGAACTCCAGGAAAGCGCCCGCATCGCGCTTGGAGAACTTCTCGATCTCTTTGAGGGTCTTGTCCATGTCCTTCCACACGAACAGGTGGCTGCCATCGGGGAAGATGCTGACCTCATTGGCCTCGGTCTGGTACATCTCCAGGCCGTAGCGCTCGAGTTCGAGGTCGGCGATGATCTCAGGGCGCAGCAGGCTGGCGATGAAGGCACAGGAGGACCAGGTGGAGCCGGGGATCAACTCTTCGCTGGTGCAGGCGCCGCCGACGACATCGCGAGCCTCAAGGACCAGGACCTTCTTGCCGGCTCGGGCGAGGTAACCGGCAGTGATCAGTCCGTTGTGCCCGGCGCCGATGATGATGGCGTCATAGAGAGGGATAACGGGGTTGTTCGCGTTGGTGGTGCTCATTGAAATTCTCCCGAGATGGGATGGGTGAAGTAGGTGCGGACGGTGGCCGGGTCGACGAGTTTGTCGAAGCCCTCGATAACGGGCTTCATGCTGGGGTGGTTGTCTCGGAGTTGTTCCCAGTCCGCCCAGTCGGTGACCTCCATGACTTCCAGGATGTCGGCGGGGGCGCCGTCGGGTGCGTCGTTCACGCGGAAGGCTTCGAAGCGTCGAACGATGTCGTTGTGGGCCAGGCACGTCGGCCGGTCCACCTCGGTGGAGAAACGCTCGAAGTCAGCCGGGTCCACGCCGGGCAACATCGAAAACAGGTTCACGGCTACTACGGCGCGGCTGGGAACAGTCATCGGACGACTCCAAAGTAGTTGTGCAGCTGAATGTTTGGTCAGGATTCAAGGTTGATCATGATGTGCTTGATCTCGGTGTACTCCTCGACGGAGTAGATCGACATGTCGTTGCCGTGTCCGGACTGCTTGAAGCCACCATGGGGCATCTCCGAGACGATCGGTAGGTGGTCGTTGATCCAGACGGTGCCGAACTGCAGTTTGCGGGCGGCGCGCATGGCGCGGCCGACATCACGGGTGAACACCGATGCGGCCAAACCGTATTCGACGTCGTTGGCCCAAGCGAAGGCCTGCTCTTCGCTGCGGAAGCGGGTGGTGCTCACGACGGGGCCGAACACCTCCTTCTGCACGATCTCAGAATCCTGGGGGGCGTCGACCACCAGCGAAGGCTTGTACCAGAATCCGGGTCCGGAGCCGAGGCCGCCGACGGCCAGGGATGCAGGGCCGGAGGCGATGGCCCGGTCGACGAAGCCGGCCACTCGGTCGCGTTGGCGCTCGGAGATCACCGGGCCCATCTCGGTGGACTCGTCGGTGGGCTGGCCCATGGCCACCTTGCTCACGGCGCGGGTGAGTTCGGTGACGAACTCGTCGTAGATGCCGTCGGCGATGTAGACGCGGGAGGCCGCCATGCAGTCCTGGCCGGAGTTGCCGTACCCACCCTCGCAGATCTTCGTGATGGCCAGTTCGGCGTCACAGTCGTCGAAGACCAGTACCGGAGCTTTACCGCCGAGTTCCAGGTGCAGGCGCTTGAGGTTCTCGGCGCCGGCGCGGGCCACGACCTTTCCGGTGGCGGTGTCGCCGGTCAGCGAACTCATGCGCACCCGTGGGTGGGAGGTCAGGGCTGCGCCGACGGTGTCGCCGTGGCCGGTGACGACGTTGAACACGCCGGGCGGGAAGAGGTCTGCGGCCAGCTCGGCCAGGCGCAGCGTGCTCAGTGGGGTCTGCTCACTGGGCTTGAGCACCAACGTGTTTCCGGTCACCAGCGCCGGACAGATCTTCCAGATCGCCATGACGAGGGGGAAGTTCCACGGCGCTACGCTGCCCACGACGCCGAGCGGGTCGCGGCGGATGATGCTGGTGTGCGTGGGGGAGTACTCGCCGGCGGCCCGACCCTCCAAAACGCGTGCGGCGCCCGCGAAGAACCGCATGTTGTCCACGCCGAAGGGAACCTCGTCGCGCGCCATCGCGATCGGCTTTCCGACGTTCTGCGACTCGAGCTGCGCGAACTCCTCGGCGTGAGCCTCCAGGCGGTCAGCGAGCTTGAGGAGAAGCTCGGCACGTTGACCCGGTGTGGTGGCCGCCCAGCCCTCGAACGCAGCCTCCGCCGCGGCAACCGCGCGATCGACGTCGGTGGCATCGCCGCGCGGCACCGTGGCGATCTGCTCCCCGTTGGCGGGGTTGATGACCGCTTCGGTCGCGCCGCTGGCGGCGGGGACGTGCTCGCCCGCGAGGTACATGAGCTGACCGTCTGCCATGAATTCTCCAGTCACCTTCGAGCCGCAGCCTCGGCACCGCGGGCCGTGCGCAAGTGTTGAACAGTTGACATGGAGAACTTAAGCACAGCGTTGGGGTGTTCGCAAGGTGAGCGGGCGGAAAACTCGGCGCGATTTCGGGCGGGTGAGGCGACGGAGCAGAGGCCGCGACCTGCGGATCGCCCGGCCGGCGCGATCGCGGCTCAGCCGGCGGTGCGGGCGGCGAGAATCTTGCGCACCTCGTCGCGATTCTCGGTGATGATCTCGGCGATGGTGTCGCGGGCCAGTTGTGGGTCCCGCGAGGCGAATGCGGTGACGATGCGCTGGTGTTCGTCTTCGAGACCCGAGCCGGCTTCGTATTCGTGATGATCCAGCGAGAGGATCAGGAGAAAGTAGCGGAGGTCGCCGAGCAGCTCGGCATAGAACTTGTCGAGCCGGGGGCTGTGCATCAGACCGACGATGGCGCGGTGGATGTCGAGGTCCTTTTCCACGATGACGCGCGGATCCTGGGTGGCCATAGCCTCTTTGAGGGCTTTCAGGGCGCTGTTCAGCGGCTCGAGATCGGTATCGGGGCCCAGTGACGCCGCCGCCGCGGTCTCCAGATGCAGCCGCGCGCGGTAGATGTCGAGGACTTCCTCGTCGGACGGATCCCACACGACCAGGCCGCGGTTGAAGGTGTAGCGGACCAAGCCGGTGCCCTGCAGCAGGCGCACCGCTTCGCGGACGGTGTTGCGGGAGATGCCCAGCGCGTCGGCGACGACGGATTCCCGAATGCGCTCACCCGGTTTGAGTTCGCCCTCCAGGATCATGTCCATCAGGCCGTCGGCGATCTGCTGCGCGCTGCTGCGCCCGACGATCTGGATGCGATCCGCGATGGACATGACATCATCGTACAACTGTTAAACACCAGGTCGCCCCGCCCGCGGGCCGGGTGCTGCGGGCGGCGTCCTGGACAGCTCCTGCTCTAGTGTTCTACAGTTCAGCGCCAGGGGTCGACGTCGGTCGACCAGCTTCACGCAAGGTCAACCGTGGCACCTGCGGCCACGGTGAGGCGGCCTTTCGAACGGCACGAGAACAGGACTCCGGATGACGAACTCTTCCGACGACAGTGCCCTCGCCACCAGCATCCGGTCGGCCGCACGCGACGAGGTGTTCGCGGGTTCGGATGTGCTGAACCGCATTGCGCGAGAAAGTGCACTCGACGAGTCGACAGTCGAGCGGTTTCCCGAGCACGAGGTCGCAGCCGAACTGCAACGCCGGTATGACCTCGCCGGTCAGTTGAGCCGCATCCCCACCGAGAAGGACGACACCTTCCGCTTGGCCACCGATGTCGGGCGATTCCTCGTCAAGATCGCGCCGGCGACCGAGAGCCCCGAGATCGTCAATCTGCAGTCTGCGGTGATGTTGCATCTGGAGAAGTTCGGCCGGGACATCCCAGCTCAACGACTCATTCGCGGGGTCGACGGCCACGTCGAATTCACGGTGGTCGATCCGGTCGGCAACGCTCGCATCATGCGAGTCATGAGCTATCTCGACGGCGATCTCCTCTCATCGGTAACCACCACAGCTACCCAGCTCGAGAAGGTCGGCGCAGTGTTGGCGCGACTCGATTCGGTCTTGACCACCTTCCGACACCCCGACGAATCCCGGCTTCTCATCTGGGATTTGAAGAATTTTCTGCACATGCGTCCGTTGCTGGAGCTGGTCAACGATCGCGACGACGTGACGATGGCGACGTGGGTCTTCGATCAGTTCGAGGCCGTCGTCGCCCCGCGGATCGGCGCCCTCCCCACCCAAATGATCCATGGCGACTTCAGCCCCTTCAACGTCGTCGTCGACCCGGCATCGGAGGAGTTCGTCACCGGCGTCATCGACTTCGGCGATGTCGTGCGTAGCCCCGTCGTGTTCGAACTGGCGGTTGCGGTCGCCAACCACATCGGCGTGAACGAGCGGAGACCGTGGGACGGCGCCCTCGACATCGTGCGGGGCTACCGCGCCGTGCGTCCGCTGTCGGACCACGACGCGGCGCTCCTGGCGATTGCGGGGCCTGCGCGACTTCTGCTGCGCGCCCTCATCGTTGGTTGGCGAGCTGCCGTCCATCCCCACAGCCGTGACTACGGAATGTCCCATTCAGCGCTCGACTGGACCCGGTTGCGCTGCGCTCTGTCGGTGGCCACATCCACCGTTCGAGCACAGCTGTCGGCCACCGGTGCACCCGCGTCCTGAGACAGGAGAGGATCGACCATGACCAAGGCAATCGCGCAGAAGGCATCCGAGCCCATGGTGAACGGCTTCGACAGGTCGCGTATCGACGAGCTCCCGCCCCGCACCCGCACGCAGGTCGAGTCCCGCGACCGCCTCCTGGGCCCCGGCTACCGGCTGTTCTACGAAGACCCCGTGGAGATCGTGCGCGGCGAGGGGACGCTGCTCTTCGATGCCGACGGCAATGACTACCTCGATGTCTACAACAACGTCGCCAGCGTCGGCCACTGCCACCCGTACGTCGTCGATGCCGTCCACCGACAGCTGACAACGCTGAACACCAACACCCGCTACATCCAGCAGTCGATCCTGAGCTACAGCGAGCAGTTCCTGGGCACGATGCCGGCCGAAATCGGTCACGTGATGTACACCTGCACTGGTTCTGAAGCCAACGATCTCGCGATGCGGGTGGCGCGCTACCACACCGGAAATCGGGGCATCATCGTCACCACCGGCGCCTACCACGGACTCACCTCCGACGTGTCCGCCTTCTCACCGTCTCTGGGTATTGGCGTACCGCTGGGGCCCCACGTGCGCACCATCAGCGCACCGGATCGCCTGCGCCACGGCGGAGATGAGAATGTGATCGCGGCAATGCGGCGTGAGATCCAAGAGGCGATCGCGGATCTGGAACGTCACGGCTTCGGCGTGGCGGCGTTCATCGCCGACATGATCTTCTCCTCCGACGGCATCTACGCCGACCCGGCCGGCTTTCTGCAACCCATCATCGAGGAAGTCCACAACGCAGGCGGGTTGTTCATCGCCGATGAGGTCCAGCCCGGATTCGGGCGCACCGGTCAACACTGGTGGGGGTTCCAGCGGCACAACCTGGTGCCTGACATCATGACCACCGGCAAACCCATGGGAAACGGGATCCCTGTCGCCGCCGCCGCCTTCCGTCCAGAGCTACTGGTGGAATTCGGCCGCAACATCCGCTACTTCAACACCTACGGCGGCAACTCGGTGTCCATCGCGGCCGCGCAGGCGGTCCTCGACGTGATCATCAACGAAGGCTTGATTGCCAACGCAGAAGCCGTCGGCGGCTACATCCAGGCCGAAATCAGAAAGCTGGCAGCACCTTACGAACAGATCGCTGAGGTCCGCGGTGCTGGCTTGTTCGTCGGTGTGGATATCGTTACCGACCGAGAATCCAACACCCCGGACGGGGGCGCGGCGTTGAGGATGGTCAACCACATGCGCCGGCGCCGCGTGCTCATCTCGGCATCCGGTCCACGGGGAAGCGTCCTGAAAGTCCGCCCACCGCTGCCGTTCTCGATCAGTGACGCTGACCGGATGCTCGAAAACTTCGAAGTGGTCCTCGCCGAGGAACTTCGTTGACCCGTCTGGCCCGCGTGCTGGCCCTGGTGAAACGCAGCGCTCATGACCGTGATTGACCACGACGCCACACTCTTGAGTCGGATGGCTGAGCGCGCTATTGAGGTCGACACCAGCAGTCGGCGTCTGGCCGAGTACAGCTACGACGCATCCAATTACCGGGTAGCACCACTGGCGGTGGCTTTCCCGCGCAGCCCGCGGGAAGTCAGTGAGATCGCCGCCTTGTGCCATGAGGCCGGTGTTGCCATCGTGGCCCGAGGTGGCGGCACCTCGATGGCCGGTAATGCTATCGGTCGGGGCGTGGTGCTTGATCTGTCCCGCTATATGAACCGCGTGGTGTCCATTGATGCCGCGAATCGAACAGCGGTCGTCGAACCCGGCGTCGTCTTGACTGATCTCGCCGAGGCGGTACATCGCAGCACGGCCGGCCAGTTGACTTTCGCGCCGGATCCATCGAGCAAGAACCGCGCGACTGTCGGAGGGTCGATCGGCAACGACGCCTGCGGCAACCACTCGGTGCGCTACGGGCGCACCGGTGACCACGTGGTGTCGCTGGACCTGGTGCTGGCCGACGGTACCCGCCTGACCGCCACCCACACCGGGCTGCAGGCGACCGACCCCGCAGACACCGCCGCGGTGGAGCGAGCCAGTGCACTGGCTGCAGACCTACGGACCCTGGCAGCCGGGTACATGGCGCAGTTTCGGCTTGAACTTGGACGAATTCCTCGGCAAGTCTCGGGCTTCCATCTCGACAATCTCCTGCCGGAGAAGGGCTTTGACGTCGCTCGCGCCCTGGTGGGTAGTGAGGGGGCCTGCGCCATTGTCGTCGGGGCCACCGTCTCTTTGGTCGACGTGGCACCCTCGGCGCTGCTGCTGATCGTCGCCTATGACGACATCGTTGACGCCGCACGCGACGTCACCACGATCCTGAAGTACTCGCCCGCGGCGATCGAAGGGATCGACGAACAGATCGTCGCCACGATGAAGGCCCGCCGTGGCGAAGATTCTGTCGCCGAGCTACCCACGGGCCGCGCGTGGCTCTACATCGATCTCGACGGCGACGACGACGCTGCCGTCGCCCAACAGGCCCGCAATCTGATGTCCGAGCTGCAGGCCCATGGGCGAGCCCGGGCGTGCCGGGAAGTCTCCGACCCCGGTGACCGGGCGAAGCTGTGGCGTGTCCGCGAGGACGGAGCCGGCCTGTCGTCGCGAGTGCAACTGGCCGACGGAACCAGCGTCACCTCCTGGCCCGGCTGGGAAGATTCCGCGGTCGCTCCCGAGAACCTCGCCGACTACCTCACGGATTTCCGTCTCCTGCTGCAGCAGTACCGGCTCATCGGGGTGATGTACGGACACTTCGGTGCCGGCTGCATGCACATCCGCATCACATTCGACCCACGTACCCCCGAGGGGCGGGACGTGATGTCGGCGTTCCTGACCGCCGCGGCCCGCCTGGTGGTCAAACACGGCGGGACGCTGTCGGGTGAGCACGGCGACGGCAGAGCACGCTCGCAGCTGCTGCCCGAGATGTTCTCACCGACCATCATGGAGGCCTTCGCAAAGTTCAAGTACCTGTTCGACCCGACCAATGTCCTCAACCCCGGCATGATCGTGGAGCCGGAACCGGTTACCGCAAATCTGGCATTGGCTGGTGTTCCCCCACTGCCCTGGCAGACGACATTCACTCTCCACGAGCCGACCGAGCCCGGGTCGAGTGCGTTCGCCGAGGCCGTCCAGCGCTGTATCGGGGTGGGCAGGTGCCGATCCCACAGCGGTGGCGTCATGTGCCCGAGCTACCGGGCCACTGGGGATGAGAAGGACTCCACCCGCGGGCGAGCCCGAGTGTTGCAGGACATGGTTCATGGCGCTCGCACGGTCGAGGAAGGTTGGGCATCGAAAGACGTCCGCGACGTCTTGGATCTGTGTCTGTCGTGCAAAGCATGCTCGTCTGACTGCCCCACCGGTGTGGACATGGCCACCTACAAGGCCGAGTTCTTCGACCATTACTACCGCGGACGTGTTCGTCCGATGGCGCACTACTCGCTGGGCTGGCTTCCCCGCTGGTTGGCCGTGACGTCGCGAGCCGCACCGCTGGTCAACGCCATCTTGGCGAGCCCGATGCGCAGCGTGGGTCTGCGACTGGGCGGTCTGACAACGCACCGACCGCTACCAACCTTTGCTTCCCGGCGCGAACTGCGCCAGGAACTCGGCACGCCGCACATCGGCCCCGGCGATGTGATCCTGCTGGTGGATTCGTTCACCAAGGGCTTCCGACCCGAGGTTGCTGGGGCGGCGCGCCGGGTCGTCGAAGATGCCGGCCACCGCGCCGAGGTCCGCACCGATGTGTGCTGCGGGCTGACGTGGATCTCCACCGGGCAACTGCGCCAGGCGCGAAAACGTCTGACACGCGCCGTTGCCACTCTCGACGATGGCACCGATCGGCCCATCATTGTGACCGAACCCAGCTGCGCGGCCGCACTGCGCAACGACCTCCCAGAGCTGGTGAACAGTGACGCTGCAACAAGGGTCGCCCACCGTATCCGCAGTTTCGCCGAACAGATAGCAGCACAAGTCAATTGCGGATGGGCACCGGAAAAGGTTCTGCCCGAATCGGTTACCGTGCAAACCCACTGTCACGAATACGCGGTGTTCGGCGCAGCGACACAACGCCGCGCTCTGGACGCGATCGGGATCAGCCAGGTGCGCGAGGCGACCGGCTGTTGCGGGGTAGCCGGCAACTTCGGCTTCGAGAATCAGCACTACGACGTGAGCATGGCCGTGGCCGAACAGGCCTTGGCCCCAGCACTACGCGCCGACCCGGACGCGGTCGTGCTCACCGATGGCTTCAGCTGCCACATGCAGGCCAGGCAACTCACCAACACACCAGCAGCCAGGGCATCGCTGCACCTCGCGCAAATTCTGGACCCCCGACTGGAGAAATGAACGATGACGACAACAACACCGAATCCCAGCAATGCTCAGGCTGGTCTCGCGCAGATTCCGACCGGATTGCTCATCGGAGCCAGCTGGCGTAACGCGACCGACAATAGAGTCTTCGAGGTGGAGAATCCGGCCACCGGTGAGGTGTTGGCCGCCGTCGCGGACGCCGGGGCCGCCGACGCCGACGACGCGCTGGCCGCTGCGGTCGCGGCGCAACCGTTCTGGGCCCGTACCGCGCCGCGATACCGCAGCGAGATCCTGCGCCGCGCCTACGATTTGGTAATGGTGCGCCAGGACTGGCTCGCCGAAGTGATGACCCTAGAAATGGGGAAGCCGCTCACCGAGGCCAAGGGCGAAGTGGCCTACGCCGCGGAGTTCTTGCGGTGGTTCTCCGAAGAAGCAGTTCGGATCTCGGGTGATCACACCACCACCGGTGATGGAGCTAACCGCATCATCGTCACGCGGGAGCCAGTGGGACCCTGTGTCCTCATCACACCCTGGAACTTTCCGTTGGCCATGGGCACCCGCAAGATCGCCCCCGCGGTGGCCGCGGGCTGCACGATGCTGCTCAAGCCGGCGCCGCAAACCCCGTTGACCTCGCTTGCTCTGGCCGCGCTCTTGCAAGAGAGTGGCTTGCCCGATGGGGTGCTCAACGTCGTCAACACCACCGACGCAGCGACCGTGGTGCAACGGTGGATGAGCAGCGGTAAAGCCCGCAAGATCAGCTTCACCGGCTCCACCGGGGTCGGTAAGGTCCTGTTGAGACAGGCCGCCGACGCGGTGATGAGGTCCTCGATGGAGCTGGGCGGCAACGCACCGTTCATCGTCTGCGCCGACGCCGACATCGACACCGCCGTCGAGGGCGCGATGGCGGCCAAAATGCGCAACATGGGCGAAGCCTGCACCGCCGCGAACCGCATGTACGTCCACCGCAGCGTCGCCGGTGAATTCTCCGAAAGGCTCGCCGCGCGGATGGCGGAGCTGAAGATCGGCAACGGCCTCGATGCCGGCACCGACGTCGGGCCCCTCATTGATGCAGCCGGACGAGCGAAGGTGCAACACCTCGTCGACGACGCGCTTTCTCGCGGAGCCGTCGCGC
Organism: Mycobacterium sp. SMC-4; assembly: GCF_025263265.1. Taxonomy (NCBI): domain Bacteria; kingdom Bacillati; phylum Actinomycetota; class Actinomycetes; order Mycobacteriales; family Mycobacteriaceae; genus Mycobacterium; species Mycobacterium sp. SMC-4. The sequence goes on along the minus strand of NZ_CP079869.1, from coordinate 5,514,370 downwards.
TGATCGGAGGACAGCTCCCCGACGGACCGGGCTACTTCTACCCACCCACAGTGCTGGCCGACGTGCCACCGGACTCCGAACTGATGGCCACCGAAGTGTTCGGCCCGGTTGCCCCGGTCCTTGCCTTCGATGACGAGAACGAGGTGATCGCCCGCGCCAACGACACCGACTGGGGTCTGGTCGGGTACGTGTTCACTCAAGACATCGACCGGGCGTTCGACCTCAGTGAACGGCTGGAGGTCGGAATGGTGGGCATCAACACCGGGGTCGTGTCCAACCCCGCCGCACCCTTCGGAGGGATCAAGCAATCCGGCCTGGGCCGCGAAGGCGGCAAGGTTGGCATCGACGAATTCCTTGAGTACAAATACCTTTCGGTTCCTCGCCAGAGAGGGCAGTGAACGCACGCGGTGGGTGGCGTCATGAGGTGCGACAACCGCTGCTACCTCGGGTTCAGCTGTTCCCGTACCGCCGCCGCACTGTCGGCCGTCAGCGCCGCCGACGCGATAGCCGCCGCTTCGCGGCTGTCGAGCGCTCGGACTGCCTCTTTGGTGGTCGCGATCGCCGGCGGCGCGACCGATAACGCGTTGACGCCCAACCCGATCAGCAACCTGGCGGCGCGTTCGTCGGCGGCGAACTCGCCGCACACCGATACCGAGGCCTGCCCGGCCGCGCCCTGGCAGGTGCTGCGGATCAGCGCCAGCAGCCCCGGGTCGAAGGTGTCACCGATGGCGGCCACCGCATCGTTGTTGCGGTCAGCGGCGAGCGCGTACTGGGTCAGGTCGTTGGTGCCGATGGAGAAGAAGTCGACGTGTCGGGCGAAAGCGGCAGCTTTCAGCGCCACGGCGGGTACCTCCACCATCATCCCGACCTCCAGACCCGCCGGACGCTGCCGTCCGGTCGCCGCTACTGCCTCATCGAGCAGGCGGCGGGCGGTCAGCAGCTCATCGAGCGTGCTCACCATCGGGAACATCACGCTGACCGGGCTCTGGTGTGCGACCCGCGCCATGGCCAGCAGCTGATCGGACAGCAGCTGAGGATGGTGCAGCGACAGCCGGATGCCGCGCACACCGAGGAACGGGTTCATTTCCGCCGGGGCCGGGAGGAATTCCAGCGGCTTGTCTCCGCCGACATCCAAGGTGCGCAGCGTGATCCGTCTGCCGTCCATCGCCTCGGCGATCTTGCGGTAGACCGCGGTCTGTTCCTCGACGTCCGGCGCATCGGCCCGACCGAGGAACAGGAACTCGGTGCGGATCAGGCCGGCGTAATCGGCACCGGCCGCCGTGGCCGCCCTGGCGTCGTCGACCGAGCCCAGATTCGCACCGACCACCACGGCGACTCCGTCGGATGTGATTGCGGGCTCTGTCGCCCTCGCCTTCGCCGCGCGCTGATGAAGCGCCAGCGCTGCCACCCGGTCACCGAATCGGCGACGCTCGTCTGCGGGCGGATCGACGGTGAACTCGCCTCTGGTGCCGTCCACTGCGACCACAGTGCCTTCGGGGATGGTCAGCACGGCCGGGCCGGCGCCGACGATCGCGGGGATCCCTTTGGCACGCAACAGAATGACATTGTGCGCGTGCGGACTGCCGAAGGCGAGCACCACGGCTGCCACCTGATCGGGCACCAGCTCTGCGGCCTCGGCCGGCGTGAGATCGGCCGCCACCAGCACCCCGGTGGTGTCTGCCGCGGAGGGCGCCGAGCCGAGCATGGCCCGCAGCACCTGGTCGCCGACCGCCGAGACATCCTCGGCTCTGGCTTTCAGATAGGGGTCGGTCAGCGCCGCGAACTCCGCGGCCAGGGCCGTCACCGCCGCCGCCCATGCCGCAACCGCCGAGTCGCCGCCGTCGATACGGGAGCGGACGGTGTCGAGCAGTTCGGTGTCGTCGAGCAACAGTTGGTGTGCGTCGAAGATCGACGCCTCGGCCTCACCGACTTCGCGTGCGGTGCGGGTCCGCAACTGGCTGATGGTCCGCCTGACACCGGCAATCGCCTTGCTGATTCGCCGCCATTCGGTTGCCGGATCCTGCGCGGGGGTGTCCGGAATGGTGATCGGGCGCAGTCGTGCCGATCGGGCCGGGCCGATGCCCAAGCCCGGGGAGGCTCCGATCGGCGCCTGCTGCGCGCCTGCCCGCCGCTCGGGTGCCGGCTGGGGCGCGCCGGTGATCGACTCGTCGAAGTGTCGGGCTGCGAGCGCGAGAATGTGATCGAGAGCCTCGGCTGCCTGACTGCCGGACACGCGCACCTCGACCTCGTGGCCGCTACGTACACCCAACGTCGCGATCTTGGAAAGACTGCCGGCGCCAACCCATTCCGAGTCGGTCGACCGATTCCGGATGAAGGTGCGGGCGTCCCGTTTGCGGGCCTCCTGGACCAGCCGGGCCGCGGGCCTGGCATGGAGTCCGTGTGGGTTCTCGACGACGAAGCTGCCGGTGAGTTCGGCAGTCCCGGTTGGGGCGTCGTCTGGGGTGGCGGCCATGGGCGCCGGATCCAGATGGCCGACCTTGCCTGCCAGCGCCCCGGTCGCCTCGGCCACCACCTCCTCGGCGGTCGCCCCACCGGCCGCCGCCACTGCTGCGACGACCAGTCCCTCGACCAGCGGGGCCGGACACAGCACCACGCGCTGGCGAAGGTCATCGTCGAGCAGGTCGAGGGCGAGTTCGGCTGAGAGCACAGCGCTTCCGAGGTCCATCAGCACCACGACGCCGGCGCCCCGGTCGGCGGCGTTGATGGCCTCGACGATCTGAGTGGCGTCGGTGCCGAAGGTGGTGTCGTCGAGTCCGGCGGCGATGGTGATCTTCAACTGTTTGCCGTGCACCATCTCCTGGGCAAGGCCGACGGCCGCGCGGGCCAGCGCCCGGCTGTGGGAGACGACGACGAGGCCGACCAAGCCGCGGGCGCTCATCCGGCTGCTCCGAAAGCCGTTGCTGCCGCGGTGATCAACATCGCCGAGGAGGTCGCGCCCGGATCGATGTGTCCGACACTGCGCTGGCCGAGGTAGCTGGCTCGGCCTTTGCGGGCGACCATCGATTCGGTGGCGTCGCGGCCCCTGTCGGCCGCAGCCGCCGCCTCGCGCAGTGCTGGAGCGAGGTCGGTCTCAGACGCCAGCGCACCGTCGAGTGCGTCCAGCGCAGGCGCAAGCGCGTCGAACATGGTTTTGTCGCCGGCTTCGGCGCGGCCGCGGGCGACCACACCGTCGACGCCGGCGCGCAACGCCTTGGCGAACTCGGCCGCGCCTGCGGTGTCGGCGCCGAATGCGGGCGCCATCCGCAGGAAGAGCGTGCCGTACAACGGCCCGCTCGCGCCGCCGACGGAACTGACCAGGGTCATACCCACTTTTTTGAACAGTGCAGGCAGGTCGGCGGGCGGGGTCTCGTCGAGGGCAGCGATCACGGCCGACATGCCGCGCTCCATGTTGATGCCATGGTCGGCGTCACCGACTGCGGCATCGAGATCGCTGAGATACTGCGCGTTCTCGGTGATCAGCCGGGCGAATTCGCGCAGCCAACCGGTGACGAGAGTGGTGTCGATGTTCTGGTCGGTGCCCATTCAGCAGCCCTTTCGCAGTGCGGGTGTGTTGACCGGGTGATCCCACAGGTTCAGCAGGTCGTCGTCGGTACGCAGCAGGGTCACAGAGCACCCCGCCATATCCAGGCTGGTGATGTAGGGCCCGACCAGGGATCGGGCCACGGTCACGCCGGCCTTCTCCAGAATCGCGGCGATCTCGGAGTACATGACGTACAACTCGAGCGGCGGCGTCGCGCCCATGCTGTTGACAAAGAGGATGACACCCCGCCCGTCAGCGCCGGCGGCGAAGTCGAAATCGGCCAGGATGGGCTCGAGCATCAGCTCGGCGATCGCCCGTGCCGGCTGCAACGGGAGCCGCTGTCGACCGGGCTCACCGTGGATTCCGATGCCGAGTTCGATCTCGTCGTCGGGTAGATCGAAGGTCGGATGACCGACAGCGGGAACCGTGCACGACGTGAGTGCGACCCCCATGCTGCGGGCGGACTCGTTGACCCGTCGGGCAACGCCGACCACCTCGGCGAGGGGGCGGCCCTGATCGGCTGCGGCACCGGCGAGCTTCTCCACCAACACCGTGGCACCGACCCCGCGACGACCGGCGGTGTACGTGCTGTCCTGCACCGCGACGTCGTCGTCGACGATGATCGACTCGACATCGATGCCCTCGGCCTGCGCCAGTTCGGCCGCCATCTCGAAGTTCATCACGTCGCCGGTGTAGTTCTTCACGATGTGCAGGACACCGGCCCCACCGTCGACGGTCTTGGTTGCCTCCAGCATCTGATCGGGCACCGGTGAGGTGAAGATCTCCCCGGCGCACGCCGCGTCGAGCATGCCCGAGCCGACGAAGCCGCCGTGCAGGGGCTCGTGCCCGGAGCCGCCGCCGGAGATGAGTCCGACCTTGCCGGCCACCGGAACGTCACCGCGATAAATGATCCGGTTCAGATGGTCGATGCGCAGCTCGGGGTGGGCCAACGCCATGCCGCGCAGCGCTTCTGCGACGACATCACTGGGATCGTTGATGAATTTCTTCATGGCGGCGCCTCCTAGGCTGCGGTGGTGGTCTGGGGGGTGGGCTCAGCGGGGGCGGTGACCGGCTCCGCGGGTTCGGAATCGGCGCGGGTGCGCGAGATCGCGACGTAGGTCAACGCGGCGACGATGCCCGCGAGGAACTCCGCGCCGAGGTAGACCGGAAGCTGGCCCCACGACACCTCTCCGCCCGCGAGTTGCTGGATGAGCATCGGTCCGAACGTGCGGGCCGGATTGATCGACGCGCCCGTGGTGGGTGCGACGGGGATGATCGCCGCGAACACCACCAGGCCGATCGCCACGCCGGCAAATCCAGCCGAGGCCTTGCGGTGGATCACGCCGAACACGGTGAACACAAGAATGAACGTACCCACGAACTCAGCGAAAAAGGCCTGGATCGCCGGGGTTTCGCTGGAGTAGGTGGCAACGCCGAGGCCGACGTCGCTGGCGGCCGTGCCGAGCACCCCGATGATCGCGGCCGCTCCAGCGATGGCACCGAAAACCTGCGCGCCGATGTAGGCGGGAACCCGCGGCCACGGGAACTTACCGGTGACCGCAAGGCCGATGGTGACCGCGGGGTTGATGTGGTTTCCGGAGATGTGGCCCAGCGCGTAGATGGTCGCCACCACGATGGTGGCGAATGCCAGGGAGATCATCCCGAGGTCTGCCATCGTGAACGGGGCGTTGCCGTTGACGATCAGGGTGGCGGGCACGGCGCCGACACCGACGAACACCAAAAAGGCGGTGCCGAGTGCCTCTGCCACGAGCTTCTGCGGGAGTGAAGGCTCGTCCATACTTGCTCTCCTCTGAGTTCGCACGAGTCGCCGGTCCGTGACCCTACCGTTCACCTATCGGCGATAGCGGATGCCATTCGATAATGTCGAATGTGATCTGGACCATACGCTTATGCTTCGGTGGGCACAAGGGGTGCGCGAGAAGAAGGCAGGGCAGATGATTCAGGCGGTCGACCGAGCGCTACGCATCCTCACGGTGTTGCAGGGTGGACGGCGGATGAGCCTGGGGGAGGTCGCCGCGGCGATCGACCTCGCGCCCTCGACGGTGCACGGTTTGATTCGCACCCTGCTCGCACACGGGATGGTGCAGCAGGAGATCGACTCGGGACGCTACCGGCTCGGGCCGGCGACCCTGCGGTTGGGCAATGTCTATCTGGAGACGCTGGAGCTGCGTGCACGGGTGGCGATCTGGGCCGAGGGACTGGCCCGGCGCACCGGCTGCGCAGTGCGGACCGCGGTGCTGCTCTTCGACGAGATCGTCGTCGTCGCCCACGAGCCCCGTCCCGACGGAACCCGTCAGATGCCCGAGGTCGGCATCGTGATTCCCGCCCATGCCAGCGCTCTGGGCAAGGCACTGCTGGCGTTCACCGCCGGCGAGAGCGCGCCGGCGCCGTTGCGCAGCATGACCGGTGAGACGATCACCGACCCCGCGGTGCTGGCTTCTCAACTCGAGGTTGTCCGAGCCACCGGACTCGCCGACGAGGTCGAGGAAGCAGTGATCGGTGAATGTGCCTGCGCCGCAGCGGTGTTTGACTCATCCGGAGAGGTGATCGGGGCGATCGGCCTGGTTGTTCCCGCCGCCCGCTGGCCGTTGGAGCCCGCGGACGTCGACGCACTGCGCGACGCCGCGCGCACGGTGTCGCGCGAACTCGGTGCGCCGGTGTGGCCGGCTCGCCGGAGCTAGCCGACCCAACTCAACTCCCCGCACTGGTGGGGAAATCCGCGCTGCGAGAGAGTGTCTCATTGGCCCGGATTTCGCCGAGAGCATGTTCCAGTGCGTCGATCACGGCGTCGTAGCCGTTGTTGCCCAAGACCAGCCGGCGGGGAGGCGGGTCTTGGGCCATCGCTGCGATCACCGCACGGGCCGCACGGCTGGGGTCGCCGGGCTGCACGCCGTCCATCTCGACGAAGGCGGCACGGACCTGTGCGAGCATGTCGTGATATTCCGGAATCGCCTCCGCTACGGGCTCGTTCGCAAAGCCGGCGTAGGCGTTGGTGCGGAACGCCCCTGGTTCTACGGTCAACACGGAGATACCCTGTGCGGCAACCTCATCGCGCAGGGCATCGGTGATGGCTTCGAGGGCGAACTTCGTCGCACTGTAGTAGCCGAATCCGGGCGCCGACACCAGCCCGGCCACCGAGGACACGTTGACGATCCACCCGCTCCCGCGGGCGCGCATCCCCGGCAGCACCGCGCGGATCACCGACAGCACCGCGAAGAAGTTCAGCTCGAACATCGCCCGCACCGCGGACTCGTCCATCCCCTCGATGGATCCGTACCAACCGCGGCCGGCATTGTTGACCAGCACGTCGATACCGCCGAAGCGCTCCTCGGCCGCATGCACCGCACGCTGCACCTGCGCCGCGTCGGTGAGCTCTAGCGGCACGACGAGAACGCGGTCGCCGTACTGATCGGCCCACGCCGCCAGCTCCTGCTGGCGCCGGGAGGTGAGTACCACGCAGTCCCCGGCCTCCAGCGCCGCCTCGGCGAACGCCACCCCGAAACCGCCGGACGTGCCCCCGGTGATGAACCATCGTCTGCTCATGGTTCGATCACCAACCGGCTGATCAACACGCCGTCGAGGGTGAACCGATAGTGCAGATCGGCGACCCCGCCGGGGAAGTCACCCTCCAGGTGCTGCCCGACGTCGACGGTCGTATCGGTCTGCTCTTCGAGCACCGTCGCGCCGGTGAACTCGGTGGTGTAGGTGTACTCACTGGCCGCAGTCGCGACCCAGGTCCCGATGTCGTCGCCGCCCGTATAGTCGCGGCCCTCGTCGGTCACGACGGCGTCCGGGGTGAGCGTGGCGAGGGCCCGGTCGGCGTCTCGGGCGTCGAGTGCGGTCATGAACGTCTTGATGCTGTCCGGGAGCGCATCCCAATCTGTGGTCATGACCCCACCGTGGGGCTTCCCCTAAGGGCAAGGTCAACCCCGCGCGCACATGTTGACCTTGCCCTAGGGGCAGACTGCAGGATGGTCCCACGGCCTACACCGACGGCGAAACGCAGAGGAGGACGCCATGGGCGCACGCGTCTCGATCGGTGACTTCGCTGTGATGACCAGCCTGAGCAGGAAAGCGCTCCGGCACTACCACGACATCGGCATTCTCGAACCAGTCCACGTCGACGCCCACACCGGCTACCGCTTCTACGACACCAGCCAGGTAGACCATGCACACATCATCCGCCGGTTCCGATCGCTGGGCATGTCCATTCCCGACATCAAGGCGCTGCTGAGCACAGAGGACGCCGCGGCACGCACCGAGATCATCACCACTCATCTCGCACAGATGGAGGTGCAGCTACAACAAACTCGTGACACCGTCGGCGCGCTGCGCGAGTTGCTCTCTCCGGTGAGCGTCCCGGCCCACGTGGACATGCAGCGCAAGCCGGCGCTCACCGTCTGGTCCGTCGGCGCCACCATCGAGGTTTCCGAGATCGACGACTGGTTCGGAACGTCGCTGAGGACTTTGCGCGACGCCGTTACGGCGGCGGGCAGCGCCGGGCTGGGGCACCAGCCGGGCGGCCTCTACGACCGAGCGCTGTTTCTCGAATCACGCGGCAAGGCAACCCTCTTCGTCCCGGCGCCGCATTCCGCGCACCCCCCGGAGGGCGTCCGTGCTGAGATCTTGCCTGCGGCCGAGTTCGCGGTGCTCACCCATCCCGGTGGTCACGACGGCATCGACCGCAGCTACGCGGCTCTGGGTCGATATGTGAACGAGCATCTGATCAGCCACCAGGGCCCGATCCGCGAACACTACATCGGAGCCACGCCCTCGACGCCGACGACGTTCACCGCCACAGAGATCTGCTGGCCGATCTTCAGCACCACTCCACCTCCAGCGTGAGAGCAGCGTCGGCCGGTCCATGCCGCGTGGTGCGCCGCGACATCGGGCTATAGAAGTCAGTCGGGGTCCTCAGAAGGTGGCAGTGATTGCGCTGGCTCTGATTTCGAAGGGACCCTGCTGTTTATCGAGAATGTAGATCGATACCTGACCGATGGTTGCGGGATCCAGATTCTTGGGCGCGTCGGGCGCGGGGCCGAGACGCGTGCCGACCGGCTGAAAGTCCTCGACAGGCAGTTGGTAGATCCGGTCGACGCCGGCCTCGGTGGGAAAACGCTGAACGTAGGACCACGGCTGCTCGGGACGGCCGACCTTCAGCAGGTAGGTCTTGCCGTCGCCGACAGCGCGCACTCCAAGTGAGGTGGCACCGGCCGCTCGGCGACCGATATCGGGGTCCTGCGGACTACGGGCCGAAGCGAACCCACCGTTGTTGTCCAGCGAGATGTTTCCAGAAAACACGAGCCCACCGTCGCCGAACCTGATGCGCGAGGTGGACGCACCACCCATCACGGGGTCGTTGACGGTTGTCCATGTCGCCACCTCGTCGGCGTCATCGAGGCCGACGAGTAAGACATCGGCTGGCTCATCTCCGTCCGAGGACCGCGCCGCGTCCGAGCAGGACACAACCAGTAGCAACGGGCAGACAGACACCATGCCGATCAGCCACAGCGTCAGCCGATCCGCCCGGCCCCGGTGCCGGCGCACTCAACACCGACTCGCGGCGGAGTTCATCTCGCTGCTGCGCATGGGCATTCCGTCGATCACCGCGTAGATCGCCCGGAGATCCGGCACCCCGTCGATGCGCCGTTTCTCGCCACCGTCTTTCCCGATCAACAGCGCGGTGAAGCCTTCTGTGTCGATCGCGTACCGCGCCACCAGCCGTTGGGCCTCGGCGGCGTCCATGGTGTGGCCGTCGAGCGAGCTGTTGCCGTCGCGCACCACGGCGCAACCCGGCTGCGCCTGGCCCCGTGACCTTTTCACCCAGGGAACGCCCCCGCGATTTGTCGGACGGCGCGTGCATGCTGACGGCAACGACGAAGGGAGCAGCGATGTGCTGGAGATGCGACCATCCGGAAGCCACCAACGAGGACTACTTGGAGCATCTCCGCGAGACCATTCGCGACCATGGCTGGGTCGTACAGTACGTCGAGAGCGAGAAGAGACCGTTCGCCTACACCGTTGGGCTGTACGGCCGAGGTCTGCCCGAGTTGTTGATGACCGGGCTATCGGCCGAGGTCTCGTGCCGCGTGCTGAGCTCGATCGCACACATGGTGGTTGATGACGGGACCGTGTTGGCACCGGCGATGCACATCGACTACAAGGACCGATTCCTCATCGAGGTGGTCGAGGTCGAGCACCCCGATGTGCACCTGAGGTTCGCCGTCGACATCTTCGGTCCGAACATCCGTGCTCTACAACTGGTTTGGGCCGCTGGCAACAGACGGTTCCCGTGGGCTGCGGGATGGGGACACGGTCGCCGGCGACAACCCGTGCTCGGATGTCGCACAGACTGGCCGACCTCGGCCGCCTGACCGACAACACCCGCGCACCGTTGCGTGAACGCCGAGTCGGGGTGAACGTGGTCAGCCGTTGAGTTGCCAGTTGAGGGTGAAACGGTGCCGCAGGACAAGTTCGGTGAGGACGTCAGCGCGGTCGACCAGGCGCCACACCCGGGTGCGGAAGTGGTGATGGGCGAAGAATGCGTAGTTGGTGGACTGCTGCGGGGTGGTCCGTGACCGGTACACAATCGCCGACAGGTCGGGCCACCACTGTCGAGAGGCTTCGGCGAGACGCTGGCAGGTGTCCCACACCGCGTCGTGCTGGCCGGTGCTGATCTGGTCGTCGATGTCCAGGGCGTCGAGGTTGCGTTCGGTGCGCAGATCGAGCACCCGGATCGGGTGGCGGGTGATCATCTCGATCAGGAAGTGCTCGGAGTGATCGGCGGGCAGCACCAGACCGGTGGCGCGATAGCGCTCACGGAAGGCGCCGACGAGGTCAGCGCCGGCGTACCGGGTGCGGAAGGCGCCCGACGGCGCGTCGAAGCGGTAGCGCGGTGCAGGGAAGCCGTGCCAGTCCCACTCGCTGGGGCGCGCGGCTTCCACGCGCCACATCGTGGTGTTGGGTCTGACCGTTCTGCTGCGCAGCCCGGCCGGGCGGTCCGCGGGCAGGGGCCGGAGGTAGCCGGGGAGGAGGTCAGGCACCTAGGTCGGTGAGGGCTCGCCAGGCCGCCGCAATGGTCGCCGGGTTTTCGAGCGCCTCCGCGATGGATGCGCTATTCAGGTCCTCGCGCTGCAGGCGCATGATGCGGTCCGCGGCGATCGGGTCGTCGGTAAAGCGCGACAACAGCTCAAGGATCCGAGGGAGGTCGGCGCGAAGCCGTCCGCCGTCGAACTGCCAGGCCGGAAACCAGGTCCTGTTACCCACCGGTGCGCCGACCACCCGTTTGCGGGTCCGCAGCCGGTGCACCGCCTGCGGCGAGGCATACCCGAGTTGGGCTTGTACCTGCGCGGTCGACAGCGCGCCGTCGACGAACTCGTCGACGAGGACACTGCGGCGTTGCTCGTTGAGCACATGCGCAGCAGAACGCTCCAGTGAACCCTGAGGACCGGTCGGTGCGTCACGCAGCGCGTCGAGGACCCGCACGAACCGGGCGTCGCGGTGGGCCCTGGTTTGAATGTCCCGAATGAGGGATGGGACTGCGGCGGTCATGCCCCGAGCCTACCCCACACCCCAGAGAATTGAAACAATCGAAACATGTGCGGGGCAGCTCACCGCCCGCGGCACAGATTCTGGCAGGTCCGGTACCGACCGCAGGTGGCCGGGGCAGCCATGCCAGGACGTCGCAGTAGCGAAGGTTACGGGGTTCGATTGCTCATGGCCTTCGACGTCGGAATCGCCGTCGTCGAGATCACGACGGACACCCATCGCCCGTCCACCTGGTGGGCGTTGGAGTTCGGCGGTCGCAACCCAACCGAAGGCGTTGCAGGAGGACACGTTTACATCGACAACGTCACCTACACCAGCGAGCGGGACGCAGGGCACTCGAACATCGCCTACCAGGGTGGGACGTATGCGCCGGTGGGCTGGTACATCAACGCGGCCTGGTGGCATGCGGGCGAGAGCATGCCCCAATGGCGATCTGAGGTGTACGGCGACACCAGCCCGCTTGTGCCGGGTGTCTGATTCGACGGCGCCGAGGACGGCACGGATTGCGGCTTCATCGCCTTCGATGGTGACCATCTCGCGAACCTGATCCAGGCTGAGCACTCGACCTCTCGGCCGTCACAGCACTTGCCGCGGAGCGCGGGCAGTGTTGGGCACCATGGCATTTAGTTGAACGAAGGCCTGTCCTGCTTTCAGAGCCCACGTCGCCACCCTCACGTTGGTCCTGTCGAGCGCATCAGTAATCGCCGGGGAATCAATCCTCCGATGCCCCGGTTGGACCCGATATCGGAACAGTCAGGACGAAATTCTGAGGAGAGAGGCGAGACTGATGAAGAGGTTCGGATCAGCCGGGATGGCTGCAGGCATCGCATCGGCGTTATTGATCGGCCTTGCAGGTGTGGCCCAGGCTACCGACAATAGCCCGGGGAATAGCGGCCGCGACAGGGGCGTTTACAGCCGCGACAGCAACTACCCATGGCGGGATCAGCTCTTGCCCAGGGTGAAGGTGCCGCGCGTCGACAACAGTGTTCGCAACTCACGGTAACCGATGAACCATCGGTGGCTTCGGTTGCATGCCAGTATTTTTCGGATGCGCCTGCCAGTGATGGCAATGAAAGCCTCCTCGAGGCATGCCTCGAGCGATTGAGCCCATCGGGCGGGTCTGACAGACGACCCCGCTTCAGGGCGGCGTGGCGTCCGCGGCCAACGGCGCCGGCCATTCGGTCGGCGAATCCTGCAGTGCCGAAATATCGGGTAGCGGTTTCTGGCACAGTGTCCGGGCCTGTTTCGATGTCATGCCGAGCGTGCGCAGAAGCCGTTCGGTCACTTCGTCGACGGTGGCTGCGGTGTCGTTCTGGGGTCGCTCGCGTAACAGCGTGGTGAGACCGACGAGCATGCCGCCGGCGATGGCCAAACCGAGTTCAGGGTCGGCGATCGTGAAGCGGCCTTGCTCGATCGCCGCGGCGATGTCACGCAGAGCCCGCGGTGCCAGGCCCCGGTCGCTCATGATGAGGGAGTCCGCATGAGCGAGTAGCAGCGCGGCTTCCCGTCGTCGGTAGTGCAACAGCCGTCCGGTCAGTCGGTAGTTGGCGGCGAAGGCCTCGGCCGGATCGGGTATTGATCCGGTGAAGCCGTCGAGGAGGGCGCCGAGGTTGTCGAGGGCGTCGGTGACCGCGGCCTCGAACAACTCCTCCTTGCTGGAAAAATGGTTGTAGAACGATCCCATTCCCACGTCGGCTGCCTGGGTGATCTCCAGAATCGGGACGGCAAGCTTGCCTTGGGCGATAAAGCCTTGGGCCGCCCGGACCAAGGCATTGCGGGTACGCATTTTGCGCCGCTCCAGGCGGTTGACCGTGGGGTGCGGCGATACGGGGGCGTCGCGATCGGGCACGTCCATGACGCAGAGAATATCAGCGAAATCCAATTCTGAGGATTTCGTCAGAATCCTTGACTGAGCGATTCCGCGTATGTGACGATTTCCTCAACTTGATGTGGAGGAGGCTGAGGTGGCGCACGCAGTGACACCGGTGACCGACGGGCACAAGGACTTACACAGCGAACGTGGTGCACTCCGCGGCGAGCACTCGGGCCGATCCCGTGATCCGCTGATTCGGGTGGCCGATATCGCCTGGGTGGAGTTCGACAAGCCCGATCTGACGCGCGCGGAGGCCTTTGCTCGAGCGTTCGGGTTCGGCGTGGCCCTGCGCGCACCGGAACAGTTGCATTTGCGAGGCACCAATCCGGGAGCGCCCTGTGTGCTGCTGCGGCGCGGCAAACACACTCGCTTCGCCGGACTGGCCTTGCGCGCCGCCGACGAAATCGACGTACTGCGTCTGGCCGACAAGACCGGGGCTCCGATGCACCCGCTGCCGGAGTCCCTCGGTGGTGTGGCCGTGCAGTTGACAGATCCCAGCGGCATGGCGGTCAAGGTCGTCGCCGGGCTGCACGACCTTCCCGCCCAACCCGCGCAGGCTGCGCAGGTGGTCAACACCGGAGCAGAGAACGCACGCATCAATGCCACCGTCCGTCCGCCGCGGGTCCCCGCCCGGATCCAGCGCCTCGGGCACGTGGTACTGCAATCCACCACGTACCTGAAGACACTCAACTGGTATCTCGACACGTTCGGGATGATCGTCAGCGATTTCCTGTTCTTCCCCGGCCAGCGCGAGCGCGGACCGGCCATGAGCTTCATCCGCTGCGACCGCGGCGCGACCCCGGCCGACCACCACACGCTGGCTCTGGCACTGGGGCCGTCCAACCGTTACGTGCACTCGGCCTACGAGGTCGGTGATCTCGATGCGCTGGCCGCCGGCGGCGAATATCTACAGGAGCGCGGCTACTTCCGGTCCTGGGGCATCGGGCGCCACATCCAGGGCAGCCAACTGTTCGATTACTGGCGCGACCCCGACGGGTTTCTGGTCGAGCACTATGCCGACGGTGACATGTTCGACAGCACGCTCGAACCGGGGTGGGCTCCGTTCACCGCTTCGGGTCTGGCGCAATGGGGCCCACCGGCAACCAAGGACTTCCTCGAGGCGAGCCCGCGCGCAGCGCGCCACCAGGTCACCTCGATGGTCACGGCGTTGCGCGGCGACAACGAATTCGATCTCAACCGGCTCATCGGACTACTGAAAGTTGCTGCATCATGACTGTTTCCATACTTCGCACGAAGGACTCCTGGTGGGTGCAGATGCCCACTGGGGCTGCCAAGATCGCCACTCAGGCCACCAGTACCGCTGAGCTCCTCGCCGACCGTGCGGCCATCGACGACGCGGCGGCCTCGGAGGGATCCGTCGCCATCGACGAGCTCGAACTGCTGTCACCGGTGACGGCCCCCTGTCGTGTCATCGCCCAGATGACCAATTTCGAGTCGCACGTCAAGGATTCAGGCATGGATCCAAAGACGGTGCCGCTCACCTTCTTCCGTAAGTCGTCGGCATCGATCACCGGACCTTTCGATGAGATCGTTCGGCCGTCGCATGTCGGCTTGCTGGACTACGAAGTCGAAATCGGACTCGTGATCGGACAAGACATCCCGGTGGGCACCAGCATCACCGATGCGAATCTGGCCGACTACATCGCCGGCCTGACCATCACCAATGATGTGTCCGCGCGCGACATCCAGTTGCCGCAAACGCAGTTCTACGAAGCCAAGTCGTATCCGACCTTCACCCCGGTAGGGCCGGCGTTGGTGTTGTTGGAGCCCGCAGAGCTGGCGCGCTTCGGCGACCTGCGCCTGCGTCTGCGTGTCAGTGGCCAGGAACGCCAGAACTCGATCGTCGACGGGGACATGCTTTACCGACCGTTGCAGGCGCTGCAGTCGCTGACTCGCTTCCAAGACCTGGCGGTCGGCGATCTGATCCTCACCGGCACCCCGGCGGGCACCGCACTGACCGCTCCACCCAAGCCGATCGAGATGATCGGCAACCTGCTGCCGCCGGCAGTCAAGTGGAAGGCCTTCTTCTCCCGGCAGGCCAAGAACCCGAAGTACCTGCAGCACGGCGACGTCGTGGAAGCATCGATCGCCACCGACGATGGCGCCATCGATCTCGGTGCGCAGCGGCTGGCGGTGCGGCACGCATGAACGACGCCTTGCTCTGGCCCGCAGCGCAATCACCCGACGACCTCGCCGCCATCGAACAGATCCCGCTGAGCCGCCGCGGCCTGCCGGCCTGCACCTACGAGGCCGTGCTCCGCGCCGCACAGTTGTGGCCCAACCGCACCGCGGTCACCGTGCTGCCCGACGGAACCAACTACCAAGCCGGGGCCCAACGCACCTATGGCGACCTCGCCGCCGACGTCACCCGTGCAGCGAAAGTGTTGCGCGAGTCCGGCGTACGCCGACAGGACGCCGTGCTGCTGATCAGCCCCAACTGTGAGGAACTGATCACCGCCACATTGGCGGCCCAAGCCGCCGGCATCGCTGCTCCCATCAACGGATCGTTGTCCGGTGAGCAGGTCGCCGAGTTGGCCCGGCTCTCGGGTGCACGAGTGCTGATCACCGCAGCGCCCGAACTTGATCCCGACGGTGTGGAGCGAGCGGCGCACCTGGCCGGCGCGGGTCTGATCGACACCGTGCTGCTGCTGCGCCCGACGCTGGCCGACGGCCCGGCCGGCGATCCGCCCGAGATCCCAGGTGTCACGGTGGCCCATCTGTCCGCCCTGGCCGACACCCACACCGCCGAACCCCTCCAGGACGGGCATGCCGAGCCCGATGATCTGGCCGCACTGTTTCACACCGGCGGCACCACCGGCATGCCGAAGCTGGCCGCCCACACCCACGGCAACGAAGTGAGCGACGCCTGGATGGTGGCCGTCAACGCCGACCTCGACGAGGACGCCGTCGTGTTCGCCGCCCTGCCCCTGTTCCACGTCAACGCCCTGATCGTGACGCTGCTGGCGCCCCTGCTGCGTGGCCAGCCGGTGGTCTGGGCCGGCCCCCTCGGATACCGCGACGTCGGCCTCTACCAGAACTTCTGGCGCCTCGTCGAACACCACCGGCTGGCGGCCATGAGCGCCGTGCCGACCGTGTATGCGGTGCTCGCCCAGATTCCGGTCGACGCCGACATCTCCACCCTGACCTCCGCGGTCTCGGGGGCCTCGGCGCTGCCCGAAACCGTGCGTCAGGATTTCCTCGACGCCACCGGGGTAGCCCTGGTCGAAGGGTACGGCCTCACCGAGGCCACCTGCGCCAGCGCGCGCAGTTTCGCCGACCATCCGCGACCCGGCGCCGTCGGCCAACGCATGGCCTATCAGCAGGTCAAGACCGTCGAGATCGCCGACGACGGCACCTGGCACGACCTGCCCGCCGGCCAGGTCGGGACGTTGGCCCTCAGCGGACCCACCATCTTCCCCGGCTACGTCACCGCTCGCACCGACGACGGCTACCTTCTCGACGGCCGCGGCGTCCTACGCGACGGCTGGCTGGACACCGGCGATCTGGCGCGCGTCGACGACGACGGCTTCATCTACCTCGCCGGGCGCGCCAAAGACCTCATCATCCGCGGCGGCCACAACATCGACCCCGCCCTGATCGAGGACGCGCTGCTGGCCCATCCCGACGTCACGGCTGCCGCCGCGGTCGCGCGACCAGACGTCCACTCCGGCGAGGTGCCGGTTGGCTTCGTGACCGTGCGCCCCGGCGCCGACATCACCGGTGAGGAGCTGACTTCCTTTGCCGCCGAATGCATCACCGAACGCGCCGCCGTACCCAAGGACGTCACCATCATCGAGGCGATACCCGTGACCGATGTCGGCAAGCCCTACAAGGTGCCGCTGCGGGCGATGGCCGCCGAGCAGGCGCTCGCCGACGCGCTCGCCGGTCAACCCGGGGTGCTGCGCGTCCGCGGCCACGTCAGCGCCGGTACCCCCACCGTCACCATCGCCCTCGACCCCACCGCCGACCGCGTTGCCGTTGAACGGCTGGCGAAGTCCTTCCCGGTAACCCACGAGATCGACCAGCGATGACGCACGCCGCGGCCGACCTGCCCACCGAGCACGTCCCGGTGGTCATCGTGGGCGGCGGCCCCACCGGGATCACCGCGGCTACCCTGCTGGCCCAGTACGGCGTGCAGACGTTGGTGCTGGACCGGTGGCCCCAGGTCTATCCGCAGCCGCGCGCGGTGCACCTCGACGACGAGGTCTACCGCATCCTGGCCAGACTCGGCGTCGCCGAAGGCTTCGCCGTGATCTCCCGCCCAGCCATGGGGCTACGTCTGGTCGATCGGCATCTGTCGGTACTGGCCGAGTTTCGGCGCGATACCGCAGTGACCCACAACGGATTTCCAGCCGCGAGCATGTTCGACCAACCCGAACTGGAGGAGTTGCTTCGCCGCAACCTCACCCGCTATCCGTGCGCCCGGTTCCGTGGTGACGTCGAGGTCCTCGACGTCCAATCAGACGCAGCGACCGGTGCACTGCGCCTGCGTGTGCGCGACCGCATCGACGAGCAGGAGGTGGTGATCTCCGCCGACTTCGTGCTGGGCTGCGACGGCGCCAACAGCGTGGTACGCGGCGCCATCGGAGCGTCGATGCGCAACCTGAAGTTCGACCAGCGCTGGCTGGTCGTCGACATCACCACCACCGCTGATCTGCGGCAGTGGGAGGGCGTGCATCAGGTCTGCGACGGGCAACGGGCGGGCACCTACATGCGCATCGGCCCCGCGCGATACCGCTGGGAATTCGCGCTGCTCGACGGAGAGTCCGTCGACGACTATCTCACCCTGGCTGCCCTGCGTCCGCTGATCAATCCGTGGACGTCTCACGTCGACGATGTCGAGTTACAGGTGATGCGGGTCGCCGAGTACACCTTCCGCGCTCAGATCGCCGACCGCTGGCGGCGCGGCAACATCTTTCTGCTCGGCGACGCCGCCCACCTGACCCCTCCGTTCATCGGCCAGGGCATGGGTGCCGGACTACGCGATGCGATGAACCTGGCCTGGAAGATCGCCGCCGTCCACCACCGCAGTCTGTCACCCGGCGTGCTGGACAGCTACGAAGCCGAACGCCGACCTCACGCCCGCGCCATGATCACCCTCGCGCTCAATGTCGGACGTGCGATGACCGCCGGCGGTCGCCTCGGCACCGCCACGCGAAGACTGGTGTTGCCTCGATTGCACCTGGTGCCGGGGCTACGGGCGAAGGTCACCGATTCGCAGACTCCGCCGCTGCGGTCCTCAGCACTGGTCCAGCGCACCCTGCTGACACGCGGCATCACCGGTCGACTGTGCCCGAATGCACTGCTCGACAACCAGCGTCGCGTCGATGACGAGCTGGGCGCGGGATTCTCCGTCCTTACCAAGGTCGCCCTGACTAGGGCGCAGCAGGACATCGTGGCCGCCCGGGGTGCGCGGACGGTCTTCGTCGCTGCGGGGTCGGAGCTGGCTGGCTGGCTGGGTCGCCACCATGTGGCGGCGGCGGTGGTACGACCCGACCGCACCGTCATGGTCGCCGGCCGAGATCTCAGCGCGCTGTGCCGCGCTGTCCCGCTGTTCCCGGACCATCCCTCGGGGTCCCCGCAGCCCTGGCCACGTAGCGCATCTGCCCACCAACGATGAGGAATAACATCGTGTTTCGTCACTCCTCGACCGTGCCGGTGTACCGGCCCGACATCTACGCTCGCTCGGCGATCCTCGATCCCTACCCGCACTACCGCGCTTTACGTGAACTGGGCTCCGTCGTGTGGCTGTCCCGCCAACGCCTCTACGCACTGCCGCGCTACGCCGAATGCAAGGCCACCCTGCGTGACGATGGCCTGTTCTTGTCCGGACACGGCGTTGCGGCCAACCCGCTGACCAACCGGCTCTCACGCGGCACCACCCTCAATAGCGACGGTGCCGACCATGACCGGCGCCGCAAACTCGTCGCCCATCGGTTGATGCCCAGAGCGCTGCGCACTCTCGGCGATGACGTCGAGGCCCGGGCCCGGTCGATCGTCGACAGTGCTGTCGAACGGGGCAGTGTCGATGCGGTGACCGACCTCGCCACCGCGCTTCCGTTGGCCCTCGTGCCCGACCTGGTGGGATGGCCCCGAGACCAACGCCAGCATCTCATCGAATGGGCCGCAGCGACATTCGACATTCTCGGGCCGGCGAACATGCAGGCGCTCAGAGCCGTAGCGCGCAGCCTGCACATGCTGCGCTTCGCGCGCCGCGTCGTGCGGGAGCGCAACGTACTGCCCGGCAGCATGGCACACGAACTGCTCACCGCGGTCGAGGAGGGCACCCTGTCCGCCGAGGAGGTACCGCCGCTGCTGATCGACTACATCGCCCCATCGCTGGACACCACGATCAGCGCCATCTCCAGCGCCATCTACCTGTTCGCCACCCATCCCGAGCAATGGCAATTGCTCAGAGACAATCCCGCGCTGCTGTCCAACGCAGTCAACGAGGTCGTCCGCTATGAGTCACCGCTGCGTGCATTCACCCGAAAGACTCTGCACAGCACTCAAATTGACGGAGCTCCCATTGCCGCTGGTGCGAGGGTGCTGGTGGTGTACGCATCGGCCAACCGCGATGAGCGCGAATGGGATAACCCTGATGTCTTTGACATTCGAAACGATGCCGGACGCCACGTCGGGTTCGGCAACGGCGCCCACGCCTGCGCAGGCCAAGGACTGGCACGGCTGGAAACGACCGCCCTGCTCAAAGCCCTCATCGATCGCGTCGACCGCATCGAGGTCGTCGCGGAGCCGACCTGGGCGGTCAACAACATCATTCACCGTCACGCCTGCCTGCCGATACGGCTCATTCCGGCCGCGTGAGGCGCGCGCATGGGAGCGAAAGGCCGGCGGCGCCGTCGTTCAGCCGATGAGGGGTGTGCGCCGCGCGGTCAGGGCGTCGAGACGCCCCTGCATGGTCGACCGGACGCGCTCGGCGAAGTCTTCGGCTGATTCAGCCTGATTCGACGTCATCTCGGGCATGACCGCGGTGACGAGCTTGGTGGGTAGCGGCAGATAGGGCAGCAGGCCGACGACGCCGAGATTCAGACCCCATGGGATCGACACGCTGAGCGGAAGGGACTTGATACGCAGGCGCTTAGGCAATCCGAGCGCCTGGGCGACGGCCTGACCATCGCTGAGCACCACAAGCGATTCGCCGGCACCGGCGGTCACCACCGGCACGATCGGAAGCCGGTGGTCCTGTGCCAATCGGGCGAACCCGGAGCCGTGAAACTTGATCGTGTTGCGTTCGCGCCACGCCTTTCCGGCATCGACGTCACCACCCGGGAAGACGAGGACGTTGTGACCGGCTTCGATTGCCGCGTCGGCGGCCGCGCGGCTGCCTGGTGTGCCGCCAACTCGTTCGACCAGTGCCCCGGCGCCGAGCGTCCACGCGATCTGATGCACCATCGCCGTGGTGGGTCTGGTGATCCCCGCAGCCTGTCGTGCCGCGACGAAGGCTCCGACATTGAGATCGATGACCCCGCCGAAGCCGTGGTTGCAGACGAACAGCACGGGCCGGTCGGGCACCGCCGCGTCGATGTGTATCTCGTGCCGGTGGTACACCCGCAGGTAGGTCTGTATTGCCGCCGACAACCACCCGGGCGGCGCGATCGCCGGCTCGTCAGTCATGCAGGCACTCAGTGTGGTCATGGTGCTGGGCCAACTGCGCAGCGATGCGCATGCATGCTCCTCGGTCTCTGGCGAATGGTTTGCGAACGCTACCAAAGTGGCCGGTGCGAATGGAGACGGTCACTGCCTCGGACGCACCACCGTATGTCACGCGCCGAGCGCACCGCGCCGGAAGTCACGGGGGCTTACGCCGCGCACCCGCTTGAACGCGGCGCTGAAGGCGAAGGGATCCCCGTAGCCGACCGAACGCCCCACTTGGGCGATCGAGGATGCGGGTTCGTCGACCAGTCGGTCTACTGCGAGGGCCATCCGCCAGTGTGTGAGATAGGTCAGGGGTGCCTCGCCCACCAGGTCAGTGAAGCGTTTGGCCAGCGTCGACCGGGACACACCGATGCGTTCGGCGAGCGTCTTCACCGTCCACGGCGCCGCGGGATCGGTGTGCAGCAGCCGCAGCGCGTCGCCGACCACCGGATCGCGCTGAGCCGCCCACCAAGCCGGTGGTTCGCCGTCCGGTCGGTCGAACCATGTGCGGATGGTGCACACCAACATCCAATCGAGTAGCCGGTCCAGCACCACCTGCTGTCCGGGCACGTCGAGGGCGACCTCTGCGGCGAGGTGATCGAGGACGGGGTCGCCGGTCCCGCCGGCGTCCACGCGCAACACGATCGGCAGAGCGTCGAGCAGGCGGCGGCTGATCTCGCCGTGCACGGGATAGGCACCCACGATCAGCGTCGTCGCACCGTCGCTGCTTCCGGCGTCACTCCACCCGAGGCGGTGCCTGGCCCCGCCCTGCTCGGGTGACGAGCAGAACTCACCGCAGGCCACCGGCTCGGCCGCCGTGTCGATCTCGTCGACGAAAGTGAAGGTGCCCGGCCCGCGCACCACAACCGTCTCGTACGAGTCGAGTCGTTGCGGTTCGCCGTTCTCGGGGACGATCCACCCACCACCGCCTAGGACCGCACACAGCGTCAGCGGTGCACCGTCGACGAAATGCAGTGCCCACGGCGGAGTCAACAGCGAACTGCCGAACAGCGAGCCGTGCGCCCGCACCCCCCTGAACACGTCGCCGAACACATCCACACCCCGAGCGTAGACGATTACACAGGTTTTCTGGCCTTCCACCCATGTACTCGTCCGACCGCATGGCGTTGGCTTGGAACCATGGACGATTCGACGACATTGGTCCTCGGCGCAAGCGGTAAGACCGGACGACGGGTGGCCGCCCGGCTCCGGCTGCTAGAGATGCCCGTCCGGGCCGCCTCGCGGCGCAGCGACACCCCGTTCGACTGGTCTGACCCGCAGGGCTGGGACCACGTGCTGCAGGGCGTGAAGACCGTGTATGTGGTGCCGCCGTCGGTTCCCGGCCCCGTCCACGAATTTGCGGCACGGGCGGCCGTCGCCGGCGTGCGCCACCTCGTGCTGTTGTCCGGGCGCGGCGCCGACAGCTGGGGGGACTCGCCATTCGGCCGCGACATGCGCGACGCCGAAGAAGCGGTACGCGCTTCGATCCTGCCGTGGACGATACTGCGGCCCAACAACTTTGCGCAGAACTTCGACGAGGAGCTCTGGCACGCTCCACTGCTGCACGGCGAACTGGCTTTGCCCGCAGGCGATATCAGTGAACCGTTCATCGACCTCGAGGACGTGGCCGATGTCGCAGCACATGTGCTCACCGATCCCGACCGGCACGCCGGATGCGTGTACGAACTGTCCGGTCCCCGATCCATCACCTTCGGCGAAGCCGTCGACCTCATCTCCCGCGCCTCCGGGCAGCCGATGGTCTACCGGCACATCACCCCTGACGAGTACGTCGACGCGCTGGTCGCCCAGGATGTCGATCGAGCCGACGCGGAGCACGTCGCCGAGATGTTCGTGTTGATGGACCGCGGCGTGATTGCGTCGACGACCGAGGGTGTTGCCGAGGTTCTCGGGCGACCGGCGCGCACGTTCGAGGACTACGTTGTTCGCGTTGCGGTCACCGGGGCGTGGACGCCATGAGCAGGCTGACCGACGACGATCTGGAATTCTTGCGCCGCCCGCTGTACGGCTTCCTGTCCACCGCCGCGGGACCGCGGCCGCCGCAACCGCGGCCAGTGTGGTACGAGGTGACCGAGTCCGGCGACATCCAGCTGTTCAGCGGGCCGGACACGCTGCGGGTGCGCCGAGTGCGTCGGGACCCGCGCGCGTCACTCGTGGTGACCGCACCGGTCGGCGAGCGGGAACGGTGGGTGGAGGTGGCGGGAACCGCGACGGTCGCCGCCGACGACGCTCCTGCAGTGGTCAAGCGACTCGCCGCGCGCTATTGGGACCTCCGCGATCCCACTCGCGCCGGCGATCTCGCCGACCTGTTGCGCCAACAGTGGGTTCGCATCATCATCCACCCGGAGA
Source organism: Mycobacterium sp. SMC-4 (assembly GCF_025263265.1). Lineage (NCBI taxonomy): Bacteria > Bacillati > Actinomycetota > Actinomycetes > Mycobacteriales > Mycobacteriaceae > Mycobacterium > Mycobacterium sp. SMC-4. The sequence goes on along the minus strand of NZ_CP079869.1, from coordinate 5,491,343 downwards.
CGGTGCGTCGCGAGGCGATGTGACATCCGGCGCTGCGCGCAGCGCAGAATCTCCAGCACGGGCCCGCGACATCTCCGAAGGAGCCATGGTGGAAAACACTGCGCCGCCGATCGTCGATCAGCCGTCCACGCGAGTGACTCGGCTGCGGGAAAAACAGTGCCGGGCTCGAGCAGAACTCGACGACCTGCTGGACAGCACCCCGTTGGCCACGGTGGCGCTGATCCGCGACGGGTACCCGATGGCCCTTCCGATCGGGTTCGCTCGCCTCGGCGACGACCTGGTCATCCACGGTTCTACCGGCTCCCCGTGGCTGCGGGCGCTGGCCGCGGGTGCACAGGCCGCTGTGTCGGTGACGACGCTGGACGGAGTCGTCGTCGCGCGCAGTGGGTTCGAGTCGTCGTTCCACTACCGCAGTGCGGTCGTTTACGGCGTGTTCGAGAAAGTCTCCGACAAGGACAAGCCGGGAGTCCTGGAAGCGCTGACCGACACCTTCATTCCTGGTCGAGTGGCCGAGTTGCGTGCCAGCACCCAACGCGAGTTGGCAGCAACCGTGGCACTGCGGCTGGGAATCGCGACGGACAACTGGTCGCTCAAGATCAGCGACGGATGGCCCGAGGACCCGCAGAACGATGTCGCCGCCGGCGCCTGGGCCGGCGTGGTGCCATTAACCATGCACTACGGCACCCCTCAGCGTGCGCCTGACTGCGATCCCGGTATCCCGGAACCGGCATCGGTGCGGTCAATGACCGGACCGATCCGGACCCAGCGGTCACGTGGTCGGTATTGATCCGTCCGCAGCGAAACGGTGCGATTCGCCCGCCTCTGCGGTCACGGCAGCAGCCGAGGCCGACTACGTCGAGACATCGAGTGCAGCCCGCACAATGCTGTCGACGTCTATGCCGTGGTGGCGGTATACCGAATCAAGGTCGCCGGCCTGTCCGAACGTTGTGACCCCCAGGGACTTACAGCGAACCTGGTTGATGGTAGCCAGGAAGGTCAGCGTGTGCGGGTGCCCGTCGAGCACGGTGACCATCGGCGCGGCACGCTCGGCAGGAAAGACCTGATTGATGATCCAATCGGGCGAGTGGTCGAGTCCGTCCCGGCCCTGTACCGCCCGATAGAGCAGGTCCGGGCTGGTCACACAAACAACCTCAGCCTCGATGCCCATGTCGGCCAGCCGGTCGGCCGCTTCGACGGCCTCGGTGGCCAGTGCGCCCATCACCGCGATGCACACCGCCGGCGAGCAGGCGGGCCGCAATGTGTACGCCCCGGCAATCACCTGGCGGCGGCGTCGCTCGCGGGCGGCAGGATCGGTCGGGATGCCGGCGAGCTCCTGGCGGACCGGCCGAGTGGACAGTCTCAGGTAGGACGATGTCCCGTCGGGGCGACCCAGCCGGCTGATGCAGTGCAGCAGAATCCACTCGACCTCGGCGGCGAATGCCGGCTCGTAGCTGAGGCATCCGGGCTGTTCCAGTCCGATCGAGGGCGTCGTGATCGACTGGTGTGCACCCCCTTCGGCGGCCAACGTCACCCCCGACGGGGTCCCGACCAGAATGGATTGTCCGCCGGCGTAGATCCCGAACGACCACGGCTCGAGTGCACGTTCAACAAACGGGTCGTAGAGGACACCAATCGGGAAGAGCGGTTGACCCCATCGGCTCCAGGTGGCGCCGAGCTCGCCGAGCAAGCCGACCAGATTGACCTCGGCGATGCCGAGTTCCATGTGCTGTCCGGTCGGCCGTTCACGCCAGTGCAGGAGTGTCTCGGCATCGTCGGCGAACCAGTCGGGCCGTTCTGACGGAGACCAGACACCCACCTTGTTGACCCACCCGGCCAGGTTGGTGCTAGAGCTGACGTCGGGGCTGACCGTGACCACGCGCCGTGCGATCTCCGGTGCCTGCCGGGTCAGGTCGAGCAAGGTGCGTCCGAGGGCACTCTGGGTGTTGGACATCGCCGGTGGGGTGCGGCCCATGTCCGTCGGCACCTGTGGTGCTTCGACGCGGTGGACACCGTCTCGGCGCAGCCGCTCGGCGACCTGGCGGCACAGCCGTCCGGGCGATGACTCCGGGTCGAAACGTCGGAAGGGCTGTTGTGGATCCTCGCCGAGCGTCACCGACAACGCAGTGAACTGTTCATCGGTCAACAATGACGAGTGATTCTGTGGATGGCCCTGAGTGGGCAGGCCGTAGCCCTTGACCGTGTAGGCGAGGATGACCGTCGGGCGGGTGTCGTCTATCTGGCCGAACGCCTCGCGCAGGGTGGCGATGTCGTGCCCGCCCAGGTTGCCGATCGCCTGCACGAGGGTGGTGTCGTCCAGGTTGGCGATCAGCGCGGCCACACCCGCCGCTTCGGTTCCGTCGCCGGGCAACCGGTCGCGCAGCTCTTCTGCCGAACAGCGCAGCAGCCGTTGATATTCGGGATTGGGCATGGTCAGGATTCGGGTGCGCAGGTCCTCGCCTCCGGGGTGGCTGAACAACTCCTCGAGCAGCTTTCCGAACTTCACGGTCAGGACTTGCCAGCCCGCTGCGGCGAACATGTCCCGTAGTCTCCCGGCGGCGATATGGGGAACCACGCGGTCCAGGGACTGGCGGTTCATGTCGACGATCCACACGATCTCCCCGAGGTCGGGCACCGCGGGGTCCAGCACCGCCTCCCAGATCGCCCCCTCGTCGAGTTCGGCGTCGCCGACCAGCGAGTATTGGCGCCCCGTTCCGGCGCCACCGAACACGGTGTCCACGTAGCGCCGCGCGACGCATCCCCAAATCGGCGCGGTTGCGCCGATCCCGACCGACCCGGTGGAGTAGTCGACAGGATCGGGGTCTTTGGTCCGACTCGGATAACTCTGCACGCCACCGAATTCACGCAAGCTCGTCATATGGTGCTCGTCGAGTGCGCCGAGCAGATAGTTGATGCTGTGCAACACCGGAGAGGCATGTGGTTTGACCGAGACCCTGTCGCCCGCCTGGAGCTGATCGAAGTACAGGGCGGTCATGATGCCGACGATCGATGCCGACGACGCCTGATGGCCGCCGACCTTCAGGCCGCTCGGATTGGGGCGGATGCGGTTGGCGTGATGGACCATCGCCGTGGACAACCACAGCACGCGAGACGCGATGAGATCCAGGTCGGAGGAGGTGGGTGTCCGATCTTCGGCACCGGCAGCAGATCCTGATGGGTGAGTGATCGTCACGATGTGTTGCGTCTCTTTCGAACTAGGCGGAGTGTTGGCTCATGGCGGCGCTGGCGCCGGGATAGACAGCACTCCAGGAGCGTTCGACGAATGTTCGCAGCTGGTCGATGTCGGTTGAGTCGGTGCTCGTGCGCCACACCACGTGCCCATCGGGGCGCACCAGGACGGCGCCGCGTTCTCCCACCTCGAACATGTCGATCATCGTGCGGTGCAGTTGAGCGCTCGCCGACCTCAGGGGCACTACCTCCAGCGGAGCAGACAGGGTGGTGCGGGCGAGGGCTTCGGTCCACCCTTGCGCGTCGGCGGTGAACAAGGTGAGCCCCCGGCGTGCGATCGCGGCATGGGTCGATCGCTCCGATCCATCGGCGCTCTGGATGATCACGTGCGGAAGACGCGCACCGGGATGGGTGGTGGGGCGGTAGCGGGCGACATCCCCGTCGGGACAGGGGCCCTCGGCGGTGTCGATCAGCGGACTGGTGTAGCCGTAGCCGAACTCCAGGCCGCTGGCCACGAAATGCTCTTCTTGGTTGGGGATTTCGTCGGCCATTCGCTCACACAATCGTCTGCTGCGGGCGTTCTGGCGTAACAGGCGTCGTGTTCGCGATGTCTGAGTTGTGGTCAGTGCATCCGTGACGCGAGCGATCACCGAGTCCGGCACCCAGCTCAAGCGGAGCTTGCCGATGAGTTCGGTCGCCTTGTGTAGCGAGCGGTTGGTGATGCCCAATGGCGCGGTGACCTCATCGAGCTTGAAGTGGTTGCTGGTGCTCTGCTCGGCAAACCGCGTGATGACGGGTCGGCGTTCGGTCTCGTAGGTGTCCAGCAGTGACTCAGCTGCGCCGTCGTTGAGGACTGCGGAAAGCTTCCAGGCGAGGTTATGGGCATCCTGGACACCGCTGTTGAGACCGAAGCCACCGGTGTGGGGGAACCGGTGGGCGGCGTCTCCGATGAGCAACAGCGATCCGCGGCGGAACCGATCGGCGATCTGCTTGGTCATCGTCCAGGTTCCTGTTGATCGGATCCGGTAATCGTTGGAACCGATCACGTTGGGCAGTATGCGATTCCAGTAGCTTCTGCTGTCGCGCGCGATGGACTGCGCCGAGTGCAGATACGGTGTCATCAGCACGTAGTCGTCGTCAGCATGGGCGATCATCACGCCGCTGAATTGCGGGTGGTAGATCCAGCTGAGCAGGGGGCGGCTGGCGCCATTCGGGTAAAGCTGAGGTGCGTGGAAGAAGACACTGCCCATGTTGGCCAGCACCGGGCCGGACATCGCGATGCCCGCGGCGTCGCGCAGCGTGCTGTTGGCCCCGTCGGCGGCGATGACAAATCGCGGTGACACCGCGACCGGCTCCATGTCCGCGGGCCGTAGCGTGACCCTCTCACCGCTCAGTTCGGCGTGCGTACCGCGGCGAAAATCGACCAGCGGCTCGCTGTCCAGCGCTTCCCACAGCACCGGCATCAGCAGGTGCTGACCGATGTGCGAGATGAGATAGGAGCTGTGCGTTCGTACTTCGGCGAGCCGCTCCGGCTGGGAGAGCAGATCGATCTCACCGATCGGGCCAGAACGCACGTCGGTGCACCAGCGGATGATGTTGACGGTGTCGATCGGCGGGGTGATCGCCTCCAGAGCGCTTCCCAGGTCAGCAGAAGCCTGGTTCCAGATCTCCAGGGTTCGGGCGTTGATGACGTGCGCGGCCGGGTGCAGGCGAGGTTCGAGGCGCTCTTCGACCACGGTGCTGCGGATGCCGTGGCGCGCCAGCAGGAGTGCCAGCGTGGATCCCGAGGCGCCCGCACCGACGATGACGACCGATTCAGTGTCCATGCCTTACAACGTCTTCCAGGTGATGGCACGCTTGTTCGAGCGGGGTTTGGTGCCGGGGCGGGTGCCTGCGCCCCGCTTGAGCAGTTGCTCTTGATCCACACCGGTGCGGAGCTGTTCGAGCAGGTAGTCCGGGTCGATGTCGGTGCCGATCGGATTGTGGTTGAAATCGGCACTGCTGAAGTACTCGGCGGTCTGCTGGGCGGTGGGGAAGTTCTCCGTCTGGAATTCCAACCGGATGCCCTCGGGGTCCTCGTAGTAGAGACTGGTCGTGGGTCCGTGATTGATGGACCAGACCGGGGTGATTCCCGCCTTCTTCAGCCGTTCGTAGGTCAGCAGCAGCTTCTCCACCGAAGTGAAGGTGAACGCGAGATGGTCGATACCGTAGGTTTTTCGCCGCCACCGCGACAGCGGGAAAACGTGGCGGACTGGCGGCGGAAGCTTGACCAGAGCCAGCCGATGACTTTCGTGATCCCAGGTCAGGAACGCGATCTGGTTGTCCTCGTGGACAACACGTGCACCGAAGACATGCCCGTACCATTCGATCATCTCGGCGCTGCGTGCGGTCTTGACCACCCAGTGGGCGATGAAGTCGGGCACCAGGCGGTCAGGCAGTTTCTCGAGATCCGGTGCGGAGGCTGTGGTGTCGGGGTCTTCCGGGTTGGACGGTTGCAGGGGACTGGGCGTGGCGCTCATGGCGTGTCCTCCTCTCAGTGGCTGGCGGCGGCGATGGTGTTTCGCTGCGTGCCCAAATCGAGAGTGCCGGCGGCGTTACGGATGGAGGCGGTGACGATGTCACCGGGCCGCAGATAGGGCTTGCGCTGGTTGAGCCTGACGAATGCCGCCCACAGCTTGTCCTCTGGCAGCAACGCTGTGGCGAGTCGACGGATGAGGGCAGGTGGGGAGCCGGCCACGATGCCGTGCGGTGTTCCGGTCAGTAGCACGTCACCGGGATCCGAGTTGCAGAACTCGCTGAGTTCGGTCAGCGTCTCGGCGGGCCGGTAGAGCATGTTTGCGGTGTTGTCGCTCTGCCGCAGCTCCCCGTTGACTTCGAGGCGCAGCTCGAGATCATCGAGGAGGCCGAAGTCACCGGGTTCCAGCACAGCCAACACGGGCCCGAGCGGACAGAACCCGCGGTAGCTCTTGCCCTTGAGGAACTGTCCTTGTGGCAGCTGCACATCCCGGGCGGAGACGTCATTGGCGATGGTCACGCCGAAGACGTATTCGTGCAAGTTCTCGACGGTGACGGTGGTGGGGGCGGTGACCTTTCGCCGTAGTACCAACGCCAGTTCGATCTCGTAGTCGAGCAGGGTGACATGGGCCGGGCGGGTGATGCGGGCGCTGGGCCCGGTGACGGCTGCGTCGGTCTTGTCGAAGAACAGGTTGAAGGTGCGTTTGTCGGGGTCCATCCCGGACTCGATGGCGTGTTGGCGGTAGTTGGCGCCTTGACACATCACCCGGCACGGCGTGGTGACGGGTGAGAGCAACTCGACATCGGCCAGTTCCACGTCACCGGGTTGTGCTGCGGCCGCCGTCCAGTCTGATCTGCCACCCTCGATGAGGTCGGCCGTGCGCGGATACTCCCCGGTGAGAGGGGAGATCCGGTCACCCATGAGGACACCCCACGAATTGTGCTCATGGTGCTCGTATCGGACGAGATGGACGACCATCGACAACTCCCGCGTCTGCCCGTCGTTCGACCGGCTCAGGGCCTAGTGAACTCCACGGCAACCCCTCGAATCCTGGTCTTGAATCCAAAATTGAGAGGTAGGGACTGGACTTCAGTCCAACTCTGGCATGGTGGGCGGTAAGACCGCATCCGCGAGTTCGTCGGCGAGGATCAGAGCCGCGTGCAGCTGCAGGCGGCGAACCGTCGCCGGACGACCTCGAAGTTGCTCGGCGCGTTGCACCCGGTAGGCCACGGTGTTGCGCGCGATGTGCAGATCGGCCGCGGTGCCGGCCAGACTCCTGTCGAGGTCGAGGTAGCGCTTGAGAGTATGGCGTAGCGCGCTCACTGATTCGGTGCCGCCGACCAAGTCTCCGAGTTCGCGGGCGACGAATTCGCGGGCCGCGGGCAGGTCGGTACTGAGCATGGCCACGATATCGAGATCCTGATAGCAGAACGCCCACTCGTCGCGCGTCGACATCGCGCCGACCCGAGCCGCCTCAGCGGCCTGCCGGTGGCTGTGCCGGAACCCGTCGACACCCGAACCTGCCCTGCCGATCGCCACCCGAACGCCCGCCGGAGGTGGCGTCGTGGGCACTGCCGCTTCCGGGGGATGGGATGTCCGCGAACCCCAAGCCCACACCCGTTGGGCCCCGATGGGAAGTACGAGGGTCGAGGTGCAACCCGCAGCCGTGAGGGTCTCAGCCGCCGCGGTTCTGAGTTGACTCGGCTCGGCAGGCGTGGCCGACCCGGTCCAGACGATGACCGCGAGGTGCCAGCGGTGTAGGTCATACCCCAGGATTCGGGCGGCTCTGTCCATCGGCACCGAGTTGCCGTGCAGCAGGTCCTCCACGATCTCCATGCGCAGAGCCACCGAACTGGTCAGCCAAGCCTCGTGAGCGCGGGCGTACTCGTCGGCCATGTTCCTGGTCAGGATGTCCACGATGCCAAACAAGGCTTCGTTGATCCGTCGCATCTCGGCGAAGCGCGCAGCCGGGGGCACCACCCGTTCGGCCGCGTCGAGCAGCACGGCTACGGCAGTGGAATGCGCAAGGTGGATGCTGCGCAGCATGTGCTCGATACCGATGCCGCGAGCCACCACTTCCATCGGGCCCGCGAGAACCTCCGGCATCTGCGCGAAAGACACGTCGTCGTTCAGCGCAAGCGCGGAGAGGGCGCCCAGCGCCACGGCCTCGCATCCCTTGGCAACCTCGTCGGCGACCGCGTCCACCGCCAACTCCGGGATTGCGGTGGTGATTCGGGCTGTCATCAACGCGCCCAGTTCAACAGCCCAGCCGGCCGGTCCGGGCCCCAACAGCTCGGCGAGAGCCGCAGCGCGCTCGGGGAGCACGGAATCGTCGGGTATCGCATGAGGTGTCGCGGGCTCGAGCTCGGCGAACCAGGGACGGTCCATCTGTCACCACCTCCTCGTGGCCGCGGAAGGGGCTAGAGAACCATATATAACAAAGTGGGGCATCTGTTGTTTTCTTCTGCTCCGGCGCACCAGCCGTTGCCCGGTACGGTCGGCATGTCGCCCAACCCAGCAAGGACCTTTCAGTTGGCAGCTGCACCGCAACGCCGTCGTGGACGCCCTATCGGCGGCGGCATGTCCGCCGAACAGTCCAGCGAGGCTCTGCTGGACGCAGCAGAACACCTTTTCGCGACCCGGGGTTATCGAACCACGACCATGGAGGCCATCGCCCGCGAAGCGGGATTCTCCCGTGGCAGTCTCTATCGCCAGTTCCCGACGCGCGACGAGCTGGTTTCGGCCCTGGTTCGGCGTGTGACGCAGCGACACACGACGCGAATCCTCGACCGGCTGCCGGCTGACGCCGATCTCCTCAGTATCCTCGTCGAAAGCATGGTGATGGTGGCCACCGAACTCATCCATGACCCCCTGCTCAAGACGATCTCGGACCAAACCGACGACCGCACCGTCGCTTTCATGCTCGCCAACAACCCGGCCTTGCATGAAATCGTGCAGGCCTCGATTGAGGCGATGATGGGTCAGGAGGATCGCGGGGGACTCAGATCGGACCTCCACCCCAAGGACGTGGCGACCTTCCTGATCGGCACCAACATCAGCATGCTGCTCGGTGTGATACCCGGTGTGGACAATGCCCAGACTGCGCGCCGCTACATCGACGTCTTCATTCTGCCGGCGTTGATGGCAGACCCGCCGCCGGCGGGTGAAGTCTTCTGAACCGACTCTTACTCGGACGGGGAAGCCGACGTCGTCACCCGCTCCAGGTGCACGCACTCGCTGACGCCGAACAGCTTCAGCGTGCGCAGAGTCCGAGCCGGGATCAACCGGGAAACGCTGTCGGTGGCGACGACGGTGGGGCTGTCGACGGTAATCTGCTCGCCATTGGTCAGCACCGTTGCCGACCCGGCAGCCAGCACGTTGCGCAGCCAATCCACCCGGGTGCCGTACGGCAGCGCGACCAGGTATCCGCTCGGCGTGGGCACCACGTCGACCGGGGTCTGGTAGGTCCGACCCGAGCTTCGCCCGACATGACCGATGACCGACGTGCGCGCCCGAGCGGTGCCCGCGGTCCGCATCACCCGCGGGTTGGTCACTTGCTTGTTGAGCCTTCGCACGGCCCCCAACACCGGGGTGAACTTGCTGCGCATCCCCACCACCAGCAACCCCAACGGCAGCGCGGTAAGCGCGATCAGAGCGATCAGCACCGCGAACAATCGTCTGTCCATCGAATCTCCCGTTCCCCGCCAGCCTAAGTAAGCGTGCGCGTGCGTGCCCACCGGCTGGTGCGTTCACCGTGGCTGGTGAATGGCGGTGCAATTGCGGCCCAGGGCCTTGGCCTCGTACAGTGCGCGATCGGCCGCATCCATCAGCTCATGCAACGAGACGGGCGCTGTAGCCGTCGCGACGCCGAAGCTCGCGGTCAGCGACGTGTCGGCACCGCCGTATGAGATGGTCTGTGCGGCGAGCCGGGAACGTACCGACTCCGCGAAGACGAACGCTTCTGCTGTGCCGGCGTTGGGTGCCAGGACGGCGAACTCTTCCCCCCCGATCCGACCGGTCACCTGGCTGATATCCGGTGCGCTGCGCAGCAACTCGGCGAAGGTGGTCAGGGCGAAATCCCCACCGGCGTGCCCGAGTTCGTCGTTGACCTGCTTGAAAAAGTCGAGATCGGCCAGGATCAGCGCGCCGGAGGCCGCACTGCGCAGCGTGATCGCGGCGCGTTCGGTGAAACCACGTCGGTTCAACAAGCCGGTGAGCTCGTCGCAGTCCCGCTCGAAGCGAAGGTCACCCACCAGGTCGATGACGATCGCAGCGAGCAAAGCCAGCATGACCATCGGCAGAATCACCGCTCCGACAACGGTTATCCCGAACGCGACAGGGGATTTGGCGAACTCGTCGATCGCGGAATCAGTGGTGAGGTCAGGCGGCAGATCGGAGACTAGAACAAGAACGACGTTGAGGAACAGTCCGGCCGACAACAGCAGTGTGGCGATCACGATGAGTAGGTCGGAGGGCCGTCGTCGACACCGCATCCACACGCGCGCGATGGTGAACAACAGCAACACCCCGAGGCACACGTTCTGAGCGATGACGCGTCCGGTCAGCAGCGGTGACACGTACGCGAAGTACCACACCACCGCAGCCAGTCCGACGATGACGACGATCGCAGCCGAACTCTCGAATCGCTCTCCGGATCGACGCAGCAGACCGTCGGCGAGCAATACGAACCCGATCGGGAGCAGGATGCCGTGTATCGACGATGACAGCGCGATGTCACCGCTCAACGACAGAACCCAGTTCGAGGCAAACCAGAACAGGATCGCAGCCGCGAAAAGCAAGGCATGAACACGACTCCGATCGATCAGCCAGAGCACGACGAAGCCGAGTCCGATCCCGATCAGGGTGAATGATCCGAGGTCAATCACCGCGAACAACCCCTGGCTCATCGCGGGCGCCCTGACGGCGGTCCCGAAAGATTCACCTGCCGCGACCCCCATTGCTGGGAACCGACCGTCGGCTATCGCAGAACGGCGGCCGGGCCGCGGAGAACTTCACACGCACAGACCCAAGCCTCGCACAGCCGTCGACGAGCGGTGGCTGAGCAACTGAACAGCGACGGTCGGATGCGCAGTCTTGGTGGTGGCACAGCATCGGCTGTCCGTGCGACGGTGGTGAGGTGACCACTTACGTCATCGATGCACCGGTAGCAGTTGACCTTGCTGCGCGGGGCACGAAAGTCCCACCGGAACAGGGCTTGGCTGCTCCTACGCTGCTGCGCTCACAGGTGCTGGCCCTCGTGTACGGGCAGGTGCACCGCGGTGAACTGGATGAACCGACTGGCCGCAGCGTTCTCGACGGTATCCGTGGGTTACGTATCCGACTACTGGGCGACCGTGTCCTGCAGGACCATGCATGGCGAATCGCCGCCCAGTTGAACCGGCCCGACACCTACCAAGCCGAGTACATCGCCCTGACCCGGCTGCAGGCGGATGTGCTGGCCACCGCGGACCCCGAACTGGCCGCCGCCGCAAGGACCTTCGTCCGCACCGTGTCCCCAGCTGACATTCCCGGCTGGTAGTGCGGCAACCTCAATGATCACGGCAGCGCCACCGGGGCAATCACCGAGTTCAGTTCTCCTCGTTCAGCAGCGACCTTCGAGGGGGCCCGGTGCGCTTGGTCGATGACGGATACAAGAACACCGGGGCGCGACAACGCTACGCGGAGGTCTACGACCGGGCGTGGGCCCTGAGTCCGCCGCCGGACGTTGTGCACGACATCGCCACCGAGTTCGGCAATGTTCGGGTGTATCGGCACGGACCGGAGCACGGCGTTCCGATTGTGCTGATCCACGGATTCTTCTTGACATCAGCAATGTGGTGGGCCCAAGTCGAGGAGTTGAGAGGTGATTTCACAACCTACGCGATGGACATGCTCGGACAACCGGGAGCCAGTCTTCAACGCAAGAAGATGTCCACCCCGGCCGATGCCGCCCGCACGATCGATGCGGTGCTGGAGGGGCTGGACCTGCACGGCGTACACCTCGTCGGGCATTCCTACGGCGGGTGGCTGGCCACCCACACCACGGCTTACCTGCCCGGGCGGCTAGCCTCGCTTACCCTCGTCGATCCGGCGCCGACTGTTGTTCGGCTCTCCACCAGATTCTGGCGCAGCCTCGCGCTACTGCTGTCGACGCCTCGTAGCGAACCGGCCCGTCGCGCTGCGGCATGGGTGACCGGCCATCCTGCGCCAGGCACTCCGGTCGACCTCCTCACCAAGCTCTTTGTCGCGGGATTCGACTCGTTCGCCGCCCCGCTGAATACTCCGCCGCTGAGGTTCTGTGGTAACCGTCTGCTGCGGTCAATCGACGTGCCGGTTCAGGTACTCCTTGCCGGCAACTCGGTTCACGATTCCCGCAGCGCGATCCGGCGCTCGAATGGTCGTGCCTTCCTGGCAGCATCAGCTGTGGCCCAACGCTTCACACTCGTTGCCGGCCGACGAGCCAGCAGATGTCAACGCGTGTCTTCGTGGGTTCATGATGAGGCACTCACACTCGGGCTGACGCGACGACCAGGCTGCTCGCTGCGTTACATTTGACACGCTGACTGTCATGCCATAGGGCTGTCCGCGCGCGCTCGGTTTGTTACTGTCCGGTGGTGAACCGGATCGGGGCGCTACTTGTCAGCATGTTCCTGGGCCTTGTTATCTGCTGTCTCCCAGTGAATTTGGCGTATGCAGACGACTGGTATCCGTTCTACAACGAGGACAGGTACACCGCCTTCTACACTCCACCCAATCCGTTGCCCGAGGTTGCGCCCGGCGAGGTGATCCGCAGCGAACCCTCCCGGCTCGTGCTCGAGCCCTCAGGTCAACTCGGCGCCATCGAGGCCACCGGAACGCGCATCATGTATCGCAGTTCCGACGCCCATGGCAAACCCAATGTGGTGACCGGGACCTACTTCGAACCGTTCGCACCATGGCCTGGGCGCGGTCCGCGTCCACTGATCGTCTATGGCCCGGGCACTCAAGGTCAGGGCGATCAGTGCGCGCCGTCGCGACAGTTCAACCAGGGCATCCACTGGTCGCCCTACCTGGATTTCATGCTCAACTACGAGATGGGATTCGTCGAAACCCTGGTCCGGCGCGGGTTCGCCATCGTGATGACCGACTACGAGGGTCTGGGCACCGTCGGCGTGACACACACCTACGTCAACCGGTTGTCCCAGGGGCAGGCCATGCTCGACGCGGCGCGGGCTGCCCGCAAACTGTCGGACACCTCGTTGCTGCCCGACGGCCCCGTCGCTTTCTGGGGGTATTCGCAAGGCGGCGCCGCCGCGGCGTCGGCCGCCGAACTGGCACCGGCCTACGCGCCCGAACTCGATATCGTGGGCACCTACGCCGGCGCCCCGCCGGCCGACCTGGCCGAACTGATTCCGTTCGCCGACGGCAGCGCGCTGGTCGGGGTGATCGGGTACGCGCTCAACAGCGTCTTTCAGTCCTACCCCGAGGCCGAACCCAAGATCCGGGCCCTGTTGACCCCACGTGGCCACGACTTCGTCGACAAGACCAGGAACCAGTGCGTTGCGGAGTCGGCCATCAAGTTCATGTTCCGGCGCCTCCAGCCGTACTTCAATCAGCCCATCCCAGAGCTGTTGGCAGACCCGCAGTTCCGCGGGATTCTCGATCTTCAGAAGCTCGGCACCCTGAAACCCCATGCGCCCGTGCTGATCAACAGCAACCGTTACGACCCGCTGGTGCCCTACGGACCGGCCGCCCAGCTCGGCCGGGACTGGTGCGCCGTCGGCAGCGACATCGAATTCCGCACCAACGAGGGACCGCCGATCTTCAACAAATTGGTGATCAACCACGCGCTACCGATGGTCGTCGACGGCGAGCCCGCCATGCAATGGATCACCGACCGATTCAACGGGCTGCCCACGACACCCAACTGCGGACAGTACTAGTCTCGATTGCCTCCGAGACCGGCCGGTTGATCGCGCGGGTCTGGTATCGCCCTAATGGCGAGGAACCCGGTGGGTTCACGGTGCAGGCGGTCGTACTTGTCCTGGTCGATCACGGCTGCCTCCGGGTCGGGTCGCGGTTCGAGCAGCCGTTCGATGAGAAAGCCCGCACGGTATAGCTCGTCGCAGGTCTGCTCCAACGGCGTCAGCCAGTACCGCAGGTGCCAGCCCCGACTCCATGTCTCGTCGATGACGCGAGACTGGAAGTAGTTGCCGCCGTGGCGAAGCCAGTCGCCGGTGGGGTGTAGCCGGGACAGGACCAGTGCGCCGCCGGGCCGCAGAACACGGCGGAACTCCCGCAACGCGGCGACTCGGTCGTCGACGTACTCCACAGCCAACGCCAACAGCACCCGGTCGACAGTGTGATCATCGATCCAGTCGAGCGGATCGGCGAGATCGTGGGTGCGGAAACTCCCGTCGGGCACGCGTTTTTCGGCCAGTTCGACCATTCGGGGACTCTGATCGAATCCGATCACCCGGGCTCCGCGCGCGGTCAGTTCCGCTGCATAGAGCCCAGGTCCGCACGCCGCGTCCAGGACGGTGGCCCCGGCGACGTCGCCGAGTAACCGAAGACAGGTGGGACGGTCGTAGTGGGCGTTGAACAGGCCGGCCCGGGCGTGGTCGAGGTACTCGTCGGCGAACGTGTCGTACTGGGGATGGTGTCCTACAGCTTCGGTCACTCAGTCAGATCCTGCCACCCGGGAACATCGTCTCGACCGCCCGGGTGATGTTTGCCCGGGCGGCCTCCTCGCTCGTGGGGTCCAGCGAACTGATTGCCATCACGTAACGGCGATCGGAGCCGATGATGCCGGTGGACACGTGTAGCTGATTGGCCCCGTTCCAGCAGCAGAACCAGCCCTGCTTGACCGCAACCGGCTCGGCGGACAGTCCCTCTGGGATGCCGAACCGCTGCGGGTACCCGTCGGTTCCCGTCGGTGTGGACTGCGCAAGGTTGTCGATGATGACGTCGGCCTGCTCGCGGGGCAGCCCGCCGGAGCCGTCCAACAGCATGCTGTAGTAGCGGACGAGATCACTTGCCGTGCTCAGGGTTACATCCCATTTCCCGTTGTAGGGAGCTGTGGTGCCGGTCAACCCGTAGCGTTGCACGACGCGGGCGATAACCGCGTTCTGGCCTCCGCGGTCCCAGAACAGCTGGGCGGCGCTGTCATCGGAGGAACGCAGCATGACGTCCAGTGACGCGCGGTCGGCAGGCGACAGGGGCGATTCCCGCAGCAGCAGGTCGTCGGCGATGAACAGCTTCACCACCGATGCGATCGGGAAGGGCGTGTCGCCACCGTTGGAGACGCGCTGACCGGTGCTGCGGTCCAGAACCACGGTCTCGATGGCGGCGCCCGTTGCGGCAGCGTCGGCGGTGGCTTGCTGGACGCGCGCGTCGAGTCCGGTGAACGACGCCGCCGGTGCCGGCGGGGCCGCCGGAGCGGGCGGCAGCGAGGCCTGCGGAGCGACCACCGGCGCGGCGGGAGTGTCTTGTGCGGCCGGCGGGTTGCCGCGGACCTGCGCCGTGCACCCGCTCACCAGCAGCACTGCACAGACGACCGCGATGCCTGTCAGTACCCACTTCGGCAGTCGTCGCATCAGTGTCCTCCGAGATTATCCTGAACGGGAGAGTCGGTCTACGTTGTACCCACCTCTGCCACAGCCTAATTCTTGGCGAGCCTGGCGGTGGACCACGAGGGTTGCGCCGGGACGAATGGACATCATCTGGGCGACTTCGTAGCCTGTCCGGGACATCGGCCGCCGGACCACGAGCAGGTCCTCCTCAGCGAAGGATCGTAACCATCCACAAGACCAGGGGACGTCGGCGAGCGGCGTGCGGTGTCGCGGTCTCGGTCCTGATGCTGGCGATGTCGGTCGGCGCCGTGCACGCGGACCCGGCAACGGATGCGCTGTCGCGCCTGGATGAGCTGTCTCGGCAGGCGGTCCAGAGCCGCGAAGCCGTCACCACGGCACAACGCGATGCCGAGGACACCCAGGCTGCCCAGGCAGCGGCCGACGACCGGCACCGCACCGCGCTGGAGGCCCTCGCGGTCGCGAACTCACAGCTGCAGCCGTATCAAGACGCGGTCGACCGGGTGGCGGCGACGAGCTATCTGAGCGGACGCACCGGCCAGGTCGCCGCCGTGCTGACCGCAGTGTCTCCGCAACAGCTGATCGACCAATTGTCGCTGCAACGGGCAATGAACCAGCGGATGGCTGATCAGATGCAGGCCCTGCGAGTCGGCCGCGAGCGCGCCGCCCAGGCGGCGCGGGCGTCCGAGCAGGCGGCCACCGCAGCGCGTGCAGCGGCCGCACAGGCGTCGGCGGTGCGCGCCGACATGGAGGCAAAGTGGAGTGACCTGAGGCGTCAGATCCTCGCCGCCGAGGCGCAGTACGCGGTGTTGACACCGCACCAACAAGCGGTGATCGACAACGCGGCCGCGGTACTCCCGGCCTTGCCGCCGGGCGCGGATATCCCGGAGGCGCTGCCCGTCGGCGTCGCCAATGAAGCGGGACTGCAGGCCAACACCATTGTGGCGGCCCGCGCCATCAGTGCGCGGTTTCCCCAGATCGCCACGATCGACGGAGTCCGGCCGGACCCGAAGCCCTGGCATCCCAGCGGTCTGGCGATCGACGTGATGATTCCCCACCACGACAGCCCCGAGGGCATCGCGCTCGGAAACGAGATCCTCGCCTTCGTGCTGGGTAACGCGGCCAGATTCGGATTACAGGACGCGATCTGGCGGGGCACCTACTACACCCCCAGCGGACCGCGAGGATCCGGTTACGGGCACTTCGACCACATCCACATCACCACGTTGCCGCGCCGCTAGCGGCAAGCACCTACGGGTGCAGGTTCCACTGGCCACAATCCTGGGCCAGCACGTCATTGACGTCGACACGGATGCCACCGACCAGCGGTCCCGGATTCGAAGCGGTGTCGATGATGCGCTGGTACAGAACCGCGGCAGGGTAGATCTGACCCTGCGACCAGGACCGGGTCTGCCAGGCCCACACCCGCCCGGGGGTGCGGGACCGCCCGATCACGCCGTCGTACGTGGCCCACTGGCAGGTCCTTATCCCGCCGTAGACGCCCGTGCGCTGCACCCCGATCACCGAGTTGATTCCGCGAAACCACGGCAGCGCCTGGTTGTTCCAGGTGGCCCGGTCGATGTCGTCGTCGACGCTGAAGTAGATCGGTGCGTTACGGCCGCCGCCTGCCGCGGTGTGCAGGTGTGAAGCGGTGCGCGCGTCGGCGACTCCGCCGGCGTAGCCCCTGGTGAAGTCCGACGGTGCGGTTCCGCCCGGCTTTCCGTACTGATAGTTGCTGACGATGACCAGACCGGCAGCGGCAAGTGACCGGGCATAGGGCAGGGTGATCGGCTTGGCGCCGAAGTTCGAACCCGGCCTCGACGTGGAGACGTAGTTGATCACCCCGGCGTGACCGGCGGCTTTGATGGCTGCTGCCGGAATCTGGCTCATCGCGTAGTCGATGAGCGTGGGAGCGGCGGCAGAGGCGGTCGGCAATCCGGTGCTCGCCGCCGCCGCCGAACCGAACCCGGCCACCGCCGACATCGCCGCGGCGTAGCGCAGAGCGTCGCGCCGCGAAATCGGCTGCGAGAGCCGGCTGCCGGCAGCCCCTGATGTCTCGCGCATCCGCGGGATGTTAACAAAGTGGCGGCTGTTAATTCCGCTGCCACGCCGCGGACGGGTCAGCTGTCGTAGTCGACTGTCACCGCCGTGGTAGTGGGGCGGGACTGACAGGTCAGGATGTAGCCGGCCTCGACCTCGGCGGCATCGAGTGCGAAGTTCTGATCCATCGATACGGCCCCCGCGGTGATCTTGGCTTTGCACGTGCCACACGCCCCTCCGAGACAGGCATACGGCGTGTCGAGGTCGTTGCTCAGCGCGGATTCCAGAACCGTCTCACCGGCACTGAGCTCCACGGTGTGCTGCGCGCCGGACAAGGCGATCGTCACCTCGGCGTTCGGCAAGCCGGCGGTGTGCGCGACCTTCTTCTCGCTGCGGAACACCTCAAGGTGCACCTGCTGGCTCGGCACCCCTGCCTGCGACAGACCGTCACGCATTGACGTGACGAGATCGCTTGGGCCGCAGAGGAACCATCGGTCAATCGTGGTGATGTCGCAGGTCAGTAACCGCGCAACCATCGCCAGGTCGATACGTCCGCGCAGCGAAGCGGGGTGATGTGGTTCGGCAGAGCGCACGTGGATGATGCGCAGCCGGTCGGCGTAGCGGGATTCGAGCTCGTCCAGTTCGACAGCGAACATGGTCGACTCGGCGGTCCGGTTGCCGTAGACGAGAGTGAAGCGGCTTTCGGTCTCGACCTCCATCGTGGTGCGCAGGATTGACAGGACGGGGGTGATGCCACTGCCGGCTGCCACGGCGACGTACTCGCCGCGGGCCAACGGATCCAGCGGTGCTCCGAAGCTTCCGGTGGGCGTCATCAATTCCAAACAGTCGCCGGCGCGCAGCGTTTCGACGGCAAAGCGGGAGAAGATTCCGCCGGGGATGCGTCGTATCCCGATCGCCAACTCGCCTGATGTGGCTGAGCTGCAGATCGAATAGTTGCGGCGTACCTCGCGTCCGTCGACACGGTGTCGAACCGTCAGGTGCTGGCCGGGCTGGAACCGGAACTGGTCGCGGAGATGTTCAGGAACGTCGAAGGAGACCTTGACGCTGTCGGGGGTCAGCGGCTCAACGCTGTTGACCGGGATCAGGTGAGTGCTGGCGTGGCGGGCCGCCGAGGAGCGCGGCATGCGGACCGGCAGTAGCGCAGCCAGTTTGCCGTTGAGCTGTTTCCACTCGCGGTACTGCGCGGCGTCGAGTTGCTGCCCGAACACGGTGCTTATCGCGGAGTCGCGTTCGAGGTAGGCCGATTCATTGCGGCGCCAGGCCGCGACGTAGCGGTGGAACGGGATCGAGGGGTGCAGGTGATGCACCAGGTGGTAATTCTGCGACAGGAGTAGGGGAGTGAGCAGCCACTCGGCGCCCACCCGGTTACGGGTCGCGCGATAGCGGTTCTCGCGTTGGGTCTGCCCCAGGTTGTGGTGGGGCAACCAGTCGAACCACCAGGCCAGCACGAACATCGCCACCCGCTCAGGAATCAGATAGATCACCGCCAGCGTCCAGAGGTGTCCGGTGAACGCCGCCGCGACGACCACTGCCACCGTGAAGGTCATCAACGCAGCCGTTTCCAGAATCTCGGCGCGGGGCCGCCGGTGCAGGTTGCGCAGCCAGAACCGTAGGTAGGGCACATCCATCGCCGGGAAGCGAACCGGCAGTTGCCACCACGGTGCGGCGCTGACGAAGTGATCGGGGTCGGAGTCGCCATCGTTGGTGTTGCGGTGGTGCTCGATGTGGATGAACGCAAAGGACTTGAACGAGATCAGGGGAGAGACGAAGAACATCGCCACCCGGCCGAAGGCGACGTTGACCCAGCGGTGCGAGCTGATGGAGTAGTGCGAGGCGTCATGCAGCACGGTGAACAGAACGAAGATCGCTGCCGAGCTCGCGGCGATGGTGGCGATCGCGGGGGCGGCGTCGTTGAGCGCGGCCCACGTCGACACCCCGAACACCGTCAGCGCACCGGCGAAGATGCCGATGATCGGCCAGGACAGTGGGGGGATCTGCTCTCCCGGGTCGGGCAAAGCGGTCGCGCCCAGGGCTGCGGGTCGAGCGTGCTCAGTCGTCGTCGGCATCGGGGTTCCTGCTTCGCTCATCGGGATAGTGAGATGCAAGGGAACCTACAAACCGCCGGTAGGGGTCAACAAGACCATTTCAGCCCATCCTGATGTGCTGCGAGCACATGGGCGACGCGTAGAAACCCGGTCAGGAGCGGGGCGCCTCGCGCAGTACCGAGGCCCCCAGCACGTCGCAGACGACCAGCGCTGCGTGCAGTTCGGCGATCTTGACCGTCGCGGGACGGCCCCGGCGCTGCTCGGCGCGGCGCACTCGCTGCAAGACGGTGTTGCGATGGATGCCCAGGACGCGCGCCGCGGTCACGTAACTGCCTTGTGCGTCGAGCACCGCCAGCAGCGCGGCACGCTCGGCGTGGCCCTTCGCATCGCCTTGTGCAAGGTCGCCGAGCGCAGCGGCGACGAAGGCCCGCGCCGTGTCCACGTCGCGCGCGATAGCGTCGACCAGGGCAACGTCGGTGAACTCGGTGATGGTCGGCGCAGCGCGCCCGGACAGCTCGATGACCCGACGGGTCCGTACCGCCTCGACGTGCGAGGCCCTAAACCCGGACGTGCCCAGATGGGGCGAGCCGACCGCGATATGTGCACGTTCGGCACCCTCGCAGAGCTTCGCCTGCAGGTCGGCAAGCGCCGGAGGCGGATCGCCGCTGATCGACGCCCAACCCCATACCGCCAGCGGGCCGTCCGAGACCACCAGCGAGTGACCCGTTCCCAGACCCCGACCGACCTGCCCGGCAAGTCCCTCGAGGTCGGCTCCGCGCTCGTCGGCCCAGCACACGAAACCGACCTGGCGCCCGGTGAGCCGGTGGCCGAGAACCCGTTCGGCCCTGGCGACATCGACACGCTCACCGGCCAGTAGTGCGCGCACCGCATCTGCGCGCTCGGCGCGCGCCTGGTTCTGGCGTCGGTCCAGTTCTGCGACGTACTCGGCTGCCACCAGACTGGAAATGCGGTCGATATAGCGGAACCCGAACCGCTCGAGGTCGACGAAGATCCTCAGCGCGACAGCGGGGTCGACGCTGGAGTCGGCGAGTGTGGCGGACAGCGTCTCGGTGAAGTACTCGTGACCCAACCGGTAGAACCGCAGCATGACATCGACGCTGTGGCCGCGCGACGCCATCGCCCGTGCGTGTTCCAGAGCGGTCACCGGTGCCTCGGCGGCCGCGGCATCGATCCCATGACGAACCATCGACAGTGCCGCTTCGATATTCGACGAGCACGATCCCAGCGTCAGGCCGCGAAGCTCGGCATCCGCACCGGCCTCCGGGATCCGCCCGACGATGTAATGAAGCATGTCGTCGGCCAAGATCGACACGTTGGCCAACAGCGACGCGGCGAGGTCAGGGCCCGCGACGCGATCGCCGGCTGACTCGGTCGCGTCCATATCTGCACACTAATGATCACCGGACCGCCCGCACCGAACCGCGGGCCACCAACGATCCACGCGTATATGGCAGCAATCCGCACCTCGCCGACATCACGCCAACTCGGCACGGTCCGGGAATGACCCTCACGACCGCCGACTTGGAACCGACATGGAACTCGGATTTCACGTACCCATCTTCGACATCGACGGCGGCACCACTGCCATCGCCGGTGAGCTGGCCCGGGTCGGCGAAGCGGCCGAGGCCGCCGGCGCCACCTGGCTGTCTTTCATGGACCACTTCTTCCAGATCGAGCCCACCGGCCTGCCTGCTGAAGCGAACATGCTCGAGGGGTACACCCTGCTCGGTTACCTGGCTGCCCACACCACACGAATCGACCTTGGACTGCTCGTCACCGGGGTGACCTACCGCCATCCCGGTCTGCTCGCCAAGATCGTCACGACCGTCGACGTGCTTTCCGGCGGCCGGGCTGTGCTCGGCATCGGCGCAGCCTGGTTCGAGCGTGAGCATCTCGGTCTCGGGGTGCCATACCCGGCGCTGTCCGAACGCTTCGAACGGCTCGAGGAAGCACTACAAGTGTGCGCGCAGATGTGGGATCCACACAACGACGGCCCCTTCGAGGGCAAGCACTACCAGTTGGCGGAGACGCTGTGTTCGCCGCAACCGATCGGCCGGCCCAAGGTGCTGATCGGCGGCGGTGGAGAGCGCAAGACGCTGCGCCTGGTCGCGCAGTACGGCGATGCCTGCAATCTGTTCGGTACTTCTCCGGACGACGTCGCCCACAAACTCGACGTGCTGCGCGGACACTGCGACGATGTCGGGCGCGACTTCACCGACATCCGCGTCACGATCCTGGCCAACAACCCGCGGCCCGAGCCCGAGACCATCGACGAATTCGTCAGCAGCATGGCGGAATACGCCGCAGTGGGAGTGCACACCGCCATCGTCACACCGAGCACCGGCGCCCCGGCGTCATGGATCGACGCGATGGCGCCGGCGGTGCCGCGGCTGGCCGAACTCGGCTGACTCAGCCACCGGGAGCTCAGCTACGGCGCGGGCGCCACCGCATCCCCACCGGCACCCTTGATCGAAGCCTTCGCGCGGTTCTCGGCGCGCACAGCGCGTTTACCGCGCACGAATCCTGTCGCCGAGGCCGTTGCCGAGAGCAGCGCGTCCTCGCCGGCGACGAAGGGGTGGAACCCGACCCCGGCTCCGCCACGACCCTTGACCGGGATGTCGGCCACTTCTGTGACCTTCCAGCCTTTTTCGGATATCGACAGAATGGCTTCCCCGTTCTCACAGGTCAGTGGCAACGCGGCGATGACGGCGTCCTGCGGGTCACCTGCGGCGAGCTTCACCCCGGCCACACCGTTGCCGGCCACGCCCTGCGGGTTCACGGCAGCGGGATCGATGCGCAGGATCTTGCCGCGCCGCGTCACCAGCGCCAGGTGGTGGCCCGGCCGAAGCACCCCCGAATTCAGTAATCCGGTGATATCGGGTGCGACGGGAATGTCGCGGATCTTGAACGGCAGGCCATTGCCGTTGGTGAACTTGATGCGCCCGTCGGTCCACACCGCCCAGCCCAGACCTGAGGTGAGCAGGTCGCCATGGCTGTCGGAGAACACGCCCCGGTCATCGAGGCGCCAGGCGGTGTTGAACCTGCGTTCGCGGGTGCGGTCGTCGTCGGCGCCAGAGGTCACCGGAGTGGCCTCGAAGTCCAGTACGGTGCGGCGATCGAACTCGGTGCCTTTGAACAGTTTCGCGGTCTCGACGAGTTCCTTGTCGATGACCACCCGGCGCGCGTCGGGGTTGCCGACCAGCTCGGTGAGCTCGGCGAACTCGGCGTCCAGTTTCTCGGCTTCGGCCTGCAGTTCGATCACGTCGAGCTTGGTCAGCCGCCGAAGTTGCAGCCCCAGAACGTAATCGGCCTGTTCAGCGTCGATTCCGAACCGCACCTGCAAGCCCTGACGGGCATCGTCGACGGTATCGGAGCCACGGATCACCGCCACCGCGGCATCGATGTCCAGGTGGATCGTCATCAGGCCGGCCACCAGATGGCGGCGCGCAGTCACCTTGTCCAGCCGGTACTGGCTGCGGTGCAACACCACCGAATCGCGCAGTGACAGGAACGCGGCGATCAGCTCGCGCACCGACCACCAGCGCGGGACCCGGTTCTCGTCGAGCGCGACCAGGCTGGCGGCGAATGTCGACTCCAGCGGTGTCAGGGCCAGCAATTGTTCTCGGATGGTCTCGGCGCTGTGGCCTCGCTTGGCGGTGACGACGATGCGCAGCCCGTTGCGGCGGTCGGTCAGATCGGACATGTCGGCCACGCCGGCCAGTTCCCCGGACTCCACGAGTGCCCGGATCCTGTCCTGCACAGTGCCGCTCGCAACACCGGGCGGTAGCTCGGTGATGATGCAGTTCTTGCCGTCGACCGTCACGGTGCCGCGCACCGTGAATGCGCCCCGGCCGGTGGTGATGTACTCCCGAAGACCGGCGGCGCCGACCACGGTCGCACCGCACCCCCAGTCGGGGCCCGGAACCAGTTTCACCAACCTGTCGTCGGTCATGTTAGGAGTCTTGAGCAGGGCCCGGCAGGCCGCCATGATCTCCCGGGGATTGTGTGCCGGCACTTTGGTGGCCCAGCCCTCGGCGATGCCCACCGCGCCGTTGCACAGCAGCACCGGCCACTGGGCCGGCAACACGGTCGGTTCGATCCACTCGCCGTCGAAGGTGGCGACCATCGGCACGGCGTGATCTGCCAGCTCGGCGGTCAGCGCGGCGCCCGGGGCCGACAGCCGCATCTCGGTGTAGCGGTCGGCGGCGG
The DNA here is from genome assembly GCF_025263265.1 of Mycobacterium sp. SMC-4. Classification (NCBI taxonomy): domain Bacteria; kingdom Bacillati; phylum Actinomycetota; class Actinomycetes; order Mycobacteriales; family Mycobacteriaceae; genus Mycobacterium; species Mycobacterium sp. SMC-4. The sequence goes on along the minus strand of NZ_CP079869.1, from coordinate 5,467,737 downwards.
GAATGTCACCCTGGATACGCGGGAAAGCGCCTTGTCCGTCAATGACTTTCACCCGTTGGAAGTCGGCGGCCATCAGCGCCGCGGCCCCGTACATCGACGCGCCGCCATGTGGATGCAGGTTGCCGGTGACGGCCGAGCAGACCTTGGAGGATTTCTGCGGTTTGTTTCCGGGCAGGAGTCTGGATTCGTACATCTGGTAGAGCAGGCGTCGCTGGCCGGGTTTCAGTCCGTCGAATGCGGACGGAATCGCACGGTCGCTGACGCTGTAGAGCGCGAAGGTCAGCTGATAGTGGTTCCAGTAGTCGTCGGCGCTCTGATCGAGGACCAGATCCGGATTCTGCTCGGGTATGTCCAGGGTGGCGGTCAACGTCGTACTTCCTAGGTCAGGTCCAGCGATGCGGTGTCGACGCGGGCGGCGACTTCGGCCATCCAGCTACGCCGGCCCTCCGGTGGCCCACCGAACAGCGTGTGATGCAGCGGCGAATCGCCGTGATCGAGGTTGACCCGGATCACGGTGCGCCGCTGCGGGTCCAGGACGGTGTTCCAGAAGTCGTCGGCATCCATCTCGCCGAGGCCCTTGTTGCGCTGCACCTCGACCTTGCGTTTGGAGTTGGCTTTCATCTGCGCCACCGCGGCATCGCGCTCGGACTCGTCCTGACAGTAGACCCGCTGCTGTCCGTCTTTGACCACGAACAGCGGCGGCAGCGTCACATACACCATTCCGGCCGCGACCAGGGGGCGGTAGAAGTCCAGGAACATCGAGATCAGGCTGGAGTTGATGTTGCCGCCGTCGGGGTCGGCGTCGGAAGCGAACAGGATCCGGTCATAGCGACACAGCTCGGGGTCGCAGTTCTCGCGGACCCCGCAGCCCAGGATGCGTTCGATGGCGTCGAACTCGTCCTTGACCCGGGCCTTGCTCACGGCGAAGCCATAGACGTTGGGGGGCTTGCCTTTCAACGGGAAGGCCGCCTGGAAGGTGGCGTCGCGGGCTGCCTTGATGGTGCCCAGTGCCGAATCGCCCTCGCAGAGAAACAATTCCGCGCCCGACCCGCGGCCGGACTCCCGGCTGGGCAGCAGCTTCGGCGGCAGTGACAGGTTGGTGCCCAGGCCCTTGGCCTTGGAGGCCGCCCGGGACCGGGCCTTCGCGCCTTCGGCACTGCGCCGGGCGCGTGCGGCTTCGAGCGCGAGTTTGGTCCACAGCGACACCGCGTCGGCATTGGCGGGATTGGCTGCCCAGATGTTGACGCTGCGGGCCACGTCCGGGGCCATCGCCACGTTCAGGGAGCGCGACGACACGGCGGTCTTGGCTTGGGAATCCCACGCCACATCGGGTGCTCGGGTATCGACGGCCAGCGCGGTCACCGCTGCGAAATCCTGCGGCTCCGGTCCGTCTTCACCTTTGGCCAGGCCCAGGTCACGAATGCGTGATGCGCGGTCGGCCAGGGCTTCGGACAACCCCTTCACTGCAGCGGTCAGATGGGAGCCGCCGCCGGGGGTCCGCACCGTGTTGCAGAACGCGGCAACGGTGGCGGGTTCGGCGGGTCCGGCGGTCAGCGACCAGCGGAACGGGGTCGGACCACGGCCTGTGGTGTACTCGCCACGGCCCTCCACCACGGCGCGCACCCCGGGTACCGGAGTGCCCGCGGCGGTGCACATCAGGTCCAGCAGGGTGTCGGTGCCCCACGGCCCGCGGAACGGTTCGACCAGTTCGGGCCGGATCTGCTCACCCGGCCAGCCCTCGTCGGAGACCACCAGGTGCACGCCCGGTGACATCCGCGCCGCGGCGTGCGCCCGCAACAGCACCTCGTTGATGTCGACCGTGGAATCCGGAACCACCGCCGGGTCGAACAGGATCCGGACGGTGGTGCCATGCGCATCCGGTTTCCCGTTGCCCACCCCGCGCAGCTTCTGAGTGTCCGCGCGGGTGAACGGCGCGTCCGGGTCGAACTCCTCGCCCTCGAATGTGCCGGGATAGCCGCTGCCGAAACTCTGCCGGTAGGTCTTGCCGGCCCGGTGCACGGTCACGTCGGTTCGCGCGGAGATGAACACCGCGGCTGCGGCGCCGATGCCGTTCAGGCCGGCGCCGGTAGCGGACGCGTCGGTGTGGGCGGAGAACTTCCCGCCCGCTCGCGCGGTGCCCAGCGTCTTGACGATGCCGTTCTTGCCGTTCACCGGGTCGGAGTCGACGGGCAGGCCACGACCGTCGTCGGCGACGCTGACCGATCCGTCGTCATGCAGGGTGATGGTGACTGTGGAACCGCCGTGGTCGGGAACGGCGACTTCTTCGATCGCATTGTCGATCAGCTCGCGCAGCGCGGTGTTCAGCACGTCCAGACCGAGATTGACCGCCGGCCGTAGGCGGGTGTGCTGGACATCATCGAGTTCGGTGATGTCCGCGGCGTTGTAACTCACTGCTCGTTCTCTCCGTCAATGCCAGGTCTGCCGCAGGGATGGTAGTCGGTAGAGGTGACAACCTCGCCTCGCCTTGCCGGGCCTGCCGGGGTCAGCTGATCAGGCGCCCGGGCCGAGGACCGGGGTGTGCTGGAGGAACTGCTCGATGGTGCTCAGCATCTGCTGACCGTCGAGCAGACCGCGATCGTTGTGGCCCAGGCCGGGGACCGACAACATCTCCTTGGGTTCTGGGGCTGCCTCGTAGAGTCGGGTGCTCAACGAGGCAGGCACGATGTCATCGGCATCACCGGCGATGACCAGCACGGGCGACGACAGCTCGGGGATGCGGTCGATCGACGGGTAGCGGTCCCGCAGCAGCAGGTTCGTCGGCAGCCACGGGTAGTGCACCCGCGCGACGTCACCGAGCGAGGTGAACGGCGAGCGCAAGATCAGGGCTGCAGGTTGATGTTCGACAGCCAAGCCGACCGCAACCGCGCCGCCCAGCGATTCGCCGAAGTAGGCGATGCGGTCCCGGTCGACGTCGGGCTGGGCTGCCAACCAGTCCCGGGCAGCGCGCGCATCTGCGGCCAACCCCTCCTCGGAGGGACGGCCCGGGTTGCCGCCGTAACCGCGGTAATCGATCAGCAGCACCGACAGGCCCAGCTGGTGTAGGGCGTCGGCCAGTGGTGCGCGCACCGAGCGATCCCCGGCATTGCCACCGAGGATCAGTACCGCGGGGCCGCGGGGGCCGGGGAGAAACCAGGCGTTCAGGTCCAGCTCGTCCTCGGTCGAGATGATCACCTCGCGAGCATCGGGCAGCACGGCCGAGGCGGCCGGAACGGGCGCGGTGGACGGGAAGTAGATCAATCGGCGCTGTTGGGACCACAACAGACCGAGCAGTCCCGATACCACCAGGCTGACGATAGCGAGGGTCACCAGTGTGCGCCGCACGTCCCAGGCCCCGCCTCAACCGCCTACCGGTGCGATCACCCGCTCAGCGCTGGGCGTCGGCGTAGCGCTGGGACACCGTGTTCCAGTCCACCACCTGCCACCAGTCGGACAGGTACTCGCCGCGCCGGTTCTGGTGCTTGAGGTAGTAGGCGTGCTCCCAGACATCGTTGCCCAGCAGTGGCGTGCCCTGAACATCAGCGACGTCCATCAACGGGTTGTCCTGGTTGGGTGTCGAGGTGATGGCCAGAGCTCCGTTGGAGTTCACGATCAGCCATACCCACCCGGATCCGAAGCGACTGGTGCCGGCGTCGTCGAAGGCCGCTCGCATGCCGTCAAGTGAGCCGAACTGCCGGTCGATGGCGGCTTGCAGTTCAGGCGACGGCGCGCCGCTCTCGGCCGGCGGAGTCATCGTGTCCCAGAAGAAGGTGTGGTTCCAGTGTCCGCCGGCGTTGTTGCGGACCACTGTGGGAAGTGTGCCGGCGACGGCCACCAGGTCCTCCAGGGATCTGCCCTGCAGTGCCGGATCGGCGGCGACTGCCGTGTTGGGTGCGTCGACGTAGGCCCGGTGGTGTTTGTCGTGGTGCACGGTCATGGTCTCGGTGTCGATGACCGGCTCCAGCGCGCCGGGCGGGTAGGGCAGCGGCGGCAGCGTGAACGACCCCTGAGCCTGCGCGGGACCAGCCAAGGTCGTGGCCAGCACACCGGGGGAGAGCAGAGCGAAGGCAGCAGCGACCATGAGCACGAGACCACGTTTCATGGCATGCCCATTCCCGCCTCCTTGACCGTTCAATCATATTTTCGGCCGGTGTGCGGACCGCGTGCGCGCAACGGGCACCATGGACAGATGGACGTGCTGGTGGTCGGTGCCGGACCGGCGGGGATGGCCGTGGCCGCCGCCTGCACACGGCAGGGCCTGACGACCGGGGTGCTCGACCCGGGCCCGGATCGGCCGTGGACGGCGACCTACGGAATGTGGACTCAGGAGCTGCCCGCCGACCTACCGGGGTCGGTCGTGGCGGCGCGTGCCGCCGGACGGGCCATCGCACGTACCGAGCACCGGCTGGGCTGGGAATACGCGGTGCTCGACGTGCCCGCTCTGCAAGAACATCTCATAGAGCAGGCCACCGACGTGCGATGGCACCGCGGGCGGGCCGTCGGTTCACCGGAGCCCGGCGTCGTGGCGTTGGCCGACGGGTCGCAGCTGAGCGCGTCGGTGATCGTCGACGCCGGGGGGCGGTGGCGCCCGCTGGATCACCCCCGGTCAGCTGACAGACCCGCCGAGCAGACCGCGTTCGGAGTGGTCCTGGACGAGCAGACAGCTGCGCCGTTGATCGCCGCCGATGAGGCGCTGTTCATGGACTGGCGCGCCGCCCACGGCGAGACGGGGTGGCCCACGTTCGTCTACGTCGTGCCGCTGGGCGGTGGTCAGGTCCTGGTCGAGGAGACATCGTTGGCGCGGCGGCCCGGATTGCCGCTGTCGACGCTTCGCCGGCGGCTGCACGCCCGGCTGGCCGGCCACGGCATCGTGGTCCCGAAGGCAGCGCGCGCCGAACGGGTGTCCTTCCGAGTGGACCATCCGCGCCACTGTTGCCCCGGCGTGCTGGGTTTCGGCGCGGCCGCCCCGTTGATCCACCCGGCGACCGGGTTCAGTGTGGCCACTTCGCTACAGCTGGCCCCCCGGGTCGCCGAGGCGTTTGCCGCGCACCTGCCGGGCCGGCCGGACCGCGCGCTGGCCGCGGCCCAAGACGTCGTGTGGCCGCGGGCCGCCAAGGTGGTCCACCACATCCGGCGCATCGGCCTGGAGGCTCTGCTGCGCATGCCGCCCGACACCGTTCCCGGGTTCTTCGAACAATTCTTCCGGCTGCCCGAGAAACACCGCTGGACCTACCTCACCGCCCGTGACGATGTCGCCGGCACCCTCGCCGCGATGGGCGGCCTGTTCCGGGAATCGGACAATCGGTTGCGTTGGCATCTGGTCACTCCGGCGGTGCGGCGTCGGCTGCCGACCAATGACGAATCGGGCTTGCTCGAACCCACCGGGTCCTGAAGGGGTCCGCGCACACCGCGGTATCAGTCGGTGGGCCGCAGGATCTGTTGCAACGCCGAGCTGTCCGCACCGACGAACGCACGCAATCGGCTCAGCGGAATCGACCCGATCATCTTCAACAAGTCCACGCCCAGGCCGCCGGCCTCGGTACTGCCTGACCAGGCTTGCCCGAACATCGCAATGAGGCGGGGCCCGGCCTGGGCGTCAGCCAGTACCTCCGCGATCGTCGAGTCCGGACCGAGAGGGACGGTCACGTCGTCGCCGCCGAGACGAATCACCGTGACGCCGCGAATGTCTCGGCTCGAGGATCCCACCCCAAGTGTGTAGTCCCCGCCCTCGACCACCCATGCGTCGACACGGTCGTCCCAGTACGCGAGGTCGCTGCGCGGGAAGCGCACCGACACCGACTGCGTCGATCCGGGTGCGATGTCCACGACATCGAAGCCCTTGAGTTCCTGCGGCGGCCGAATGACTGCCGATTCGGCCTTGGATGCGTACACCTGTACCACTTCCCGGCCATCGCGGGAACCGGTGTTGGTCACCGTGACGGTGACGACGATGTGCACTCCGTCGGCCGTGTCGCAGGCGACCGCGTCGACGTCGCCGTACTCGAACGTCGTGTACGACAACCCATGTCCGAAGGGATAGGTGACGTCGATAGCCCGCGCGTCATAGCCCCGGTAGCCGACGAAGATCCCTTCGCCGTAGACGACGCGCGAATGCTCTCCGGGAAAGTTGAGGTACGACGGTGCGTCTTCGAGGCGGACGGGCACGGTTTCGGCCAACCGGCCCGACGGGTTGACTGCGCCGTACAGAACGTCGGCGATCGCCGCGCCGCCGCCCTGACCGAGCAGCGCGCCGTCGAGGACCGCGGCTGCCCATCGATCCACCTCGGCCAGCCGCACCACGCCACCGTGCGACAACACTGCGACCGCGCGCGGTTGGACGGCTGCGACCGCGCGTAACAGGCGCAGTTGATCTTCCGGTAGATCGATGTGATCGCGGTCGTAGCCCTCGGATTCGTCACGGTCGGACAGACCCAGGAACAGCATCGCGGCATCGCTGGAGCCGGCTTTGGCCACCGCCTCGTCGAGGAGTAGCTGCGGGTCGCCGTCGGCCCCGTAGCCCGCTGCGTAAGTGACCTCGCCGACCGCGCGGGCCTGTATCTCATCGAGCGGCACATCGATCTGGGTGGCTTGGACATGGGAGCTCCCGCCACCCTGATAGCGGGGCTGCACGGCGAAGGGCCCCAGTACGGCCAGGGCCATGTCCGGACGCAGGGGCAACACCTGGTCGGAGTTCTTCAGCAGCACGATGCTGCGGGCCGCCGCCTCTTGGGCCAGCCGATGGTGGGCGTAGTGGTCCACCGGGTCCGGGTTCGGCGGCCCTCCGGCGGCCCGGGTGAGCAGCCTGAGCACCCGCGTTGCCGATTCGTCGACCACCTCGCCGGCCAGCCGGCCCGCCTCGACGGCGGCGACGATGTCCTCGTCGATGGTCGGGTCCCCGCCGGGCATGGCGAGGTCCAGTCCGGCGGCCATCGCGGCGACGCGGTCGCTGACCGCGCCCCAATCGCTGACCACCACGCCGGCGAACCCCCATTGACTGCGCAGCACATCGGTGAGTAGCCACCGGTTCTCCGATGCGTAGACGCCGTTGATCTTGTTGTAGGAACACATCACCGTCCACGGCTCGGACTCGGTGACCACCCGCTCGAAACTCTTCAGATAGATCTCGCGCAGCGGCCGCGATTCGACGCGCGAGTCCGATCGCATCCGGTCGTGTTCGACGTTGTTGGCGGCGAGGTGTTTGACCGACGCTCCGACGCCGCGGGACTGCAGGCCCCGCACCCACGCCGCGCCGAGAACACCACTCAAGACGGGATCTTCGGAGTAGTACTCGAAATTGCGCCCGCACCGCGGATCTCGCTTGATGTTGACGCCGGGCCCGAGCACAACACTCACACCCAGCCCGCGAGCCTCGTCGGCCAACGCAGCGCCGACGCGCTCGACCAGCCGGCGGTCCCAGCTCTGGGCCAGACCCGCGGCGGGCGGAAAGCAGGTGGCCGGGGCGCTGTGGCCCAGCCCCAGGTGGTCGGCCGAATCCGGCTGCACCCGGACCCCGTGCGGGCCGTCGGTCAGTGTCGCGGCGGGCAGCCCGGCCGCGGATTTGGTCTGCCAGAACGACTGCCCACTGCCCAGCGCGGCTTTGGCCGCCAGGGTCAGACCTGCCGATTTCGCGTCCACAGCCAGACGCTACCGAGGTGCGCGTCGCGACCTGTTCGGAAACGCAATGGCGGTGCGCGGAATTGCGTGTTTGGCGGACCGGTCCGGGTGGGCATCATTAGCGGTACCGCCGCTCGGTAGCGGTAACGGGACGAGCACCGAGAAGAGGTGTGTTCTCGATGGAGAAGAAGATCGTCGGCACGACCGAAGACACCTCGCTGCTCAAGGTCCTCGGCAACTGGGACGTGCTGGCCCTCGGTTTCGGCGCCATGATCGGCTTCGGCTGGGTGGTGCTGACCGGGGGCTGGATCGATTCGGCGGGAACGCTCGGGGCTGTCCTGGCGATGCTCGTCGGCGGGGTGATCATGGCGGTGGTCGGCTTGACCTATGCCGAGCTCACCGCGGCGATGCCCAAAGCCGGGGGAGAGCACAACTTCCTACTCCGGGGGATGGGACCACGGTGGTCGTTCGTCGGGTCCTGGGGGATCATCGGCGGGTACGTGACCATCGTGGCCTTCGAGGCCGTCGCCCTGCCCAGAACCGCGTTGTACCTCTTCCCGGGCCTCAACCAGATCCCGTTGTGGGAGGTCGCTGGCAGCCAGGTCTATCTCACCTGGGCGCTGGTCGGTGCGGTCGCGGCGGTCATCATCACCACCATCAACATCTTGGGCGTGAAGTTCGCCAGCGTGACGCAGACGTTCGTCGTGCTGCTGCTGCTGGTGATCGGTCTGATGCTCATCGTGGGCTCCTTCACCGGCGGCTCGGCGGAGAACATGGAGCCCTTCTTCACCGGCGGGACGGCAGGATTCTTCGCCGTGCTCGTCGTGGTGCCGTTCCTGTTCGTCGGATTCGACGTCATCCCGCAGTCCGCCGAGGAAGTCAACGTGCCGGCCCGCCAGATCGGGCGCCTGGTCGTCATCGCCGTGGCCTTGGCCACCCTCTGGTATCTGATCACCATCCTCACGACCTCGTCGGCAATGCCGGTCAGCGAGCTGGCCGAGGCGGACATCGCCACCGCGGATGCGTTCGGAGCACTGTTCAACAGCGACCTGATGGCCAAGCTGCTGATTGCGGGCGGCATCGCAGGAATCCTCACCTCGTGGAACTCGCTGCTGCTCGGTGCGTCCCGGCTGATGTTCTCGCTGGCGCGCTCGGGCATGCTGCCGGCCTGGTTCGGCAGGCTGCACCCCACGTTCCGCACGCCGATCAACGCCCTGCTGTTCATCGGCGGCCTGTCGGTCATCGCCCCGTTCCTGGGCGAGGCGATGCTGGTATGGCTCGTCGACTCCGGCTCACCGAGCATCGTCATCGCCTACCTGCTCGTCGCGGTCGTCTTTGTGATCCTGCGGCGCAATGAGCCGCAGATGGACCGTCCGCTGCGTATCGGTGGAAAAGGCAACGGCGGCATAGTGATCGGCGCGGCAGCGGTCGTTCTGTGCGTCGGTCTGCTGTGCCTCTACCTGCCCGGGATGCCGGCGTTCCTGGATCCGCAGCCCTGGATCCTGTTCGGTGCCTGGTGGCTGCTGGGGATGTTCTTCCTGCTGCGCATCCCGACCGGTGTCGCCCCAGGAGAAGACGCCGAACACCGGCTGCTCGATGCCCTCGCACAGCGTCGGACAGCGAAGGGCAGTCGTGGCCGGTAGCACGTCCTGCGTGCACCGAAAGTTCACTTCGGTCTGCTACACGTGAGCGCGTGAGCATCATGGACATCGATCTCGAAGCGCTGTCGACCCCCCACCACGGCTACACCGTCATCGACGATGACGACGACGACCCCGTGCTGCTTGACCGCCACGGCAACGCCATCGAGACGTGGCGCGAGCGCTACCCCTACCCCGAGCGCCTCAGCCGGGAGGAATACGAGCGCGACAAGCGCAAGCTGCAGATCGAACTGCTCAAGTTGCAACGCTGGAGCAAGCGCACCGGCGCGCGGCACGTGATCGTCTTCGAAGGTCGTGACGCCGCGGGCAAGGGAGGCACCATCCAGCGATTCATGGAGCACCTCAACCCTCGCGGTGCCCGTACCGTCGCGTTGGAAAAGCCCACCGACGAAGAGCGGTCGCAGTGGTATTTCCAGCGGTATGTCCGGCATCTGCCGACCGCCGGGGAAATGGTCTTGTTCGACCGTTCGTGGTACAACCGGGCCGGGGTCGAGCGGGTGATGGGATTCGCCACACCCGAGCAGCAAGATGAATTCATGCGACAGGCACCGCTGTTCGAGGAAATGTTGGTCAACGAAGGCATCAACCTGACGAAGTTCTGGTTCTCGGTCTCGCCCTCGGAGCAGCGCACCCGGTTCGCGATCCGCCTCGTCGACCCGCTGCGGCACTGGAAGTTCTCCGATATGGACCTGGAGTCGGTACGGCGGTGGGACGCCTACACCCGCGCCAAGCAGGAGATGTTCCTGCGCACCGACACCGACCATGCTCCGTGGATCGTGGTCAAGAGCAACGACAAGAAACGCGGCCGCCTCAACGCCATGCGTTTTCTGTTGTCGAAGTACGACTATGACGACAAGGACCACGGCATTGTCGGAGTGCCCGACCCACTGATCGTGGGCCGGGCACTGGAGGACTGACACTCACCGGCAGCTGATCACATCGCGATGTCGAAAACCCATACCGCCAGCGTGGTGGCTGCCAGGCTGATGAGCACAATCGCTATGAGGTTCAGCCAGATCCCGCCCTTGACCATGCTGCCGATGTTCACGTAACCGGTGCCGAAGACGATCGCGTTGGGCGGTGTCGCTACCGGGAGCATGAAGGCGCACGTCGCGGCGAGGGCGACGGGTATGGTCAGCAGCAACGGATCCTGACCGATGCCGATCGCGACCCCACCGATCACCGGCAGGAAGGTCGCTGCGGTCGCGGTATTGCTGGTCAGTTCGGTCAGGAAGATCACTCCGGCGGTGATCACGGCCACCAGCAGCAGAATCGCCAAACCCCTCAGGTCTTGTGCCTGAGTGCCGATCCACTCGGTCAGCCCCGACGAGCTGAATTGCGAGGACAGCGCGAGTCCACCGCCGAACAACAACAGCACGCCCCACGGGAGTTGCACCGCGGTAGCCCAGTCGAGTAGCCGCACCCCCAGTTTCGCACCCGCCGGCAGGATGAAGAGCAGCAGCCCCGCGGTGATCGCGATGCCCGCGTCCGAGATGGGCGGATCATCGAAAATCAGCGGAAACGAAATCCAGCTGATCGCGGCGAGCGCGAAGATCACCGCGACCCGGCGCTCGCCGCTGGAGGTCTTCCCGAGCCTGGCCAGCTCGCGCTCGAACAGCCCTTGGCCACCTTCGATTTCGTCGACTTCCGGTTTGAAGATGACCTTGGCCAACAGCATCCAGGCGATCACGAGCAGGACGGCCGCCAACGGAAGCCCCAGCAGCATCCACTGGCCGAAGCCGATGTTGATGTCGTGCTCGTCTTGCAGGTAGCCGACGAGCAGAGTGTTCGGTGGGGTGCCGATGATGGTGGCCAGCGAACCGATCGAGGCCGCGTAGGCGATGCCCAGCATCAGCGCCGTGCCGAAGTTGGACTGTTTGACTTGCTCTTTGATGTCCTCGTCGACGGCGGCTTCATCGTCGATGGCGTCGGTGTCGGTATCGGCCGCCTGGTCTCCGGAGCGCGAGATGGTGCCGGCCAGCATCAGGACCGACACCCCGATCGGCACCATCATCACCGCAGTCGCAGTATTGGACACCCACATGCTCAGAAAGGCTGTGGCGAGCATGAATCCGGCGATCACCCGGGTGGCGCTGGTACCCATCGCCCGGACCGTCAGCAGCGCGATACGCCGGTGCAGGTTCCAGCGCTGCATGGCCAGCGCGATCAGGAATCCGCCCATGAACAAGAAGATGATGTCACTGCCGTAGGAGGCACCGACGGCCGAAACCCCGACGTCCTCGACCAGAATCGGAAAGGCGACCAGCGGCAGCAATGCGGTGGCCGGTATCGGGATCGCCTCGGTCATCCACCACAGCCCCATCAGGACCGCGATGGCGGCGGTCACCTTGGCCGGGTGGGCCAGGTCGGCGGGAAGGATCAGATACACCAGCACCGCCAGCAGCAGTCCACCGCCAAAGCCGATCCAGCGCCTGCGGGCCGTCGAGGCCTTCTCCGCCGGTGCGCGTTCACCCGCCGATTGCTCGTCGACCTCCTCGTCTCCGTGCGGATCGGCTACGTTGCGTTCCAGGTCTTCGCGCGCAACCTGCTCCTCGGCCATGGACCACTCCCCTTAATGACAGTTGCGCGGCCCGCAGCGTGCAGACCGTGCCGGGCATGATGTGCATCACAATAGGTTCCTACCCACTACCGGCTGACCGGAAGCCGCCGGAAAGCCGTGTCGCTCGACTGCGATCCGACGTGACGGGGTCACCGGTGCGGTCAAGTCGCTGATAGCGCGGCACAAAGGTGCCTATGCTGCGGTGCATGTCCGGCTATGCGCCCTCGTTGCCGCCGTCGCTGGACGGAGTGCCGGTGGCCGACGAACCACTGCCGTCGGAGGATGACCTCGTCGGTCGGCCGCACGCGCTCCCGATCGACACCCTCGGAGAGCTCTACGGTCCGATCTTCTACTCCGGTTTCAGCGGCACTCGAAAGCTCTACGTGTGCTCGCTGGAGTTGGTCGACGAACTCTGCGACGAGACCAGATTCGCCAAGAACATCACCGAGTCACTGGCCAGGGTCCGTCCGCTGGCCGGGGACGGCCTGTTCACCGCTTACTATGGCGAACCGAATTGGCAACGGGCACACGATGTCTTGATGCCCGGATTCAGTTACGCCGGGCTGCGCAACTATCACGGTGCGATGATGGACATCAACGACCAACTCATCGCCCGATGGGACACCCGTGCCGGGCGCCAACCGGTCGATGTCTCCGACGATCTGCAGAAGCTGGCGATGGACACGGTGGCACTGGCCGGCTTCGGCGCCCGATTCGAGTCTTTCGACCACGATGGTCTGGCCCCGATCCCGCAGTGTTTCACCACGGCGTTGATCGAGGTGGTGACGAATGGTCAGACACCGGAATTCGAGGCCCTGCGCACCGAGCTGCACGCTCATTTCGACGGGTTGATCACCGCGCACCGCGCCGACGACGCCGGTGAGGATCTGCTCTCGGTCATGCTCGGCTGTGACGCACAGGGCGACCCGTTGCTCGACACCGACAACATTCGCAACCAGATCATGACGTTCCTGATCGCCGGGCAGTTGACGACTTCAGAGCTGATGCCCAACACCGTGTACAACCTGGTGCACCACCCGGCGGTGCTGGCTCGCGTGCGCGATGAGGTCGACTCGGTGTTCGGTGGCGACGACGACTACCGGCCCACCTACGACGACATCGGCAAGCTTGTCTATTTGCGCCAGGTGATCAGTGAGACCTTGCGACTGTCTCCACCGGTGCTCAGCTTCGACCGGATGGCGTTGATGGACACCGTCATCGGTGACGCCTATCCGGTCAAACGAGGCGAGGCGGTCACTGTGCTGACCGGCGCGCTGCACCGGCAGCCCCAGTGGGGCGACAACGTGGAGCTCTTCGATCCCGAGCGGTTCGCTCCCGCCCGAGCCGAGGCCAGATCCACCGCCTTGTTCAAACCCTTCGGCACCGGAGAGCGCTCATGTATCGGGCGGCAGTTCGCGCTGCACGAAGCGACCTTGCTGATCGCGCGGCTGATACACCGCTACCGGCTGATCGACTCGCAACACTATGTCCTGCGATTCGAAGGCCCGTTCAGCCGGCGCCCGGTGGGCTTTGCGCTCGACGTGGCGCGCCGCGACCCGCAGGACCGTCGCCGGGCGGCACTGGCAGACGCGGTGCCGGTTGCCGCACCGCGCTCCGGCGCGGTCTTGCCGGTCAGGGCTGGAACCACACTGGCGGTTCTGCACGGCTCCAACCTCGGTACCTGTCGTGCGCTGGCCAAACAGCTCGCCGAGGAGGCCGCCGATATCGGCTGCGCCGCAACGGTGGCACCGCTCGATGACGCTGCCGGGGGACTGCCCGACACCGATGCGATCCTGATCGTCGCGTCGTCGTACAACGGCCAACCCACCGACGACGCCCGCCAGTTCGTCACGTGGTTGTTCGGCGCTGAGGCGACCGTGCGCGGCAAGCCCTTGTTCGCCGTACTCGGCGTGGGTGACCACAACTGGGCCGACACCTATCAGGCAGTGCCCAAACGCATCGACGAGCGACTGACCGAACTGGGCGCCCGGGCCCTGTTACCTCGTGCCTCGGCCGATACCTCCGGTGATCTCACCGGAACCGTGGAGGAGTTCACCGACGCACTGTGGTCGGCGCTCTCGGAGCACTTCGGTGATCCGGAGGCTGTACCGCTGACCGGTAACGATGAGCCGCTCTATGACCTCAAGCTGATCGCCGGCCCGGTCACTGCGGCCATCGATGCGAGGTTCGGCGTCACGCCGATGACAGTGACATGCAACGACGAACTGGTCAGCGTCGACAACTCGCTGGGCCAGGCCAAACACTATGTCCGCGTGGCTCTTCCGCAGGGCATCGAATACTCCACCGGTGACCACCTGACCGTGCTGGCCGACAATCCACCTGATGTCGTGCAGGTGGTGATCGAACTGCTGGGCATCGATCCGGAGCTGCGGCTGTCGATCAATGCCCGGCGAACGTCGCGGCGCGTCATCGCGTTGGACCGAGAGGTCAGCGTGCGCGAATTGCTGACCCATTTCGTCGAGCTGAGAAAGCCTGCGACGGCCAGCCAGTTGCGCAAGCTCGCGGCAGCCAACCCGTGTGCGGCCGAGCGCGAGCGTCTCGAGGAACTCGCCCAGTCGGCGCAGCCGTGTGTGCTCAGCCCGCTGGAGTGCCTGCGGGAGTTCCCCGCCTGCGTGCTGACCGGAGCCGAACTGCTCGAACTGCTCGATCCGATGACACCGCGCCATTATTCGATCGCCTCGTCGTCACGGTTGTCGGCCAACGAGGTGGCTCTCATCGTCAGCGTGCTGGACACTCCGGCGCGCTCGGGACGGGGACTGTTCAAAGGTGTGGCCTCCAATCATCTCGCAGCGATGGCCCCCGGCGCGCAGATTCGGGCCAGGGTCGACCCGGCACGGCAGGCATTTCGAGCCGGAGCGGACGCAGCCAGGAACGTGATCCTGGTCAGCGCAGGTACCGGCGTCGCACCGTTCTGCGGCTTTCTCGGGGACCGGCTGGCCGCCAAGCAGGCGGGCGAACCCTTCGCCCCGGCACTGTGCTTCTTCGGAGTCCGGGATCCTGAGGTGGACTACATCTTTCGGGAGCAGTTCGAAGATGCCGAACGGGAAGGGATCGTCCGGATGCGTCCGGCCTTCTCCCGGGCGCCACAGGACGGAGTCCGTTACGTACAGGACCGCATCGCCGCCGACGCGGTCCAGGTCTGGGAACTGCTCGGCGATCCCGCCAAGGAGACCCACGTTTTCGTCTGTGGTGACGGCGCCCGGATGGCACCCGCGGTGCGCGAAGCCTTCTGCACAATCTATTCGGCGCATACCGGGGCCGCCGACACCCAGGCGCGTGACTGGCTCGAATCCCTGGTGGAGTCCGACCGATACGTCGAGGACGTGTGGGCCGGGTGAATCGGCGCCGCGGGCAGCGATGTCTCAGGTGTGGCGACCGCGGCGATTCACGTGTCCTCGCCGGGTAGTTCGCTCAGGTCAGAGCTGTTGTCGGCCTTGGCGAGCCTGCTCCAGTAGCGGATCGAGGTGCGTTCATGGGCAATCGCGGCTTCGATCGCGCGACGGGGGCCCGGGTGGCTGACGCCGCCGGCCTCGCGCAGTACTTCATAGTTCTTGAGCCGGGCCTGGTGGGCCAGCAGGCGCACCCGGGCGATGTTCTCGGGCTCGGCGCCGAAGAACACCTTGAGTATCGCCAGGTCGCGCAACTGCGGCATCTCGTCTGTTGCCTGGCCGAGCCACTGGTCGAGGGCGAGTACACCGGCTTCGGTGATGGAAAAGCGAGTCTTCTGGCGACCTTCGTCATCGACCTCGGCGGTGAGCAGGCCGGCATCGACAAGGCGGGCGGGTTCCCGATAGATCTGCGAGCGCTGGATGGTCCACATCTGCGAGACGGTGGCCGTGATGGTTCGTTCGAGTTCGTAGGCGGTTGACCGCGGCGTCCATCGGACCAGCCCGAGCAGCACGTAGGAGGTCGGCGTCAACTTCACCCAGGTGAGTCTATGGCCAGCGTTGACCGGGCTGCGCCGATGACGGCGCCTTGCCAGACCGCCACCCTCGTGCGATAGTCCATTATGGACTAACAATGAGACTGTTGAGTGGAGGTCGAAAGGTGAACCTTTCAGGCGCGACGGTGCTGGTTACCGGAGCATCGAACGGGATTGGCGCCGGGACCGCGCGACGGCTGGCTGAGCAGGGTGCTCGCGTGGTGCTGGTGGCTCGCGACGAAGCTGCATTGGAAACCGTGGCCGGTGAGGTTCGGGCGCGCGGTGCTGCGGCGATGGTGCACAGCGCCGACCTGACCGACGCACAACAGGTGGCGGCACTCGGTCAGCAGGTCGCCGGGTCGTGGGGGACACCGGACGTGATCGTCAACTGCGCCGGCGCGGGCGCATTCCAGTTCATCGAGGAGACCGAGCCGGCCCAGTTCGTCACCCAGATGGCCGCGCCCTACCTCGCCGCCTGCTACACCACCAGGGTCTTCATCGAGGCGATGCTGGCCCGCGGCCGCGGTTGGGTGGTCAATGTGAATTCACCCGGGTCGCGTGTCGTGTGGCCTGGCGCGATCGGCTATGCCGGTGCCAGGTGGGCGCTGCGCGGATTCAGCGAAGCCTTACGGGCAGACCTCGCAGGCACCGGAATCGGCGTGACCGAAGCGGTGATCGGCAAGGTGGATTCAAGCTATTGGGAAAAGAACCCCGGGTCCGAGGAACGGGTCCCGACCATCTCCAGGTTGTCCGCACCGTTGAGCCCCGACCAGGCCGGTGCGGTGGTGGTGCGCGGTGTGCAGGCGCAGGCATCCGAGGTGATGGCGCCATGGAGCACCCGGCTACTCGCCATGCAGGCGCGACTCACGCCGCGGCCACTGGCGGCATTGATGATTCGCACCGGCGCACGACGCGGGCGGGGTCTTTCGGCACAAGCCGACGGGATTGCCGAGATATCGCGATGACCAACCCCGGTGTGGCGGGCAATCGATTGCCGACGTTCACCAACGACGGACTCACTTTCGACGTCATCGACGAAGGACCGCTCGACGGTCCGGTGATCATCGCTCTGCACGGATTTCCCGCGCGGGCCCGCAGCTACCGTCCGATGATCCAGGAGCTGGCCACCGCGGGGTTCCGTGTGCTGGCACCCGACCAGCGAGGGTATTCACCGCGTGCCCGCCCGGCGGGGGTCAGAGCCTATGCGACCGGTCGGCTCACTGCCGATGTCATCGCTCTTGCCGATCAGGCCGGGCTGACGAAATTCCATGTGATGGGCCATGACTGGGGAGCCACCGTGGCGTGGGAAGTAGCCGGCTCGCATCCAGACCGGGTCGCGACTGTCACGGCACTGTCGGTACCGCACCCGAGGGCTTTCTTGGCCGCAATGGCGCGTGGACAGCTGCTCCGGTCCTGGTACATGATCGCCTTTCACATCCCCTGGATTCCCGAGCGATTCCTGCACCTCCTGTTCACCGTCAATCGGTTGGTCGCGCGGCGTTCCGCGCGACGCTCTGGGCCGATTCCTGCCACCGATATCGCCGAGTTCTGGCGCGAACCGGGCGCGGCCACAGCGGCGCTGAACTGGTACCGCGCCATGTTCTATCGGAGTTCCCGGACGGCGAAGATCGGCGTACCGACGCTCTACGTTTGGAGCAGCGGTGACCCTTTCCTCGGCCGTCGGGCCGCCGAGCTGACCGAGCGCTATGTCGAGGGGCCCTATCGGTTCGAAATCCTGGAGGGCGTCTCGCATTGGATACCCCACGAGCGTCCACGCCAAGTGGCCGACATGGTCATCTCGCACATCGCCGATACCGCCCGGTGGACCGCACCGTCGGATCGCAAACAGGGTCGGCAATGTTCGATCTGATCGTTCGCCGCGGGCTGTGGTTCGACGGTAGCGACAGGGAGCCCGAAGTCGCCGACCTCGGCATCAGGGCCGGACGAGTCGTCACGGTATCGCGTGCAGGGCTTGACGCCACACACGCTGCCCAGATCATCGAAGCTGACGAAAAGTGGGTGCTTCCCGGATTTTTGGACATCCACACCCACTATGACGCCGAGGTGCTGCAGAATCCCGGCCTCGGTGAGTCGGTACGCCACGGCGTCACCACCGTGGTTTTAGGGTGCTGTTCGCTGTCGACGGTGTACTCCGAGCCCGAGGATGCTGCGGACCTGTTCAGCAGGGTGGAGGCGGTACCACGCGAACACGTCTTGGCCGCCCTGAATGCCCATCGCGATTGGGCGGACCCCGAGGGCTACATCGCCACACTCGATTCGCTGCCACTCGGACCCAACGTCGCCTCCTTTCTCGGGCATTCGGATCTGCGTGCGGCGGTGATGGGTCTCGGAAGAGCTACTGATCGGACCGTCCGGCCCACCGCGGCCGAACTCGACACCATGGCCGAGATGCTCGACCGAGCGCTCACGGCCGGAATGCTGGGGATGTCGGGAATGGACACCCCACTGGACAAACTCGACGGGGACCGGTACCGATCTCGAGCACTTCCGTCCACCTATGCCCGGTGGCGGGAACGTCGGCGCTTGATCGAGGTACTGCGCGCGCACGGCCGTGTCCTGCAAAGTGCCCCCAACATCAACAACCCGCTGTCGGCCGCGTTGTTCTTCGCGGCGTCCGGGAAACGTTTCCCCCGGCCGCGCAGGGTTGTTCCGGTCAGCCTCTTGGTGTCCTTCGATACCAAGACCGCGCGCGGCGCCCACCGTGCGCTGCGTCTGATGACCCGGCTGGGTAATGCGTTCTTCGACTCCGACGTCGTATTTCAACACCTGCCGGTGCCGTTCACCGTGTACTCCGACGGCATCGACCTACCGGTGTTCGAGGAGTTCGGCGCGGGGACTGCCGCCCTGCATGTGCGTGATCAGCTTGAGCGCAACGCCCTTCTCTCCGATCACACCTACCGTCGCAAACTCCGCCGGGAGCTCAGCGCGACAAGCCTGCGACCCCGGTCGTGGAATCGGGACTTCCACGACGCCATGATCGTCGAATGCCCGGACGTTTCATTGATCGGGAAGAGCTTCGGACAGATCGCCGAAGAACGGTCGGCACACCCGGTCGACGCGTTCCTCGACGTGCTCGTCGACAATGGTGAACGCAACGTGCGCTGGACGACCACGTTGCACAACGACCGCGCTCACGTCCTCGACGAGATGGCGCGCTATTCGACTGTGCAGTTGGGGTTCTCGGATTCCGGTGCGCACCTGCGCAACATGGCGTTCTACAACATGGCGCTGCGGTTCCTCAAGCGTGCGCGCGATGCCCTCGGCAGCGGACAGCAGATTCTGCCGCTCGGCGCGGCTGTCCACCGGGTGACCGGAGAACTCGCCTCGTGGTTCGGGCTCGACGCCGGGTATCTGCGGCAGGGCGACCGTGCCGACTTCGTCGTGATCGACCCCGTAGGCCTCGACGAATCCCTCGAGGCCTACCACGAGGAACCCGCACCGTTCTTCGGCAATCTCTCGCGCATGGTCAACCGCAACGACCGCGCTGTCGTCGCCACCGCCATCGGCGGCGAGGTCGTCTTCCGGAACGGAGAATTCGTCGAAGGCTACGGTCGAACCCTGGGCAGCGGGCGCTACCTGATCTCGACGTGACTGCGTCAGTCGTAGATGACGGCCAGGCCTCGCCGGCGCAGCTCGTCGAGCTGATCGCGGAAAGCCTGCAGTTGGTCGGGCGCGGGTCCGACCCAGTCGGTGATCTCGCCGACGACTTTGACCGGCTCCCGGCTGCGGTAGGAGTGAGTCGGGTTGCCCGGGAACTTCTTGTCGGTCACATTGGGGTCGTCCTCGATGTCGCCCTGCGGTTCCACGATGTAGACGCGACTGCGGCCGGCACCGGTGGCCATCTCCGCTGCCAGCACAGCTCCGGCCAGAACCTTCGTCATGTACACGTGATTGGAGATGCGTCCGGCCTCGTAGTTCGACGGACGGCCTGGCACCAGAAAGTCGCCCACCCGCAGGTCGGCCTTCGTTCCGTGCAGGTACGCGCCTGACTCGTGCACCAGGAAATGCTCCGAGATTTCTGCCATGTCCGCCATAAAGTCCCCCTTCGGTGTCACCGGCCGTGCGATTGTGCACGACCTGCAGGGTCTTGCCGCAAGCCCCCACCCTGGCCATATAGTGAGAGTGGGATAACCGTCAGCGTCGGATCGGTACCGGCGAAACACGCGAGAGCGTTACAAAAGCGCGGTAATCTGGAACGCGATGCGCGCCCACCCCACCCCACCCCAGACCGGTCCAGCCGCGGCGTCGGGCGCTGCCTGGAGGCGGACCCGCCAGACACATCGTCATACCCCACACTCGGCGAACCCTGCCGGAGAGGACGGCACCGCATGACTGACTTCGATACCGTCGACTACTTCACCGACACCTCGTTGGTGCCCGACCCGCACCCGTACTACGACCATGTGCGTTCCAAGGACGCCGTGTGCTGCCCGATCAGCAACGGCGTCTTGGCCGTCACCGGCTGGACGGCTGCCAACACTGTCTACAAGGACTCGGAGAACTACTCGTCGTGCGTGGCGGTGATGGGCCCGTTCACCCCGATGCCGTTCACCCCGGAAGGGGACGACATCTGTGCCCAGCTCGAGGAGCATCGCACCGAGATCCCGATGTTCGAACACATGGTCACCATGGATCCGCCGCAGCACACCGACGCCCGGTCGATCTTGTCGCGACTGCTGACGCCGAAACGGCTCAAGGAAAACGAAGACTTCATGTGGCGCCTCGCCGACCGCCACATCGACGAGTTCATCGCCGACGGTCGGTGCGAGTTTCTGGCCGCCTACGCCAAACCGTTCTCGCTGCTGGTGGTCGCCGACCTGCTCGGGGTACCGCAGGAGGACCACGAGGACTTCCGCGAGGCGTTCGGGGCCGAGCGCCCCGGCTCCAACATCGGCGGGCTGGATCACGAGATCATCGCCACCAACCCACTGGAATGGGCCGACGAGAAGTTCACCCGCTACATCGAGGAGCGTCGCGCGCACCCGCGCGACGACGTCCTGACCTCCATCGCCACAGCCAAGTACCCGGACGGATCGACACCGGAGGTGGTCGACGTCGTGCGCACCGCGACGTTCCTGTTCGCCGCGGGCCAGGAAACCACGGCGAAACTCCTGGGCGCGGCGATGCGGGTGCTCAGCGACCGACCCGACGTCCAGCGCCAGCTACGCCAGGACCGCAGCCTCATCCCGGTCTTCATCGAGGAGTGCCTGCGGATGGAAAGCCCGGTCAAGAGTGTCTTCCGGATGGCCCGCAAGTCCACCCATCTCGGTGACACCCCGGTTCCGGCCGGAAGCACGGTGATGGTCAGCCCAGGAGCAGCAAACCGCGACCCCGAGCGGTTCGACAACCCGCACGAATTCTCGCTGCAACGCAAGAATGTTCGTGAGCACCTCGCGTTCAGCCGGGGCATCCACTCCTGTCCCGGCGCACCCTTGGCCCGGGTGGAGGGCCGAGTGTCGATCGAACGCATCCTCGACCGGATGGCCGACATCACGGTCAGCGAGGACAAGCACGGCCCGGTCGAGAACCGCCGGTACGTCTACGAGCCGACGTTCATCCTGCGCGGGCTCACCGAGATCAACATCGAGTTCACCGCCATCGACTGAACGGTCTCAGCCCAGCGCCCACAGTCCGAGGCTGAGCACGAAGACACTGAGTCCCAACGTCGTCTCCATGACAGTCCAGGTCTTCAACGTGGTCTTGACGTCCATCTCGAAAAACCGGCTGACCAACCAGAACCCGGAGTCGTTGACGTGGGACAACACCGTCGCGCCGGCCGCGATGGCCAGCACCAGTGCCGTGAGCTGAAGGCTGCCCAGATTCGAGGCCGCGACGGCGGCGCTGAGCAGCCCGGCGGTCGTCGTCAATGCGACGGTCGCCGAGCCCTGCGCGACCCGCAGCAGCGTGGAGATGATGAACGCCTGCAGGATGAGCGATATCCCGAGGTTGGACAGTGAGCCGCTCAGTGCGTCCCCGATGCCGCTGAGCCTCAGCACACCACCGAACATCCCGCCGGCGCCGGTGATGAGGATGATCGCGCAGATCGGGCCCAGGGCTTTATCGAGGATGTCGCTGACCGTGGCCATCGACCGACCCCGCACCCCCAGGACCAGGGTGGCGACGATCACCGTGATCAGCAGCGCGATGGAGGTCGTGCCGATCAACTTGAGGTAGTCCGCCCAGGTGGCGTCCTGCTCGACGACGCCCGCGGTCTGCAGGGTGTCGACCACGGTGTTGAAGGAGATCAACACGAAGGGCAGCAACAGAATACCGAGCACGGTCGCGAAGGTGGGCTCGGTCCGGGTGTCCGTCGCCGTGCCGCCACTACCCGACGTCTCGGCGTCGTTGCCGTCATCGGTGTCACGGCCGCCGTTCATCTGGCCGAACAACGCCGTCGGCACGTCGACGTGGATGCGTCGACCCAACGCCTGGGACACCAGGTATGCGCCGACGTACCAGGCCGCGACAGCCACCGGAGCGCCGACGAGCAGGGTCAGCCCGATGTTGGCGCCGAGCAGTTCGGCCGCCGCCACCGGTCCGGGGTGAGGTGGCACCAGGGCGTGCATGGCGGCGAACGCGCCGGCGGCCGGGAAGGCGTACAGCAGAAGCGAACCGCCGAAGCGGCGTGCGACGGTCATGATGATGGGCAGGAACACCACCAGACCGGCGTCGAAGAAGATCGGGAAACCGAACAGCAAGGCTGCGACGCCGAGGGCCAGTGGAGCCCGCTTCTCGCCGAACCTGCCGATCAGCGTATCTGCGAGCACCTGTGCACCCCCGGTGATTTCGAGGAGCCTGCCGATCATGACACCGAACCCGACCAGCAGCGCCACCGACCCCAGCGTGTTGGAGAAGCCGAACGACAGTGCATCGGGGACATCAGCGACCGGTATCCCGGCCACCAGCGCCGTGAGCACACTCACCAACACCAGCGCGATGAAGGCGTGCAGCTTGACCCTGATGATCAGGAACAGCAGCAGAGCGACCGCGCCGACAGCGATCAGCAGCAGCGGGACGGTTCCGTAAGCCGGCTCAATCGCCTCCACGAGTCCCCCTGAACGCGAAGGAATCCATAGGACTCATCAGCTCTCCTCGACCTCGTCGGAATTTCGTGTGCTGATATAGCTTTCGATGATGCCGTCGATGCTCTGGGCGACGTCGATCGCGACGCCGCGCTCATCGGGTTCGAGCGGCTCCAGGGTGCGGAACTGGGACTCCAGCAGGTTGGCCGGCATGAAGTGTCCCGGCCTGCTGGCCTGGCGCCGGCCGATGGTCTCCACCGACCCCTCCAGGTGCAGGAATTCGATGTCGGCGCAGTGCCTCCGCAGTTGGTCTCGATATTTTCGCTTGAGTGCCGAGCAACTCA
The DNA here is from genome assembly GCF_025263265.1 of Mycobacterium sp. SMC-4. Taxonomy (NCBI): domain Bacteria; kingdom Bacillati; phylum Actinomycetota; class Actinomycetes; order Mycobacteriales; family Mycobacteriaceae; genus Mycobacterium; species Mycobacterium sp. SMC-4. Next base: position 5,444,575 of record NZ_CP079869.1, on the reverse strand, counting down.
TCACCCCGCCACGGCGGTGCTGTGCCAACCATTCACCGATCGACTCCAGCCAAGGGTGGCGGTCGTTGTCGTCGAGTGGTTCGCCGGCGGACATCTTCGCGATGTTGGCCGGCGGATGGAAGTCGTCGGCGTCGGCGAACGGAACACGCAACCGCTGGGCCAGAGCGGCGCCCACGGTGGATTTACCCGACCCGGAGACCCCCATGACGACGATCGGTGCTGTCATGCGTGCGCCCATTCTCTGTGTATGACGTCACATTGTGTCGGAAAATGTACCCACCCGGTCGAATTCTCACACTGGAGGCCGTCAGCGCCAAGCATGAACAGCTCGATTCCCGCCAAGACCGCTGCGGCCGTTCGGCGCGTTAACGCCGGCGTCGTCGCCGCCGATAACTGAGATATGACCGTGCTGCGGGCTCTCGGCGCGTTCACCGCCGCGGTGATCGCATCCGCGCTGTGCGCCGGGCCTGCCCAGGCCGAGGCCCTGGCCCAGCTCGACCCGGTTCCGGTGATGGCGTCGGCGACGTGTGCGGGCACTGTCAGCGCCGAAGCTCAGGTGGCGCCGGTTGCGGTCGACGATCATGTCGAGAACGGCGTCCGAGTAACGATCAACTACGACGCCGGCGTCTACGACGGGTCCTGCGCGCTCACGGTGCACGCCACCTGGACCAACCTGGACACCGGTGGGTCGGGCGGACGCGACATCGCCGCGGTGTCGACGATCGACGGGCACTACGGCTTTGTCGGCTACGCCGACACCACGTTCGAGACGGGGCGCGGCACGGTGGTGGTGACACTCAGCTCCCACCCGGGCGCCGAAATGCGAGTCAACCCACTGTAGCTGGCAGCCACACCGACCCAGTGCGTCGTCGGCAATCACGCTATCCCCCTGTGCTGGGACACCGGTCGCGGCGGGCGATCGATTCGACGTGGTTTCAAATCGTGCGGGAAGGGAAGCAGCACAGGTAACCGATCATGAAAGGACCTCGGTGACGTTCTCCATTTGTGCCTATGACCCTGTGACCGGGCAGGCGGGAGTCGGCGCCATCACGGCCATGCTCGGTGTAGGCAAGCTCGTCTCGCACGCTGAGGCGAGAGTCGGGGCAGTGGCGTCCCAGGCCATGATGAACCCGTACCTGGCGATCGACAGCCTAGGGCTGATGGCCTCAGGACGCACGGCCCAGGAGGCGCTCGATGAGGTGATCAGCCGCGACGACGGACGGGACTATCGGCAGGTCGGCGTCGTCGACGTGCAGGGCAACACCGCCGCGTGGACCGGCGCCCGGACCGAAGGATGGGCTGGACACCTGCACCGGGGCAGTGCGGTGGCGCAGGGAAACCGGCTGGTCGGAATGGAGACGTTGGAGGCGACGTTGGACGCCTTCTACCGGAACGATGACCTCGACCTCGCCCGCCGAATTCTGCGCGCGCTGCAGGCCGGGGAGGCGACCGGCGCCGACATCGAGGGCTCGTTGTCGGGCGCGATCTACGTGGTCGACACCGAGCAGTACCCGCTGTGGGACGTTCGCATCGATCACGCCGAGGACCCCGCCGCGTCGCTGGAGTTCCTCATCGACGAGTTCGCCGACGGATTGCTGCCCCACATCGAGAGACTCCCGACCCGAGACGATCATGTGGGGCAGATGACGCGCGAGGCCATGGCTGAGGATGAGCCGGCAATCGACCGAACCGTTTAGGTGCAGCAGCTGGGATCGAGCACCACGCACAGAGCCTGCAACGCCTCGGGTTTGACCCGGTAGAAGACATTCATCCCCCGCCGCTCGGAGAGCACCAGCCCGGCGTTGCGCAGCTGCCCGAGATGGTGGCTGACGGTGGACTCCCGCAGCCCGAGCATGGCCGCGAGGTCACCGCCGGTCTCCTCACCGCGCTCGGAGCTGAACAGGTGCGACATGATCTTCACCCGCACCGGGTCGGCGATGGCCTTCAGGCGCAGCGCCACCGCCAGCGCGTCCTCGTCGCTGATCGGGCCCGCGGCCACCGGAGCGCAACAGACCGGCGCGGACATGTCGATCACGGGCAGTGCTTTGGGCATGACCCCATCCTGCCACAAGTGTTGACATATATCGAAAAGGTGGCATGCTGACGGAGACGCGTCGATTCGATATATGTCTAATCGCAGAAGGAGAATGTCATGTCCCGAGTCCAGTTGGCCCTCAACGTCGACGATCTCGACCAAGCAATCACGTTCTACACCAAGCTTTTCGGCATTGCGCCGGCCAAGGTCAAGCCGGGGTACGCCAACTTCGCGGTCACCGAGCCGGCGCTCAAGCTGGTGCTACTGGAGAACCCTGGTGCGGGCGGCACACTGAACCATCTCGGTGTGGAGGTCGAATCGAGCGAACAGGTACATGCCGAAATCGCCCGGCTGACCGGAGAGGGCGTGTTCACCGACGAGGAAATCGGCACCACATGCTGCTTCGCCACCCAGGACAAGGTATGGGTCACCGGCCCGGGCGGGGAGAGGTGGGAGGTCTACACCGTGCTCGCCGACTCTGAGACGTTCGGCGCCAGCCCGCAGCAGCGCGAATCCGGAACCGCCGCGTCGGCCTGTTGCTGACTCGGCCACCGCGGCGTTCACCGGCTGTTCGTTTGCGAACTGATTCGATAGCTGTCAATATCGACGAATGTCGAAATCGCTGACATCGTCGATCGAGCCCGCGCCGTGCTGTCCGCCGGGAGCGCTGCTGCGCGCACCGCTCTCGGCTTCAGCCGCCGCGGACATGGCGGTCAAACTCAAAGCCCTCGCCGATCCGGTGCGGCTGCAACTGTTCTCGGCGATCGCCAGCCACGCCGGCGGTGAGGCCTGTGTGTGTGACATCTCGGTAGGTGTCGAGGTCGCGCAGTCAACGGTCAGCCACCATCTGAAGGTGCTGCGCGACGCGGGTCTGCTGACGTCGCAGCGCCGCGCCTCGTGGGTGTATTACGCGGTCGTGCCCGAGGCTCTGGAGAGCTTGGCGGTCCTGCTCGGCGCCGAGGCCGCCGCGGGAGTCCAACGATGACCGACACGGCAACCCCCGCGGTGGTCGCCAAGCTCTCCACCTTGGATCGGTTTCTGCCGCTGTGGATCGGCGCCGCGATGGTGGCCGGACTGCTGCTCGGCCGCTGGATTCCGGGTCTGGACGCGATGCTGGGAGGAGTACAGATCGATGGGATCTCCCTGCCCATCGCGTTGGGCCTGCTGATCATGATGTATCCGGTGCTGGCCAAGGTGCGCTATGACCGCCTCGACACCGTCACCGGCGACAAGCGGCTGCTGCTGTCCTCGCTGGCGTTGAACTGGGTGTTCGGGCCGGCGCTGATGTTCGCACTGGCCTGGCTGATGCTGCCCGACCTGCCCGAGTACCGCACCGGCCTGATCATCGTCGGCCTGGCTCGCTGTATCGCCATGGTCATCATCTGGAATGACCTGGCCTGCGGCGACCGTGAAGCAGCAGCCGTCCTGGTCGCGCTCAACTCACTGTTCCAGGTCGTCATGTTCGCGGTGCTGGGCTGGTTCTACCTGTCGGTGCTGCCCGGGTGGCTGGGTCTGGAGCAGACCACCATCGCCGCCTCGCCTTGGCAGATCGCCAAGTCGGTGCTGATCTTCCTGGGCATCCCGCTACTCGCCGGCTATCTGACCCGCCGCGTCGGTGAACGGACCAGGGGCCGGGACTGGTACGAGACGCGATTCTTGCCGCGCATCGGGCCGTGGGCGCTCTATGGATTGTTGTTCACCATCGTGATTCTGTTTGCGCTGCAGGGTGATCAGATCACCAGCAACCCGTGGGACGTCGTTCGGATCGCGCTGCCCCTGCTGGTGTACTTCGCGGTGATGTGGGGCGGCGGCTTCCTGGTGGGCGCACTGTTGAACCTGGGCTACGAACGCACCACGACGCTGGCGTTCACCGCCGCGGGAAACAACTTCGAATTGGCCATCGCGGTGGCGATCGCAACCTATGGAGCGACATCGGGGCAGGCGCTGGCCGGCGTGGTCGGCCCGCTGATCGAAGTACCGGTACTCGTCGGCCTGGTCTACGTATCCCTGGCGCTACGGCGCCGCTTCAGCCACCACACACATCAAGCGCCCACCGAGTCGATGACACGAACGGAGTCCATCTGATGACGAACAGCCCGGTCGTCCGCGACCTCTCCATCGATCAACAGCTCGCGCTACGGACTGCCGCCAACCGCCTGCTGGCCGAGTACGACGCCAGCTTCGGCGCCGAAACCATCGAGCGCTTCCTGCACTCGTCCTACGATCAGTTTGCCTCTAGGGCAACCATTCTCAAGTTCCTACCGCTGCTGGCCGAACGTTTCGCCCGGCAGCGGTTGCACGCACTGGCGCGGGTCGAGGGCAAGATCAGCGACGGCAAGCCGACCGTCCTGTTCCTGTGCACGCACAACGCCGGACGATCCCAGATGGCGTTAGGCTTCTTCACCCACCTGGCCGGTGACCAGGCCGTCGCGTGGTCGGGCGGGTCGGAGCCCGGTACCGAGATCAACTCCGCAGCGATCGCCGCCATGGCCGAGGTGGGCATCGACATCACCGGCGAGTACCCGAAGCCGTGGACCGACGAGATCGTCCAGGCGGCCGACGTCGTCATCACCATGGGCTGCGGGGATGCTTGCCCGATCTTTCCGGGCAAGCGCTACGAGAACTGGGACCTGCCCGATCCGGCCGGTCAGGGGCTGGACGCGGTACGCCCCATCCGCGACATGATCGAAACGCGAGTTCGTGCACTGCTGACTGAACTTCAGGTACCTGCGCACTGAGGTGTGACCACAGGCCGAACGACCGGCCGGCGCGCGCAGATCAGCGGAATGCACCCGCCCCGCCGTCGGCCAGCAGGGTCTGTCCGGTCAGATACGCGGCATCGTCGCCGACGAGGAACGCGACGACACCCCCGATGTCAGTGGCCGGGTCGCCGATGCGTCTGAGCGCCGTGGTCTTCACGACCCGGTCGTAGTGCTTCGGGGAGGCGTCGCGCAGTACCTTCAAGCCGTCGGTTTCGGCAAGCGGACAGACCACGTTGACCCGGATCCCCTCGCGACCCCATTCCAGGGCGGCCACTTTTGACATTCCGCGCACGGCCTCCTTCGCGCCGGCGTATGCGCCGAAGAACGGTTCACCCTGAGTGCCTGCGGCACTTCCGATGTTCACGATCGAGCCGCTGCCCTTGCCGGCCATCACCGGGTGCACGGCCTGCATGAGCCCGAAGGTGGCGCGGGGACCGGTGTCGAAGACCAGGTCGTAGTCCTCTGCGGTGAGGTCGACGAAGGGCTTTGGCCCGCAGGTGGCCACGGCGTTGTTGACCAGTGCGTCCACCGTGGCGAACGCATCGAGTGCGGATTGCACGATCTGCTGCGGGGCCGTGGGGTCGCGGAGATCGGCCACCAACGAGGTGACACGGTAACCGGACCGGCTGAATTCGGTTGCCGTAGAGGCCAAGACGTCTTCGAGGATATCGGTGATCAGGACCTGTGCACCGCGCGCCAGCAGAGCCGAGGCGATACCCTTACCGACCCCCCGAGCAGCTCCGGTGACGATGGCCACCTTCCCGTCCAGCGGTCCGTCTCCAGGTGTGCTGCGGGTCATCGCCGACCTTTCTGTTCGCCGGAACCCTGGCATCATCGCACGGCAGCCCAGACCCCCCTGAACCGCGGGCAGCGCCAGCAGTCACCGGGCCGGCTTGAGGTGCCGTGCCAGGAATCGTTCCATCGCGTAGTACATCTCGATGACGTTCTCCGGGTTGACCGCGCCGTGACCCTCGTCGGTCTGAACCAGGTACTCGACCTCGACCCCGCGGCCGCGCAACGCCTCGACCAGGTTGTCGGACTCGGCCTGAACGACGCGGACGTCGTTGGCGCCTTGGATCACCATCAACGGTGTTCGGATCTGGTCGACCCTGGTGATCGGGGAGCGTGCCATCATGTCGGCCAGCTGCTCGGGGTCATCGGGGTCACCGACGTACCGATGCCAATTGTTGGCCAGGTGCGGACGCGCGACCGGCGGTAGGGTGCGCATGAAGTTGGCCAGGTCCGAAATGCCGACGTAATCCACGGCGGCGGCGAAGGTGTCGGGCGTGAACGTGACGCCGACCAAGGCCGCGTAGCCGCCGTAGGAGCCGCCCACGATCGCGACCCGGTCGGGGTCGGCGTAGCCCTGCTCCACCGCCCAGTTCACACCGTCGATCAGGTCGTCGTGCATCTTGCCGGCGAACTCGCCGATGGCCGCTTTCAGAAACGATGCCCCGAATCCCAGTGAGCCGCGAAAGTTGACCTGCAGCACCGCATACCCGCGATTGGCCAGTAGCTGTACGCCGGGGTTGTACTCCCAGGAATCGCGGTACCAGGGGCCACCGTGCACCATCAGCACCAGCGGCAGGTCCCGCGGCTGCACCCCGACAGGCAAGGTCAGGTATGAGTGCAGCGTCAGTCCGTCGCGTGCGGTGATCGCGACCGGCTGCATCGGGGCGAGCTGATCAGGATCGAGATGGGGGAACGGTCGATAGAGCAGGCGGCTGTCACCGGTCTGGTGGTCGTAGAGGTAGGTGGCGTGGGGATCGCGGTCGTGGATGAAGTCGACCACCCACCGCCGGCCGTCCACGTCGGAGGTGATACGGCCGATGTCTCCGTCGGACAGCTTCTCCAGGTTGGTCAGTACCTCGGCGAAGTGGGAGTCCAGCGGGTGGATCACCTGTCGCTCCCGCAGATAGCGGACACCGATCAGTTCACCGGTCTGCGGGGCCTGGATAAGGGGCTGCGACATAAAGGGATTGACCACTCCGCGGTGATCGAGGTCGAACTCTGGATGGCTGTCGACCTCGATCTCTTCGCCGGTCGCCAGGTCGACGCGGATCAAGCGGGAGCGGTCGGTATCCCGGTGCGATCCCACCCATACTCCCTTGCCGTCCGGGGTGAGGACGAGCGGGTGGATCCCAACGGGGTGGTCAGAGCCGTCGAAGGTCGTGATGGGCTGCAGGCCCGCGGTGTCAGGATCCCATCGTGACAGATCGAGATGGCCGTCAGGGGTCAACGATGTCGCGAAGAGTTGGCCGTCATCGGTGGACAGCCAGTTGAAGGCAGTTCCGGGATTCTCGGCGAGCAAGGTCAGTTCCCCGGTGGCAATGCGCAGCTCGTAGACGTCGAACAGCTGCGCGTTGCGGCGATTCATGACGATGACCGCTTTACCCTTCTTGAAGTCGGTGATCGGCGAGGCGATCACGCCGGGAAACGGAGTCAGGTCCACGGCCTCGGCATCCGGGTCGTGGAGGTCCACCCGGTAGATGTGCCAGTTCTCGTCGCCGGCGCTGTCCTGCAGATAGATGAGCCAGCGCGGGTCATCGGTCCAGTCGAAGTGGTGCACGCTACGGGTGGCGTCGCTGCTCACGCGTCGCGCGTCGTCGGAGTCGAGATCTTGGACCCACACGTTGAGCCGGTTTCGCCACGGGGCGAGGAACGCGATGCGATTGCCGTCGGGTGAAATCATCGCTCCGGCCCGGGTCGGCGGATTGAAGAAGTCCTCGATCGAGATGAGTTCGGGGAGTGCCATGGACATGCCTTTCGTCGGTGTGGGGGCAGCCTCGTTCGTTCGGGGTGGCGGATGATGGGTCCCGGCAGCCTGGGTTGCCTGTGTGGTTGTCGTGCTTGCAGATTGCGGTCAGTCGGCGATGGGTCCGCCGAACCTGCCGTTGGTGGCGTCTCGGACGGCGCGGTCGATCAGGTCCAGGGCCTCTTGCTGGCTGACCATCTCGCCGTCGACGATGACCCGACGTCCGACGTCCTCGTCGATGACGCGGAACGCACCGGTCACCGCTGCCGCGCACAGACGCACGGTGAGGTGGGTTGGTGGGAGGCGAAGTCTTTCGCCGACCACGGGAATGAAGTCCCGCTCCATCTGGTCGTGCACCATCAGGTACGACGTGCGCAGCGCGGGCTCCTGTACTGACATCGTGGTGATACGCAGCGCGCTGCGCACATCGGCGATCTCCTGTTCACTGAGCGGATTCTCGGCGGTGTAGGAGGCCATGTGTTCAGCAAGCGACAGTGCCGCCGGCCACTGGTGGGCCAATGTGATGAACCGCTGCGCTGACAGGGCCAGTACCGGCTCCACACAGCTTTCTTTGCTGCGGAAGTACCGCCACACCGTGCGGGTGGAAAGCCCTGCTGCAGAGGCGATGTCATCACCGCTGGTGGCGGCCAGGCCCCGCTGCCAGAACAGTTCGCACGCGTGCCGGGACACCTCCAGACGTGCCCGTGCCTGCTTATCAGTGATAACCACGACACCACCTTCCTGTCACTTAGTGACATCTCCCACTGTGTCACTAAGTGACAGACGTGTCAAGGCGGGGTGTCCGGGGCGGTGGTGTTGGTTTGGTGAAGGTTTTCTCAACAGTCGATATGTGTGCGCTTCGGCGGCACGATGATGTGATGGACGCAGTATGCGTTTCCCCGGAAGATTCCGTACTGAGAGGCTTTCGCGCGCTTGTCGTCGAAGACGAGGTCCCGCTGGCGGCGGTTGTCAAGAGCTATCTGGACAACGAACATTTTGACGTCACGGTGTGCCACACCGGGATCGAGGCTTTGACGGTGGCCCGCGAGGTGGACCCCGATGTGGTGGTTCTCGACCTGGGGCTGCCGGGTATCGACGGTGTCGAGGTGTGCCGTCAGCTGCGAACTTTCTCCGACGCCTACGTCGTGATGTTGACCGCGCGTGACAACGAGGTGGACACGGTGGTCGGCTTGTCGGTCGGAGCTGATGATTACGTCACCAAACCGTTCAGCCCACGTGAGCTGGTGGCTCGGATCCGTGCGATGCTGCGCCGCCCGCGATCGGTGGCCACACCGATGCCGGTGGCCGCGCCGCTTCCGCCGCCGCGAGTATTCGGTGCACTGATGATCGATGTCGCCGGGCGGCAGGTGGACCTCGGAGGTGAACCGGTCATGTTGACGCGGACGGAGTTCGACATCCTCGCTGCTCTGTCGTCCCGTCCCGCGGTGGTGTGGACCCGGCGGCAACTCATCAATGCGGTATGGGGGGACCCGTGGGTGGGCAACGATCACCTCGTCGATGTGCACATCGGGCATGTGCGGCGCAAACTCGGCGACGATCCGGCCGCTTCGAGGTATGTCGTCACCGTGCGTGGGGTGGGCTATCGGATGGGAACCGGTCGGTGACAGCGTCGAGGGGCTGGGGGCTTGCGCGCCGTCTGGTACTCGCTCAAGGAGCGGTGCTACTCGCCGGGGGGCTCACCACCTGGGTGGTGGCGATGGTGGTCGGGCCGCCTTTGTTCCGCGACCACCTCCATCAGGCCGGCGTCCCCCACAACTCTTACGAGCAGGTCCACGCTGAGGAGGCCTATCGCCACGCCACGGCCATTGCGATCGTCGTGGCAATCACGGTGGCCGCGCTGACGGCGCTGGTGATGACCCTGTATCTGACCAGGCGGGTGCGAACCTCGGTGGCGGAGGTGTCCCGGGCGGCCTCGGCGGTGGCTGAAGGCCACTATGACGCCCGGGTAGCCCCACCGCACCTGGGTGACGAATTCGATGAGTTGGCGCATGCGTTCAACCAGATGGCGCAGCGTCTGCAGACCGTCGAATCGACCCGGCGCCGCATGTTCGGCGACCTCGCCCATGAGATCCGCACTCCGGTCGCAGTCCTGCAGGCCTATCTCGAGGCGGTGGAGGACAGCGTCACAACGCTGGATCCTCAGACGATCGCAATGTTGCGGGAGCAGGCCGGTCGGCTGGTCCGGCTCTCGGCGGACGCCGCCGCACTTGCGCAAGCCGAGGAAGCGCACGCCACTATCACTCCGGAATGGCTGGACGGCGGTCGGCTCGTGGAGGCTGTCATCGCTACCGTCGTTGACCGTTATGCGGCAAAAGGCGTAGCTCTGGCGAAGAACATCGTTGGTGCGCCGCGTTTGTGGGGTGACTGGCAACGCTTGGCTCAAGTGTTGGGCAATCTGCTCGACAACGCCCTCCGGCATACCTCCGCCGGCGGGCACGTCACCGTCAGCGCCGCAGCTTCCGGTGACTACGTGCTCTTCACCGTCGCTGATGATGGTGAGGGCGTGGCCGCTGTGCACCTTCCCCATCTGTTCGAACGCTTTTATCGCGCCGACGCCGCTCGACAACGATCACGAGGCGGGGCGGGGATCGGTCTGGCCATCGCCAAGGCGTTGGTCGAGGCTCACGGCGGACGTATCAGCGTGCGCAGTGGAGGGCTCGACGCGGGCACGACATTCAGCGTGGCGGTACCGAGAACCCCGAGTCCGCACCGCCCTGGCGGCGATCTGACGATGGGGCCGGCCGGCGACGTATCGGCTACGACAGCGAGTTGAGTAGCTGGTTCATCGTCTCGATTTCCTGCTGCTGGCTGGTGATGATCGAGTGGGCCAGTTCAACGGCTTCCGGGAATTGACCGTTGGCGATTTCATCCTGTGCCATCGTGATGGCCCCCTCATGGTGCTCAATCATCTGGTCGAGGAACAGTCGGCTGGCATCGACGCCCTGCGAGTCCGCCAGCGCCTGCATGTCGGCCGGCGACATCATCCCGGCCATGCCATCCATCCCCGGCATACCGGGCGTCATCGGCTCGTGGTTCATATCGCCGTGATGCGGCATGTCCCCGGGCATTCTGTGATCACCGGGCATACCCCACTGGTCAAGCCAGCTCTGCATCTGCTCGATCTCCGGGTTCTGCGCAACCTTGATCTCGTTGGCCAGCTCGATGACCCGCGGATCGATGCCCGGCTTCTCGATGATCAGGTCGCTCATCTCGATTGCCTGCTCATGGTGCGGAATCATATGGCGGGCGAACATCACGTCCGCCTGATTGTGGGCCGCAGCAGAAGCCTCGTCCGGAGTCTGCATGACAGTCGGAGTCGGGGTGGGAGAAGTCGCCTCGGTGTCCGCGGCATTACCGCAGGAGGTGAGGGCGACGGCCATCACTGCCGCGGCCGAGCCTGCCAACACCAGTCTGATCCTGTTCATTGAACAGCCCTTCGCTTGTCGGAGTCTGTCAACCACGTTGAGCCTTCACAACGTTGATTGAGCGGTTCTACTGGTTTTCTAAAGATTCGGTATAGAAGACGACAGCAAACTCACCTGCGTAGAGTTCGACCTAGCGGATCGCTACTGAGGAGAGCTCCCGACGGCGCCGAGGTGCGCAGGTCCGCGGGCGAACGGCCCGTGTTTGCGTTTCCGTCCTCTGGTGAGATGCGTTTCTACGCAGCGACTTCAGAAGAGAACATGAGATCCGCGATGGTGATCTGCGAAAGGTTGCGGGCCGGTCACAACTCAGCGGCAATACTTGCTTCATATCGCCGGTATGTGAGCCGCTGCTACAGTCGGCAACATCGTGAATGGGTTCAGTGCGAGTTCTCCAGAACGCCGGTGCGTTATCGTCGCGGCGCTCATCGCCTTCTGCACCCTCGTGGTCAGCGCCGAATGGGCTCTGGCCACCGCCTCTCCTGCGGCCGCGCACAGCCACCACGCTCTCGCCACGAACTCGGTGGGACTCCCAGCGGCATTGCTGGTCGACCACGCGCACGTCTCCCGCGGCGATCACCACCGTGGGACCGAGGCTTTCGCCGAGGCGGTCGTCCCGCGATCCGCTTTCGCGCTCATTGCTCTGGTGTTGCTTGCTGTCGTCGCAGCACCTCCGGCGCTGTGGCGTCAGGCAGCCTTGGCCGCCATTCGCGGGCCACCTCGCCACATATCAGTTCTGGTGGCCGGTCGGGATCTGCTCTGCCGGCTCTGCATCGCGCGCCGCTGATCGGCCAGCATCAGGCTTCGTCATCACAGTCGGAGCCGGCGACCGCTGCCCGCCATCAGTAGCCGTGCCCTGTCGCGGCCTCAACAGAAGCGACACTCAGTGATGAACCACGTCCTATCCATCTCTGCTGCAGACGACCGGAACCCTTGCGCGCAGCGCCGGCTCAGTTGCGGCCGACGGCCGGCCACCATGGTCGGCCATACACCCGTCCTGCGGATCTCCGCCCCCTTCACAGCATCTGATCGAGGCTTCTGGGCAAAACTCGAGGGATTCAACCCCGGAGGGATGAAGGACCGCCCTGCCTTGCACATGGTGGAACGAGCGCGCGTCACCGGACATCTCCAGCCGGGAGCCCGGATCGTCGAATCCACCAGTGGAACACTCGGATTGGGCCTTGCATTGGCGGGTACCGTCTATGGCCACCCCGTCACGCTGGTCACCGACCCCGGTATGGAACCGTTGATCCAGCGGATGCTCACGGCGTTCGGCGCGCGCGTCGAACTGGTCACCGAACCTCATCCCGAAGGTGGCTGGCAACAGGCGCGGCGACAACGCGTCGAGCAGATACTCTCCGCCGATGCCCGCGCCTGGCACCCTGATCAGTACAACAACCCGGAGAACGTCGAGGCATATCGCGGACTGGCGGTCGAACTCGTTGAGCAGGTGGGGCCCGTCGACGTTCTCGTGTGCTCCGTCGGCACCGGAGGGCACTCCGCCGGTATTGCGCGGGTACTGCGTGAGACCAACCCCGACCTGCGCCTCATCGGTGTCGACACGGTGGGTTCGACGATCTTCGGCCAGCCCCCAGGTGCCCGGCTGATGCGCGGACTCGGCTCGAGCATCTATCCGGGCAATGTCGATTACCCGGCCTTCGACGAAGTGCATTGGGTGGCAGCGGCGGAAGCGGTGTGGGCATGTCGCACGTTGGCGTCCACCCATTACGCCAGCGGCGGGTGGAGCGTCGGCGCCGTCGCGCTGGTCGCAAGTTGGGCAGCGCGGACTCATCGGCGCGGGACGACCGTCGCCGCGGTGTTCCCGGATGGACCGCAGCGCTATTTCGATACTGTCTACAACGACGACTACTGCCAGGCACACGGTCTGCTCGCCGGGCCGCCTGCAGTGCAACCCGACACCATCGGTCATCCGTGGGCGAGGACGGTCACGAGGTGGACCCGCTGCGCCCGCGTCGTCGATCCGATGCAGGCTGGTTCACGATGAACCTCACCGCTAGCTTCGGTAGCTTCGGTTGGCCGAGTCGCATGCTGATGATCAACCAGTTCGGCATCAACCTTGGCTTCTATATGTTGATGCCATATCTGGCCGGCTATCTGGCCGGCCCACTCGGTCTAGCTGCCTGGGCCATCGGTCTTGTTCTCGGGGTGCGGAATTTCTCCCAGCAGGGGATGTTCATCGTGGGCGGCACGCTGGCCGACCGCCTCGGTTACAAGCCACTCATCGTCGCCGGATGTGCCCTTCGGACAGCGGGATTCGGGCTGCTAGTGTTCGCGGACACCCTCCCGGCACTACTGATCGCCTCGGCAGCAACGGGTTTCGCCGGCGCATTGTTCAACCCAGCGGTGCGTGCGTATCTGGCCGCCGACTCAGGGACCCGGCGGGTCGAGGCCTTCGCGCTGTTCAACGTGTTCTATCAGGGCGGCATTCTGGCCGGGCCGCTCGTCGGTCTGGCGTTGATGTTCGTCGATTTTCGAATGACTGCTGCCGCCGCGGCAGTGGTGTTCGCGGCTTTGACCGTCGCGCAGTTGTTCGCCCTGCCGCAGCGGGCCGCCGAGTCGTCAGACCAGAAGACATCGATTCTCGACGACTGGCGTGTGGTGGCGACCAACAGATCATTTCTGCTCTTCGCCGCGGCGATGATCGGGTCCTACGTGCTGTCCTTCCAGGTGTATCTCGCGCTGCCGCTGCAGGCGCGCCAGCTCTTTCCCGGCAGCGAGACGATCGTGACGGCGATGATCTTCGTGGTGTCCGGTGTGGTGGCTGTTCTCGGACAGTTGCGCATCACGCACTGGTTTGCCCAGCGGTGGGGGTCCGGCAGATCACTGGTCATCGGGATGTTGATTCTCGCGGTCGCATTTGTGCCGCTGATGGCGCTCCCCGACGACTCGCGGGCCGGACGTGTCGCCGCGGCGGGTGCGCTGCTCATCGCCACGGCCATCTTGGCGGTCGGGACTGTGGCGGTATTCCCCTTCGAGATGGACACCGTGGTCGCGCTGGCGGGCAACCGGCTGGTCGGGACCCATTACGGCTTCTACAACACCATCGTCGGGATCGGCATCCTCGGCGGCAACCTGGCTACCGGCGCGCTGATGCAGGTGGTTCGTGACCGAGGAGCCCCCGAACTGCTGTGGATCCTACTCAGCGTGGTCGGGATCCTGTCCGCCTTCGCGCTGTACCGACTCGACCGTCGGGGCCGGCTGAACCCGGCCCAAACAGTGCGCCCTTGAAAATATACCCCCCAGGGGTATAGTTCGGGACGTGCAAAGCCCGGTCCACTGAGTTCGAAGGAACGTCATGGCAGATCTTCACGGTCACCAAGCAAAGGAAGGCGCGTCGACTGGCCACGGGGGCCATGGTTCGACTGGCCACGGGGGCCATGGTTCGATTGGCCACGGGGGCCATGGTTCGACTGGCCACGGGGGCCATGTCGCTCAGTTCCAGAAACTCTTCTGGATCAACCTGGTCATCGCCGTGCCGGTCATCGCGTTCTCACCGATGTTCGCCATGCTGGTCGGCTACCAGATCCTCGACATACCGGGCGGGCAATGGGTCGCTCCCATTCTCGGGACCGCGATGTACGTCGTCGGTGGCCGCCCGTTCCTGACCGGCGCAGTCAGCGAAATCCGTTCGCGTACACCGGGAATGATGCTCCTGATTGGGCTGGCGATTACGGTGGCATTCCTTGCATCATGGGGTGCGAGCCTGGGCGTGCTGCACCACGAGCTTGAATTCTGGTGGGAGCTGGCGCTGCTCATCGTGATCATGCTGCTCGGGCACTGGGTTGAGATGCGCTCGCTGGCCCAGACGACCTCAGCATTGGATTCCCTGGCCGCGCTGCTGCCCGACGAGGCGGAGAAGGTCGACGGCGATCAGACCGTCGTCGTCTCGCCCGCCGATCTTCGTGTCGGCGATGTCGTTGTGGTCCGACCTGGCGGCAGTGTGCCCGCCGACGGCCGGATCGTCGACGGTCGGGCCGACATGGACGAGTCGATGGTCACCGGTGAATCGCGTCCGGTCGCTCGCGGCGTCGGTGACTCGGTCACGGCCGGAACCGTGGCCACCGACTCCGGTCTGCGCGTCGAGATCACCGCGACCGGCGAGGACACCGCGCTGGCCGGCATCCAGCGCCTGGTCGCCGAGGCGCAGAACTCGTCATCGCGTGCCCAGCGCCTGGCCGACCGCGCCGCCGGCTGGCTGTTCTGGTTCGCCCTGGCGACCGCGGCCGCCACCGCCGTGGTGTGGGCCGCCGTCGGCGACCCCGATGCGTCGGTTGTGCGGGCCATCACCGTGCTGGTCATCGCCTGCCCGCACGCGCTGGGTCTGGCCATCCCGCTGGTGGTCTCCATTGCCACCGAGCGGGCCGCCCGGGGTGGGGTTCTGATCAAGGACCGGCTGGCGTTGGAGAGTATGCGCACCGTGGATGCGGTGCTGTTCGACAAGACCGGCACCCTGACCAGGGGCGAACCCACCGTCACCGGTGTCGAACCCGTCGACGAACTCGACTCCGACGCAGTCCTGGCGCTGGCCGCTGCGGCCGAGACCGACAGCGAGCACCCGCTGGCCCGGGCGATCGTCAGAGCCGCTGACGAGCGCGGGGTCTCCGTACCGCGCGCCACCGGGTTCACGTCCTCACCCGCGGTCGGGGTGACGGCGACCGTCGACGGGCACGAGATCCGGGTGGGCGGGCCCCGTCTGCTGAAAGACGTTGGTGCCCATGAGGTCGACGCTGCGGCCCGGTGGCGCGACGACGGCGCCATCGTCCTGCACGTCGTCCGCGACGGCGTGGTCATCGGAGGGTTGCGGTTGGCCGACGAAGTCCGACCGGAATCCCGCGACGCCGTCGACGCGCTGCACGAGCTCGGCATCGAGGTCGTCATGATCACCGGCGACGCCGAAGCCGTCGCCCACGCCGTCGGCGACGAACTCGGCATCGACCGGGTGTTCGCCGGCGTGCGCCCCGAAGACAAGGCGTCGAAAGTGGCGGCGCTGCAACAGGAAGGCAAGAAGGTCGCCATGGTCGGTGACGGTGTCAACGATGCACCCGCGCTGGCGCAGGCCGACGTCGGTATCGCGATCGGCGCGGGCACCGATGTCGCCATCGCCTCTGCGGGCGTCATCCTGGCCAGTTCCGACCCGCGGTCGGTGCTCTCGGTCATCGAGTTGTCGCGCGCCGGATACCGCAAGATGAAACAGAACCTGTGGTGGGGCGCCGGCTACAACCTCCTCGCGGTGCCACTGGCAGCCGGGGTGCTGGCACCCGTCGGATTCGTCCTGCCGATGTCGGTGGGCGCCATCCTGATGTCGCTGTCGACGATCGTCGTTGCACTCAACGCCCAACTGTTGCGCCGGCTGGACCTGAGCCCCGAGTCCAGCGCGCACACGGTTGTGCACCGGTAGCGCAGATCACACGCTTGCGTCAGTGGGCGTGGTCGTGATCATGGGCAGACTGCTGGGCCGGGGCGGGAGTGCCGACCGGCGCCACGACGGGCACCGGGGCCGCGGGCTGCCGGACCTGACCGTGCTGGGCGTCGGTGTGCTCGATGCCGGGACCGTGATGGCCTCCGGGAGACCCGGTCGGCCCGTGGTGGTCATGGCGCAGCCCCGAGGCAACGCCCACCGTCGAAGCCAGGGTGACCACGCCCACGGCGCCCACCAGCACCATCGCATTGGCGAACGCCGGTATCGATGCGCCGCGCAGTCCGCGATAGACCACCCAGCCGGCCCCCATCACGACGTAGGTCTGGAGCAGCACCGCGCAGAGGTCCGCACCCGCCACCACTTCGGCGGTCCCAGAGTGCGGGCCGAATGGCGCGCCGGTCGTCCTGGAGACCGTCCACAGGGCGATGGCGCCGACATTGAGCATGATGCCGGCCGCCAACACCGACGGCGTGGTCCGAGCCAGCACCCACAGGGCCCACGTCAGTTGGGTGAGCCCGATCACGACGAAGAACAACCCGGCCGGCGCCCACTCGTGCCAGTGCGCCGGTACGACGGCGAAATGGATGACCGACGCGCCGAGCGAGGCGAGCGCGGCGAGGCGAACTGCCAGCCTGCTGTCGGTTCTCGCCGCTGTCCTGGGTGACATTCGTCCGATGATGACAGCACAGCGTCGAAAGGCATCGGGGTGACATCAGTTCTCAACCGGACCGAGATTGCTCCGTCATCCACGGCTACTCTGCAGATGTGGCGCGCAGAAACGACACGATGGCCGCGGTCTCGTCGCTGGACGTGCGGCGGGCACACCGCGAGCGGCGCGACCCGGCTCTTTCGATTCTCGATATCGCCAGCCAGCTCCTCGCCGAGGGCTCCTACGCCGGAGTCACCCTGTCGGCTGTCGCTGCTCGTTGCGGAACCTCAGTGGCCACGCTGCTGCCGCAGTACCCCACCAAAGACGTCCTGATCGCGAGCATCTACCTGCGCCGGCTCCAGGCGCTTCCGCTGGAGATCGACGCCGCGGCAGCGGTCGTGGACCGGCTCATCGAACAGGTGCACGTGGTGGCCAACCTTTTCGCCGACAACCCGCACCTCGGCGTCGCCTGCAACATCGCTTTGATGCGCAATGACGACCCCGCGATCGTGCCGGTTCGAGAGGCGGTGTCGACCGAGATCCGCCGCCGAATCGCTGCTGCGCTGGGTTCGGGCGCGTGGCCGGAGATTCACAACACCGTCGAGACCATCGTCTGCGGGGCGTTGCTGCAGGTCGGAGCAGGCCTGCTGGGCTACCGGCAGATGGTCGAGCACGTCGAAATGATGTTGCGCTTGTTGCTGCCCGACGCCTGACCCGCTGCCGCGCCGAATGTGCTTCTGGGGCAGGTTTTTTGGTGAATCACCGCCGTCAGAAGCACATTCGGCGGCGGCCGAGCTCGGGCGCGTAGTCTGGCCGTATGAGCCAACCATCGTCGGCCGATCCCGTGCTGCTGTACGACGGCGTCTGCGGCGTGTGCAACGGCGCGGTGCGCGCCATCCTGCGGTTCGACCGTCGCGAAACGCTGCGCTTCGCCGCCCTCGACAGTGACTTCGCCCGCGACGTCATCGCCCGTCACCCGCAGTTGCGGGAGGTGGACTCCGTTGTCTATGTCCGCAACGCGGGACGGACCGACGAGCAGGTCGACATCCAGTCGGCGGCGCTGCTGCAGGTGGCCAACTATCTCGGCGGTTACTGGCGGCTCCTGTCGGTGACACGGGTGATCCCCGCAGTGCTCCGCGACTGGCTGTACCGCAGGTTCGCGTCGATCCGGTACCGCATCGGCGGACAGTACGAGACGTGTCCGATCCCGTCGCCCGAGGTGCGCAGTCGATTCCTCGACGCGGCCTACGGATAGCGACTCGACGATGAAGGTTCGCTTCGGAGTCAGCCTGGATCTGGGGGCTCCGCCCAGTGAGTTGGCGGGCACGGTGGACCGCATCGAGGCCGCCGGGATCGACTCGCTCTGGTTCTCGGAACTGGTGTATTCCCCAGCGGTGGATCCGTTCGTCGGGATGACGTTCGCGCTGGCGCGCACCACGCAGTTGAAGGTCGGGACATCGGTGGCAGTGCTACCCGGCCGGCACCCGGTCCTGGTCGCCAAACAGCTGGCGTCGCTGGCCGCACTGGCACCGCGACGGGTGCTGCCGGTCTTCGGCCTTCGGCCTGCCGTGCCCGCGGAGCGCGACCTGTTTCCGGTGCCCGACGGTCGGCGCGCCGCGGTGTTCGACGAGTCGCTGCGATTGTTGCGGACGGTCCTGTCCGACGGGGGTGTCAGCTTCACCGGCGAGTTCTACTCGGTGCGCGATGTCGAGATCTTGCCCAAAACCACCAAGCCACTGGAAATCTGGCTCGGGGGCTCATCGTCAGCGGGATACCGCCGCATCGGACAATTCGCCGACGGGTGGCTCGGCAGCTTCCTCACACCCCGCGAGGCCGGATCAGCCGTCGACGCCATCCGCGCTTCAGCACGGGCGGCGCAACGCACCGTCCCGGATGACCATTACGGCATCAATCTGGCTGTCGGGGACGGTGCATTGCCCGCCCAGGTCCTGCAGACGATCCGCCGGCGGCGCCCCGACATCGACCCGTCCGAGCTCGTCGCGACCGACTGGGCGCAGCTGCACCGGCAGATCGATGCGTACCTGGAGGCCGGGTTGACGAAGTTCGTGATCAGGCCGGCGACCGGGGCCGATTCCGACACCTTCCTCGACGAGTTCGTCCGCGAGATGCTGCCACGGCAGAACTGACTCACGCCGAATGTGCTTCGGGGGCGCGATTTTCGGTGAAATGCCGCCGTCACCGCACAACCGGTGACCGGCGCGAGTATTTGAGGTAGAGGTAGTCGGCATGGGTCAACACGTGGTCCAGCGCCATCGTTCGCGGAGCCTGCAGCGCGGCGCTACCGGTCCCGACGTCCTGAACCCCGGCCAGCGTCGGCGACACAGTCACGCACAATTCATCGACGAGATCGGCACCGGTCAACACGTCCAGCAGGGTCGGACCGCCCTCACACAGGATGCGGTTCAGACCACGCTGACCGAACTGGGTGATGAGGCTGGTGACGTCGACGGTGTCGGTACCGGCGATCAGGACGTCGCGGCGGTCGTCCGGGGCGAGGTTGTGCTCCTGCGCGGATCGCTCGGTGGTGACGAGGATGTGGCGCTGCGTCGGATCGGCGAACATCGACTCCGGAAGCTCACCTGTCCTGCTGACGACAGCCAGCGGCGGTACGGGACCCGCGACCGCATGTAGGCGCACCGGTCCGTACCGCTCGGCGCGCGCGGTGCCGGCGCCGACCAGAATGACGTCGGCGAAACCCCGCAGCGCGCGTAACAGCGACTGGTCGAGCGGATCGGAGAGTGGTCCGGCGCGCCCGGCGAACGCGGCGGCACCGTCGGCCGAAAAGATCATGTTGGCACGCACTCCCGACGGAGGCGTCGAATAGAAACCGATCAACTCGGTCAGATCGGCGACGCTGCCCAGACGCGGCACGCTCATGCCTCGTGTCCGGGGTTCAGGTCCCGAACGTCGGCGAAGGTGACCCAGTCGGTGAAGTCACCGGGCGCCTGGCCTGCCACCGGTTCCAGGACGTGGGCGACGTGGTCGCCGACGTCGAAGCGGTCCCGGATCTCGCCGACGAACCAGGCTCCCGCGGCGTCGAGAACTGGGACTCCGGCAGGCCCGTCATGCCAGGCCGTGCGGGCGAACTTGTCTGTCTCGTCGCCGGTTTCGCTGCCGAAGAGCCGGGCCACATCGAGATGTTCGCGGGAGAACACATGCACCGCGAGGTGTGTCGCGTCCTGCGCGATCCGGAAGGTCTGGTTCTTCTTGGACAACCCGATGAGAAAACGCGACGGGTTGATGCTGGTTTGGCTGCCGAATCCCACCAGGCAGCCCGCCCGATCGTCACCCGCCCGCGTGGTGACCACGAACATCGGATAATCCAGCAGTGAGACCAAAGCTTCGAAGGGGTCGGTACCAGAGGCGGCCACCCCGCCAGTATTCCCCTGGTCGCGCGTAACGACACCACGGGTCATCGCTGCACCGGATAGACGGTCTGCGCATCGCGGATGCCTTTGAATTCGACCTTTTGAGGCTCCCCGAATCTCAGGTCGTCGGCACCGTCGAGACAGGCCCGCAACGCTTCGCTGACCATGATTTGGCCGCCGTCGGCAAGGTCGGCGATGCGCGCGGCCATCGCCACGTCGATACCGAACAGATCCTCCCCGCGCCGCACCGAGGTGCCGACGTGTGCCCCTATCCGCACCCGGATGCCATCCCAGCGCTCGCTGTCACCCGACAGCGCGTGCTGGATCTCGACGCAGCACCGCAGCGCGTCGGCGGGCTCGGCGAACGCGATCATGAAGCCGTCGCCCTGATTCTTGACGACATAGCCGCGGTGCGCCCGGACCCGGCCCTCGACCAGAGCGTTGTGCCTCTCGAGAAGCCGGACCCAGGCACGGTCGCCCATCGCCTCATTGCGCTCGGTGGAGCCCTCGATGTCGGAGAACACCAGCACCACCGACCCCGATGCGGTGATCTTCGCCAGATCGGGACGCTCGACGCGCGCCCAGCCGGCCAGATCCTCGATCGAGCTGCGCACCTGCCCACCGATCCCCTTGCGGATGATGGCGTCGGCAGTCTGGACGGTGTTGGCAACCGCCCGGACGGCCAGCGGACCCACTCCGACCGGCCTGCGTGGTCGGTGCGGCCTGTCATCGACCCGGGTGCGGCGGGCCAGGGCTCGGCGAGCCCCGGCCAGCTGCCGCCGCGACACGATCAGCACGACGCCCAGCGTGGTCAGCGCGGCCGTCTGCAACGCGACGACGATCCACAAAGCTACGGTCACCCTGCCGATTATCGACGAGCGCGCCGGGTGCGCGGTTTACCCACGCACCGGCCGGGAAACTCTCGCCACACCGCGCCCGAGCGACCGGCTTGACCAGGCGCGGCCCGACGAAGGAGATTTCCCATGGCGATCAACGACGACGACATCACCACCACACCGGGAGACGGCGGTGAGGGGACCGCGGACGGCGGCTCGAACCCGGAGGGCCACGACGGCGGGGCGGACGGCACCGCAGGCGGTGAGGGCACCGCGGACGGCGGCTCGAACCCGGAGGGTCACGACGGCGGGGCCGACGGCACCGCGTAACCGGACTTCATGCTGAGTCGCTGCATCGGTACCGACCCCCAGGAGTTCTCCCGGAATCACTGGGGGCGGTATCCGTTGCTCAGTCCTGCCCGGGAATTGCCGCGGAACTTCACCGATCTGCTGTCCAGTGCGGCCGTCGACGAGTTGCTCGCCGAGCGAGGGGTTCGCGCGCCGTTCATCCGGCTGGCCAAGGATGGCAGCGTGCTGGCGCGGGACTGCTATCTCGGCCCCGCGGGTTTCGGTGCCGAGGTCACCGACCAGGTAGACCCGGCCGGAGTCCTGCAGCAGTTCGCGGCAGGCGCGTCGATCGTGCTGCAGGGCCTACATCGACTGTGGCCGCCGGTGATCGACTTCGTCCGCGCGATGGTCGACGACCTCGGCCATCCGGTGCAGGCCAATGCCTACATCACACCGCCGTCCAGCCGCGGCTTCGAGGCGCACTACGACGTGCACGACGTGTTCGTCCTGCAGACCACCGGGCACAAGCACTGGACCGTTCATGCACCGGTGCACGCCGATCCGTTGCCGTCCCAGCCGTGGACCGAGCATCGAGGCGCGATCGCCCGCCGCGTCGCCGACGACGAGCCGGTCATCGACACCGTGCTCGCTCCCGGCGATGCGCTGTACCTCCCGCGCGGCTGGATCCACTCGGCGCGGGCCCAGGACACCGTGTCGATTCACCTGACCGTCGGGGTGTCGGCGACCACCCGGCTGGATGTGGTGCGCGCGCTCGTCGACCAACTGGCAGACCACGAAGAGTTCCGCAGCTCCCTGCCGATGGCCCTCGATGCGACCAACCGTGACGAAATGGTCGCCACAGCAACAAAAATCCTGGCTGAACTGACAGCGACGCTGCGGGACAGCACCACCGAGCTGAGCGAGGGAGTGGCCACGCGACTGACACAGCAGTACGCGGAGCGGACCCGTCCGGTGGCGGTGCGGCCGCTGGCCGTCTTCGACGCGGCCGAACATTCCGCCACCGTTGCGGTGCGCTGGCGTGGCGGCCTGGTTGCCACTATTGGCCGACATCACGGCCGGGTGCGGCTGTGCCTGCCGGACCGCACCATCGATTTCCCCGACGTGTGCGCCGACGCGTTGGCTGCGCTGCACCGCGGCTCCGTGATGCGCGCCGACTCGCTGCCCGGACTGGATGCCGCCGACGGCGCGGTGGTGCTGAGCCGCCTGCTGCGTGAGGCGGTCGTCGTGCCGGTGGATCACCCGTGACCGATGTGGTGAAGCCGACGCCGTGCAGCGACCAGTCCCTGGCGCGCGGCGATCCGATGTATGGCACCGCCTCGGCAGGTCACACGTGGCTGCTGCTCGAGCTTGAGGGCGGCTGGGGGCCGTCGGCATTTCTGCAGTCGCCCAGTGTCATCGACCCGCAGCTGGGTCGTGCCGTCGTGCGCCGCGCAGAGGCCGCCAAGCTGCGCATTGCGGCCATCCGCCGGCACGGCCGTCGCTCGGCAACGCCGCGCTGGCGTTGGTATGTCGCGCACGCCGACCCAGGCGTCGAGTCGCTGTGGCACGGTGAGGTCGGTGATCCCCGTGAGTACCTCGAGGTGCCTCTGGACGGCTCCGGCGGTGAGCCGGTCAGCGGTCCGCTGGTGGCTGTCTGTGCGCACGGCAAGCACGATCAATGCTGCGCGGTGCGCGGTCGCGCCGCAGTGTCCGCGATCGCCGCGGCGTATCCCGAAAACACCTGGGAATGTTCACATTTAGGGGGCGACAGGTTCGCCGCCACCATGCTGATCTTGCCGGAGGGTTTGTGTTACGGCCGGGTGGACTCGACGGATGCGGCGGGTCTGGTCACCCGCTATCTCGATGGACGGCTGGACACCCGGTTCCTGCGGGGCCGCACCTCGCTTCCGCACGCCGTCCAGGCCGCGCAGCACTTCGCGCGTCTGGAGCTCGGCGACGACCGCATCCACGCGTTCGCGCCGCTCGACGTCGAGTCGGAGCAGGAGCTGACGCGCGTGGTCCTGCAGTACGACGTCGGTTCCGTGCAAATCACGCTGCGCAACAAGATGTCTGAGCCGCTCTTGTCACAATGCAGCGCGACTGTGGCCGGCCCGGTGCGCACCTTCGAACCGGTGTCTTTGGTCCACGGGTAGTCTGCCGCCCACCGGGGCCGTGTGACCCCGTGCGCGCGGCGCGGGGTATCCCGCGGTACCCTTTGCGCGGTAACAGCCGCGACGGGGTGAGGAAGCCGGTGTGATTCCGGCACGGTCCCGCCACTGTGACCGGGGAGCAGACCCCACGCGTGACCACGGCCCATGGGCTGGAAGGTCGGGGCGAGCGGCGATCCGGGAGTCAGGACACTGCGCCGCCGCGGGCCGGTGATACGGGGCGTGGAAACCCCGGAACGGAGAGCGAAGATGGATACTCATGCCCGTGTCAGATGGACACCCGCCCCGCGAGAGGCGGCTCTGGTCGTGTCAGTCCGGATCCGCGTCACCCTGACGTGATACGGGTGGCGGCCACCACTGGCCGCCGCCGGACATCTCCCCAGCACCAGCCGTCGGCCGGAGCACTATCGCCGGCGTGGTTTGCAGCGTTGATGCTTGCTGTCCTCACTCTGGGTCTCGTCTCGCTGGTCATCGCCGTCGGGATTGGCTCGGTACGGATTCCAGCAGACACCGTGGTGGAGGTGGTCCGAGCCAAAGTGTTCGGTCCGGCGGACTCAGCGGTGGCTCCGCATGTCACACAGATCATCTGGGACCTTCGGCTCCCGCGCGTCATTCTGGCCGCGCTGGTGGGCGCGGGGCTGAGCCTGGTCGGCGTGGCCGTACAAGCCTTGGTGCGCAACCCCATTGCCGATCCGTACGTACTCGGGGTGTCCTCAGGCGCCTCCATCGGTGCAGCCGCGGTCATCGTCTATGGGAGCGCACTCGGGCTAGGCATGTTGGGCCTGAGCGGTGCGGCATTTCTCACCGCCACTGTGTCGATGGCGTTGGTGTACCTGGTCGCTCGCCGGGGTCGGGCCGGGCTGGATCCGTTGCGGTTGGTGCTCACCGGGGTGGTCGCGGGTTATGTCCTGTCGGCACTGACCAGCTACCTCGTTTTCCTCGGCGACCCTCGGGGTGCCCAACAGGTGCTGTTCTGGCTGCTCGGCAGTTTCGAACGCGCACGCTGGTCGACACTTGCCCTTCCGGCGCTCGTCTTGGGGGTGGTGCTGGCGTGGCTCCTCATTCGGGCGCGGGCGATGGACGCTCTACTGGCCGGAGACGAGGCTGCCGTGACACTCGGTGTGCCGGTGGTCAGGGTGCGACTGGAGCTGTTCGTGGCCACCGCGGCGCTGACGGCGGTGATGGTCGCCGTCTCCGGAGCCGTCGGCTTCGTCGGCCTGGTCGTCCCACACATCGTGCGCGTTCTGGTCGGCGCACTGCACCGCCGGCTGTTGGTCGGTAGCGCGCTGTTCGGTGCGGCATTCATGGTGTGGGTCGACCTGGCGGCGCGTACGGTGGCCAGTCCGCAGGAGATCCCAGTGGGCATCCTGACCGCTCTTGTCGGCGGACCGTTGTTTCTGTACCTGATGTCTCGGCGGGACCGCCAACTGGACGGTGCGCGATGACGATCCCCGTCGATGTCGACGTGCGGGAGTTGGCCATCCGGGTTGGGGGACGGTTACTGATCGACGGCGTGAGTATCGCGGTGGAGCCGGGGTGCTGCGTGGGTCTGCTGGGTCCGAACGGCAGTGGCAAGTCCACGCTCCTCAAGACGATCTATCGGGTCCTCAACGCCGAGCGTGGGGATATCCGCCTCGGTGGCGTACCCGCGAGCGCGATGGATCCTCGTTCGTTCGCGCGCACGCTCGCCGTCGTCGCCCAGGAGTCACCGGTCGACGTGCAAATCAGTGTCATCGACATGGTCATGCTGGGCCGCATCCCTCATCAAGGCCTCGGCGGTAGATCGTCGGTGAAGGACCGGTCCGCAGCTGTCGACGCCCTCGACACCGTGGGTGCGCTCGCTCTCGCCGACCGGGTGTGGCCGACGCTCTCCGGTGGCGAGAAGCAACGTGTGCTGCTGGCCCGCGCCCTGGCCCAGGAGGGGCAGGTGTTGGTTCTCGACGAACCGACCAACCACCTCGACGTCCGCCACCAATTCGAGATCCTGCGTCTGGTGCGTGAACTCCGGGTCACGACGCTGGCCGCGCTGCATGACTTCAACCTCGCCGCCGAATTCTGCGATGAGGTGGTCGTCCTGCACGACGGTGATGTCGTCGCCACTGGAAGGCCGGCCGATGTCCTTGTCGACGACGTCATCTTTCCCGTGTTCGGCGTTCACGTCGATCAGACAGTCAACCCTCGCACCGGCGCGCTGCAGCTACTGCTGTCGGCGCCCATCGATTCCTCATCCATCCCCTCGACAAAGGAGTATCTCTGATGAATCTCAGGAGCTCGGTGTGCATCTCGGTTGCCGTACTCATCACTGTCAGCGGATGTGCAGCAGGACAGACGGATTCGACCCAGAGCGGACCGCTAGAAGGCCGTGCCCTCACGGTAGGTGAGTTACCGCCGGTCACCGCCGACTTCAGCTGGCCCGCAGCTGCGACGGCGCTCGACCATTATCCGGTGACGGTGTCGTCCTGCGGGGAACCGGTGACTTTCGACAAGCCGCCCGAGCGGGCAGTGGTCAATGACGACAACATGATCGAGTTGATGTTCGCGTTGGGATTGACGGATCGGGTCGCGGGTTATGCGGGAGCCGGTGAGCGCCTGCGGCTGGCCGCGTTCACTGATGATTACGCCGCCGTACCCTCGTTGGGCCCCGACTACTTCACCCTTGAGCCTCTGCTGGGTCTCGCACCGGACTTCGTCTTCGCCGGGTGGAACTATGGGTTCGATACCGCTGGGATCAACCCGGAAACTCTGTCCCAGCTCGGCATCGACAGCTACGTGCTGTCGGAGTCCTGCCGGCGCATCAATGACACCCTTGCTCCTGCCACGATCGAGGAATGGTTCGGCGACGTGCGTGCCATCGCTGCGATCTTCGGGGTGCCCGAGCGTGCCGAAGCTCTGATTGCGAACTGGCAGCAACGGCTCGATCGCGTTGGCGAACGCCTGCCGGCCGGTGTGCAACCCGTGCGGGTCTTCTGCTGGGACTGGGGTACCGAGACGATGGGCACCGGAGCCGGTCTGACCATTGTGCCCGAGTTGTATCGGCACGCGGGCGCAGTCAACATCTTCGAGGACATGCAGGAGATGTGGGAGAACGTCTCGATCGAAGCAGTCGTCGACCGCGCGCCCGAACTGATCGCGGTGACCGACTACGGCAGTGGGCCGACCGGTGAACAGCGGATCCAGGCCCTCACATCGATGGACGGAGTCGGCACCATACCCGCAGTCCGTGACAACCAATTCATCATCTTGCCGCAGGAAGCGGTCAATCCCGGCATCCAGATCATCGACGGGATCGAAGCGCTGGCCGCGAAGCTCTACCCAGAACAATTCGCCGACCTCATCGGCACACCAGGATTCGGCCTGGCGCCGACGCAGAGTTGATCGGTCTTGAGCCGCATCCACCAGCGGGTCGATCGCCGCCGCGTCGTCGATGCGGTCACTGCCGCTGCTGAACTCGGACCGTACGTCACGCTGCATGCCGGCTCGGGCCCGGTGGTGAGTCTCGAGCAGATGTGTGAGCCCGAACCCCTGGGCGAACTGCTCGATGCCGTCGCAGACCAGATCGGCACCGATGAACCACGAGTCGCTGCCTCCACTGTGCAGTTCGGGTTCGCGGCTCGCTGCTGGTCACTCGTGTTGGGTGTATGGCACCAGGCCCGGTTGGTACTCGATGTGCGTGATGTCAGTTTTGTCGTCACCGGTCCGGGATCGATTCAGCTGTCACTGCCTGAGTTGCATGCCTGGGATGGCGAATCGGCATTGCTCGGCGACGTCGCCGAGCTTTTCACGGCGATGGTTGCGAACCACCCGCTGAGCCGCATGCATGCCGGGTTACGCCAGACGGTGCGCATAGCGGAGGGCCTGCTGTGGGGCAACGCGGCCGCCGCGCTGGCGTCGACTCCGCGCGCAATCAGCCCGAACCGGACCGATGCGCAACTCGAAGCTCTGACGGCCGCGATGCTGTCCCGCGCGCCGCTGTCGGGCCGGCTCGTCACTACACCGGAAGGCGTGCTGCGGAGAAGTTGTTGCCTGTGGTACCGGACCCGCGATCGCGACCACTGCGGGGACTGCCCGTTGACCGACCGCGTCAGTCGGCACCGGCGCTGACCCGCACCGGGATATTGCCTTGCCGCGGCAGGCCGGTGATCGGGTCGTACTCGGTGTCGGTGGGGACGAGCCGACCGACATTGCTGCCGCGTTCGCGAAACTCGCCGTCCTCGCTCGGTAGTCCGCCGAACGCATGGTGCATGGCGATGACATCGTGACGCAAGGTGTCATCGCCTTCCAGCACGCACGGGATCGCGTCGTGCGGTGAGGTGACGGTGACGGCGGCGCCGGACTGCAGGCCGAGCGCGGCGATGACATCGGGGTGCATGTAGGCCGGGTTGTAGGGCTTGCCGCGATTCAGCGTGGCGAGGTTGGTCCCCGAGGAGTTCATGAAACTTCCGTGCCGACGTGGGATCAACCGGAACGGGTAGGTGGAATCATCACGCGCCGAGGCGTAATCCTCACCCAGCACTTCGGCCAGTTCAGCCAGCAGGTAATCGTTGCCGACATCAAGTCGGGCGGTGCAGTCGGCGTCACGCTCGGCGACCACGTCGTCCACCTCGAAGATCTTGCCGTGCTTGTGGCGCGCCACTTCGTCGAAAGGGATCCGCGAGGTCGAGCACATCTGGGCGAACAACTCCTCGGTGGTCATCGAGGTGTCGCCGGTGAAGTTGATCACCACCGGTGCAGACTCCATGAACCGGCCGCCACCGCCGCCGAAGAAGTTCACGAACCACATGTCGAGGTGCATCCTCGTGGCCAGGCCCAGGAAGAACTGCCATTCCTCGATCAGGTCCGAACCTGCGGGCGGGTCGACGATCCTGGGCACGTATTGCGCGTAGGCAGCCGGGATGCCGGTGCCGCTGGTGTAGTACTTGATCAGCTCGCTGCCCATCGTCATCGCAGGCGTTTCCATCTGCATCATCGGGGCGATCACATAGTCGGCCAGCCGCGAGGTCAGCGACATCTCGGTGTCGAGAGTGACCAGCAGATCCAGACTTTCGAGTGCACGCAGGGTCTTGCGTTGATCAGGCCACGCTGCCATCGGGTTACCGCCGATGCAGATCAATGCCTTGACCTGGCCGTCGCCCTCGAGCAGGATCTCGTCGGCCAGTGCCGCGGTGGGCATGCCGGCCACCGTGTCGGTCAAGCCGCGCACCCGCAGCCGCTCGCCGTACCCCCAGCCCTCGTACGGTGGGTGCGGCTGGGCCTTGGCCACGAACGCCGGCATCAGCGCGTTGGGTCGCACCACCCGTTCTCCGGCGCGCTGCCAGCGCCCGCAGATCGTGGTCAAGCACAGACAGAGGTACTCGAGCAGGCTGCCGTGCAGGCTGAAGTTCGCTCCGGTGCCGGCGTTGACCATGCCGGGGCGGGACCCGTAGGTGGCGAACAGTTGTGCGGCGTCGAGGAACTGCTGGACCGGGATGTCGGCGCGGCGGGCGACGTAGTCGGGGGTGAAACCGGCGACTGCACGGGCAAGTTCGTCGAAGCCGGAGACGTTCTCGGCCAGGAACGCGGTGTCACACAGCCCCTCGGAAATAACGAAGTTGATGATTCCCGCCACGATGGTGACGTCCTCGCCGGGGCGGGGCTGAAGATGGATGGCCGCACGGGCGGCGGTCTGCGAGCGACGCGGATCGATCACGATCAGCTTCATGCCGCGGTGGATCGCCGCGCGCAGGTTCTGCGCCGGGTTCTGACCGGGGATGCCGATCGCCTTGGACACCAGCGGGTTGGTGCCGATCAGCATCCAGCTGTCGGCCTCGTGAAAGTCGATATCTCCACCCAGCCAGTGACCGTGCGCGGCGAGTGCGATCTGCTTACCGGGTTGGTCGATGGTGTTGGCGGTGAAAAACATCGGTGACTCGATGGCTCTGATGAATGCATTGGCCATCAGCGCCGATGCCGGATAGGGCATCCCGTTCGTGCCGAGATACAGTGCGACCGAACGTGGCCCGCGGGTATCGATCAATTCCTGTAACCGCGTGGCGATTTCGTCCATCGCGTGCTCGGCGGTGATCGGGGCATAGGTGCCGTCAGGCCGGCGTTTCTGACTGTGTAACAGCCGGTGCGGATTGTTGTGGATGTCGGGCAGGGCCCGGCCCTTGGCGCAGGTGTACCCCTTGAACATGGGGTTGTCGGGATCGCCGGCGACTTTGGCCAGCTTGCCGTCGACGACGGTGGCGAGCACTCCACAATGCGCTGAGCAGATCCGGCAGATGCCGGGCTGCGTCGTTGTCTGCGATGACACCGAGCTCCTTCGGGTTTCGTCGGTTCTTCTTCGGGACCGTAGACCGCGCCCGACCCGTTCACTCCCGAACGGGAAAAAACTTACACTGTCGAGATGCGAACAGACGTGGCGAACGCGACGGGCGCGGCCGGTGGTGGCGTCGGGGGCCGCCCCGCGGGCCGGCCACGCCAGATCACCCGGGAGCGGATCGTCTCGGCGGCGCGCGAGCTGCCACCGGAAGCGCTGACCATGCAGGCGGTGGCCGCGGCGCTGGGTGTCGACCCGAAGGCGCTGAACTACCACATCGGCGACCGGCAACGGCTGCGTGAACTGGTCGCGCTGGATGTCTTCGAATCCGAATTGCGCCGGGTGATGCTGCCTGCCGACGGCGACTGGCGGGTGGTGGCGCGTTCGTATGCCGCAGCGATCCGGGACGCGTTCGTCGAGCTCGGCGTCCTTGCCACCTGGTTCCATCTGCCCGCGGCCAGTGGGCTGGGCGCTCTGGCCCCGGTCGAGTGCCTACTGCAGGCCTTGGTCGATGCCGGCTTCGACGTCGATCATGCTGGTCGCGCGCTGACGCTGATCACCGAAACGGCCTATGCGGCCGGACGGGCCGCGGTGCTTGTCGACCAGCGCTCGGTTCATCCGAACGTGCCGGAGGTGGCCAGTGCGCTGGCCACGGCGGCGGCAACGGACTTTCCTGTTCTGCGAGAGGTCGCGTCGAGCCGACAGGACGGCGGCGACGCCGGACAGTTCGAGTTCAGCCTGACCGCCGTCATCGCCGGTCTGGAACACATGCTCGGGTGACGGTCACGCCTGGCTGGTGTTGCCGAATCCGGTGTGGCTGCGGATCAACGGAAGGTCGGCCATGGTTGCGAACCCCGGCGGTGCCGCACAGACGGGCGGCACCGCGTTGAGGACCTGCATGGCCGTGGCCACATTGGCCGAACGGACATGCTCTTCCATACTGGCCGCACGGGTGAAGCTGGCCAGCGAGAAGAAGTGGGTGCGCATCGACGGGTCGCCCTCGATGGTCAGCGTCCAGCCGTGCTGGGGCGTCGGCCAGTGCTCGGGGTATTCGTTGCCGACGGTCCACAAGGTCTCGATCTCGATCAGGGTCTGGCCGTCGCGCCGTCCGCGCCAGCGCCAGCGTTGCCCCGCGGTGGTCCCGGCCCGCAGCAGGTGATCGAAGATCTGATGGTCGGCCTTGGCGGCGACCGCATCCACCGAGGCGGTGACCTCGTCGAGGTCGGCGTGCAGCGCGTCGGCCAGAAACCACACCTGCTCGGAGAACAACGCACTGTTGAACGCCAGGAATTCGTTGGCCGTTGGGCTGATCTCGTCGACCGGACGCCCGAAGGC
Organism: Mycobacterium sp. SMC-4; assembly: GCF_025263265.1. Taxonomy (NCBI): domain Bacteria; kingdom Bacillati; phylum Actinomycetota; class Actinomycetes; order Mycobacteriales; family Mycobacteriaceae; genus Mycobacterium; species Mycobacterium sp. SMC-4. The sequence continues at coordinate 5,413,177 of NZ_CP079869.1, read as the reverse complement.
CATGTTGTCGAACGTGATCGACGGGCTGTCGTAGACCGACCAGTCGGCGCGTTCCTGCAGCGTGATTCTGTCGATGGTGCGGCTCATGCCCGACAACGCGAGCGGCAGCACACCGGAGAGGTTGCCCGGGTTCAACCCGCTGCCGTGCACACTGGCCTCGCCCCGGCGGCAGGCGTCGAGCAGCCGGTCGCGGTCGGCACGGTCACTGCGTTCTGGGTGGAACAGAAATGCCGTCGTCGCCACGTTCTTCCCGCTGGCCAGCAGCGCGCAGACGTCGTCGAGGTCGGTGTTGCGCGGCGTGTAGAGGACACAGTCGGCCTCCAGCGCCAGGATGCGGTCGACGTCGGTGGTCGCCGTGACACCGGCAGGGTCACGCCCGACGAGGGTGCCGATGTCGACGCCGTTCTTGGCTTCGGAGTAGACCCGTACGCCGACGATATGCAGGTCGGGTCGATGGTCGAGGATCGCGGTGGCGATCTCCCGGCCTACCGCACCCAACCCCCAGAGGATGACGGCGTGCCGCGTGGAATCCACGGTCAGCGGAAGCGGACGTGCAAGGTCGCCAGTCCGAAGATCTTCTTTCCGCCGGCCTTGGCGCCGACGAGCACCACACCGCTACGCGTGTCCGGGTCCAAAGACTTGACCTTGCCGCTGAACTCGATGTCGGCGCCCTCCTTGGCCGACACCACGGCGGGCTGCGACAACCGCACCGCGTAACGGGTGACCGCGCCAGGGTCGCCCGACCAGCTCGAGACGAATCCAGCGCCGAGACCCATCGTCAGCATGCCGTGGGCGATGACGTCGGGCAGCCCGGCCAGCTTGGCGATGTCTTCGTCCCAGTGGATCGGGTTGGCGTCCCCGGCGACACCGGCATAGTTGACCAGGTCGCCTCGGGACAGCCGGGTGTGGTGGACCGGCAACTCGTCGCCGACCTTCACGTCGTCGAAGCTCGGCGTGCCAGGGGTTCGGGTCACCGTCGCCTCGGAGATGCGGATCTCACCGCCGGGGCGCACGGTCTTCTCATAGTCGGCATCGTTGCCGCCGATGTCGAGGATGTTCATGTCGTGCATCATCGCCTTCTGCACGGCCGTCTTGACCCCGGCGTCGATGTCCTCGGCGGTCACACCCACGACGGTGGTGTGCAGGGTGTGCACCCGTTCGCCGTGCAGGTCGGTGTAGGTGTTGGTGACGGTGATGAAGTCCCGGCCGGCTGTCCGGCGCACCGAGGACAACTCGACGTCGATGATCAACTCATCGCCTGCCACGATCGGGCGGTGCTGCTCGAACACCTCTTCGGTCTGCAGGTAGGTGTCGTAGCCGACGACGATCTCTTCGAACATCCGCCGGTTGCACTGCATGCCCGGGGCCGAGGTGAAGGTCAGCGGCGCGACGACGTCGGGATAACCCAGCTTCTGCGCGGCGGCGACGTCCCAGTGGGCAGGGTGGTAGTCCTGCACCGCGCGGGCGTACTCGCGCAGCTTCTCGCGACCGACGAGGTAGGTGCCGGCCATCTGGTAGTGGTGCCCGACTCGGGCTTCGAGCGGCGACGCCTCTGCTGGTGCAGTCATACGGTGACACTAACGCCCGCACGCCGGGTGCCCGACGGGCGTAGTCGGCGAAGGTGCACCCAGCGTCGTCCGTGCAGCCGCGACGCGACCGTGGCTGCACTCTCGCGCGGGGTCGCTATTCGACGATGAAGACCGGGATCTGTCGTGAAGTGTTGGCCTGGTACTCGGCATAGGGTGGATACGCCGCGACGGCCAGCTCCCACCAGTGCCGGCGCTCGTCACCGTCGAGTTCGCGGGCGGTGCGCTCGAAGACCTTCTCGCCGTCCTGGACTGTCACCGCCGGGTTGGCCTTCACATTGAAGTACCAGGCAGGGTGGCTGGGATCGCCGCCTTTGGAGGCCACCATCGCGTAGCGGCCGTTCTCCTCGACGCGCATCAGCGGCACGTAGCGTTTTTTGCCGGACTGCGCACCGGTCGTGGTGAACAGCACGACCGGGCGGTCGTAGACCTCGACGCCGTCGGTGGTGCCCTGTTCCAGAATGCGCTGGGTCTGTTCCCGGACCCAGTCGGTGGGACTCAACTCTGCTTGCTCGCTCACCTTGTCTCCAATGGTTACCCGACCGCGAAATATTCCCGGCTAGGTTGCCCGCCAGTCGAGGGCGAGAAACTCCCGTGGCTTGACGACGCTGAGCGCTGCTCAGACCGTCCATCCCGTTTCCTGCGGCCAGCACTCCACGTCCCTGCCGGCACACCGCAGCTTGACGTACTCGTGGCCCGGTTCGGAGGCTTGCGCGACGGTGTCGGCATACACCCTGCGGGCCTCCGCCTCCGGGCCGCGCACGAGGGAGGTCTCGTGCACCCCGTTGCTCGGATCACCGCGGTCGTGCAGGTCAGCCACGACGACCTCCCAGGTCTGCTCCATCAGAACCTCCTCCGCTCGGCCGTGGGGTACCCGGCCGAGCGGGGGAGTATGGCCTACATGGCCGAACGAGCCCGCGACGAATCCGGTCGCCCCCGCAACATCCGCCCCCGCGATGAACTGGGCCGGCCTCTCCCGCCGGGCAGCGAAGGGGTGCCCCGGATTCCCGACGATCTGCAGCTGCCGCCGGCGGAGTCCCTCGCCTACGCCCAGGACCTGCTGAACCGGGGCCTGGCATTCCACGCCCACGAGGTGCTGGAGGCTGCCTGGAAAGACCGACCGACCCAGGAGCGGCCGCTGTGGCAGGGACTTGCCCAACTGGCCGTCGGCATCACGCACATCCAGCGCGGCAACCTCGTCGGGGCGAGCGCGCTGTTGCGGCGCGGCTGTGGCCGGCTGGCCGAAGCCGAGCGCCCGGCACCGTATTCGGTGGATGTCGACGGTTTGACCGGTTGGGCGATCGAGGTGGTCGCAGAGCTCGCTCGGTCGAGTGACATCGGTCCGGAGCGGTTGCGGCCGACGCTGACCCGGCGGGGTTGAGGCCGAATCCGGTGAATCCCCGGCACGCCGGGAGTTAGCATCGCGCCCACACTGACCGCGCGAGCAAGGGACCTCACGATGGACAGCACGATGCAGGACTTCCCGCTGACTGTGACGGCGATTCTGCGCTACGCGGTCAGCGTCCACGGCAACCGCACGGTGACCACGGCCACCGAGAACGGCTACCGGCACGCCACCTACCGACAGGTCGGCGAACAAGCAGGGCGGCTTGCCCACGCGCTACGCCGGCTCGGTGTCTCGGGTGACGACCGCGTCGCCACCTTCATGTGGAACAACCAGGAGCACCTCGAGGCCTACGTCGCGGTGCCCTCGATGGGAGCGGTGCTGCACACGCTCAACATCCGGCTCTTTCCCGAGCAACTCGAGTTCGTCGCCTACGAAGCCGAGGACCGGGTGATCATCGCCGACCTGTCACTGACGCCGGTGCTGGCGCCGGTTCTACCGAAGATGGAGACCGTGCACACCGTGATCGCCGTCGGCGAGGGTGACCTGGCCCCGCTGGCAGCATCTGGCAAGAAGGTGCTGCGCTACCACGAGATCCTTTCCGCCGAGGCCGCCGAGTTCGATTGGCCCGACATTGACGAGAACTCCGCTGCGGCAATGTGTTACACCAGCGGTACCACCGGCCATCCGAAAGGCGTGGTGTACGGGCACCGGTCGAGCTATCTGCACTCGATGGCGGTGTGCGCCGGTAACGGTCTGGGCCTGTGTTTCTCCGACAAGGCGCTGGCGATCGTGCCGATGTTCCACGCCAACGCGTGGGGTCTGCCCTACGCGGCACTGATGGCCGGGGCGGACCTGGTGTTACCGGACCGCTTCATGAGCGCCGAGCGATTGGTCGACCTGATCGAGACACAGCGGCCCACGGTCGCCGGTGCAGTCCCGACGATCTGGAATGACGTCATGCACCACCTGGACCGCAACCCCGGCCACGACATCTCCTCGCTGCGGTTGGTCGGCTGCGGCGGATCAGCGGTCCCGGTCTCGCTGATGCAGGTGTTCGAGGAGAGGTTCGGTGTACAGATCCGTCAGTTGTGGGGCATGACCGAGACCTCGCCGGTAGCGACGCTGGCCTGGCCTCCACCGAACACCGCGCCGGAGCAACACTGGCAGATTCGCGGCACCCAGGGCAGGCCGGTGTGCGGGGTGGAGACGCGCATCGTCGATGATCAGGGCGAGGGGCTCTCCAACGACGGAGCAGCAGTCGGCGAGCTGGAGGTCCGTGGTCCATGGATCACCGGCTCCTATTACCGCAATACCGACGAGTCGAAGTTCCAGTCGGGTTGGTTGCGCACCGGCGACGTGGGCCGCATCGACCCGCAGGGTTACATCACCCTGACCGATCGGGCCAAGGATGTCATCAAATCCGGCGGGGAGTGGATCTCCTCGGTGGAACTGGAGAACCATCTCATCGCGCACCCCTCGGTGCGCGAAGCCGCGGTGGTGGGAGTTCCCGACCCACGCTGGCAGGAGCGCCCCTTGGCGGCGGTCGTGGTCCACGACGGCGCCCAGGTAGACGCCGTGGAGTTGCGAAAATTCCTCAGCGACAAGGTTGCTCGCTGGTGGCTACCGGAACGGTGGACTTTCGTCGATGAGATCCCCCGTACCAGCGTCGGCAAGTACGACAAGAAGGTGATCCGGTCGCGTTACGCCGAGAACGCCTACCAGGTCACCGAGCTGCGTCAACAACAGTGAACGCGGGCACGTGGCAGGGTGGGACTCATGAAGAAGCGGACGATCGCCGCCCTGGCCCCCGCCGCCGCGCTCGCCGGTATGGCGCTGCAGGACCTGCTGCAGAAAGAACAGGCCCTGCGGCGCAATTTCCCGGTCATCGCGCGAGCGAGATACCTGCTGGAGTCCGTCGGCCCGGAGCTGCGCCAGTACATCATCACCAGCAACAACGATGAGCGACCGTTCAGCCGAGATCAGCGACGCTGGGTGTACACCTCGGCGAAGAAGAAGAACAACTACTTCTCCTTCGGCACCGACAACGACACCGAGAATGCCGCGTACCCGATCATCAAGCAGGCGACCTTCTCCGACGTGGTCCCGGCCTCACCAATTCACCTGCGCGACATCGAGGTTCCCGGCGCGAAGGTACTGGGCGGCCCTCGCGGACGCAAGCATGCGTTCCGCCCGGCCTCGGTGGTCAACGTCGCGGCGATGTCCTTCGGTTCCCTCAGCCCGCAGGCGATCGAGGCGATCAACCAGGGCGCCAAGATCGCTGGTTTCCTGCACAATGTCGGGGAGGGTGGCCTGTCCGACCACCACCGCCTCGGCGGTGAGCTGGTCTACCAGATCGGCACCGGCTACTTCGGGTGCCGCGACCCGCACGGCAACTTCGACCTCGAACGTCTGGTAGACCTCGTCGGATCAGCCCCGGTCCGCGCCATCGAGATCAAACTCAGCCAGGGCGCCAAACCCGGTCTCGGTGGTCATCTGCCCGGCGTCAAGGTCAATGCCGAGATCGCCCGTGTGCGCGGCGTCGAGCAGGGCAAAGATGTCGTGAGCCCGTCCCGGCACACCGCCTTTCGCAATGTCGACGAGATGCTCGACGTGGTCGAGCAGATCGCCGACGCCACCGGTCTACCGGTGGGAATCAAGTCGGCGGTCGGGGAGATGGGGTTCTGGCAGGACCTGGCCCACCGGATGGCCGACGGACGGCGCGGCGTCGATTTCATTGCGATCGACGGCGGAGAAGGTGGGACCGGTGCCGCACCGCTGGTCTTCACCGACCACGTGTCCTTCCCGTTCCGGGTCGGCTTCACCGAGGTCTACAAGCTGTTCGCCGAGCGGCAACTCAGCGACCACGTCACCTGGATCGGCTCAGGCAAGCTCGGTCTGCCAGCCAACGCGATCGTGGCCTTCGCGATGGGCGTCGACCTGGTCAACGTGGCGAGGGAGGCGATGCTGGCGATCGGCTGCATCCAGGCTCAGAAGTGCCATACCGACCGCTGTCCGACCGGAGTGGCAACCCAGAATCCGTGGCTGGCACGCGGGCTGGATCCCGAGCAGAAGGCGCACCGGATGGCCAACTACGTGCTGACCCTGCGGCGCGATTTGTTGAAGGTCTCCGAAGCCGCCGGTGTGCGTCATCCGGCAATGCTGAGCCCGAACGCCGTCGAGATCCTCGACGGGGATCGCGGGCACCGTCCGCTCGCCGAGGTGTACGGCTACCGGCAGGGGTGGGGCGTGCCCGGTCCGGACATCGTCGGGGACATCGACGACTACATGCGCCGCTACGGTGATCTGGCCGGCACCGACGGCGTTGTCGAGCACGAACCGCTGGAGTTGGCGCGCGAGCCCAACCAAGCCACCGAATAGCGCCACCCGCCGGCTGCCACGCAACACCGCAACGTTGTCGAAACACAAGGCCGTTACAGTCGGTCCACGCGGTTCGGCGGGGGAGTGAGGGGCTGGAGCGACACGTGGCCGACCACGCAGGTGACACCGACAGTCCGCGCAGCCCCACTGCCAGGACCGTCGTATTTGCGCTCTACGACAAGGTCACCTTGCAGGACGTCGCTGCTCCGCTGGAGATCTTTGCACGTGCCAACGACTTCGGTGCGAACTACCGAGTGCTGCTGGCTTCGCCGTCGGGGTCATCGGTCGGGACCACGGCATTCGCCAGACTCGATGTCGACGTCGCCCTGGCTGAGGTGCCTGACGAGATCGATACGCTGTTGGTTCCCGGCGGCGTTCCGGCAGATTTCTCGTTCACCCCCGGCCTGCACGATATTCCCGAGGAACCTACGCCGGACGCCGTGCCCGAGGCCCTGCAGATGGTACGTGCGCTCGCGCCGCGGTCCCGTCGGATCGCCTCGGTGTGCACCGGGGCATTCGTGCTCGCTGCACTCGGACTCCTCGAAGGGCGCCGGGCCACCACACACTGGGCGCACTGCCAGACATTGGCCCGCAGCTACCCGCACGTCAAGGTCGACCCTGACTCGTTGTTCGTCCAGGACGGCCCCTTCATCACCGGTGCGGGCATCACCGCCGGGATCGACTTGGCGCTGGCTCTGGTGGAAAGCGACTACGGCCCCGCGGTCGCACGACGGGTGGCACGATGGATGGTGGTCTTCCTGCAACGGCCTGGCGGGCAAGCGCAATTCAGCGTATGGGCCGAGTCTGCTCTGCCAATCCCCGGTGGTCTGCGCGCCATCGTGGACATGGTTGTCACCGACCCGGGTGCTGACCATTCGATCGCATCGATGGCCACCCGGGCAGCGATGAGCGAACGACATCTGGTCCGGCTGTTCCGTGAACAAGTCGGGATGACACCGGCGCGATTCGTCGAGCAGGCCAGACTGGAGGCAGCCAAGGTTCTGCTTGCCACCGGGGATCAGAGTCAGGACACGGTGGCGCGGCGGGTCGGGTTCGGCACCTCCGACACGATGCGTCGGACATTCCGTCGTAACCTCGGCGTCTCACCCGGAACGTACCGAAACCGGTTTCGTACTACCGGAATCCATCAATAGCCTCGCTGCAGGTAGACGGGCGGACGGAATATTGTGCGAGGCAAGGTGATCCCGTATCTGTGGTCCGTAGCGCAGCCCGCTGCGCCGGGCCGCGGAGTGAAAGGATTCGCCGGCCAGTACCAGGCCCAGCGCATTCTCCAGCCGAACCGCATGGACGTACTGGCGTAAGGTGAGGCCGACGTGGGACTTGAACACTCGTGCGAGGTGCCGAGGGCTCATCCCGATCCGCGCCGCCACAGTCTCGAGCTCGTAGCGTCCCGCCGGATCGACGTTGATGGTCGCCATCAGGCGCACGAGCTCGGGGTGGCGTGGGCGCGGCGTACGGGCTGCGACCGAGATCTGCGGGTGGCCCGCCATCCTCCTGCCGAGCACCACCATGTCCTTCGCAATCTCTTGGGCCAAATCCTCGCCGTGATCCTCGGCCACCAATGCCAGCGCCAGATCGATTGCCGCGCAACCGTCGGCTGCCGTCCACATCTTGCCGTCGCGGACAAGGACCGAATCACGGTCGAGGATGGTCGAGGGATGACGTGCAGCAAAGCTGTCGGCGTAACGCCAATGCGTGGTGGCACGCCGTCCGTCGAGCAATCCGGTCGAGGCCAGCGCGAACGAGCCGGTTCCCAGCGCAGCGACGCGTCGTGCACGACGGGCATGCAGTCCGATGAGTCGCTGCACGTCGTCCGGTGCGCGGTCGCGAACCAGAATGTCGCCGCCGGGCACGATCACAGTGTCCACGTCACCGAGATTCGACCCCGGGGTGGCTTCGAATGCCAGCCCCGAGGAGCTCCGGACGAGAGGACCGTCAGAGCACGAGTAGACCGTGACCTCATAGCCGCAGCCGAGGGCGCGTGCCACGTCGAACACCTCGGCGGGGCCGGTGATGTCGAGTATCCGCACACCGTCGAACCCCAGTAGTGCGATGTCTCGCAACGGGCGGCCGGCAGGCATGGGCTAAGGGTGCGTTCAGCCCGCCCCCGACGCGCTTCGATGTCCGGATTTTCCTGCCCCCTGTCCGTTCTGGTCGGTACGCCGGGCCCGATGTCCCGATTCGCGCACATCGTGTCCCGCCTGAACTCTGAACGAAAAATCCGATTTACCCGTCGGAAACACCCGGGGGTCAACGTTGTGAGCGCCGGGCCGTTGGATGGCGGCGATGGGCCGGGCCGAGATCGCACAGAGGACAAGGGCAGCACATGGATTCACGATCTGCGTTGACGCTGAGTATCGGTGTGCTCGGTGGGGTTGCGGTGGCCTTCACCGCGACGGTGGTCACCGTCCCGATCTGGGTGGTGTTCCTGGCCTGGGCGTCGTTCTTCTTCGTCGGCGGCGGACCGATGGGGTGGGTGCGCTCGGTCTCCTCGAACCTGGTGGGCGTGCTGATTGCCTCGGCAAGCCTGTACGCGGCACACCTGCTCGGCGGTGGCCTGACCGCCACGGCGGTCGCCGTCGGCGTGGGCAGCGCATTGATGGTGCAGGCCTCCTGGGTGCCGCTGCTGTCGACGACGCCGGCTGTGGTGGTGGGATTCGCCTCGACGGTCTCCACCGTCGCGGGCACCGGCAACCTGGTCACCGCAACGAGCATCTCGCATCCAGGCTTGGTCGCGGCATGTGCCTGCGTGTTGGGGGCGACATTCGGAATCGTCTCTGAGTATTCGGCCAATGCCATGACCCGAACGGGCCCGACGACGTCGAGCCGTCCCGACACGGAAGGTGCATCCGCGTGAAATTGCAGCATTATCTCGGTGGTCTGGAGGGACTTCCGCAGCCGCTGAACCTGGAGAAACGGGTCTTCGTCGAGGAGTGGGAGAAGCGGATCTTCGGCATCCACGTCGCGATGATGGGCTTGAGCAACCATCTCGGGTCGGCGCTGCCCCGCTATCCAATCGCCGAGGTTCCGACGACGTTCCGGGACGAGTGGACGTGGGCCTCACTGCGTACCGGCGCGGAGGCGATGAATCCCTTCGACTACTTCAAGTACCGCTACTACGAGAAATGGCTGGGCGGGATCACCTCCTTCTTCGTCGACAACGGCTACGTGTCCGAGGCGGAGATCGCCGCGCTGGTCGATGAACGCTCAGCCCAGCCAGATGCCGACGGAGAACCGATGATCGACGCGCAGGTGCTCGACTATCTGCGTCGTGGCGACAGCCCCCGTCGAGACATTGCGCATCCCAAGTTCGCCGTGGGACAACAGGTCCGCATCACTGATATCCCAGCCGGTGCCCACACGCGGCTACCTGGCTACCTGCGAGCCCGCACCGGCACGGTCACAAGGATCTTCGAGGGCGACTACGCCTACTTCGTTCACACCGGCGACGGGATCGGGGATCCCATGCCGATCTACATCGTCGAGTTCACCCCGGATGAGCTGTGGGGTGTGCGGGCCGAACCTGGCGCCAACCTGCTCTACGCCGAATTGTTCGAGGCATATCTACAACCCGTGGAGGAGAACCCGTGAGCGAGCAATTCGCCTATCCGCCCGACCGCGAGCAGTCCAGCGCCGACCGGGTGGCGGCGCTGGAGCGGCTGCTGATCGAAAAAGGCGTGATCACAGGACAAACCGTGGACAAGGTGTTGGCCTACTTCGAGTCCGAGATGACACCCCTGAACGGTCAGAAGATAGTCGTCAAAGCCTGGACCGACCAGGATTTCGCCGCACGGGTCGTGGCGGATACCCCGGCCGCGCTGGCCGAACTGGACCTTCCCGACGGCATGGCCGGTGCGGAAGGCGAGCACCTGCAGGCCGTCGCAAACGTTCCCGGAGTCCACAATCTGGTCATCTGCACCCTGTGCTCGTGCTTCCCCTGGCCGGTGTTGGGTTTACCGCCCTACTGGTACAAGGATCCGGTATTCCGCGCCCGCGCAGCCCGGGAGCCGCGCACCGTGCTTGCCGAGGTCGGCGTGCCGCTGCCGGTCGAGACGGAGATCAAAGTCTGGGATTCCAGTGGCCACTCGCGGTGGTTCGTCATCCCCGAGCGGCCCGCCGGTACCGAGGACTTCACCGACGAACAACTGATGTCTCTGGTCACCACCGAATCGATGATGGGTGTCGCCCTGGCTGGAGCGCCGACATGAAGCTGCACCAGACCTGCACGACGGATCAGGCCGCGCCGTCGTTCGAACATGAGTGGCAGCGCCGGGCTTTCGGCTTGGCGTTGGCCTTGTCAGAGTTCGGCCACTACCCGTGGAGTGATTTTCAGCAGAGCCTGATCGACACCATCGGACAGTGGGAAACAGCTCCGGTGACGCAGCGCGGGGACTGGGAGTATTACGACCACTGGGTCACCGCGCTGGAACGCGTCGTCGACCACCGTGAGATTCTCACCGCGCCGTTGGCCGTGGACGAGGACGACCACGCTCTGCACGAGCACTGACCCGTCACGCCGCCGCCTGAGTGCGGTCGGTTGTTGCGCCACTTCAGATCAGCCCCACTCCACCAGAAGGAACCTTGCGATGCACATCGAACCGGGAATCGTCGACGGCGCGAAAATCGCGCTCAGTTATGTCACCGCGGCCGGTGTCGGTACATACGCGCTGGCCACGGCATGGCGACACCTCAAGGACCGCGGCGTGACCTCGATGGCGATGGGCACCGTGGCCACGACCGCGATGGTCTTGGTGTTCTTCGAGGTGCTCCCGCACTTCCCGGTCGGCGTGTCCGAGGTGCACCTGATACTCGGATCGACTCTGTTCCTGTTGTTCGGCGCAGCTCCGGCCGCATTCGGCCTCGCCCTGGGACTGCTGATCCAGGGAATGATGTTGTCTCCCTTCGACCTCCCGCAGTACGGCATGAATGTCACCACCTTGCTGGTACCGCTGTTCGCGCTGCAGTTCGTGGCCGCCAGGACGATTGCCCCGCACACGCGCTACACCGCGCTGCGCTACCGCCAGGTGTTTGCGCTGTCGGCGACCTATCAGGCCGGGATCGTGTCCTGGGTGACGTTCTGGGCACTCTACGGTGCGGGGTTTAGCGCCGAGACGCTCAGCAGCATTGCGACCTTCGGTGCGGCGTACGCGCTGGTCATCGTCGCTGAGCCGCTGGTCGACCTGGCGGTGTTGGCCGCAGCCAAATCCGCGGAACGCCTCGGCGAACAGGGGTGGCTCGAGCCGCGCCTGTTCAACCCCGCCTGACGGGGGGGTTACCCTTCGGGATGGATGCCCAAGAGCCTTTCCGAAGGAGCCCCCAGATGACCGAGACGGACATGCACGCAGCGACGGCGCGGGCCGGCGCGGCCATCGAGGAAGCCGTTTCGGTGTTCATGCTGCATCCCGAGACTTTTGGCGGCAGTGTCGCGGCCGGGTACGAGAATCCGCTGGCCGGCTATGTCGCCGGCCGTGGTGGTGTCCTGGGCGAGACCACCGGTACCGCTGTCTCGGCGGTCTTCGCTGTCTTCGAGCCGACCGGACTGTCCGCGATGTGGAGTGAAGGTATCGCGGTGCGCGGTGCCTCGGGTGCGGCCCAGGTGTACTGGGACCAGACCGCCGAGTTCGGGCGTAAGTACCTGAGCAACGCCGATGGACTCGAACGTCTTGCCGCACTGGGGGAGAAGGTCATCGAAGCGACACCGATCTCAGGGCTACCGCTGTTCGCCGGGTGGCGGGAGATGCCGCTGGCCGAGGATGCACCGGCGCGGGCGCTGCAGGTGATGTTCGTGTTACGCGAGTTGCGCGCCGGTGTCCACTTCGGCGCGCTCGCCCTCTCGGGTATCGCCCCGATCGAGGCGCACATGCTCAACAAGGGACCGCAGTACGCGGCGATGTTCGGCTGGACCGAGCCGTTCGCCGACGGCGCGGACAAGAAGGACCGCTACGACGAGGTCGAGCAGATGACAAACCGCCGGATGACCGAGATTCTCGCCGCCGCGCTCGAACCTGCCGAAATCGAGGAGCTGGCCGAACTCAGCACCGCTGCGCTGGCGTCGCTGCGGGCCAATCTGTCGGCCTGAGTTCGATGAGTGCCGGCGAGCAGGAACCGGACTACCGGTTCACCCTGGCCAACGAGCGCACGTTTCTGGCCTGGATCCGGACGGCCCTGGCCCTGATCGCCGGCGGTATCGCCGTCGTCCAATTCGTGCCGTCGTTCGGGATCCCCGGGATTCGACACGGACTCAGCCTGGTGCTGACAGCGGGTGGGGGTGTGCTCGCGGCGCTGGCCGTGCGACGTTGGCAGCGCGTGCAAGCCGCGATGCGCCGGGACGAGGACCTGCCCCGCACTCACATCCCGGCACTTCTCGGCATCGCCATCTTCGCGGTGACCCTGGCGGTGCTGGTGGTGTTGATCCTCTGGCCGCCGTCCGGGAGCTGAAGTCCCGCACGCTGCACCCGTCAGAAGAAGCCTTGGGCTTTGTTGCTGTAGCTGACCAAGAGGTTTTTGGTTTGTTGGTAGTGGTCGAGCATCATTTTGTGGTTTTCGCGGCCGACGCCGGATTGTTTGTAGCCGCCGAAGGCGGCGTGGGCGGGGTATTGGTGGTAGCAGTTGGTCCAGACGCGGCCGGCTTTGATGTCGCGTCCGGCGCGGTAGGCGGTGTTGGCGTCGCGGCTCCATACTCCGGCGCCGAGGCCGTAGAGGGTGTCGTTGGCGATGTTGATGGCCTCGTCGTAATCACGGAACGACGTGACGGCCACGACGGGGCCGAAGATTTCTTCTTGGAACACCCGCATCTTGTTGTTGCCGGTGAAGATGGTGGGCGTGACGTAGTAGCCGCCGTTGAGATCGCCGCCGAGTTGGGCGCGTTGCCCGCCGGTGAGGACTTTGGCGCCTTCGTTTTTGCCGATCTCGATGTAGGACAGGATTTTGTCCAGCTGCTCGGTGGAGGCTTGGGCGCCGATCATGGTGTCGGTGTCGAGCGGGTCGCCTTGGCGCACGGCTTTGGTGCGGATCGCGGCCAGGGCCAGGAACTCGTCGTAGATGTCGTCCTGGATCAGTGACCGTGACGGGCAGGTGCAGACCTCGCCTTGGTTGAGGGCGAACATGGTGAAGCCTTCCAGGGCTTTGTCCTGGTAGTCGTCGGGGGCGGCGAGCACGTCGTTGAAGAAGATGTTGGGGCTTTTGCCGCCCAGTTCCAGGGTGACCGGGATCAGGTTCTGGGCGGCGTAGCCCATGATCAGCCGGCCGGTGGAGGTTTCCCCGGTGAAGGCGATCTTGGCGATCCGGTTACTGGATGCCAGGGGTTTTCCGGCTTCGACGCCGAATCCGTTGACCACGTTGAGCACCCCGGCGGGCAGCAGGTCGCCGATCAGTTCCATCAGGTAGAGGATCGAGGCGGGGGTTTGTTCGGCGGGTTTGAGGACCACGGCGTTGCCCGCGGCCAGGGCCGGGGCCAGTTTCCAGGTGGCCATCAGGATGGGGAAGTTCCACGGGATGATCTGGCCGACCACGCCGAGGGGTTCTTGGAAGTGGTAGGCCACGGTGTCGGTGTCGATTTCGCTGATCGAGCCTTCTTGGGCGCGGATCGCGGCGGCGAAGTAGCGGAAATGATCGACCGCCAGCGGGATGTCGGCGTTCAGTGTTTCGCGGATCGGTTTGCCGTTGTCCCAGGACTCGGCCAGCGCGATCGATTCCAGGTTGGCCTCGATCCGGTCGGCGATCGTGTTCAGGATGACCGCGCGCTGGGCGGCAGTGGTCTTGCCCCACGCGGGCGCGGCGGCGTGCGCAGCGTCGAGCGCCTTCTCGATATCGGTGGCATCGGAGCGGGCGATCTCGCAGAACGGTTGCCCGGTGACCGGGGTGGCATTCTCGAAATAACGGCCCCCCGCCGGCGCCACCCACTGACCACCGATGAAATTGTCATACCGATCCCGAAACGACATCAACGAACCCTCGGAACCGGGACGGGCATACACAGTCATGAAAACCTCCGTGAGTCAGCGGTGTTGGGTGGCGGTTCTCGGCGCGCCGCCCGCACCGCCGGAGCGGATGAGGACGGTAACAGTCGAGACATCTCGTCGGGGTAGATCACGTCGAGTTCGACCGACGAGGTGAAGCGATACGGCTGCGCGACGAACAGTCCGGCGAACTGCTTGCGCAACCGTGACATCTCGGCGCGTACGGTCACCACGCGCGACCGGTCGCCGTACAGATCGTCGGCCAGCTCCGGTGCGGTGCGGCCGCGCGGAGACCTCGCCAGCGCGAGCAGGATCTCGGCGTGGCGCAGCGAGATGTCGTGGCGCCATGCCGCGAACTGACCCACCGTCTGCAACAGCGGCTGGTCGGGGTTGCGCAGATCCAGGACCACCGAGGTGAGCTGTGCGGCGCTGTCGGCCTCGGTCAAGCGCACCAGCCAGCCGCCGGGTAGCGGTTCGACATCGCACGGTCCCAACGTCGAGAACCGGATGCGCCCGGGCGCGATGTCGGCCGGCAGCAGGATCCGGTTGTGCGGCGGCATCGCGTCGACCGCGGCCACCCATCCGTCGGCGTCCACGGCCAGCGCCGGCGCACCGATGCGCGCCAGAATCGGGGCCGCGACCGTGCGCAGTCGGTTCAGCGTGCGGTCGTGTTGTTCGCGCAGATGAGACTCGGCCAGTCGGGCCACCGCGTCGACGAGCGCGACGGTGGTCGGATGCACGGTCGCCGCCGGCCCCGAAACGTCGACGACGCCGATGACCTGCCCGGTCCGGGGGTCTCTTATCGGTGCCCCGGCACAGGTCCATGGGTGGTGGCTGCGCAGGAAGTGTTCGGCGGAGAACACCTGGACAGCCCGCTTGGATGCCAGCGCGGTGCCGATCGCGTTGGTGCCGACGGCGTTCTCCGCCCAGTTCGCCCCCTCGACAAACCCGAGCCGGTCGGCGTGGCCGAGGACGTTGTTGGACCCGGACCGCCACAGCACGCGGCCCTGCGCATCGGCGACCACAAGAATGTTCTCGCCCTCTGCGACAAGAGATTCCAAACCCCGCGCGATCTCGTCGAGCACCTCGTGCAGGCCGGAAGCGCCGCGTAGGCTGTCCAGTCCCGCCGCTTCGACCACCGGTGCCGGCATCTCGTCGGGGTCGATGCCACTGGCCATCAGCCGGTGCCAGGAATCCTCGATCACCTGGCGCGGCCGGGCCGGTGCGCGACCACCTGCCATGGTGGCGTCGTATACCGCCGACATCAGCCGCGCGTAGCTGCGCGGGTCCTCGCCGACGGCCACGGCGGGCTCAGGCACACGCTGTCCTTGCATCACTGCCGATTGTGCTCCGCATCACACTGCTTTACCAGTCTGCCCGCTCACCGGAAGAGGATCCCGCCGTCGATCAGCGGTGACTGCCCGGTCATGTAGTCGGCGTCCGGACCCGCCAGGTACGACACCAGGCCGGCCACGTCTGCGGGGGTCTCGGCGCGGCCCAGCGCGATGCCTCCGACGAACTTGTCGTACGTCTCGCCCTCAGCGGCGCCGGTCAACTCGGCGAAGCGCTTGTCGATCTCAACCCACATGTCGGTGCCCACCACGCCGGGGCAGTACGCGTTGACGGTGATGCCGTCGGCCGCGTGTTCCTTGGCTGCCGCCTGGGTCAGCGCGCGCACGGCGAACTTCGTGGCGCTGTACACCCCGAGCATCGCGAACCCGTCATGGCCGGCGATCGATGCGGCGTTGATGACCTTGCCGCGAACGCCGAGTTGTCTGAATTTCGCCACCGCGGCCTGGATGCCCCACAACACGCCGTTGACGTTGACCGCCCAGAGCTTGGCAACGTCGTCTTCGGTGACATCGGCGATCGGCCCAACCAGGGCGATTCCGGCATTGTTGACCATGATGTCGAAACCACCCAATGTCGACGCAGCTGCCTCGACGGTGTCGAAGACCTGCCGGCGATCGGCGACGTCGGCGACTGCTGTCGTGGTTTTCGAACCGATCCGGGTGATCTCGGCAGCCACGGCGTCGATACCGTCGGCACGCACATCGACGAGCGCGACGTCAGCGCCGTCGCGGGCCAGTCGCAACGCGATATCGCGTCCGATGCCACGACCCGCTCCGGTGACCATGGCGACTTTCCCTGCCAAAGGTGTTGTCATGAAGAACCTTTCCCGTGTCAGCCCGCCGGGGCGACGAGCACCTTCATCTTCACGCCGGAGTGCAGCGCCTCGAACCCTTCGTCGACGACCTCGTCGATCCCGATCTCGCTGACCCATCCGGTGGTGTCGTAGGCGCCCTGGGCCATCAATGCGATGACGGCCTCGAAGTCGTCGGAGGTGTAGCAGAGCGAACCCTGAATCCGTGATTCGTTCATCACCAGGCTCAACAGTGGGGTGGTGAGCGGTTTCTCGTAGATCGCGACGCTGACCATCGGGCGTCTGGCCCCCACACATGCCAGCGCGGTTTCGACAGCGGGAGCGACACCGGCGGCGTCGAATACCGCGTCAGCTCCGCGACCGTCGGTTTCGTCGGTGATCAGTGCGGCCACATCCACCGCGCCGGGGTCCAGCGTCTGCGCTCCGAGCGCCTCGATGGCCGCACGGCGGGTGGCTGACGGCTCGACGACGAAGACGTCGTCAATCCCTTTGCCGCGCAGCGCGAACCACAATCCGATGCCGATAGGCCCGGCGCCGAAGATGACCGCGACATCACCACTGGCGGGCTCGCCGAGGGTGGCGGCGTGGTACGCCACCGACATCGGTTCCACCAGCGCCCCGAGTTGCAACGAGACGCTGTCGGGCAGCTTGTGCAGCATGTCGGTCGGCACCACGGTGTATTCGGCCATCCCACCATCGGACATCAACCCGTGGAACCCGATCTGCACGCAGATGTTGTAGTTGCCCGCCCGGCACGGAGCGCAGCGGCCACACCGGTAGATCGGCTCGATCGCGACCCGATCACCTGCGCTCCAGCCCTTCACCTCGGCGCCGACGTCGGTGATGACGCCGGCGAATTCATGCCCCATCACCAGTGGCATCTGCCGGTGTGTCAGCGGATGTGGCTCGGTGGGCACGAAGATCGGACCGGCGTAATACTCATGCAGATCGGTTCCGCAGATGCCGTTGTAGCCGACCTTGACCTTCACGGTGCCCGGCGTGGGTGTCGGCTCCTCGACGTCGGCGATCTCCAGCTTGTTCGGACCGTGGTACACCGCAGCTCTCATGAGACCTGTGTATGTGACCGCGACCACAACGCGAAAGGGTTGCAGACCGTTGCATCTTTGGTTTCGGTGCGCTTCCGATGGTCACCATCACGAGATGTGCAACCCGGTGCAACCCTTGCGGCGCCTGGGCGCCCGGGTGTGCCCTGGGTCACATGACACAGACACTCCAACCCACCACCGCCCGCTCACCGCAGCAGCGGGTGGACGCTTGGCTGGCGGACTTCGAAGCCGCTCTGGCGGTACGCGACGTCGATCGCGCCGTGGCGATGTTCGCCACCGACAGTTTCTGGCGCGATTTGGTTGCGTTCACCTGGAACATCAAGACCGTCGAGGGGCGCGGTCAGATCGCCCACATGCTCTCCGACCGGCTGGCCGGTACCGACCCGTCGAGCTTCAGGACCACCGAGGAACCGACCGTTGACGGGGACGTGACGTCGGCATTCATCGAGTTCGAGACCGCGGCCGGACGCGGCCTCGGTCATCTCCGACTCAAGGGCGAACAAGCCTGGACCTTCCTGACCACGCTGCGCGAACTCAAGGGACACGAGGAGCCGATGGGCCCGTCTCGCGTGCTGGGTGCGGTGCACGGAGACGATCCCGACCCGCGGTCGTGGGCCGAGAAGCGTGCCGAGGAAGAGGCGGCGCTCGGCTACACGACACAGCCCTACGTGTTGGTGGTCGGCGGTGGCCAGGGTGGCATCGCCCTGGGGGCGCGGCTGCGGCAGCTGCAGGTGCCTGCTCTTGTCGTGGACCGCCACGAACGGCCGGGTGATCAGTGGCGCAAGCGCTACAAGTCGCTGTGCCTGCACGACCCGGTCTGGTACGACCACCTGCCGTATCTGCCCTTCCCGCAGAACTGGCCGGTGTTCGCTCCGAAAGACAAGATCGGCGACTGGCTGGAGTTCTACACGCGGGTGATGGAAGTGCCGTATTGGCCGAAGACGACGTGCCTGTCGGCGTCCTTCGACGACGAGACCAAGACCTGGACGGTCGAGGTGGACCGCGACGGTGAACACCTGGCCCTGCATCCGACCCATCTGGTGCTGGCCACCGGCATGTCGGGCAAGCCCAACGTGCCGACGCTACCGGGCCAGGAGGTGTTCACCGGCGACCAGCACCATTCCAGTGCCCACCCGGGCCCGGATGCCTACGTGGGCAAGCGGGCGGTGGTCATCGGATCCAACAACTCTGCCCACGACATATGTAAAGCGTTGTACGAGAACGGCGTCGACGTGACGATGGTGCAGCGGTCCTCGACCCACATCGTCAAGTCGGACACGCTGATGGACATCGGGTTGGGCGATCTGTACTCCGAGCGTGCGCTGGCGGCGGGAATGACCACCGAGAAAGCCGACCTGACGTTCGCCTCGCTGCCCTATCGGATCATGCATGAGTTCCAGATCCCGCTCTATGACCGGATGCGCGAACGCGACAAGGACTTCTACGACCGGCTGACCGCAGCGGGGTTCGAGCTGGACTGGGGCGACGACGGGTCGGGTCTGTTCATGAAGTACCTGCGCCGCGGCTCGGGCTACTACATCGACGTCGGGGCCTGTGAGCTGGTGGCCGACGGTCGGATCAAGCTGGCCCACGGTCAGGTGGATCACCTCACCGAGAACTCGGTGGTGTTGGCCGACGGCACCGAATTACCCGCCGATGTCGTGGTCTACGCTACCGGATACGGCTCGATGAACGGCTGGGCGGCCGACCTGATCGGCCAGGAGGTGGCCGACAAGGTCGGCAAGGTGTGGGGTCTGGGCTCGGACACCACGAAGGACCCGGGCCCGTGGGAGGGCGAGCAGCGCAACATGTGGAAGCCGACCCAGCAAGACAACCTCTGGTTCCACGGTGGCAATCTGCACCAGTCGCGGCATTATTCGCTGTACTTGGCTCTGCAACTCAAGGCGCGTCACCAAGGCATCCCCACCCCGGTGTACGGACTGCAGGAGGTTCACCACCTGAGTTGAGGGGCCGTCGGTCACAATGAGGACGTGAACAGCGAAGCGAACCGGCGCAGCGTACCGACCAAGCCCGGGCTTCCTGCCGAGCGTACCCTGTTGTCCTGGGAGAGAAGTTCTTTCGGATTCCTGGTGGGTGGGGCGCTGGTCCTGTTGCGGGAGCACGGACCACTGGGGCCCGGGCGGACGTTGCTCGCGGTCACCGCGGCGCTGCTGGCGTTGCTGGTCCTCGCGTTGGGCTACCGCCGGTCACGGGAGATCCGGCACAGTCCGGTCATCGCGGACCGGATGGTCACAGCGGATCCGCGTGCGGAGGTGCTGATGATCGGTGCAGCCACTGTGGCATTCGCGACGGCCGTGGTCGGTGCGCTGCTGTTCTCGATCAGCTGACCAGGCCCAGTTCGTCTGCGCGATCGAAGTTGTCATCCACCAGGATGACGTCGCGACCGGGTACGTCGATCATCGACGCGGCGATCGACGAGCGGTACCCGGACTCGCAGTGCACCCACACCTGGCCGCGGGGAACTTCGTCGAGGCGCGCACCGAGCTCATGCAGCGGGATGTTGACCGCATCCGGGATGTGTCTGTCGGAATACTCGCCGTGCTGGCGGACGTCGAGGACGGTTGGGCGGGCATCCTTCATCGCTTCGGCCAGGTCAGCGAAATCGGCGACCCGATAGGACCGCAGCTCGGTGTCGGCGGCCAACGCCCGGATGTCACCGACTGCGGCGCCGGCCAGGTGGTCGACCCCGATGCGGACGAGTTCGCGTCGGGCGTCGGCGATCTGGTCCACATCGTCACCGATGAGCGTCATCGGTGACCCCCACGAGTAGAGCCACCCGAGATAGGTGACGAAGGAGCCCGACAACTCGAACCCGAGGGAGCCACCGAGATGACCGGCGGCGAACGCGGTGCGGTTGCGCAGGTCCACCACCCATTCACCGGCCTCGATACGCCGGCGCAGTTCCTCGCCGTCGACCGGTTCGGGCGGGGACAGGTCGACAGGTTCGGGTCCCTGACTGTTGATGACGCCCATGTGGGCGTAGTAGGCGGGGTAGGCGCCCAAGCCGGCGATCAGTTCCTCGACGTAGCTCTGTTCGTCCTTGGTGAGTGCCGGATTGGTGTGGCGTTCCTCGGCGATGGTTGACGAGTCACCGCTGGCGGGGGTGGCTGAGCAGAAGCTACCGAAACCATGGGTGGGGTAGATCTGGGTGTGATCGGGCAACTCGGCGGCCAGTCGCCGCACCGAGTGGAACTGCGCATGACTGAGTTGCTCGGTGTGTTCGCTGCCGAGTAGATCCGTGCGCCCGGTTGTGCCGTGCAGCAGCGAACCGCCGGTGAACACCGCGGCTACTGATCCGGCGTCGTCACGCAGGACGTAGCTGACATGGTGGTGGGTGTGACCGGGGGTGTGCATCACCTGCAGCCGCATCGGGCCGGCGTCGATCACGTCGCCGTCGCGCACGGCGCGCCGCGCGTAGCCCACCTCGTCGCCGGCCGGTACGGCGTACTCGGCGCCGGTGACGCGGGACAACTCAAGCCCGCCGGTCACATAGTCGTTGTGCAGGTGGGTTTCCAGCACGTGGGTGATCCGGACATCACGGTCACGAGCCAGTTCGAGCACCCGGTCGATGTCACGCTGTGGGTCCACCACCACCGCGATGTCGTCGACGCTGATCAGGTAGCTGCGATCGCCCAGGCCTGAGGTCTCGATGATGGCGATATCGGCGGTGGAGCTCATATGTATCGAAATCCTATGCAATCTCGGATGATTCGAGTGCTTGGATGGCGGAGCGCAGCTTGGCCGCCGCTTCGTCGGCCACGTCACGCAACCCCGGTTGATCGGACACCTGGACCATGATCTGCGGGTCCATCGCGTCGACGATGACTGCGCCATCGTCTGCGGTGTCGGCACGGACGGCGACGTTGCACGGCAACAGCAACCCGATCTGGCGGTCGGCGTTGACCGCTCGGTGTGCCAGCGGCGGATTGCAGGCCCCGAGAATCAGATAGTCCTCCATGTCCTCACCCAGCTTGGCCTTCAGCGTGGCCTTCATATCGATTTCGGTCAGCACGCCGAAACCCTCATCTGCCAGGGCTTTTCGGGTGCGCTCGACCGCATCCTGAAACGACGTGTGCAGTTTTGTGGACAACGCGTAGCTCATGGTCTCCTCCACGTGCTTGTTCGACGGCACCGGGCCTGGACAGCCAGGTCAGGCCAGCGCCAGGAACAACTTCTCCAGTTCGGCTTCGGTCATCGGCTGCTGGCCGTCGGCAGCCTCTCCGGTCAGGCATTCCCGCAAACCGGTGGCGACAATCTTGAATCCGGCCTTGTCCAGTGCCCTCGACACGGCAGCCAGCTGGGTGACCACGTCCTTGCAGTCACGGCCCTGCTCGATCATCGAGATCACCCCGGCAAGCTGGCCCTGCGCTCTACGCAGCCTGTTGAGCACCGCAGCGATCGCGTCCTCGTCACCAACCATGGTGGCTCTCCTTTCCACTGATGATGACAGCGATGGTACCCGCGGGGGTATTCCCACGGGTCAGCCTCACGCGGGGGCGCCGCCGACGTTCCCGGTTCGGGCGAGACGGCGCAGCGGGCATCTGGCGTACCGGGAACACACCACCGTCACCAGCGCGGCGATGGCGGTCAGTGCCGCGGCAGCAATCCCGACACTCGGATGGATCTCCTGGGCCAGGATGACTGACGACATCGCCAGGACGAACCACCCGAAACCCTTGCGGAGGCTGTCTGGATTCACCAGCGCGGTCAGTCGGGCGCCTAATAGTGCGCCTACCACCGCCGCCGCGGTCACCGCCAGGGCCACCGGCCAGTCGATCTGCACGCTGGACAGGTATCCGCCCAGTCCGGCAAACGACTTCATCGCGATCACGATCAGCGAGGTGCCGACCGCGACCGGCATCGACAGTCCGCCGAGCAGCACCAGAGCAGGCACCACCAGGAAGCCGCCGCCGGCGCCGACCAGACCGGTCACCAGTCCGACCACCAGCCCCTCGGCAACAATCTTGGGCATCGGCAGGCGTTGGTGGCCGCCGGTGGACTCGACCGCTTGGCGTCCCCGCAGCATGGCGATCGCGGTGGCGATCATCATCACGGCGAATCCGATGAGCAGCACAGTGCCCGGAATGAAACGGGCGAGCAGTCCACCGCCGTAGGCGCCGGCCATTCCGGCACCGCCGAAGATCAGTCCGGTACGCCACTGCACCCGGCCGGCCCGCGCGTGGGAGATGGCGCCGATCGCGCTGGTGACGCCGACGACCAGGAGTGAGGTGGCGATGGCCTGTTTGGCGTCCATGCCGGCCACATAGGCCAACAGCGGGACGGTCAGGATCGAGCCACCGCCGCCGAGCAACCCCAGGGCGATGCCGACGAAGACGGCCAGGCCGACGGCGAGAGCGATCATGATCGGCTAGCCCGCCGTGCTGCCGGCAGGATCGGCGTCCACCAGCTGCGAGACGACGGTCTGTGCGTCGCACGAGGCGCCCCGGTTGTAGGGCAGCTTGGCCAGCAACATTCCCATCGCACAGGTGTTGGACAGCGCGGCGAAGGTCAGTCCGCCACCGACCGCCCCGGCCACCCATTTGAGCTTGGGTGCGGCGATGCTGCCCAGGATGCTGGTCAGCACGATCGAGCCGGCCACCAGACGGACCTGGCGTTCCAGATCCCAGCGTTGAGCGCCGCGGTTGACCGCGAACCCTTTGGCCTCCCAGGCGGTGATGCCGCCGTCGAGGATGTGCACATTGGTCAGGCCGGCAGTGCGCAGAGTCTCTTCGGCCTGAGCAGCGCGCTGGCCGGAACGGCAGACCAGGACCACGTCCTGATCGAGGTGCTTGACGATCTCGTCGCGGTGCTCACGCAAGAGGTCCAGCGGCACGTTGTAGGCCCCGGCGATGTGGGCGGTCTCGAACTCGCCCGGCGTGCGCACGTC
The DNA here is from genome assembly GCF_025263265.1 of Mycobacterium sp. SMC-4. Taxonomy (NCBI): domain Bacteria; kingdom Bacillati; phylum Actinomycetota; class Actinomycetes; order Mycobacteriales; family Mycobacteriaceae; genus Mycobacterium; species Mycobacterium sp. SMC-4. The sequence continues at coordinate 5,389,747 of NZ_CP079869.1, read as the reverse complement.
GAGTATCCGGGGAGGGGCGGTGGAACCGAGCATCTGGCGGAGGTCGTGCGAGTCGATGGTGACGGGCGCGGTCATCAGGGGTCCTTTCGGTGGTGGGCGGGCTTCCCTCGAAGATACCGCCGGGGGTATCTTCCCCTCAAGGAAAGCATACCCCCAGGGGTAATATCAAGGGAGGAATTTATACCCCATGGGGTACTTGACATACCCATAGGGGTATAGGCAGTCTGGATTGCAGAAGGCCCACCCAGGCACCCGAAGAAAGGACCACCGCCATGAAATTCATCCAGTACTACCTGGACTGCCTGTCGCACGCGTCGTATCTGATTGCCGACGAAACCACCGGGCGTGCCGTCGTTGTCGATCCGCAACGCGACGTGGCCGAGTATCTTTCCGACGCCCGCGAGTTCGGCTACACCATCGAGCTCGTCATCGAGACCCACTTCCATGCCGACTTTCTGTCCGGGCACCTGGAGCTGGCGCAAGCCACCGGAGCCAGAATCGTCTACTCCTCGGTCGCCGAGACCGAGTTCGAGTCGATGGGGGTCGCCGACGGCGAGCGCTACTCGCTGGGTGAGGTGACGCTGGAGTTCCGGCACACCCCCGGCCACACGCCGGAGTCGCTGAGCATCGTGGTCTACGAGCATGCCGACGACGAGGTCCCCTATGGAGTGCTGACCGGTGATGCGTTGTTCATCGGTGACGTCGGACGCCCCGACCTGTTGGCCTCGATCGGGTTCACTCGGGAGGAGCTGGCCGACAAGCTCTACGACTCGCTACACAACAAGCTGATGACGCTGCCCGATGCCACCCGGGTGTACCCCGCGCACGGCGCAGGCTCGGCCTGCGGCAAGAATCTGTCCACCGATCTGTGGTCGACGATGGGCGAGCAGAAGGAGACGAACTACGCGCTACGCGCCCCGGACAAGGCCACCTTCATGGCGCTGGTCACCGAAGGCCAGCCGCCCGCGCCCAGCTACTTCGTCTACGACGCGATCCTCAACCGCAAGGATCGCGAACTGTTGGACGAGACCAAGGTGCCGACCGCGATGACCTACGACCAGGTTCGCGATGCGATGGCCGCCGGCGCGATCCTGGTCGACGGCCGTGGGCCTGAGGAATTCGCCCTGGGCCACTTGCGCGGTGCGGTCAACATCGGCCTGGAGGGGCGTTACGCCGAGTTCGCCGGATCGGTGGTTCCCACCGACGTCGATATCGTGCTGTTCACCGAACCCGGTCAGGAACTGGAGGCCAAAACCCGGTTGGCGCGCATCGGCTTCGACCGGGTGATCGGCTACCTGGACCAGCCCTTCGAGGTGATGTTCAACCACCGTGACGACGTGCAGATGGCGTCGCGGCTGACGGCCAAGGCATTCGATCAGCGCGCCGCTGAGCTCGCCGACTTGCAGGTCGTCGACGTGCGCAACCCTGGCGAGGTTGCGGCCGGAACCATTCCGAACGCGGTCGCCATCCCGGTCGGGCAGCTCCCGTCACGTCTGGGCGAGTTGGATCCGGCGCGCCCGACGGTGGTGTACTGCGCCGGCGGATACCGCTCCTCGGTCGCGGCAAGTCTGCTGCGCCGCAACGGTTTCACCGACGTCAGTGACATCCTGGGTGGATTTGGCGCCTGGGAAGAATCCCGACAGAACGCCTGAGTGCGCAGGAGAGGGCAATGTTGACCGACAAGCACCAGATCGTCATCGTCGGGGGTGGCACCGCCGGCATCTCGGTGGCCGCTCGCCTGTTGCGGCGGGGCTACTGCGATGTCGCGGTGATCGAACCATCCGACACGCACTACTACCAACCGCTGTGGACGCTGGTCGGCGGAGGGCAGGCGAAGGCATCGGCGACGGCGAGGCCAGAAGCTTCGGTGATGCCCCGCAAGGCTACCTGGGTCAAGAGCGCAGCGGTGGCGGTGGATCCGGACAACAACAGGATCACCTGTGCCGACGGAACGAACTACGAGTACGACGTGCTCGTGGTCTGTCCCGGCATCGCGCTGGACTGGGATCGCACCGAGGGACTGACCGACGCGCTCGGTAAGGACGGGGTCTCCTCGAACTACCGGTTCGACCTGGCTCCGCGAACCTGGGAGTTCATTCGTGATCTCCGTTCGGGCACAGCGGTGTTCGCGATGCCCTCGGGCCCGATCAAGTGCGCCGGCGCGCCGCAGAAGATCGCCTACCTGGCAGCTGATCACTGGCGATCCCAGGGCGTGCTCGACGACATCGACGTGCACCTGGTGGTGCCGACGCCGCGACTGTTCGGGATCCCGGCGATCGCCGACAGCCTCGACGCCGTCGCCGCGGACTACGGCATCACCGTGCACACCAACGCCGAGGTGACGGCCATCGACTCCACAGCACGCAAGGCCGCCGTGACGCACCTCGGGGACGGCGGATCCGGCACCATGTTGTCCTACGACCTGCTGCACGCCGTACCCAGACAGTCGGCGCCGGACTGGATCAAGTTCAGCCCGTTGTCGACCGGTGCCGCCGGCGGTTATGTCGAGATCGACAAGCACACGATGCAGCACGTGCGGTATCCCAACGTGTTCAGTCTGGGCGATGTGGGGTCCTCACCCAACTCGAAAACCGGTGCCGCGATTCGCAAACAGGCGCCGGTGGTGGTGGACAACATCGACGCGTTGCTCAACGGCCGTCCGCTGGCCGCGTCCTACAACGGTTACGGGTCGTGTCCGATCGTGACGTCCGCACACGCAATGCTGCTGGCGGAGTTCGACTATGACCTCAACCTCACGCCGTCGGTGCCGCTGCTGGATCCGACCAAACCGCACCGCGGCTACTGGTACCTCAAGAAGTACGGACTGCCGTTCATGTACTGGAACCTGATGCTGCGCGGCCTCGCGTAGCAATTCCGCTATCGCACAACACCATGAGAAAGGAAACGTGATGGCCACCAAGAACCTCACCTACGACGACTTCGAGTCCACCATCGTCGGCAGCGAGATCGTGCTGGTCGATTTCTGGGCGGCATGGTGTGGCCCATGCCGCGCGTTCGCGCCGGTGTTCGAGCGCTCGGCGCAAGCCCATCCCGACGTGGTACACGCCAAGGTCGACACCGAGCACGAGCGTGATCTGGCTGCCACTCTGGAGATCAGCTCGATCCCGACGGTGATGGCCTTCCGTGACGGCGTGCTCGTCTATCGGGCGCCCGGTGCGATGCCTGCGGCAGCGCTGGAAGACCTGATCGGCCGGGTCAAGGCCCTCGACATGGCCGAGGTCCGTGCCAAGATCGCGGCGCGAAAAGCGGGTTAGCCGGTCTTCGCGTACGCAACCGGCCCGGGCGCTTCGGCGGTGCCCGGGATGACGGTGCCGCCGATCGGGCACCGCGCGGTCTCGGGGACCTTGATCAGCGCTATGGCACCGATGACGCAGGCACCCATCATGTAGTAGGCCGGGAAGAGCATGTCGCCGGTGCGGTTGGTCAGCCAGTCGTTGATGGCCGGTGCCGTCCCACCGAAGATCGACGTCGAGACGTTGTAGGCGATCGCGAAGCCCGCGTAGCGCACGTGGGTGGGGAACATGGCAGGGAAGGTCGCCGAGATCGTCGCCAACTGCGGAACGTAGAGCAAGCCCAGCACCGCGAAGCCGATCAACGCCCCGGCTACGCCCGTGCCCATCAGCATGAACATCGGCACACCAGCGATGAACAGGCCGATCAACGAGAACCACCACAACGGTTTTCGTCCGACCCGGTCGCTGAGCAGCCCGACGAACGGAACAAAGACCATCATCGACACCATGCCGATGACCGGCACGATGAGGGACTGGTCCGCGGTCAACCCGATCTGGGTCTCCAGATACGTCGGCATGTAGGTGAGCAGCGTGTAGTTCACCACGTTCAACGCTACGACCAGGCCGCCGAGCCGCAGGATCGGACGCCAGTAGCCCGCGATCAGGTCGCGCAACTGGGTCGAGGTGTGCTCCTCTTTCTGGCCCTGGGCTTCCAGCTCCCGGAACACGGGGGTGTCCTCCAGCCGTGACCGCAGGTAGAGACCGACGATTCCGAGCGGCGCGGCGACCAGGAACGGCAACCGCCAGCCCCACGACTGCATCTGCTCATCGCCCAGGGCCAGAGAGCAACCCAACATGAGCAACGCGCCCGCCGAAAACCCGCCCAAAGTACCGAATTCCAGGAAACTGCCGAGCAGGCCCCTACGCCGGTTCGGCGAGTACTCGGCCATGAAGGTCGCCGCGCCGCCGTACTCACCGCCGGTGGAGAAACCCTGAACCATCCGGAGCAGCACCAGCAGGAACGGCGCCCACATCCCGATCATGTCGTAGGTCGGTACCAGCGCCACACAGAACGTGGCACCGGCCATCAGCAGGATCGTCATCGCCAGCACGCGCTTGCGACCCAGCCGGTCGCCCAATGGACCCCAGACGAAGCCGCCCAGGGGACGGACCAGGAAGGAGACCGCGAACGTCATCAAGGCCAACAGCGTGGCGTTGGCGGCATCGCCGGGAAAGATCGCCACGGAGATGTAGGTGACCCCGTAGGCGTAGATGCCGTAGTCGAACCACTCCGTCGCATTGCCGATCGCCGAGGCGGCGATGGCCTTCTTCAGCACTCCCGGTGCTGGTTCGTCGCGGCCGGCCGGTGGGCGGCCGTCTGCGGATTGCACGTCGTCCCCCTCGATCTTCGATCGTCGTCGTGCTCGGAAGAGGTGCCTGCACGCCGACGTTACCTGCCGTCGGATTCCCCGGCGGCACCCCCCTGTGCGTCGTCGGGTTGGTCGGGCTCGGCAGCGGGTGACTCGGTGGACTCCGGTTCCAGTGCGACGCTCCACGACCGCTGATAGGGCGGCCGCGCCGCGTCCTGATCGGCGCTCGGTCGCAGCGCCACCACGGTGCCGATGGCCCGTCGCAACCCGGGCGGACCCTCGACCCGCAAGAAGTCGCCGATCCGTCCCGCGCGGTAGCGCAGCGGGGAGCCGAGCAACTCGCCCATCACCACCCCGGCGCCGATGGCCAGGGCGGTGGCTGCGGCCCCCAGCGCCTGCGCCATCCCGGCACCGAAATCGCGCTCGACGGCGAAATAGAACACCGCCCGGAAGACGGCCATCCCGGGAAGCATCGGGGTGATGCCGGCGGTCGCGGTGACCAGTGCCGGCGATTGTCGCCGGATCGAGACCAGAGTGGCCAGCACCCCGACGCCGACTGCCGCGGTTCCCGTTGCCACCACCTGGCCGAAGCCTGCCGTGCCCAAACTCAGCAGCACCGCTTGAGCGGTTCCCGCCGCCGCCGCGGCGGTGGCGATCGCGCGTGGGCGGCCGTAACTGGTGATGGTCAGGCACGCGCCGGCCAGCGCCGCGCCGGCCACCGCCAGCGCGACGTCCAGCGGCTGTGTCGGCAGCACGAAGAATTCGGTGGCGTCGACCTGGAGCTGGATCTCGACGCCGGCCAGCGACGCAACCTGAAGTCCGAAAAGGATGCCGACGACGATGCCCAAGGTCATGAACACGACGTCCCCGAGCCGGGCCACCGCGGTGAGCATATAGCCGGTCAAGGCATCCTGAACCGAGCCCACCAGCGTCATCCCGGCCAACAGCATCACGATCCCGGTCGCCACCAACGCGGTAGGGCCGACACCGGCGAACAGGTACGCAGCCACGGCGACCAGTGTCGCGATCGCCGCCCCGGCGGCCTGCTGAAAGAACACCGGCGTGCCCCGGCGATTCAGCCATCGAAGAGTCCGATCGATCAACACCGAGGTGACTGGCGCCAGAATCCAGGTCGGCCACGAACCGCCCATCAGCATCGCGATGCCGAGCGCAAAACCGGCCCATCCGGCGGTGGCGACCCAGCGCGGATACGGGTGAGGGCGCTCGCTGAGGTCGTCCATCGCCTCGTGGGCTTCGTCGACCGACACCCCGCCCGACGTGATCCGCCCGACCAGCTCGTCGAGATGAGAAAGGCGGGTGTAATCCGTCGACCTGGCCTGTACCGACCGCACGATCGTGATCGGTGCGGCGTCGGCGGTCGGCGGCGCCGAGACGAAAATCGTGGTGGTGAACACGTCGACGACACAGTCGGTGAGTTGGTACGCCTGGGCCACGTCCTGGGCGGTGGCGACGACGTCGGCGGTGCCCGAGCCGGACGACAGCATCACCTCGGCCAGCCGGATGGTCAGATCGAGCACCTTGCGAGTGTGCTGCTCGCTCGGACCGCGGGACAGCCGCCTGCGCTGTCCCGCACCGGAAGCTGGGTCGCGCCGGCCGCGCAGTGCGAAGTTCACGGCGCGGCGGCGGCGGGCCCGTCCATCGGACCGTTCGGCACTCATCACCGCTCACCATACTGAGTCCCGCCGCAGCCGGATCGCTTGGCACCCCCACCCGGAAATTGCCGGAAAAGCTATGGGAGACAACCTTTTCAAGGTGCGCAGTGATCCCGCTCGAAGGGCCGTCCTCGAGTTCACCGAAAAGTCTCTTGACAATATACAACCAATTGGTTGTATATTTTCCCGGTGACCGTGATCGATGAGGACCGGGCCGATGCCCTGTTCCACGCTCTCGCCGATCGGACCAGACGCGACATCATGCGCCGGGTGCTGGCAGGTGAACACTCGGTCTCCGCACTCGCGGGGAAGTACGACGTGAGCTTCGCCGCGGTGCAGAAACATGTCGCCGTGCTCGAAAGGGCCGGTCTGCTCACCAAGCGGCGCAGTGGCCGCGAGCAGCTGGCCAGCGGTGACGTGGCGGCGGTGCGGTCGGTGGCGGTCCTGCTCGGAGAGCTCGAGCAGGTCTGGCGCGGCCGTGTGGCCCGTATCGACCAGCTCATCTCAGCAGAAAGAAACAAGGAGGATTGACCCATGCCTGTGACGGATGTCTCCCACGACCTCGAGGCCCTGAGCCTGACCATCACCGCGGAGTTCGCCGCGCCGGTGCAGCGCATCTGGCAGATTTACGCCGACCCGCGCCAACTCGAAAAGATCTGGGGGCCACCGACATATCCTGCGACCGTGGTGGATCATGATTTCCGCCCCGGTGGGCGGGTGACCTACTACATGACCGGACCGCAGGGCGACAAACACGGCGGCTACTGGGAGATCACCGCGGTGGACGAGCCGACAAGCTTCTCGTTCGTCGACGGGTTCGCCGACGCGGACCTCCGACCGGACCCGAACATGCCGACCGGTCGCAGTGTGTTCACCTTCACCGAACACAACGGCGGTACCCGCGCCACCTACGTCAGCACCTACTCGTCCGTCGAAGCGCTGCAGCAGGTCCTGGACATGGGTGTGGTCGAGGGGGCCAGCTCGGCGATCAACCAGATCGACGACCTGATCACCGCATGACGCGCTGCGCGCCGCGGCAGACTCAGCTCTGCCGTCGGCGCGCCGCCGCGGGCTCGGAACGGTTGCGCCGCAATGCCACCACGACCACGGCCGCCACCAATACCGCAGCGCCGGCCAACGCGGCAACCAGGACGGGCGTCGTCTCGCTCAGCCGAACGGCAATACCCACCAGCGCCCAGACGAGAACCAGGATGAACGTGATATCGCTGTGCCGCAACGCCATCAGCACGCCCAGCCCGGCGGCGGCCACCACCATGATCGCTCCCCAGGCCGGCTCGGACAACCCGAAACCGGCCCACCCGGCGTCGTCGAGCGTGATGGTGGCGTTGGCGATGGTGGCGACCGAGATCCACCCCAGATAGCCGCGGAACGGGATATGCACCGTCCACAGCTCGAGGGTGGACGTGGCCGGTCGCGCCGCTTGCAGGCGGTAGATGACGATCAGCGTGCTCAGTAACACCAGCATCACGAGCATGCTCAGCGGGAAGGCGTTGTGATGCCAGGCGAACAGCCATCCGCAGTTGGCCGCCGCGGTCAGCAGATACCACGGGGCGATGGCGCGGGCCGCTCCGCTGTCGGCGCGGCCTTTGGCCAGCGCCAGGAACACGTAGACGCTGAAGGCGATCAGCCCGGCATAGATGACGCTCCAGATGGAGAACACGTAACCGGCCGGGACGAAGTACACGTCGACGCGACGGGTCACCTCGCCGGTGGTCTGTCCGTTGATCGGCAGGGTGTTGGCCAGATAGTTCACCACCAGCGTGGCGGTCGTGGCCAGCGCGACCGCGACCGGTAGGAGCACAGTCAAGGCGCTGCGTTGCTCAGCGTCGGTCTGGTTCACCCTGTGCTCCTTCGGCCCGAGACACTCGTCGGTCGAAGACCGGGTAGCCCGATTGGACGATCTTGAATCTGGGCGACGGGCGTGACCGTCAGGCTCATGCTGCTACCCCCACGCGCTGGGGTCGCCGTCACCTGGCGGGGACATCCGCGGCTTGAGACGCACCGACGGCATCGGTGGCGCGGGCAGCCGCTGAGTACGCCCGCGATAGCCCTCGACGGTGCCGAACCGGTCCGACTCGGCTTCCCACTCGGCCCGGAACTCGGCGATCTCGTCGTGGCTGCGGCCGATGAAGTTCCACCACATCACGACGGGCTCGGTGAACGGCGTGCCGCCGAGCAGCATCACCCGGGCCGGGTCGTCGCCGGAGTTGGCCAGCGTCACCCGGTCTGGTCCCGGCGCCAGATAACCCAGATCTGCGGGGGCCAGCATGGTCTGCTCGACCAGGACCGTGCCGGTGTCGACGAGGACGCCGTGTTCGAAGTCGGTGTCGACGTCGAGGGTCAGCTCCGAGCGCGGCTCCAACACGAGTTCGGCGCCGAGCAGCGGGCTGTGTGCTGTGACCGTGGAGCTGTGCCCGGCCAAGGTGCCCAGCAGCACCCGCGCGGAGGCGCTGTCCAGCGAGAACGGTGCGGGCGCTGCGTGTTCGAATCGCCGCGGACCGTGCCGGGCGTGTTCGGGCAGGACGACCCACAACTGCACGCCGTGCAGAGTGGTGGTGGCTGCCGTCGAGACCTCGGAGTGGGCGACACCGTGCCCACCGGTCATCAGGTTGAGCTCACCGGGCCGCACCAGCGCATGCACCCCGGTGCTGTCGCGGTGCTCGATCTCGCCCTCGAAGAGCCAGCTGACCGTCTGCAACCCGGTATGGGGGTGTGGCGGAACGTCCATGCCGCCGGTGCGCGCCACGTCATCGGGGCCGTAGTGGTCGAGGAAGCACCACGCCCCGATCAGGGAGCGGGCCCGCTGCGGCAGCGTGCGTCGCACTGTCATCGCCCGTGGTCCGCCGAGCGGTACGGAGCGACTGGAGATGACCTCGACCGGTCTCATGACTCCATCGTGCTGTGTCCGTCAAACGGTTGGCGTGGGTTTCACCCCCCGGAGTGGGCACCCGGTCCCAAGCACCACTAAGTTCTCCAGGGGTGAGGACCTCTGCTTTGCGCGCAGTCGCCCGGTGGGTCATGACCGTGCTGTCAGTTGCGGCTGTGGCCGCGGCCGGGACGCTCGTGGCGCCCACGCCCATGTCGGCTCCACAGGTCCGCCTGACCAGCGATGCGAACCCTCTGGTGGGCCAGCCGTTCTACGTCAACCCGCAGTCCAAGGGCATGCGGGCGTTGGCGAACAACCCGGACCCGCTCCTGGAAGCGGTGGTCAACACGCCCACGGCGTACTGGATGGACCACCTCTCCACCCCGGCCGTCGATGCGAAGTACATCCAGACCGCTCAGGCCGCCGGGACCATTCCGGTGCTGGCGCTGTACGGAATCCCGAACCGGGACTGCGGCAGCTACGCCGCCGGCGGCTTCGGATCTGCCGGCGCCTACCGGGCGTGGATCGATGGCGTCGCCGCCGCGATCGGGCCCGGCCGTGCCGCGGTGATCCTCGAACCCGACGCGCTCGCGATGATCGACTGCCTGTCACCAGGCCAGCAGCAACAACGACTCGATTCGATCGGTTACGCCGTCGACACCCTCACCCGCAACCCCGGCACCGCCGTCTACGTCGACGCCGGGCACCCCCGCTGGGTGGCAGCCGACGTGATGGCCGACCGGCTCAACCAGGTCGGGGTCGCCAAGGCCCGCGGATTCAGCCTGAACACCGCGAACTTCTTCACCACCGCGGAGTCCGTCGGCTACGGCGACGCCATCTCGAACATGACCGGCGGCAAGCCCTTCGTGATCGACACGTCGCGCAACGGCGCGGGACCGGTCGAGGGCGACGACCTCTACTGGTGCAACCCGAGCGGTCGGGCCCTGGGTGCCCGACCCACCACCGACACCGGAAACCCGCGCATCGATGCGTTCCTGTGGGTCAAGCGGCCCGGCGAATCCGACGGCGCCTGCCGCGGCTTTCCGAGTGCCGGTACGTTCATGAGCCAGAACGCCATCGACCTGGCGCGCAACGCCGGCTGGTAGCCCTCAGATCTGCACTGAATCGCCCGCTGTCACGGTGCCGCCGGTGACGACTTCGGCATAGAGGCCGGCGCACGGCAGGACGCCGAAGCCGGCTGCCTGCACGTGGTTGTGCTCCTGCGGGTACCGCACGGAGTGCGGGCAGCGGCCGAGGGTGCCGTGCTCGAGCGTCGGCACCGAGCAACGCGGAGTGGGCATCGTCGCGCGCAACACCACCTCACCCAGGCGGATCCTGGCACCGACCCAGTCATTCTCGACGAACGGTGGTGTGCCGTCAGGAGTCTGGACCACGATGTTGGGCCGGTAGCGCACCGACTCGGCGAGGTCGAAACCGAGTGCGTCCAGGGTCGAGGTCGCGACCAGATGTACCGGCGAATGATCGACGAAGGCACCCCCGGGTGCGCCCTGGGCGAGTTCGAGCAGCACGATCTCGGTCTCAGCGTCCAAACCCCGGGTCAGGACGTCGTCGGGGTCGGGGCGCTCGAGGACGGCGCCCGCGGACCTCTCGTCGGCGATGTGGACGTCGCGGCCCAGGAGCCGCGACAGCGGCCCGGCCGCATCGGCGACGGGCACGTCGTCACCGCCGGGCAAGGTGACCACGACACCGCCCGATGACGTGGTGGCCGTGCATTCGAGCAGCCGGCGCCACAGCCGCGGATTCTTGGCGGTGGCCACCCGACCGGACTCACCGTCGATCACCGCGTAGCGCCGGTCACCGACCACTCCCATCGGCCCGATGTCGAGCGACCGGCACCACTCGCCCAACATCGACTTCACCGGATATCGGCGCAGCACCGCGACCTGTCCGGCCGAAACATCGTTGTGCGTCATGCCCGTCCCGTCATGTGTTGCTCAGATTCGACCTCGGTTACCCACCGCGCCGCGGGGGTAACGCCGTGGAATGTCTCATGGCGACCGCCACTTCGACGTCGTTATCCTGGGCGGCGGCAACGCCGGCATCAGCGCTGCGGCCCGCCTGATCCGAGCGGGGCTGCGCGACGTCGCGGTCATCGAACCGCAGACCGTGCACACCTACCGGCCGCTACTGTCCTACGTCGGCGGCGGGCAGGCCGACCTGAGCGCTGCCGAACGCACCCAGCGATCGGTGACGCCGCGCGAATGCACGTGGATCCGGGATCACGCGCTGGCCGTGGACGCCGACCGGGCCACCGTGCACTGCGACTCCGGGCGGACCTACCGCTACACCGATCTCATCGTCGGCACCGGGCTGGTGCCCGACACCGCCGAACTGCCCGGCATCGACACCGCGATCCAGGCCCCGACCGTCACGAGCAACTACCTCGACCACGCCGAGAAGACGTGGCGGCTCGTTCGAGCGTTACCTCCCGGCGGCCGTGCGGTTTTCACCGTTCCTCGCCCGCCGGTCAGCTGCACCGGCACCACCGTCAAACCGCTCTTTCTGGCCGCCGATCACTGGCGGCGCACCGGCCGGCAAACCGCACTCGACCTCACCCTGGTGGTCGACCGACCCAGCCTGCTGGGCATTACGGAGATCGACAGTCGGGTCTCGGAAGCGTTGCAGCAGTTGGGTGTACGCGTGCGGTACGACTCGCGCGTCGAGACCGTCGACGTCGACGCCGGCGAGCTGACGATCGCGAGTTCCGGTGCGGCCGAGACGCTGGACTTCGATCTGCTGCACATCGTGCCGCCCTTCCGGGGACCGAGCTGGGTGCACGAATCGGGACTGGCCGGGCAGAACCCCCACGGATTGGTCGACATCGACGCCGGCACCCTGCGGCACCGGTCCCGGCCCGATGTCTGGGCCGCGGGTGACGGCGCGGCGGTCGACACCGACCCATCCGGGGGTGCGCTGCGGCGCCAGATCGCCACGCTGGTCCACAACCTGCTGGCCGCGCGCCGGGGACAAGCGTTGGCGCACTATGACGGCTACTCCGTCGCACCGATCACCACCGACGCTCGCCACCTGATCGCCGGCGAGTTCTACCGCTCCGGTGCGATCGCGTCGTCGCTGCCGTCCTTCGTCGATTCCACCAAACCCCGCCGCAGCGCCTGGGTTTTCGACCGCTACATCCTGCCCCGGCTGTACTGGCGCCAGATCCTCAAAGGCCGGCTGTGAACCGAAGGGTCAGGTCTGGGACGGTTTGTCCACCGCGCCGTCGGGCAGCGGCAGACCTTCCGCGCCCGGGGTGGCCGGCGCGAGCACCTCGTCATCCTTGGCGGGCTCCGGCGTGACATCTTCATTCGATGTTGTCATGCCGAACCCGATACCCCGCCGGCGCGGCCGGTAACCACGCGTCGGGCCGGGGACTGCGGAGGCAGCCAGCGCAGACCGGCCACCGCCGCAATGATCCCGGCCAGGAACAGCACCTTGACCGCCGACACCGCCTCTGCGCCGGTCCACATCGCGTAACCAACGGTCAGCGCCGCCCCCAGCCCGGTCCACACCGCGTAGGCGGTGCCGATCGGGATCCACCGGGCGGCCCACCCGAGGCCCGCCATGCTGAACACGATCGCGATCAGGAAGACGACGGTGGGCGCGAACCGGGTGAACTGCTCGGTCTGGCCCAGCGCGGTAGCCCAGACCGCTTCGAGCACTGCGCTGACGATCAAGACCACCCACGGCATTGCCGGCATCGCTAGCTCACCACCTTGAGCCCGACGACGCATGTCACCAGCAGCACCAGCAACGCGACGCGCGCAGTTGAGGCCGACTCCCGGCGGGTGAACATGGCCCACAGCACAGTCACCGAAGCGCCGACACCAACCCAGACGGCATACGCCGTCCCGGTGGGCAGCGGTCCCATCGCGATGGCCAGGCCCACCAGACTTGCGGGCATCGCCACGGCGAAAACGACGGTCGGGCGCAGGCGGCGAAAATTGTCCGACGCTCCGAGCGCGACCGCCCACACCGCTTCGAGCAGACCGGACCCGATGAGGATCAACCAGGCCACGACAGCACCACCTCCCGAAAAAGGCAGTCTTGGCTTGGGCGGGTACTGCTCCCTCGTCCGCAGACCCCCGGGAAGAGGGCCGTGCGGCCAGGTTACCGATATGTGTCGCCGGGAGTCACGAGCCCGCTGTCGATGGTGAGACAGCTAACCACTGCCGGGGGCCCATCAGATCGGAGCGGTGCGGTCGGCCCACGGCAGGGCCTGTTCCAGTTGAGCGGCCAGCCGCAGCAACAGCGACTCACCGGCCAACGGCGCGACGAACTGCACGCCCAGCGGCAGGCCGTCGGCAGTCCAGTGCAACGGAAGCGAGATGGCCGGCCTTCCAGTGAGATTGGCCAGCTGCGTATAGGGAACCCAGTTGAGGTTCTTGTCGACGATGTCGTCGACGATCTTGGTGAAACGCAACAACTGGGCGGTGCGGGTCTTGAGCAACACATCGGAGGCGCGCTGCAGCAACACCGGGAGATCGAACTCGCCGATCCTGGGCGCAGGAGTGGCCAACGTCGGCGTCATCAAAAGGTCGTAGGACTCGAAGTACGTGGTCAGCCTGCGGGTGTGGTCGTGACGCCGCTGCACTGCGTCGAGATAGTCGACGCTGCTGGTGGCCCGCCCCAGCGCGGCCAGCACCAGGGTGTCGCGCTCGAACGCGTCGTCACCGGCGCCGGTCAGCCTCTTGGCCACGTCGACTTCCCAAGCGGTATAGACGAACCAGGTGCACAGGAAATCGCGAGCCAGCACTGCGTCGTCGAACGGCGCCGAGGCCAGCTCTTCGACGTGATGCCCCATCTCGGTCAGCGCCGCTACGGTAGTGTCCACCGCGGCACGGGCCTCAGCGTGCGGTCGCGGATTGATCGCCGATGGAACCCGGACCCCGATGCGTAACCGGCCGGGACCGACGCCCAGGCTCCCGGCGAACGACGCGGCAGGCGCTGCCGGAGCATAGGGTGCCCACGGCTCACCGCCACCGATGACGTCGAGCATCGCCGCGGTGTCGCGAACCGTGCGTGAGACCACTCCTTGCACGGCAGCCCCGTGCATCGACTCCCCGACCGCCGGTCCCGACGGTGTGAGTCCGCGGCCGGGTTTGAGGCCGACGAGCCCGCAGCACGCCGCCGGGATACGGATCGATCCGCCGCCGTCGTTGGCGCCCGCGCACGGCACGATACCGGCGGCCACCGCCGCGGCCGAACCGCCCGATGACCCGCCGGGAGAACGTGTCAGGTCCCACGGGTTGCGTGTCGGGCCCCACAGCTCGGGTTCGGTGATGCCTTTGGCGCCGAACTCCGGAGTGTTGGTCTTACCGAAGATCACCAGGCCGGCGTCGAGCCAGCGCGACACGACGGTGGCGTGCTCGGCGGCCGGTGTGCGGGCCAGCGCGCGACAGCCCGCCGAGGTGGGTAGACCCGCGTAATCCTGCGCCAGATCCTTGATCAGAAACGGCACCCCGGCGAACGGCCCGTCGCGCTGCGGCGCGGATTCGGCAGGGACGTCAGCGACGATGGCGTTCAGGCGGGGGTTCACCGCGGCCGCCCGCTGCCGAGCCAGTTCGAGCAGTTCGGCTGCGCTCACCTGGTCATCGGCGACGAGCTCGGCCAGTCCGGTTGCGTCGTAGCTGCGGTATTCGTCGAAGTCCACGGTTCGACGGTACGTAACGGATGCGGCGAGGTGGGCCGCACCGTCGGGTTCGGATCAGTTTTGGTACAGACCCAGCGACTGTGCGACAGCTGTGGCGATGTCGCCGCTGAGGCTCACGATCGGTGGCCCGCCCGGTTGGTGGATCACGTTGGCGAGCACGGCCACATAGGTGTCCGATCCGGGATCGATCCACAGCGTCACGCCGGTGAAGCCGACATGCCCGAAACTCCCTACGGGAAAGGCCTCGCCGCGCGGTCGGGAATGTATCGAATCGATGTCCCAGCCGAAGCCGCGCAGAGTCTGTCCTGGCACCGCCGGGTAGTCCCCCGATGTCGCACCGTTGGCCGCGTCGAGTTGACCGGGGTGGTGTCCGGGCTGCTGCGGGGTCGTCATCAGCACCGCAGCGGCACGGCTGAGCGGGAATGTGCTCGGCCGATCGGCCAGACGATCGAGCAGCGCATGGGCGAACCGGCCGATATCACCGACCGTCGAGAAGATGCCGGCACTGCCGGTCACGCCCCCCATCCGACGTGCCGTCGGGTCGTGCACCGTACCGCGAAGCAGATACCCGTAATCGGGGTTGCGGCCGGGGGTGTCGCCGTCTCGGGCGGTGGGAGCGATGCGGGGCAGCAGTCCGGTGCTCCACGTCCCTGCCGGACACCCCCCGACCCAGGGCGGATAGCCTGCGAGCGTGACAGCAGTACCCCGAACACGATGCGGTCCACAGGCTTTCGAAGCCGGCAGGTAGCGGGTATCGGTCATGCCCAGCGGCGTGAAGACATGTTCGTGCAGGTATCGATCCAGCGGTTCGCCGGTGATCCTCTCGACGATCGTGCCGAGAAGAATGAAGTTGATGTCGGAGTAGTGGAAGACCTCGCCCGGGTCGTAGACCACCCACGCAGCCAGCGCACGGCGGATGCCTTCGGCTCGGGCGGCTCGCTGAAGCCCCCACGGACCGTCCAGGCTCAGATCTCCTGCCAACCCCGAGGTGTGGGTCAGCAACATCCGCACGGTTACCCGGGCGCGTCGTGGGTCACCGGTCGGGTTGAAATCGGGCAGGAGGGTCTGCACAGGATCATCGATGCGCAGCAGCCCCTGCTGGTAGAGCTGGAGAACGGCCGGTGCAGTCCCGATGCCCTTGCTCAGCGACGCCAGGTCGAAGATGGTGTCGTCGGTCATCGGCTCGGCGGGTGTGGGCGAGCCGTCCAGCCCCGGCTCGCCGGGGAGTTTGCGGACGCCGAACGCCTGCCGGAAGACCACCCTGCCGGCATGCCCTATCTGCACCACCGCCCCGGGCAGTCGGTTCTCGGCGATCGCCTCGCGGATCAGCGCGGAGACCGTGGCGAAATCTACGCTCGGGGACACCTGCGGTGCGGTCGCCGTCGGGGTGGACGTCGGGGCGCGAGATGGCGGCGGCGTCGGATGTCCGCACGAAGATACCGCGCTGAGGCTGAGGAGCAGAACTACCGCGACGCAGACGCGCGCGACGCCAAAGCCCGACACCGCCACGCAGCCGACGGTAATGCGGACCCGGCCTGACGTCACCGGATCGGCGGTTCTGGCGTGTGCGTCAGTGTCGCACCGGTGTGCGCGTACGCGCGCAGCTCACCGCGGTGGCGGCCACCGCGGCCACGGCGCGCTGGGCGCGGGCGTCCTCGCGGTTGATCCGCCGATTGAGCACCCGCCCGTCGCGTGTGGTCAGCGAACGGCTGCGCGCGACGAGCAGGTCGAGTTGCTGCCAGCTGAGGCCGTCGAGGTCGCCGTCCTCGTCATGGCTGGCGATGACGACACAGCCGTAGAGCAGAGGCACATTCTTGGCAGTGAAAGATGTTGTTGCCAGGAGTAATTCGGTTGCGCGACGGTTGACCCGACGCTGGCACCGTCGAGTGGTCGGGCTGAACCAGAAGTCGAACTGGTGGTCGGCGCTGCTCAGGGACTGCAGCGCGTGATCGGAGACGAGGGCGTCGATATCGGCGGTGCTGTAGGCCCGCGTCTCATATACGGCGCCGTTGGTGCTGAAGTAGAGGACTGTATTCATCGTGGTGATCCATTCGACTCTTTTCTCGGTGTGAAGCTCGGCGGAGGATCGCGAGCCCTGTGACAGAAGTTACCCATGTGGCGAAAGGGACAAACCTCGGTAACGATCGGAAAACGTCGGGTTTGACGATCAGGCCCATGTCCCGATGTCCAGGCCGACCGTGCGTCAGTGGCGAGAATCCGGCCGATTCTCCTCCCGGAAGGCACAGTGGGCGGTCTCTACGGCGCTCCCGCGTGTTGCACCCGGTTGCCACCGCGGCGCTTGGCCGAATACATCGCCATGTCGGCCTGACGGACGAGTTGGTGAAACGTGGCCGCAGCCTGGTCGGCATCGACATTGCGCAACGACGCCGTGGCCGTCCCCACACTGGCTGTCACCCGGTAGGACACCGATTCCACCGCTGCACACAGGCATTGAGCCCAGTCTGCCGGCACCGAGGTGGTGAAAACCTCGGCGACCAGGAACTCCTCGCCACCCATCCGGCATACCAGGGCAGTCTCCGGGCAGGCTTCCGTCAGTGCCGCGGCCACCTCGATCAGTGCCTCGTCTCCGGCTGCGTGGCCGAATGCATCGTTGATGGATTTGAATCGGTCGAGATCGAGCAGTGCCAGCGCGCACTGAGCATGGTCGCCCCGGGTCATCATCCGGCCGACCACGGCGTCGGTGAAGGCCCGCCGGTTCAGCAGCCCGGTCAGCGGATCTCGCTCGGAGCGCAACAGATCGGCGCCCAGGGTACGGACCACCACCTGAATCGCAAACGGCACTCCGATATTGAGTTCGAGCACCAGGAAGAAGCCGGTCGCCGCGAACATCAACTCACCCGACTCAGCCACCCGGTAGGCCTGCCACGCACCGACTCCCATCGCCAGGGCGAAGTTCAACAGCATGTATCGGGCACTGTGGAACAACGCGATGTAGCCGCCGGACACTGCGAGTGCGGTGCAGAACAGCAGACCGATCAGCGGATCGGTCTGCCACAGACACCCCGCGGCAATGGTGATGCTGCCGATGGCGGCGAAGACGATCGATTCCGACCGGGTCGGCCAGCGAGTCATCCACAACAACGCCAAAGTGAGCCCCGCGACCCCCGAGGCCAGGGCCAGCAGCAAGGTGAATGCGCTGTCCACGGCGGCGGGGCCCCACACTGCGTTGATCGGGACCAGCGTCAACGACGCCGCGACGAGCGCCAACATGCGTCGCAGCGGCCGGCCCAACCCCCGGGCCTGCAAGTAGCCGCCGAGCCAGTCGAACTGATCCGGCGCGCTCCACCACCTGACTATTCTGTTCATTCGCCGCATCCCCCAAGAAACGTTGCGAGCGACCATAAAAAGCGTTCGATTGTGTTTGCCCACGGTACACGCGCATCGTCTCTCAGAGGCCCAGACTGCCAACCCCGCCGACATGTGCGAAGTGAGCAAAGCAACCCGGGGTGCGAGCCCACCCCGACCGGCTGAGCTCGCCGTGCGTCAACCCAGGTTTGCCGAAACGCAGCATTGTCAATATCCCCTGCATGGCGGGCTTCGACGATGCGCTCGAATGGGTCAAGCACCAGGTTTCCTCGCGGGTGCCCAAGGCCGACCTGGACCAACGCGACGCCGACTACATCCGCGAGCAACTCCCCGGCCTGTGGTTGCTGGCCTCGCTGTACTTCCGCGCCGACGTGCGCGGACTCGAGCGGATACCGGCCGAAGGGCCTGTTCTGCTGGTCGGCAACCACTCCGGGGGAAATGTCCCGCCGGACACTTTTGTGTTTACGTTGGCGTTCTGCTCGTACTTCGGCGTTGAGCGGCCCTTCTATCAACTCGCCCACAACCTTGTCGTCTCGGCGCCGCCGCTGGCGTCGCTGCGCAAGTTCGGCACCGTCGCGGCCAATCCCGACAACGCCCGGCTCGCCTTGGAGTCCGGCGCCGCGCTGTTGGTCTACCCCGGCGGTGACTACGAGGTGTTCCGTCCGTTCTGGGAACGCAACACGGTGGATTTCGGCGGCCGGATGGGATACGTGAAGTTGGCCCGCGAAGCCGGTGTGCCGATCGTCCCGATCGCCAGCGTCGGTGGTCAGGAAAGTGTCTTTTTCATCAGCCGCGGGCAATGGCTGGCCAAGCTGCTCGGCGTCGACAAACTGCTGAGGCTCAAGAGCGTGCCGATCGCGATCGCGCCACCGTGGGGACTGGTGATCAGCGACCTGACCGGCCATATCCCGCTGCCGTCGAAGATCGTTGTCGAGGTGCAGGAGCCGATAGCGGCCGACGACGTCCAAGCCGGTGACGACCAGGCCGTGCACGACCGGGTCGAGGGGGCATTGCAGGCTGCGGTCGACCGCCTTGCCGCCGAACGTCGATTCCCGGTGCTCGGATGAGGCTCCAACGCAGCGTGGTCATCGACGCCGACCGGGACGCCGTCTGGAAGCACGTCAGCGACCCGGGGTGTTACCCGGAGTTCATGGCCAGCCTGGAGCGCTGGGAGATCGTCACCGAAGGGGTCCTCGGCGTCGGTTCGCGCTACACCGTGCACTGGAAGGTCGGGTCGGTGCCGATCGGCGGCGTCATCGAGGTCGTCGAGTTCGACCCAGCCCGGGATCTGGCGTGGGTGGGGCTGACCGGTGTGTCGCTGCGCGGCCGCTTCCGGTTGCGCGACGCCGGCGACGGTCGGACCAAGGTGACGTTCCGGCTGGCCTATGAGGCCCCCGGCGGCCTGCTGGGACTGATCGCCGACCGCGTGGCCGCGCGGCAGGTAGCGCACATCATGAAGCAGACGGTGGACCGGCTCAAGGAGCTGGTCGAGGGCTGAGCTGGCACGGAAACCGGGCTGCCGGCCGAGACCCGCGCCGCATCCGGTAACAGGTTCGGTATATCTTCCGAGAATGCAGAACGTTACCGTGATCACCGGAGGCGCCGGCGGGATGGGTCTCGCAACGGCCCAGGTGGTCGGGCGTGATGACAGCGTGGTGCTAGCCGACGTCCGGCAGGATCGGCTCGACGCCGCCGTCACCGAGCTCGCCGGCCGCGGAGTTACCGCGACCGGGCTGCACTGCGATGTCACCGACCGGGCCGCGGTGGACGAGCTGTTCGAGCGCGCGACGGGACGGGGTGTGCTGCGTGCGGTCGTGCACACCGCGGGTGTCAGTCCCAGCATGGGCGATGCGGAGTACGTCCTGCGAACCAACACGCTGGGCACGCTCTACGTCAACGAGGCATTCCACGCGGTCGCGGGCGAAGGGGCCGCCATCGTCAACGTGGCCTCGATGGGTGCCTACCTGATTCCCGAAGACTTCGTCCCCACAGCGCAATTCGCCCTGGCTCTACACGATGAGGCGGCGTTTCTGGCCGCTCTGCGCACGGCGTGCGAGATCGTGCCCGAGGATCTGCGTTCCGGCATCGCCTATGCGGTGAGCAAGGCGTTCGTGAAGTGGTACAGCAGCGCTGCGGCCGAACGCTTCAACACGCGTTCGCAGCGCATCGTGTCGGTATCGCCGGGCTCGACCGACACCGAGATGGGACGACTGGAGGAGCAGGCGGGTGCGGGCGCGATGGTCGCCGACGCCGCTGTCCCACGGTGGGGGACCGCGCAGGAAATGGCCGACCTGCTGGCATTCTGTGTCAGCGAGCGGGCCGGCTACCTGACCGGAACCGACATCCTCAACGACGGTGGCGTGGTGGCATCGATGCGGGAACGAGCCCGAGTTGCCGCGCAGCAGGGGTGAACCCTTGACGGCATTACGTTACCTTCCGTAGCGTAAAACGCTGTGCGAGCGACGTCGCTTCCGGACCCGCCCGAGCCGGCCGTCGATTCAGCCAGTGTCGAGGAGGGCGCGTGAACGACACACCGAGAGCAGAGCTTTCGCGCGCCTTCGGCGAATTGCTCGACGAGTTGCGTGCGATCGAACGCAAGCTGCTCGAAGCCGACCCGCCGCTGCCCGAAGCAGACGTCCTCGACGGGTACCGGCTGACGTTCAGCCTGCTGCGCGTCGCCGTCGATGCGTATGTGTGGGGCGACAAGGACAATCCGCATCTTGTCGACATCATCGGCCCCTACCTGAAGTGGGGCGGCGACAACTCCGACGCGTTCTATCAATTGGCGCCGGTGGATCCGGCGCGGACCTACCGGGTGACCGGCAACCGCGGCGACGCGGTCTACCTGTCGATGACCGTCTACGGTGGTCCCGATGACGGCCGCTACAGCAACCGCATCGTGGGTACGCTCAACGACCGCTCCCTGCAATTCGACTCCGACGGCAACTTCGAATTCTTGCTGAGCCCGACGCGGCAAACCGGCACCTGGCTGAAGCTCGACCCGGACGCCGTGGTCGCGCTGACCCGCGACTACATGGTGGACCCGAGATCGGGCCGTCGCCCGCAGTGGAAGATCGAAGCGCTCGACCCGCCGGCGCGGCGTCGCGACGACGCCGCCGACCTGATCCGTCGAATGCGCGCCGCCCGCACCTGGATCGGCGAACAACTGTCGTTCCTGCCGACCCGGGTGCAGCCGCCCAACGAGATCCACGAACCGTTCCCGGTGCCAGAACACGCCTACGGATGGTCGGCCGCCGACGCCGCGTACGCGATGGGATCCTATGAACTGCAACCGGATCAGGCCCTGATCATCGAGGGCACATCACCGCAGTGCGTGTTCTGGAACCTGTGCCTGTGGAACCCGTTCCTGCACACTTACGACTACACCTACGAGCGGGTGACCATCAACGGCGCACAGGTCAGCTACCGGCCCGACGGGTCGTGGCAGATCGTGATCAGTGACCGCGATCCGGGCCACCCGAACTGGGTGTCGACGGCCGGACGGTCTCAAGGACTGATCTGGTTGCGCTGGTTCCTACCGGAACAGACCCCGGCCCGTCCGCAGTGCCGGGTGGTCTCGCTCTCAGAGCTGTCGCAATGACCAGCCCGGCGCCGGTTCGGTTTACCGACCTGAGCCACCCGGTCTATCCCGCGGCGGCGCAACCGATGCGGGAGGCGCTGGCTGCCTACGGGCAGACGCTGGAGCTCACACCGGATTGTCTGGTCTCTACAGCTGCTGCACGCACCGGATGTGACGACTGGGGAGACAACGGTTTTCGGGAACGTCTGGACGTGCTGTGCGCGGCCTTGCGGGACGAGGCCGGCCTCTCCGACGCCGGCGTCGCGGTGGCGTTCGAACAACTTGCGGGCAATCTGGTCAACCGGTTGCGGTTGGAGGCGCTGCTGGCGGCCCATCCCGAGATCCTCGACATCCCGATCGAACGACCGATCATCATCTGTGGCCTGCCCCGCACCGGCACCACGCACCTGCACAACCTGATCGCTGCCGACCCGGGGTTGCGTTACCTGCCCTACTGGGAGAGCCTCGAACCGTTCCCCGACCCCGACGAGGACGGTGAACAGCCCAGGCGCGATCGCTGCGCAGCGGGCCTGGAGCTGATCGAGACCACGATGCCCGACTTC
Organism: Mycobacterium sp. SMC-4; assembly: GCF_025263265.1. Taxonomy (NCBI): domain Bacteria; kingdom Bacillati; phylum Actinomycetota; class Actinomycetes; order Mycobacteriales; family Mycobacteriaceae; genus Mycobacterium; species Mycobacterium sp. SMC-4. Next base: position 5,367,422 of record NZ_CP079869.1, on the reverse strand, counting down.
AAACGCATGCACGAGATGACGGTCGACCATGCGCACGAAGAGATTCAGCTGCTGGCCAACGACATCTCGGGCATGCTGTTCGAAACCACCTACCATGTGCCGAGTTTCGCCCAGCATTACCGGACCCACGACCAGCGCCCGTCCTACGAGTACCTCAAACGAAGCCTGCAGGCGCTGCAGTGGTTGCGCGGCGGCAGCCGGTGGGTCTTGAAGTCCCCGCAGCACCTTGAGCAGTTCCCGACGCTGGCCGCCACGTTCCCCGACGCGACCTTCGTCGTGACCCATCGAGACCCGGTCGAGGTAACCCGGTCGATGGTCACCATGATCGCCTACGCCTCCCGGATGGCGTCGCGGCACCCGGATCCTGTCGCGCTGGGCCGTTATTGGCTGAGCCGCGTCGAAGATCTGTTCGCCGGCTGCCTGCGGGACCGTGATGTGCTACCCGCCGAGCAGTCGCTCGACGTCCGGTTCGAGGACTTCATGGCCGACGAGGAGGGCACCATCGCGCAGATCTACGCCCTGGCCGGCCAACCGTTCGGGCCGCGTGCGCACGAGGCGATGGCGCGGTTCCGCAGGGAGCACCCGCGGGGCCGACACGGTGGTGTCGCCTACCACGAGGCCGATGTCGGGCTGGATCCCGCGGAGGTGGCGTGCCGGCTGTCGGCGTATCGGGATCGGTTCGTCGCTCGCCGAGGTCGGTCGAACTCGAGCAGCGTGTAGGCGCCGATCTTGTTCCCCGGGTGCTCCACTGCGCCGGACCTATCCGTGGCGTGCGGCGAGGGCAGCCGCAATGTGGTCGGCCACATCGGTGGCGACGGTGCGGGTGTGGTCGTCGTCAGCGGGAAAGTACCGGTCGACGGCGGGGTCGTAACGAGCCCCGGCGATCGCGCCATGGTCGGTCGGCAACTCCACAACCCGTACCGGCCACCCGGCCCGCCGCAGGTCGGCTGCGAACGAATAGCTGGCCTCGGCCGGCACCACATCGTCGTCGACCCCGTGGACCAGCGTGAACTCAGCACCGCCGGTCGCGGTGTCCACCAGCGCGGGCAACGGCTCACCCGATATCGGGTCGGAGGCCATGAAAGCGCCGGCCAGGCCGACAGTATGGGTCACCACCACGCCGTAGTGCGCTGCTCGCAGCGTCAGACCCGCGGCGGCCACCGCACCGAGTGACCAGCCGACCACTGCAAGCCCCGCCGACCCGACCGACCAATTCAGGGCGAAGTGCGCCGAGGCCAGCAGGTCGGCGCGGCCGTTGTCCGCGGCGTGGGAGTCCCAGTCCGCCGCTACTACACCGAAGCCGCGTTGGGCCAGCAGCTCGCACAGCGGGGCGACCGTGGCGCGGGCATCGGTCTGGGTGCCGTGCCATACCAGGATGGCCGGCCCGGCAGGGTCGCCGAACACATCGGCCAGACGTCGGGGCGCGTACTCGACGGTATCCATGCCTCCAGAGTGCCGAATGGACCCCCCTCACGCCACGAAAGGCAGAATCGACGGATGGGCTGCGATCACGACCTCATCGGCGACTGCTGGGACACCGCGTTCACCGTCGATGCGTCCCGCGTGACGTTCGGGCGGGGGTGCCTGCGCGAAGTGGGGGAGCGCGCCGCGGCGTTGGGGATCAGCCGGGTGGGCCTGTTCTCCGACCCGGGTGTCGCGCAGCTGGCCGTCTTCGACACCGCGGCGCGATCGCTGCGCGAGGCCGGCATCGACATCGTCTCCTACACCGACGTGCACGTCGAGCCGACCGACGAATCATTCCGACACGCCATCGATTTCGCGACCGAGGCAGCAGTGGACGGTTATGTGTCCGTGGGCGGGGGCTCGGTGATCGACACCGCCAAGGCGGCCAATCTGTATGCCACCCATCCCGCGGACTTCCTCGCCTACGTCAATGCCCCGATCGGGGCCGGCACACCGGTGCCGGGCCCGCTGCGCCCGCACATCGCCTGCCCCACCACGTCGGGAACCGGTAGCGAGGTCACCGGTATCGCGATCTTCGACCTGCTCGCCATGCGCGCCAAAACCGGCATCGCGGCTCCGGGGTTGCGTCCCACCGAGGCGCTGGTCGACCCCGATGCCACCGACACGCTGCCAGGACCCGTTGTGGCCTGCAGCGGACTGGACGTGCTCGCACACGCGCTGGAGTCCTACACCGCCCGGCCCTATTCCAGACGTAGCGCTGCCCAGCGGCCCAGCCTTCGCCCGATGAGCCAGGGCGCCAACCCGTGGAGCGATTTGGGCAGCAGAGAGGCGCTGCGGCTGCTGGGCAAGTACCTGGTGCGGGCCGTCACCGACGCATCGGACCGACAGGCGCGCGAACGCGTCATGTGGGCCGCCACGCTGGCAGGTATCGCCTTCGGCAACGCCGGAGTGCATCTGCCACACGCGATGTCCTATGCAGTGGCCGGGCAGGTCCGCCGCTACCATCCGTCGGGCTATCCCGGCGACGAACCGCTGGTCCCGCACGGCATGGCGGTGATCCTCAACGCGCCTGCGGCGTTGCGTGCCACCGCGTCGACCGACCCGGTCCGCCACCTCGACGCCGCTCGCACCCTCGGCGCCGAGGTACTCGATGCCGTGCCCGCCGATGATGCCGGCGACATCCTGGCCGATCACCTGATCGAGATCATGCGCGCGGTCGCGATGCCCAATGGGCTGGCCGGGGTCGGCTACCGTGGCTCCGACGCCGCCGCGCTGGCCGACGGCGCCCTGCCGCAACAGCGCCTGCTGTCCAACGCGCCGCTGGTCGTCGACCATGCGCTGCTGACCGACACCTTCGCCCGTGCGATGCGGTACTGGTGATGACCGGACCTCCCACCGCGGCGAACTACCGCTACTTCGTGCCCATCACCACCCGGTGGATGGACAACGACGTGTACGGCCACGTCAACAACGTCACCTACTACAGCTACTTCGACACCGTCGCCAACCACTTCCTGATCACCGCCGCCGGCCTGGACATCCACGGCGGACCCGTGATCGCGCTGGTGGTGGAGTCCGCGTGCACCTACCATGCGCCGGTGGCCTACCCCGACGAGCTGCGCGCCGGACTACGGGTCGACAGACTCGGCAACCGCTCGGTCACCTACGGGGTTGCGATCTTCCGCGGCGCCGACGAGTCGGCGGTCGCGCACGGTCATTTCGTCCACGTCTTCGTCGACCGGGACACCCGCCGGGCCGTTGCGATCCCCCCGCGGATCCGTGCGATGTTGGCCGAGATCACCGCAACCCGGGAGTAAGACTCAATTCGCCTTCGGCAGCGGAATACCTTCGCTGGCAGCGAAATTGGCGTCCTCACTGGTCGACAACCCCATCGAGACCACCGACCGGTCGAACACCGCATCGGTCAGGTACGCCAACGACACCGCCCACCGGTTGACGAACCGAGGAATCGCCAGCAGATGGTAGGCGCGGGTGACGAATTTCGCCGGTCGCCCGGAGAGCTGGATGTTGAGCGGGTTGGCCACGGCGTAGCGTGGACCCAGATCGACCACCAGGCCCATGTCTCGATGCTTGTAGTGCTTTGCGGTGCCGTAACCGAGGCTGGCGGCGACGTTGCGGGCCAACACTTTTCCTTGCCGGGTCGCGTGCTGGGCGGTGGGCGGGGTGATGGTGCCCGGTTTGGTGAGGTCGGGCACCGCCGCGGCGTCACCGCCGGCGAACACCGCCGGCCGGCCTGGCACCTGCAGATCCGGGCCCACCTTCAGCCGGCCGCGTTCGGTCTCCAGCCCCAGGGCCTCGATCAGGGGTGCACCGGTCACGCCGGTGACCCAGGCGACCGTGTGGGTGTCGACCCGGCTGCCGTCACTGAGGATGACGTGATCGTCGGCCACCGAGTCCAGCGTCATACCCAGCCGAACGTCGATCCCGCGTTCACGCAGCACCCGCATCGCGGCCGCGCCGAGCTTCTCGCCCACCTCCGGCATCACCTGTTCGGCCATGTCCAGCAGTACGAATCGCACCTCGGAGCCGTCGAAACCCAGCTGCCGCGCCGCGGAATCGGCCAGCGCACGTAACTGCACCGCCAGTTCGGTTCCGGAGTAGGACGCACCGACGATCACGATGGTGCGGCGGGCTCGGATGCGCTGCGGGTCGTCGTCGACATGGGCGAGCTCAAGCTGTTCGAGCACGTGGTCGCGCAGATACAACGCTTCGGCGGTGGACTTCAGGCCACGGGCGTGGGTGGCCAGCCCGGGAATGTCGAACAACCGGGTCACCGAACCCGGCGTCAGCACCAACCGGTCCCAGGACAACGGCCGGGTGCGGCCCTCTGGATCGGTGTAGCTCAGGGTTTTACCGTCGAAGTCGACGTCGGTGGCGCGGCCCCGGACCAGTCGGACTCCTCGTAGGGCGTTGGCCAGCGGGATGGTGACGAACCGTCCGTCGACGACACCACCGGCGACGTCGGGCAGCAACGGCGTGTAGAGCATGTAGTCGACCGGCGACACCACGGTCACCTCGACATCGGCTCCGTGCTGCTGGTTTTTGCCGAGTATCCGGACCAGCCGTCGGGCGCACTCGAAGCCGGCAAACCCGCTGCCGACAATCACGACAGAGGTCATCGGTCACATCCTCCGCATCCGGTGATCACCGATCCTGGTCCATTGTGCTCGCCAGTGCTGAAAGAGTCTGTGCTGCAGTGAATTTAGGCTTCCAACCGAGCACTTCACGAGCCTTGGTGGTGTCCATCACCACCGAGGTACGCCCGGCGTGCAGCCATTCCAGGCTGGACGGGACGAACGGTAGCCGCGACACCACCTCCGACGTCGCGACCGCCGCGGCGTGCGGCACTTTCAGCGGACGCGCCCCCAGCGCATCACCGACATCCGACATCGACAACACCCCGTCGCCGGCGATGTTGTAGGCCCCGGGCGGCGCCGTCGTGGTGGTGACGGCCAGTGCAATGGCGCTGGCGACGTCGTCATGATGCACCAGCTGCAACGGCGTGCCAGGGTCGGGAAACGGTGGCTTGAGCAGCGGCAGTGCTTGGGAGATCCGTCGGACCGGACCAGGCAGCTGGTTCCACGGCATCGCGTCGGCCAACGCGGTGGCTTTCGGTCCGGCGACGATGCATGGACGCAGCACGTACACCTCCAGCGAGGAGCCGGCGGTGATCTCGGCCAGGGTCGCCTCGCAGGCTGCCTTCTGTTCGGAGTAGTAGTGCTCGGCAGAGCCGCGCGGCGCGACGTCCTCGGTGATGGGGACCGGATTGTCGGAGTGGTACCCGTAAGCGGCCACCGACGAGGTATAGACCAGGCGGTGCGGGCCGCCGGCTGCCGAAGCGTCACGGGTCGCTTCGAAGACGTTGCGAGTGCCGGCGAGGTTGACCCGGGCGCTCTCCGCCCGGGAGCCCATGATGATGAAGGCCAGGTGCACCACCACGTCGGCGTCGGCGACCAGGGACTCGACGGCGTCGCGGTCGAGGATGTCACCCTGGCGATAGGTGGTCTTGGTCCAGCCGTGGCCGGTCGGGTCGAACGGTCGCCTGGCCATCCCGACGATCTGGGACACCTCGGGGTGGGCTTCCAGTGCGCTGATGGCCGACAGGCCGATCTCCCCGGTGGGGCCGGTGACGGCGACACGCACAGACATAACGGTGCTGTTCCCCGTCTGCCGGAAGCGAAAACGACTCTGGCGTTCAGCCGATCTCGGTCTCGTCGGGGTCGTTGGCCGGCGTCTGGACCGCAGAGGTGGTCAGGTGGTCGAGCAGGCCGGTGATCTCCAGGACCCGTTGGAGGTGTGCAGGCCGGTGATCGAGGTGCAACGGAATGCCTGCGTCGCACGTCTGGCGGTGGATGAGCAACAACGCCGACAAGCCGGCCGAGTCACAGAACGTCAGCTCGGTGAAGTCCAGATGCAGCTGCTCGACACCGGCGCCGGGGGTGCAGAGGGCGGCCACCGCGTCGACCAATATGGCGGTCGAGCCGTAGGCGAGGTCGCCGCAGACGTGCACGCAGGTAGCCGGAGGCGCGGAGGCAATGGTGACGGTGAGATTGTTCATACGGGGAGTTCGGGGTCGGCGGACAGCGGAACGAGCAGGCCGGCACGCGCATTGCGGAGCAGCCGTTGGGTGCGGGGGAACTCGGTTAGTTGCGCGGCCAGCGAGTCCAGGGAGGGCAGCAGTGACGCGGCGGGCACGTCGCGCGCGCTGAGGATCTCGGCGGTCCAGGCGACGAACTGGGTGAACAGTTGGTCGTCATCGGTGTAAAGCGCGCAGGCCAGAAAGTCGATGGTGTGGGCGATGTCCTCGGTCGTGTGCTGGCGTTGCTGCTCGGTGTAGTCGCGCACGTCCGGCAGGCGTTGTTCGAGGTCGCTCATGGTGGCCTGCACCAGCCGCGCCGCCGAGTCGCGGACCATCGTGTACTCCTGGTCGGCCAGATGCGGGAGGTCGTCGACGGCCTGGTGGGTGGGTGCGATGCGGACCGGCCCGAACCCCTGCGCCAGTCGGGCCGCTGCCGAGCGAGCGTCGGGCGCCCACGCGTCGGCGTTGAGCAGCGCGGCGAACCGGCCGTCCGTCCCGAAGGCCGCACCGCCGACCAGGACGGGCACACCGGCGGCCTGGCAGGCGGTGATCGCCGCGTGGGCGGTGGGCAGCCCGGTGGCAATGGAACACGACAGGGCGACGACATCGGGTCCGTGCTGGTTGATGTGGGCGATCAGGTGCGGCGTCGGTACCTGGGCTCCCAGGAAGTCGACCCGCCAGCCGTGCAACCGCAGGACCTCGGCGAGCAGGCGCGCGGGCATCGCATGCCATTCACCGTCGACGCACGCGACGGTCACCCGTCCGGCAGATGCAGGCCGGTGTACGCCCGGGTGATGGGCCAACGCAGCGATCACCCGATCGTTGATCGCGGTGGCCGCGTGCTCCTGCGCGACGGTGATCCGGTTGGCGGCCCACTCCATACCCACCCGCTGCTGGACCGGAGCGATCACCTCGAGCAGGACATCTTCGGCGGGCATACCGCGTTCGAGTGCCCCGAAGACGACCTGGATCGCGGTGTACTCGTCACCGTCGACGGCAGCGGTCCACAGCTGCTCCCGGAAGTCTTCGGCCGGGCCCGAGTGGTCACCGGCGGCGCTCATGCGATGTATCTACCCGCTGTGTGCCCGTCCACCGCGCTTAGATGGGTGCGACGGGGAGATGTGATGGCCACCACCGCGATGTCGTCGTGGCTGCGTCGGTTCACCCACTGTGAGGTCAGCATCATCACGTGCTCGACGACGGCCTCGGCCGGCAGACCAACGCACTGGGCCAGCGCGGTCGAGAGCCGCTGCTCACCGAACATGTCGGTGCCCAGCGGGCCACCGTGCGCCTCGGTGACGCCGTCGGTGTAGAGCAGACAGGTTTCGCCAGGCGCCAGCGACGTCTCGAAGGTGCGGGCGTTGATGTGCGGAAGCACCCCGACCAGGGTGCCGCGGGTGTCGGCCTCTTCGACACTGCCGTCGCTCCGCACGATCAGCGGTGCCATATGACCGGCGCTGGTCAGCCGTAGCGTCACACGGCCGTCCCGGCACGCCACCGAGGCCAGCACCAGCGTCACGAATCGGGTGTCGTGCGGGGACAGCAGCGCACTGTTGAGCAGACCCAGCACCGCGGCGTGGTCGCCGGCCAACGGAGCCAGGGCTTGCAACGTATTGCGGATCTTGCCCGACATCACCGCGGCCTCCAGACCCTTGCCGCAGACGTCTCCGAGCACGATCAGAGTCTCCCCGTCGTCTCCGACGGCGGGGTGCACGTCGTAGAAGTCGCCGCCGACGGCTTCGTGGTCCTCGGAGGCCCGGTAGCCGCCGGCCAGCTCGATCCCGTCGAGGCGATGCAGCTGCGGGGGCAACAGATCGCGCATCAGGGTGCGGGTGATCGCTGACTGCTCGGCATAGAGCCGGGCAGCCGACAGCGCCGCCCCGGCACGTGCGGCGAACAGCCGGGCGAACAACTCCTCGCCCGCGGTGAACACGGTCTGGGAGTTGCGTCGCAACAACACCAGCGCGCCGGCCGGCACGCCGTGGCCGGGCAGCGGGGTGATGACCACTGAACCGATCGAGCCGATGAACTCTTGGGGGACAAGCCAATCGGGGACCGCGGTCGGATCGATCCATCGGGAAGGCACCGGGGGGAATCCGCGCAGCGCCTCGCTGAGCCCGGCCACCTCGGCAGGGTCGGCGGTGATTTGGCGGTGCTCGACGACGCCCTGGTCGTCGCAGCACACCACCGGTAACCGGCCGCCGACCACCGGTGCCACCACCACCGCCGCGTCGGCGATGTGGCGCGCGGCCATCTGCACGGTGGCTTCCATGCAGCGGTCGATGTTCAGCGACGCCATCAGCACCGCGGACGCTTCGTCGAGAAACGCCGCACGCTCCTGTTCCCGGGCCAGCGCCTGGCGCATTTCCTGCACAGCCGGCGTGCTCTCGGCCACCAGCCACCAGGCGAGGTCTGCGCCGGCCAGCGCGGTGGGCTGCGCGGTGTAACGGTGTCCGTCCAGGACACCCGACACCGGACGGGCAGCGCAGCGGTGCGCTTCGGCCAGCCACGCCGGCGCACAGTCGGCGAGGGCACGGCCGACGGTCGCGTCGGGCAGGACCCGTTGAACGGATTCGCTCAGCGCGCGGACCACTCCGGCGGGATCGACAACCAGAACGGGATGGGGCACGTCAGTCCACAGATCGTCGAGCCCTGTGCCGGTGCCCGAGGCTGCGTTGTCCCTCATACCACCTCCTCACGCGGGTGATGCCCGGGGCCGCTGCACGTGATGTGCGACCGCGCCCGACAGTCACCCGCTCCCTGACTGGAGCATCCCAGCTCGGCCCCGTCCAGCGGAAATCGCGGTCATGCCAGTCTACGGCGACGCCGTCACATCGTGCCCGCCACACTGGCCGTACCAGCGCAAACGTCAGCGGCGCGACGACCGGAACGTCATAATCTCGATTCCGGCCAGCTGCCCGGCAGCGGACCGGTGAGTCGGCGGGGAAGGCACACCACCGCCACCACCGCGGTCATCGCGGCGGCGAGTGCGAAACCGGCCGACACCCCGAACAGGTCCGCCGAACCGCCGAGCACCGCTGCGGCGATCGGGCGCGATCCCAGGAATCCGACCAGCCACAGCGCCATGATGCGACCGCGCAGTTCCTCGGGCGCGCGTTCCTGCACCAGGGTGCTCAGCCCGGTCATCGCGCATCCGAACCCGAACCCCGCAATCGCGAGTCCGGTCATCGCCACCACCACGGTCGAATTCAGCGCCAGCACGGCGCAACCGGCACCGAGGCTGACCAGTCCGATCGAGGACACCCTCGCCGAGCTGATCCGCCCGCGCAGCAGCGCCAACGCGCCCATGCCGACCGCGGCGCCCACACCGAACACCGCCGACAGGGTCCCGACCAGCGTGGCGCCACCGCCGAGTCGATCGGCCAGCGACGGCGCCAACGTGATCGACGAGTCCGACGCGACGCCGATGGTGGTCACCCCGACCAGGGCCAACAGCAGCGGCCGGTCGCGGACCACATAGCGCACCGCGACCCGGACGCGGTAGTCGGCGCCGGCGCGCCGCTGCCGTGGCGCGGGAAAACGCACCGCGATCAGCACCAGCGCGAAGACCAGATGCAGGGCTGCGCTGACCGCGAATGCCGAAGCCGGTCCGAGGTGCGCGGCCAGGTACGCGCCGGTGGCCGGGCCGACGACGCGACCGACCGTCATCGGCATGCTGTTGAGCGCCATCGCGGTGGGCAGCTCACCCATCCGGATCAGGTTCGGCACGATCGACTGCAGCGCCGGACCGCCGACGACGAATCCGAAACCGACCAGCGTCGTGCCCAGCAGAACCGGTACCGCGGCGGCCATCCCGGCGATCTCCGGGGAGGCGAAGAACCAGATCGCGATGGAGCCCGAGCCCACCACACATAACACCCGGCCCAGCAGGATCTGCCGGAACGGGTTGCCGGTGTCGGCCCACTTGCCGCTGGTGGGGGACAGGATCAGCTGCGGGGCGAACTGCACGACGCCGACCATCCCGACCATCAGTGCCGAGCGGGTGGCGTCGTACATGACGATCGCGGCGACGATCCCGTGGGTCCACACCGCCGCGACCGAGAACATCTTTCCCCAGAACAGGGCACCGAACACCGGGTCGAACATCAGTCCGAGCGCACCCCGGCTGCGCAGCTCTGGCGCGGGTGCGGCGGGTGTGGTCTCGGCGGTCATCGGCTCGGCGCCGCCGTCTCGAAGCGTTCGGCCAACCGCTGTAGCAGTGACACCAGCGTGGCGACGTCGGCGTGCGGCCAGTCGGCCACCGCCTCGGCGACGAGGTCCCGGCGGCGGTCGGTGACCTCGGCGAGCGCCGCGCGACCGCTCTCGGTCAGCAGGAGCCGGCACCTGCGCTGGTCATCGGTGGCCATGGTCTTGTCGAGCAGTCCGGCGTCAACCACCGTCGCGACGGTGCGGCTGGCCGTGGATTGCTCGACCCCCAGGAAGTCGGCGACGTCACGGACGCTGGCCCCAGCCCCGGCGTTCTCGCACTGTTCGACGGCTCGCAACACCCGTAGCGCGGACATGGTGCTGACCGGACCGGCCGCATCGAGCAGCCGGCGACGCCAGTTCGGCCGCAGCCGGGCAATGTGGATGCGGGTCAACAGGTCGTCGAGGGCATCGAGGGGAGACGGCGGCACCAAATATGCATAGCACACATAAATGTTCTGGCAAATTCGCGCGCGGCACACCGTTTCGAGCCGGCCACAGCGGCTATCACCGGCCCATGGCCACACCAGGAACCCAGGGCAGCCCCGCCGCCGCACCGACGTCGGGACGCGCGCCGCTGCAGCATGCCGCCGTCGCCGTCGGTGGCCTCTTCCTCGCCCTCGGCGTGCTGGGCTTCATTCCCGGCGTCACCACCGACTACGACGCGCTCGCCTTCGCCGGACATCACTCCGGTGCCGCGCTGTTCGGCCTCTTCGCGGTGTCCGGGTTGCACAACGCCATCCACCTGATCTTCGGTGTGCTGGGGGTGGCGTTGTCGGGCACCTTCAACGGCGCCCGCGGATTCCTGATCGCCGGGGCGGCCGGCTACGGGCTGCTGGCCGGCTACGGCTTTGTGGTGGCGCGGGATTCGCCGGCCAATGTGATCCCGGTGGACAACGCCGGCAACTGGCTGCACCTGACCCTGGCGCTGGGCATGCTGATACTGGTGCTGATCTGGGGCCGCACCCGCGGGGTCGCACACGATCGCAGGCACACCTGAGCCCGTTTGTCCGGCACACCGGCGGGTAGAGGTTCACCGTGTACGAGCCCTCTGCGCGCGTCGTTCTGATCACCGGCGCATCGACCGGGATCGGCCGGGTCAGCGCCTGGCGGTTCGCCGCTGAGGGCGCACGACTGGCACTGGCCGGGCGCGACGGCGCATCGCTGGAGCAGGTCGCAGCGCAGTGCCGGGACCGGGGCGCCGCCGAGGTGCTGACCCAACCCACCGACATCGCCGACCGGAGCCAGGTCGAGCGGTTGTTCGATCACGCGACCCGCCAGCTCGGCACGCCCGACGTGGTGGTGCAGAACGCGTCGGTTGCCGTGATCGGCCGCCTCACCGAGATCCCCGCCGAGGTCATCGACGCGCTGATCGCGACCGATGTGCTGGGCGTCATCTACGTGGCCCGCGCGGCCGTACAGCGATTCACGGCGCGGGGATCGGGATCCTTGGTGATCGTCGGATCATTGTTCGGACACGTCGCGGTGCCGCTGGTCGGGCCGTACGTGATCAGCAAGTTCGCCGTCACCGCGCTGGTGCGCGTGCTCCGCCAGGAGACCCGCGACCACCCCGGTGTCACGGTGCACGGCATTTATCCAGGGGCGGTGAACACCGCCATCTACCGACACGCGGCAAACTACCTGGCCCGGGTGCCGCGGGTGCCGCCGCTGGCCGATCCACCGGAGAAGATCGCGGCCACGATCGTCGACGCTTCCTACCGACGCCGGTCGCGCGACCGGCAGGTCGGTGTGGTCAATGCGCCGCTGCGGGTCGTCTACCGGTTGCTACCGCGGGTGTTCGACCGCTACGCCGAACCGCTGGTCCGGCTGATCGGGTTCACCGGCGAGCACACGCGGGCTGACAGCGGCAACACCGGTGCCACCGCCGACCGGCTGCCGTAACGCGGATCAGGTGTGGGCCGGGGTGTTGGCGAACTGATCGGTGATCGCCTGGCAGAAGGCCGGCAGGTCCTTCGGTGAGCGGCTGGTGATCAGGTTGCCGTCGATGCACACCTGCTGGTCGACCACCGTAGCGCCGGCATTGCGCAGGTCGGTACGCAGGCTGGGGTAGGACGTCAGCGTGCGGTCGGAGACCACATCGGCTTCGACCAGTGCCCACGGTCCGTGGCAGATGGCCGCCACCGGCTTCCCGGAACGGACGAAATCGCGGACGAAGGCGACGGCCGACTCGTCGAGGCGCAGTTTGTCGCCGTTGACGGTGCCGCCGGGTAGTACCAGCGCGTCGAACTCCTCGACCTTGGCATCGGCAACCGCGCGGTCGACGGGAAGCGTGCCTGCCGGCTCCAGATCGTGGTTGCGCGCGTCGATCTCGCCGGTCTGCAGCGACAGCAGCTCGATCTGACCGCCGGCGTCGAGCACAGCGTCACGGGGTTGTTCGAACTCGACCTTCTCGACACCGTCTGCGGCGAGAAACGCGATCTTTCGGCCTTGCAGTTCGTTCGGCATGGCAGATCCTTTCATCAGCTCTGCTGCCGGTTACCCGTTGCCCGCCGATCGAACCTCGCGGGCCTACGCCGACGGGCCGCCGGTGTTGGGAGTCGGGCTCTGCGTCGACTCCCATTTCGACTCCAGCGCACGGGTGACCCGGGTGCCCGCAGCCAGATCGAGCTGGAACGTCTCGGCGTTCTGGTCTTCGAACGTCAGGCGAAACCCGGATCCGGCGGGTTGCAGATCGTCGACATGGACGACCTTGCAGGGCCGTTGGCCGGAACCGCGGTCGACGACGACGAGATCGCCGGGAGCGACGTCTTCGATGCGGTCGTTGGACGAAACGTTGGACATCGCTCGACCGTATCCGAGAAACGGAGACCGGAGGACATCGGGTGCCGGAATCCAGCCATGATCCCAGAGGCGGTCAATGGCGTTCTGGCCCAGCGCGTTCGACAATTCCGGCCGGGCACGGTCGGACACCTGCCTCAGGTCGGCGTTTGGCCGGGCCGCCGACGGGTAATGCTCGACATCGCGTCGAGCACGACGCGTTCGGTCGAGGAGGAGAGCACATGGCAGGTCGATGGGTGGCCCGGGTCGCCACCGCAGTGGCGTTGGGCGCTTGGACGGCGTTGACGGGGACTGCGACCGCGCCGGTGGTGTCCGCACAGGCCTGTCCGGACGTGGAAGTGATCTTCGCGCGTGGCACCGGCGAGGCGCCCGGGGTGGGCGGGGTGGGCCAGGCGTTCGTCGACTCGGTGCGGGCTCAGGCCGCGCCGCGCAGTGTCGGCGTCTATGCGGTGAATTATCCAGCAGCGAACAACTTTTCCGCGCGTGAGGAGTTCGCCCGTACCGTCATCGACGGCATCCGTGACGGTGCCGACCGGGTCGAGGCCATGGCCGCCAACTGCCCCGACACCCAGCTGATTCTCGGTGGGTATTCGCAAGGGGCGGTGGTCTCCGGATTCGTCACCTCCGATGTGGTGCCTACGAGTGTGCCCGCGTCGATCGCGCCGGCACCGATGCCTGCCGAGGTCGCCGACCACGTCGCCGCGGTGGTGTTGTTCGGTACCCCCTCGGGTGAGTTCCTCAGCAAGTACCAGGCACCGGCCATCACGATCGGGCCGCTCTATGCCGACAAGACTCTGCAGCTGTGCGCTCCCGGCGACGCCATCTGCTCGGGTGAGCCCGGTGGCGGACCGTCACTGGCACACGCGCTCTACCCGGTCAATGGCCAGGTCGCCGAAGGTGCCCGGTTCGCGGTCGAGCGGCTCTGAGATCACCCAGATCGCGGATCGGCCGCCGGGGCGGCGCGTCAGGCCCCGGCCGGCACCGGGTAGCGGTCGTTGACGTCGGCGTTGCTGTCCTTGCGGGCGCAGTGGGCGCAGCAGAAGATGCCCTCGTCGGTCTCGATACCGTGACCGAGGATGCGGCAGCCACAGTGCCGGCAGTCGGGTGCCAGTTCCACGGCAGCGCATTCCACGCTGTCGAACGTCGAGGTTCGGCCGTCGTGCCGTTTGACCGTGAATGCCTTGTCGTAGTCGTTGCCGCAGGTGTCGCAGATTGCCATCGAAGTCCCTTTCGTTTCGACTGTGGACTCTGGCCTTCCCGCGTCAGCTCGCGCACAAACGTCTCCTTGGGTCCCCAGGAGCACGAAGGGCCTGTCAATCAAGGGGTTTGACCTGCGACGAATGGGGCACAAAGGAGAAGCGACGTTCTACCGCGTCGTGCAGGCGCAGTAGCAAGGAGTACACGTGACGACCGCATATACCGACTTCGACGCCGTCGCCACACCGGTCGATGTCTATCCGCCGCAGGAGGACTCTTTTCTCCTGGTCGACGTGATGCGTTCGACGGGGCTGGTGGCGGGTGCGCGGGTGGCTGACCTGTGCACCGGCAGCGGCGTTGTCGCCGTCGAGGCGGCCACCGCGGGCGCATCGCAGGTGACGGCCTTCGACATCTGTCCGCGGGCGGTCCACCATGCCAGGGCCAAGGCGTCGGCGGCGGGTGCCGAGGTGTCGGTACACCGCGGATCATGGGCCCGCGCTGTGGAATTCGGTCCTTACGACGTGGTACTGGCCAATCCGCCCTATGTGCCCCATCCGCCCGTCGACGACACCGCCGAGATCCCGCCCACGGCCGGGCCGGCGCAGGCCTGGAACGCCGGCACCGACGGTCGACTGGTGCTCGACCCGATGTGCGCGGCCGCGCCCCTGTTGCTCGACGAGGGTGGCACGATGTTGATCGTGCATTCCGAGTGCTCGAACGTACGTCAGACGCTGGCAGCTCTGCGGTCGAACGGAATGCGCGCCGAAGTCGTTGCCCAGCAGGTTATTCCCCTGGGCCCGGTGATGAGCGCGCGTGCGCAGTGGCTGGCTGCGGCCGGGCTGCTGGCGCCGGGAGCACGCTGTGAGCGGATCGTGGTGATCCGCGCGGACGCCCCATGACCGACCAACCCGCCCGCCTGGTACGTGTCGTACCGGGCGGGCCGGTACTCGTCGAGGGGCCGGTGTGTATCGAGCTGCCTGATGGCAGCACTGTGGAGTCGGACCGCTTCATGGTCGCGATCTGCGCGTGCCGCCGCTCCAAGACGTATCCGTTGTGCGATACCAGCCACCGCCGCCGCCAACGCACCGAGGAGTCCGGCGAGCGGGTACCCGAGCAGACCCCCGCGGCGGGCGGCCACTGAAAAAGTTTGCGCCCGTGCCGATGTGCCGGGCTCAGTCCAGCGGGTGACGTAGCGACGAGCGGCCGTCGACCCAGTTCTTCATCAGGTGTTCGGCCAAGCGGTCCTCCACCAGCCCGAAGGCCCGGATCCCGAAGACCACGTCGTCGTTGAGCTCGGGCTCGCGGGCGATGAGGTCGCCGACGACGTCGGTCCGCACCACTTGCTCGTGGACCGCGTCGGCCTCGACGTGCTCGCGGTAGAACTGCGCGCACTCATCAGGGGCGCCCAGACGCTCCAGGGCCTGCACCATCCGCCGCGACCCGGGCGGGGAGGTCACCTCTGTAGCGGCGAAATGACCGACCGCGCAGCCGCGCCACCGGCGGTGCAGACCGAACATCGACATCACGTTGACCACGGCGAGCGACTCGGCGGGAACCACGTCCAGGTACCCGAGGTACGTGGTGTCCAGCCCGGCAGCGGCCAGAAGATCGGCGAACAGCTGCTGGTGCAGCCGGGTTCCTTTGCCTGCGCCGAACTCGTCGAACTCCACGGCCACGAACGAGGCCTTGGCCTGTCCGATCAGCCGGGGGATCGCCCACGCGTGTGGGTCACCCTCCTTGAGGTGGTACAGCGACCGGTGCACGAAGTACTCGCGCATCTGGTCCCAGCTGCCCTCGTCGCGCAGGAAGTAGGACGGGCCGTTGCCCCCGACCGGCTCGACGCACAGATTGTCCAGCTCGGTCAGCGCGCTGAGGTGCGGGTCGATCTCTCCGACGGCGCGACGCAGGTCCCCGAGGAACAGTTCCTCCAGTCGGCTGCGCAGGTAGAGCAATCCGGGGTTCCACTCCCACCCGGCGTCGACGCCGGCGAAGCCGCGGTAGTGCAACTCGTAACAGATGTAGAGGGCCAGCTGTACGTCGATGCCAACTGGATCGGCGTCGGCCAGCGAAGTCTCGACCCGGGTCAGGTAGCGCAGCGGCGCGCGCTCGGCCAGCAGCTGCACCACCGACAACGACACAGGTCCTCGGGGTTCGGGCAGCGCGGGCTCAGTGAGGGTCGGCATCACGGGCCAATAAGTACCCCGACGCGGCGAAACCAAACAGGCTTTCGAACGAAAGCAGTGCACGACGGTACCCAGTACGGGCCCGGTTCTACACATCTTGCCGCCTTTCTCACATGTGGCCACGATCGCCCATCGTGACCGGGCGGGACGGGTAACCCAGGGGACAAGCGCTGAGCAGATGTGCTTACCGAAATCTTCTGCAGTCCACTTCGGAGGGGTGAAAACAGATATGGCCACCACGGTCAACACCAATCAGGCTCGAACCAACGAAACGGCGACTCTGATCGCCCAGCTTCGCACCATCCTCGATCTCACACACACCGAGATCCAGGTCGCGGAAACGCGAATTGCGCAGGCACGCAACGATGCGGTGCGGCGTGAGCTCACCGAGAATGCCGAGAACGCGCGAATCCGCGCGGAGGCGATCGAGCACGCCATCCGCAACCTCGGGGGATTCCCCGACATCATCGGCCCGTTCCTGGGTCGCGCGGCGGCGGCAGTCAAGGCACTCACCGAACAGGCCGAGCCGTTCGATGAGGCGCTGCTGGGAGACCTCGCGCTCGAAGGCCAGCTGCTCGACCGGGCACGCTACGTCAAGGCGCTGGCGGTCGGAGCCAAGAATTCCGACGTCGAGGAACTCGCGACCCGGCTGATTACCGCACACTCCGCGACCGTCGAATGGTTGACCACCGTGCTGGCCGAGGATGCGCTGGGCGGCCCGGCTGCGCTGCGCCGGACCCCGATGCAGGCGGCTGCCGGATTGGCCGTCAAGCTGGTGAACCTTCCGCTGACCTGGTCGACGCGTAGTGCCGAGCGCGCCGCGGAGGCTCTGCGGTCGCTGCGCCCGGCGATCGACGACCTGGCCGAGCGCAGCTCCCGCACCGGTGACATCGCCGCCAAGGCGCTGGCCGGTGCCCGGGATTCAGCGCTGGAGGCCGCGGAGCGGATCACCCGGGAACAGGGTGCCGAAGATGCCGCCGATGCGATCCACGCCGCCCGCTCGGCTACCGGCGTGCTGGCTGCTGACGAGCTGCCGATCAGCGACTACGACGAGATGACGGTCGCCGAAGCCGGCAATGCCGTCAAGGAGCTGAGCGATCCGGCCGATATCCGCGCGATCATCGCCTACGAGGAGGCCCACAAGAACCGCCAGCGGGTCGTCTCTGCGGCGCAGACCCGGCTCGCCGCGATCGCCCAGGAAGTTGTCGGCATCAGCTGACCCCGACCTGAACCCGCACCGGTGTGAGCACCCGCTTGCACCGGTGCGGGGCGTTTGAACGCCCGCACTTCGGGTACCCGCCTGATCTTCGACCGGTGCAGGACCGGTCCCACGGGTGGGGAGGCGCGGTGTCGGTTTCTCGTTCGGCCATCAGCTGGCACAGGTATTCCGGCGTGGTCAGCACGCTGACGGGTCGATTGCGCCATTTCACCGAGCCTTTGCGAGCGACCCCACAACCCCCTCCGCCCACATGGGGCGGCGAGCCGTCGTCACCGGTCAGATGGTGGAAGGCGCTGTAGGCGACATTGATTGCCCTGCGCAAGCCACGGTGCTGGAAGGTTGCTCCCTTGACGAAGTGTCAAACTGCCGATTAGAGAATTGCTTGACGACAGTGATGATCGGGACACGACACGGGAGGGATGAACGTGGCGACAACCGACGGCGGACGACCCGCGGTCGTGGTGACCGCGGTCGCTTCCACGACGGCGTTGGCGACCGACGCCGAGTCCACGTGGACGCAGCTGCAGGCGGGTAAGAGCGGTATCGCTTCGATCGCAGAGTTCCTGCCCGACGACGTGGAACTGCCGGTACGCATCGGTGGGCGGGTCAACGAGGATTTTGACGCTCAGCTGAGTCGGGTCGAGGTGCGTCGGCTGTCCTACACCCAGAAGATGGCGCTGGTCCTCAACCGCCGACTGTGGGAAGCCGCCGGCTCACCCGAGGTGGAGACGCGGCGACTGCTGGTCTCGATCAGCCACGCCTTCGGCAGCACCCGCGACCTGTGGACCGGGTACGAGCAGTTCAAATCACGGGGACTGCGGGCGATTTCACCGTTGGCGGTGCAGATGCACATGCCCAACGCACCGGCCGCCGCGGTGGGGCTGGACCGTGAGGCCAAGGCCGGCGTGATCGCCCCGACCGCGGGCGATGCGTCCGGTGCCGCGGCGATCGCCGAGGCATGGCGATTGATCACCCTCGGCGAGGCCGACATGGCGATCTGTGGCGGCGTGGAATCCAGAATCGAACCGGTACCGATTGTGGCGTTCAACAACATGGGCGTGCTCGCAACCGACAACGACGACCCTGAAGGCGCGTGCCGCCCGTTCGACCAGAACCGCACCGGCATGGTCTTCGGGGAAGCTGGCGCGTTGCTGCTCGTCGAGTCCGAGGAACATGCCGCAGCACGCGGTGCGACACCGCTGGCGCGACTGATGGGCGTCGGCACCACGTCCGACGCGCACGATCTGCTGGAACCGGACACCTCCGGTGAGCTCGCGGCCGCCGCGGTCAGCCGGGCGCTCACGCTGTCCGGGGTCACCGCGGACGACATCGACCACGTCAACGCCCACGCCGCCGGCACCAAGATCGGCGACCTGACTGAAGCCCGCGCCCTGCATCAGGTGTTCGGCGGGCACCACCCGGCCGTCACGGCTGCCAAAGCCGCTCTGGGCCATTCGATGGGTGCGGCGGGGGCGGTCGAGGCGGTGCTGACCGTGCAGGCGGTCCGCGACGGCGTCATCCCGCCGACGAGGAATCTGCAGACGCTCGACCCCGAAATCGACCTCGACGTGGTGACCGGGGAGGCCCGCCGCGGCGACTACCGCCACGCGCTGAGCACCACCCTGGGCTTCGGTGGCCACAACGTGGCGCTGGTGTTCGGAAAGTACTGAGCCGCCCAGACCCGACCGGCCTCACCGGCGGGACTGGACGCGGCAAACCTCCGTTTGCCCGCCGTACGTAATCTGGCGCGGTGACGATCGACTACAGCGACGCGCTGCGCGACAGTATTCGCGAGCGGCTGGCAGGCCACCGTCGCCGGTCGGTCGTCGATCCTGCCAAGCGGCGTGCCGCGGTCGCCGTGGTACTGGTGGACTCGTCGGTCGGCGAGGATCGGGTGGACCCAGCGCCAGTGGCGGACTGGATCGCCGGTCGTCCGATGCCCGAGGATCTCGACGGGCGGATGGTCGACGTGTCCGGCGGCGCAGCGTTCTTCCTGTGCCGCCGGGCTTCCCGGCTGTCCACTCACTCGGCGCAGTGGGCACTGCCGGGCGGGCGCCTCGACCCCGGCGAGAATGCCGTCGACGCCGCGTTGCGCGAACTCCACGAGGAACTCGACGTTGAATTGCCCGAGTCGGCTGTGCTGGGCCAACTCGATGACTATCCGACCCGGTCGGGCTATGTGATCACCCCGGTGGTGTTGTGGGGTGGTGGCCGGCTGAATCCGCGCCCGGCACCTGAGGAGGTGGTGGCGGTGTACCGGGTCGGTCTTCACCAGCTCACACGCGAGGACTCGCCACGCTACATCCGGATCGCCGAGAGCCCGAGACCGGTCGTCCAGATCCCGCTGGGAAACGACCTCATCCATGCGCCGACCGGCGCTGTCTTGTTGCAGCTGAGGTGGCTGGGGCTCGAAGGCCGCTCGGACCCCGTCGACGGGATGGAACAACCGGTCTTCGCGTGGCGTTGACCCCGCAGTCGGTTTGTTTGCTCGACAGCTCGGGTAGACGGACCTCGACCGACCCGAACCTGACCAGGGGTAGTTTTGATCATGCCATCTGCACAGCTCACCGGCCGTCACCGCCGTAGCGGCGGCAGCGTGTGGACCCGCCCCCGATTGGCGCTGACCGCGTCGATGGTGGCGGCGGGTTTCGCCGGATGGCTGGGCGCCACGGTCACGGCTGCGCCGTCGGCAGCGCCGCCGGTGCACGGCGGGTCGGGCGCTTCGGTGACACCGGTATCGATGGCGATGTCGCACGCACCCGAGGCGAGCGTGGCTCCGCGCGAGTTCGA
Source organism: Mycobacterium sp. SMC-4 (assembly GCF_025263265.1). NCBI lineage: Bacteria > Bacillati > Actinomycetota > Actinomycetes > Mycobacteriales > Mycobacteriaceae > Mycobacterium > Mycobacterium sp. SMC-4. Next base: position 5,347,003 of record NZ_CP079869.1, on the reverse strand, counting down.
GCGCAGCGGTCAGATCGTCTCGGTGTCCTCGGATGCGCTGACCACTGCCGCCGACGGGCAGCTGAGTACGTTCCGGATCACACCGCAGACCGCCCGGATCACCATGCCGGGAGCAGACGTGTTCACCCCCGCCCAGAACGTGGTGGTGCTCGGCATCGTCCACGAGGGCGTGGCGTTCGCTACCGCGATCGCCGACCGGCGTGCCGTCGGTCCCGACGGCCCACCGATGGATTATCAGCTGCCCGCCTGATCAGGCCACCCGGGGCTCTGTGCCCGCCAGTCACGCACTGCTTCTGCCAAACCCGTTGCCAGCAACGGTAGTTGGTCGACCAAAGCCACACATCCCACAAATTGCAGCCGTCGTGCGGCGTCCATCAGCCGCTGCACTGCCGGGTCGGTCGCCCGCACTCCCCGCTCGGCCGCCGCGGCGTCGTACTCGGCGTTGGCGGCTGGGCCCAGCAGCGCGATGTCCCATTCCACCGGTCCCAGGCAGATGTCCTCGAAGTCACTGAACAGAATCCCGCTCTTCGCGCGAATCACGTTGTGCGAGGGCACGTCCCCCTGGATCGGTTGCACTGTGACAGCCGGGAAGGCTGCCTGGAACGCCTCGACACAGGACAGCACCGCGCGCATCGCGTCGTACTCCGCCCACACCCGGTCCAGATCGGCCGCGGTCAGCAGATCGCCGGGTTGCAGAGCGGCCAGCATCTCCGGTAAGCCCTGATTGAACGGCGCCAGGAACGGCAGCGCGCCGCGGTAGTCGGCGAGGTGAGCATGCAACCGAGCACTGTAGGACAGATCGACTCCGTGGTAAGCCCGGTGATCACCGGCCACCTCGACCAGTTGCCAGAACGTCATCGCAAAACCGTCACGGTGGACCGGCGCTCGTGGCAGTTGCGGCGCCGGCCGGACCACCGGGACGCCCCGTTGGGCCAGCCACGCCGCGACGTCGAGTTCGCGCTGCTGGCGCCGGTGCTGTTGGTCGGCGCGCGTGCTGCCGGTCAGCACGACGGGGATCCGGGCGACCACCGGTTCCGGTTCGAGGTGGACGACGACGGAAAACGCGTCGTGCAGCACCGTCGCGCGCTGCGCGGCGAGCCCGAGGTCGGTCGCTGCCCGCAGGGCGGCCTCGCCGGCTCGTCGGGTTCGTTCGGCCAGTTGTCGGGCGGTCATCGGAGTGGCCACCGAGGCCACCCTAGTTGCGGGCAGGTCCCGGCGCCGCGGCCTCTTCGCGAGGCTGCTCGGCCTGGAAGGTGCGGTTGCGTTGCTGCCCGCGGGCGCTGCCGCTGAACAGGCCGGCGTCGGCCTGCGCTGCGCTGACCGGGAAGTGGTTGCCGCGCGGGTGCGGACCGCGCTCGGAGTGGTGCTCGATCCGCTGTCGCGGCAGCGCGTCCGGGTGGGCATTGCGCAGCCAGGTGATCATGCCTTCGCGGACATGGCAGCGCAGATCGAACAGCGCACCGGCGTTGGACGCGCTGACCAGCATGCGCACCCGGACCAGTCCCTCGACCGCGTCGGTGACCTGCAGGACGCCGACTCGGCCGTCCCACAACTCATTGGCATGCAGCAGCCGGTCGAGTTCGGCCCGCATCTCGTCGAACGGCACCGTGAAGTCGACGTCGAGTTCGGCAGTGCCGAGCAGTTCGGTCGCGCTGCGCGTCCAGTTCTGGAACGGCGACGTGGTGAAGTACGTGCACGGCAGTACCAGGCGTCGTTCATCCCACAGGTGCACCACCACGTAGGTCAGCGTGATCTCCTCGATGCGGCCCCATTCGTCCTCGAGCACAACCACATCGCCGACCCGGATCGCATCGGAGAAGGCAATCTGAATGCCCGCGAACGCCGCGCCCAGCGAGGTCTGGGCGGCCAGGCCGGCTACTACGGTCAGCACACCGGCCGAGGCGAACATGGTCCTTCCGATATCGCTGAACGACGGAAACGTCATCATCGCGGCCGCGCCACCGAGTACCACGACGATCGCCACCACGATGCGCCGCAACGTGGTCACCTGGGTCCGGATCTTGCGACGGTGCCGGTCGGCGTCGGTCAATCCGGTATCGCCGCCGGCGAATCGCGACAGGGTCTGGCGTTCGGCCACCCGCACCAGGCTGATCACGCTCCAGGTGAACGACGCGATGAGCGCGATCACCAGCGTGTGGTCCACCCAGCCGCGCCAGCTGGCGTCGTCGTCGGTGGTGCGGTTGACCGCCACCGACGCGGCGATCACCACCAGCGTGGCCCGCAGCGGACTGCGTGTCAGTTGCGCGACGTCGGCCAGCACCGCACTGCGTCGTCCCAGGCGCTGCAGCACCCAGGACACGGTCAGCCCCAGCGCGTAGGCAACCGCGACTGCGCCGGCGACCCATGCTGCGGAGACCGCGAGGTCGGTGGCTGTCGGGGACTCGATCGCATCGTCCATAACCGATGACTCCTGTGATCGGGTGCAGGGAATGTGGGGCTACGTACGTGGTGCGCGAGCCCTGAACTCATCGCGTTTCCCATCCCGTCGGCCGTGAAACCGATTCGGTTGCCGTGCAGCGGACTGCGACCCAATTCACATCCGCCGGGCGATCTTCTTCTTGATCTTTTCGGGCAACGCGTCGGCGGCGGCCAGCGACCCCAGCAGCTCCGGTTCGGTCATCAACGCGCGGAAGACGGTGCCGACGGTGATTCCATGGCCTGGCCGCTCCAGCACCGTGATGTCGGAGCCGGCCGCGACCGGCCCCGGCTCGATCACCCGGAAATAGGCGCCGGGCAGATTGGCCGCAGTGAAGGTCTTCATCCAATCCGGGCGGTCCAACCACATCGTGAAGGTGCGACATGGTGTGCGGGGGCTGGTCACCTCCAGGACCAGTCCGTCGTCGCCCACCGACCAGCGTTCGCCGATGACGCACTGGGTCAGGTCTGCGCCGGAGGTGGTCAGGTTCTCCCCGAATACGCCGTTCGGAAGGTGCCGGCCCAATTGGGTCTGCCAGCGGTCGAGATCTTCGCGGGCGTAGGCATACACCGCCTGATCGTCCCCACCGTGAAATCTGCGGTTACCGATGGTGTCCCCGGCCAGCCCGCTGCCCGGGCTTGCACGCCCGGATCCGGGCGCGCGCACCTCCACCGGTTCGGCGCTGGGCTGCTTGTTGATTCCCGAGCGCAGTCTGCCCAGTTCGGTGGGCGTCGTCGCGATGTTCACCGTCAGCACGCAAGCCATGCTCATCACCTAACCGCATCCGGTCGCGCTGGGCGCAAACCGCTCGAGGAGCTACTCGAGCAGCTCCCACTGGTCGTCCTCGCCGACCGGGCTGGCGGTGATCTGTACGACGCGTTCTGCTCCGAGTTCGTCGGCGGCCATGCAGTCCAGAGTCGAACCGACCTCCACGGCGCGCAAACCCTCGCCGCAGGTCACGGTCACCGGAAAGCCCAGTTGTGCGGAGATCTCCTCGGACAGCACTGCGCCGGTCTGGGACAGGTCGTAGAGGGTGTCGAGCGTGACGAAGTCGACGTTGTAATCCTCGTCGGTGACGGTGGCTTCGACCCGAACCTGTTGGTCACCGACCTCAGCGGTGCAGATCAGGCTGTCGCCCTTGCCTGGTGACGGAGACTCACGCGGACATTCCAGCGACGACACCTGCTGTCCCACCGACTCGTAGGTGGTGTTCAGCTCATCGGTGATGGCGGTTTCGAGCTTGTCGTAATCGAGCCCGCCGGTCGAGAACGACATCTGGCACGCCGACACGATGACGGCCGTGGCCGCGATCAGCAGTGCCGGTGCCGGGCGCGTGGCGGATCGGAGTGCGGCTGCCATGGTGTGCCTCGCTTCTCGTCCGGATGATTTCAAGATCATAGGGCTAGAGGCCGGTCAAGTCGTCGGGAACGTCGACAGCGTACTGCTGCAACACCGACAGCGGCACGATGTCGAGCGTGCGCTCGTGGGTCGAGGCCAGCACCACCGGACAACCGCGACCGTCCTGATGCGCACGCAGCCAGTTGCGGGCGGTGACACACCAGCGGTCGCCCGGCCGCAGACCCGGAAACCGGTAGGCGGGCATCGGGGCGGACAGATCATTGCCGATGCTGCGTTGGTGGGAAAGGAACTCCGCGGTGACCACCGCACAGATGGTGTGCCGCCCGAGATCCTCGGTGCCGGTGCTGCAGCAGCCGTCGCGGAAGAAACCGGTCATGGGGTCGGTGCCACACGGATCCAGCGGTCCACCCAGTACATTTCGCTCAGGCACCGCTTCAGTATCGCGCCCGGCTCAGATGCTCAGCCGGCGATAGCGTTGAATCCGCCGGATGCCGGTCGCCGGAGCGGCCGCCGTCGTCACGGCCAGCGCGTCGCGCAGTCGGCTGCGCACCGCCTCGACATCCAGATGCATCCCGATGGCCACCAGATGACTGCCCTGGCTTCGGGGACCGGCCGCGGCAGCCACATGCACCGAAGGGCCGACCACGTTGACGACGTAGCTGCGCGTCGCCGACCGGTAACGCACCGTGATCGTGCCCTTCATCCGGTACACCCCGGCCGGCGGTTGCTCGAGCAGATCGATCACTGCATCGGGATCTGCGCACCCGTCGGTGACCACCGTGACCGAGTCGGCGTGGGTGTGGGTGTGGTGATCCGCGTGGGCCGAAGCATCGCTCTGGTAAAGCAATTCGCGAAAGGACAGCTGCCCGGTCTCTTCACCGCCGGACACGTCGTAGAGCAGCGCCGGGTCGATTCGGCCGGCCTGGGCGCCGATCACCCGGGCGTGCGGATTGCACGGATGGATCCGGTCGGCGACACGCTGCAGCAAAGCGGTCCGCCCGGCCTCGGCAACCTGGTCGAGCTTGTTGACCACCACCAGAGATGCCGCGCGGTAGCGGGCGGGCGGGCTCTGATCGCGGTCCACGGTCTCGAAGTGTCGGGCCGCGTCGAGGACGTCGATCACCCCGCCCGGACGTACCCGGTCGACTCCGCTGAACCGGATGATGCGCGCGAGGGCCACCGGATCGGCCAGCCCGCTGGCCTCGACGATGATGGCATCGAGTCGTAGTTTGGGGTCCGCCAGCCGGGCCAGCGCGGTGTCGAGGCCGCCGTCGTCGGGCAGACAGCAGATGCAGCCCCCCGCGATGGACGCAGGTTCGTCGACCTGCCCGGTCACCAGGGCCGCGTCGACGTTGAGCTCGCCGAAGTCGTTGATCACCACGCCGATTCGGGCGTCGGGGGTGCGCAGCACATGGTTGAGCAGGGTTGTCTTGCCTGCGCCGAGGTATCCGGTCAGCGCGATGACGGGGATGGCGGCCTGCACGGCTCGACAGCCTACCGAGAAGTCAGCTGGTTCTTGACGATCCGGCCGTCTCTGACGATGACTGCCAGGTTGGCCGCTGGGTCTCTGAGCACCGTGAGGTCGGTGGTGGGATCGCCGTCGACCAGCAGCAGATCGGCCCATGCACCCGGGGTGATCTCGCCCAGGCGGGCCGCCCGGTAGGGGTCGCGCTGGCCCGACAGCCGGAACAGCGCCGCGTTGCCCGAGGTCACCATCTTCAGCGCGTCGATCGTCGTCATGTACTCGCCGAGCCGGACCACCATGTCGCTCTGCAGATGGTTCAGTGCGGGTTCGAACAGCAGGTCGGTGCCCCAGGCGACGTTCACACCGTGCTTGGTGGCCCACCGGTAGAGCTGGTCGGTACCAGCGCAGATCTCGCGGTTCTTCGCCGCACTGTCCGGGCTGAGGAAACCGTGGTCATGCTCGGCGAAGGGCTGGGTGGACAACCACACGCCCCGCTCGGCGAGCATCGCGACGGTGTCCTCGTCGGCCAGGTGCCCGTGCTCGATGGACAGCACCCCGGCCTCGACGGCACGCCGGATACCGGCGACGTTGTAGACGTGCGCGGCGACGTATGTGTCGTAGTCACGGGCCGCTTGCACCGCGGCCTGCAGTTCGGCCGGGGTGAACTGCACGGTGTAGAGCGGGTCGTACAACGATGCGGCGCCGCCGCCCACCATCAGCTTGATCTGTGAGGCACCGCGTTTGAGTTGTTCGCGCACCGCGGCCGTGACCCGGTCCGGGCCGTCGGCGACCCGCATGAGCCCGATCTGCTCGGCCCGCGACTGCTCGCCGCCGAGAGCGGTCGGGGTCTCGTAGACGAAGCTGAAGTCCCCGTGGCCCGCTGTCTGGGAGACCGCCGCCTGGCTGGGGTAGATCCGCGGGCCCAGTTCGGGCTCGGCGTCGATGACCTGTTTGATGCCGGCGACGTCGCCGGCCATGTCGCGCACCGTGGTGAAGCCGCGCAACAGCGTGTCCTTGGCTCTGGCCAGAGTGCGGGCTGCCAACAGGGTCTGGCCGGCCATGGCCAGGTCGAGCATCGCGTTCGCCATTCCCACCAGGTGCACATGCGCGTCGCTCATCCCCGGCATCAGCGTGCGGTCACCACCGTCGACGACCGTCATGTCAGGCGCTTCGGCGATCGGCGAGGCCTCGACCGCGGTGATCGTCTGGCCCTCGATCAACACGTTCCCGTAGGCCCGTCGCGGCGACAGCCCGTCGAAGATTCGCACGTTCTTGATCAACAGACGGTCTGGGGTATCGCCTGCCGCACCCATCATCGTGACCTCCTGCGTTGCGCACAGGTTAGCCCGACGACCGCCGCGAGACCGCCAAAGCCGGGCCTGAACAGGTCAGGCCCGGCCTAGGCGCTAGGGAATTCGAGTCAGGGTCGTCTGGACTGGGTCAGGGTGCGGGGATGGTCGCGCATCCCACTCCGGGGATGCAGCCCGATGCGCCGTCCGGACCGGCCGATCCGCCGATGCCGCCGGGGCTCAGGCTGCCGCTGGCACCACCGGGACCGGCAGTGCCTTCGGGACCGCCGGGAATGACGCCGGTGGCACCATCGGGTCCGGCTGCGCCGCCGGGACCACCCGGGATCACACCGCTGGCGCCGTCCGGTCCGGCTTCGCCGGCAGGTCCGCCGGGAATGGCTCCGGCCGCACCGCCGGGTCCGGCCTCACCGACCGGCCCACCGGGCACACCACCGCTGACGCCACCTGGGCCGGCCTCACCGGTGACCGCGCACGGCGTGCCATCCGGGTTGAAGCACGGCGGCGGGGCCGGCTGCGCGAAGGTCATCGGTGCGGTAGCGATGGCAGTCGCCGCGGCACCCGCAAAGACCAGGGATCCAATTGCTCCGAGTTTCGATGTCTTGTGTCGCATAACAGTTCTGTTGCCCGTGGATGTCGGAACGAAACTCTTTACTTGGCGTTGCTAATGAAATTTTCGATACCGCCCGGCACCGGACACTCGGCGGGCGGTGGCATCCTGGCCCAATGGGGTTGGTGTTGCGGCTGCTCGAGCTGATGCTGTTGCTGGTGCCGCTGGCCGGTGTGGGTTACGCCACGTGGCGCGGCATCGTCGCGGTGCGCTCCCGGTCCGCGCCGGTGGACCCAGGTCCGGCGGTCGACCCCGCGGCGGCCCAGCGCCGCGCCGTCGGTCGTGCGGTCGAGGAGCACGACCGCACCGACACGCGTTGGCTGGATTACGAACTCGACGTGGCCAAGCTTCTCGAGTATCCGTTGATGACGGATATGGCCGACCCGCGGACCGAGAGATTTCACCGGGCCAAGCTGCGCGCCGACTTCCATCGGCCCGCCGACGTCGAGGATCTGCTCGGTGATCGGTCGGCGACGCAGGAGTACCTCGACGCGGTCGGCGAGTACGTGACGGCATTCGACATCGCCGAGGCCGAAGCCATGCGGCGCCGCCACGGTGGGTACTCCGTCGAGGAGCAGCACCGCTTGACGCGCGCGCAGCGGCTGTTGCGGGTCGCCGCCGATGATGCGGCCACCCCGCAGGAGCGCGAACGTGCCTACCGGCTGGCTCGGCGCGAACTCGACGGCCTGGTGGTGCTCCCGCAGCGCGCCCGTGCCGCCCTGGAACGCAACATCACCGGAGAACTCGGGGACTGACCGCAGCGCTGCAGAGCCTCAGCGCTGCGACGCGTCTTCCAGCGCTTCGAGGGCCTCACCGGTGTGGACGGCCAACCGCTGCAGGTGCGGAATCCGGTCCCGACAGCCCACGAAGCCGACGTTGATGGTGTCGGCATAGCTCTGCAGAGTGATGTTCAACGCCATGCCGTGGATCGGGATCGACACCGGGAATGTCGCCTCCAGACGGGAACCGTTGAAATACAACGGTTCCCGTGGTCCGGGCACATTGGACACGCACAGGTTGAAGGTGTAGGGCCACGGCGGTTCGATCCCGGTCAGCGCGCCGGCGATCTGGCTACCGGCCGGCGCGAGCAGCGCTGCGCTGTAGGCGATGATCGCCGCCGGGGACATCTTCTGCAGCTCGGCCTTCGCGGCCCGGGTGGCGGTGCTGATCACCGCGAGCCGCTCGACTGGGTCGGCGATGTCGGTGCCCATCGGCGTCAGGATCGCGCCGACGGAGTTACCGCCGCCCTCGTCGCCATTGGGCCGCACGTTCACCGGCAGGAACGCCACCAAGGACCGGTCCGGCAGTTTGTCGACCTCGCCGAGGAACGTCCGCAGCCCGCCGCCCATGATCGCCAGCGCCACATCGTTGATGGTGGCGCTGTGCTGGGAGCTGAGCTTCTTGAGCCGGTCGAAGTCGTACTGCTGGGTGGCGAACCGGCGATTGCGACTGATGCGGGCGTTGAGGATGCTGTGTGGCGCTGACGCCGACCCGGCGATGTGGCGGTAGTCGCCGTCACGCCGGATCTGGGTGTTCACCAGTGCGGAGGTCAAGCTCGCGGCTGCGCCGAGGCCCGAGGTGACGGTGTTGCCCAGGCCGGTCAGTGTCCGCAGCGCGAAGGTCAGTGGGTTCGACGGGCTGTCGGGGCCTGGCTGTGGCTCCCGTGGCGATCGTGGCGGTGGCGCGATGTTGAAGAACAGGCGAGGGTCGCGGCAGTCCGGATCCCGGGACAGGCTGCGCGCGAGCATGCGCATGGCGCTGTACCCGTCGACGAGGGCGTGGTGGACCTTCGCGTAGAGCGCGAAGCGGCCGTCCTCGAGGCCCTCGATGACGTGCAGTTCCCACGGCGGCCGGGTCAGGTCGAGGTGATTGCTGTGCAGCCGCGACACCAGAATCCCGAGCTCGCGTTGATCACCCGGGCTGGCCAGAGCGGAGCGCCGCACGTGGTAATCGAAATCGAAGTTCTCGTCGGGAACCCAGCTGTGCAGCGGACTGAATTGCAATCGCGGGTGGGCCAATTTGAGGTTCCACGGGGCGACGACTTCCAGGCTGCGTGCGTCGTCGATCATCGTGCGCAGGAAGTCGGCGGACGCGCCGGCGGGCGGTGCGAACGGCAGCAGGCCGGCCACGTGCATCTTCGAGCTCGGCGTCTCGCCGTAGATGAAGAGAAGGTCTTCCAGCCCGAGCCGTCTGGTGGTCACCACGTCACGTTACGCCGGGGACCTCAGGTTCCACAGAAGGTCCGGAAACCGGCCGTGAACTCCTTGTCGGCGGGCTCGGCGTAGCGCGCAAGACCGTCGCGTTCGGTGAACGGCTGCCCGACCACCGCCAGCAGCGCCTCGAACGGCGCCAGATCGCCCTCGGTCGCGGCGTTCAACGCCTCCTCGACCAGGTGATTGCGCGGGACGTAGACCGGGTTGACCGCGTCCATCGTCTCTGCATCGGGACCCAGCGCCCGCCACCGCTGCATCCAGTCGTCGAACCGGGCGAGGTCGATGAACTCCCCGCGCACCGGTTCGGCGTCCCCACGCGCCGCCGCGGCCAGCCGGCGATAGAACAGGGTGTGGTCGACCTGGCTCTGCTGCATCTGCTCCAGCAGATCGGTGATCAGCGGTGCGACGGTCGGGACCGCGGCGTCGGGCACACCCAGCTTGGCGCGCATACCGGCCGACCAGCGATCTTCGTAGTGCATCTGAAAGGCGCCGAGGTGCCCTTCGGCCAGCCGGATGGCGGCGTCGGTGTCGTCTGCGAACAGCGGCAGCAGTGTCTCGGCGAACCGGGCCAGATTCCACAGCGCCACCGACGGTTGATTGCCGTAGGCGTAGCGGCCCCAGCTGTCGATCGAGCTGTACACCGTGGCCGGGTCGAAGGCCTCCATGAACGCGCACGGCCCGTAGTCGATGGTCTGCCCGGAGATCGTGGTGTTGTCGGTGTTCATCACGCCGTGCACGAACCCGACCAGCATCCAATGCGCGACCAATTTCGCCTGCACCGCGACAACCCCGTCCAGCAGCGCCAGGTAGGGATTCTCGGCGTCCGCAGCCCCCGGGTGGTGACGGGCGATGGCGTGGTCGGCCAACCGCCGCAACACCGTCGGATCCCCGGTGGACTGGGACACCAGCGCCGCGTATTGGAAGCTGCCGACTCGCAGGTGGCTGTCGGCGACGCGGGCCAGCACCGCGCCGGGCTGGATCGTCTCGCGATAGACCGGGCGCCCGGTGGCCACCACGGCCAGCGCCCGCGCGGTCGGAACGCCCAGCGCGTGGATGGCCTCACTGATCAGGTACTCGCGCAACATCGGACCGACCGCGGCCAGTCCGTCCCCACCCCGGGCGAACGGGGTCCGTCCGGAACCCTTGAGGTGCAGATCACGCAGCCGGCCCTCGGCATCGACGACCTCGCCGAGCAGCAATGCGCGGCCGTCGCCGAGCCGGGGGGTGAACCCGCCGAACTGGTGACCGGCGTAGGCCTGAGCCACCGGGGCGGCGCCGGCCGGAAGCGCGGTGCCGACGAGTAGCCCGATTCCGTCGGGGCTGCGCAACCAGTGCGGATCCAGCCCCAGCTCGGCAGCCAGCGGCTCGTTGAGCACCAGCAGTGTCGGCTCCGGGGCCTCCTCGGCCTTCCAGTCCACCGCCAGCTCGGGCAGCTCGCCGGCGAACCGGCTGTGCAGTGCGAGCGTCACCTCATCCAGACTACGGAGCCTGCGGCAACACCGCGATGCCGTCCACGTCGTCGCGGACCGGGAACTGCTGCCCCTCGTCCTCGAAGACCAGTGTTCCGGCCGGATCACCGAAGTGTTCGGGCTGCGGCACCAGCAGCGCCCGCTGACCGGGCGCCAACTCGGCGGTCTGCAACGCCGCGGTGGGCGGCGTGACCTGGGTGATGCCCTGATCGGCGAGTTGCCAGACCAGCGGCGGGCTGGTTTGCGGCTCGCCGCACCGCCACGTCGACAGACTCAGCTGCGGTTGGCCCTCGGTCGGCCACCACAGCCGGGTGATGCGGGAGCCGGCGTCGGGGTCGGGGCCTGCGACCTCGAACATCTCCTGGGAGCCGTCGGCGTTGGACTGGGCCACCGCCGCGGTCCCGCACCCGCCATCGGTGGCGCGGTAGAGCGCGTAGGCCAGCACCGCACCGTCGGGGCTGAGCCGGGCCACTGTGACCGGACTGTTGGCGTCGGCCTGGCCGAGCAGTGTGGGCGGGCCCGTCCCACGTACCGCATAGAGGGTGTCCGGTCCGCCGAACGGCGACGGCGGCGCCTCGACCCGGGCCAGCACCGTGGTGCCGCCCCGGGCCACGACCAGCCGCGGTTCACCGGGCCGGACTCCGGCCACCGGGGGGAATTCGACCTCCTGGGCAACCTCGGGAACGGCGTCCGGGTCCGACAGGTCCAGGCGCATCAGCCTGTTGGGTTGTTCCCACCACACCACGTCGCTGTCTCCGATGGTGCCCAGGGTGGGCCCGACGGGGACCGATCGGATGGTCCCGCGCCGCGCCTCGACGTCGAGGACGGCGAGCTGGTTGTCCGCGGTGCGGGCGAACACGAATCGCCGGTCCTCGGTGGTGATCAGATCGTTGGACGTTGGGAACGTTCCCGACACCGTCGCGACCACACGGCCACCGTCGACCACACCAATCTCGTCGGCCGCCCGGTAGGCCAACAGGGGTCCCGCAGGCGGCGGCGCCGTGGTGGTGGTGGTCGGCTCCGGGTCGGCGGTGTTCGTCGGTTCGGGTGCCGGATCGACTCCGGTGCAGGCCGCGACCAAGGCGGCGATGACCACCAGGGTCAGCGCCAGCACCAGCGATCGGGACCGCGTCAGGGACATTGTTTGTGTATGCATGGCTCCTTCCCATGAAAGCTCACCCGCGCCGGTGATGCCGCCGCCCGGTAGTGCGTGCTGCGCGAGTGAACGGGCCGACTGGGTATGGTGATGCCCGCCGGGAGCGGGGGCAATCCGGAGCCGACGCGCGGGTTTGGGAAAACCTGCTGACGTCGCATGACAGATGTGGAGCAATCGCTGTGAGCTTGAACACCATCGCCCTGGAGCTGGTGCCGCCCAACGTCGACGGTGGACGCGAGCGGGCCCTCGAGGACGCCGAGAAGGTGCTGCGCTGTTCGGCGGAAGCCGGGCTGGCCGACCGGGTCCGGCACGTCATGATCCCGGGCATGATCGAGGAGGACGGCGACCGTCCGATCGAGATGAAGCCCAAGCTCGACGTCCTGGACTTCTGGGAGATCATCAAACCCCGGTTGCCCGGGATCAAGGGGTTGTGCACCCAGGTCACCGCATTCACCGACCAGGTTGCGCTGCGCAGCCGACTCACCGCACTGCGCGACAGCGGTTTCGAGGGCATCGCGTTCGTCGGTGTGCCGCGCACACTCAGCGACGGCCAGGGCTCCGGCGTGGCTCCGACCGACGCGTTGTCGATGTTCGACGAGGTCGTCGACCACCGCGGCGTCATCCTGATCCCGACCAGGGAGGGTGAGCAGGGCCGTTTCAACTTCAAGTGCGACCGCGGCGCGACCTACGGTATGACGCAGCTGCTGTACTCCGATGCGATCGTCGACTTCCTCACCGAATTCGCCGCGACCACCGAGCACCGCCCCGAGATCCTGCTGTCCTTCGGTTTCGTGCCGAAGGTGGAGAGCCGGGTCGGCCTGATCCACTGGCTCATCCAGGATCCGGGTAACGAGGCGGTGGCGCGTGAGCAGGAGTTCGTCCGGACGCTGGCCGACACCGATCCGGCCAACCGGCGGGCGCTGATGCTCGAGCTCTACAAGCGGGTCATCGACGGTGTCGGTGAACTCGGCTTTCCGCTGAGCGTGCACTTCGAGGCCACCTACGGCGTCAATACCGCAGCGTTCGAGACATTCGCCGAGATGCTCGCGTTCTGGTCACCGGACCGGGTGTGACGACCGAGGTGACGTCATGACACAGGACCAGGTACCGATCGGGCGGTTGGGTGCGACCTCGATCGACTGCCCCGACCCGCGCGCACTCGCCGACTTCTACGAGCAGCTGCTCGGGATGCGGCGCATCGTCGAACGGCCCGACGGCAGCGTCGTGGCGATCAGCGACGGCAGTCAAACGCTGGCCATGCTGCGCGTCGATCATTACGTCGCGCCGACGTGGCCCGAACCCGGTCAGCTGCAACAGATGCACCTCGACGTCTCGGTTGACGACCTCGACCATGCCGTCGCGCGCGCCGAAGCGCTTGGCGCTCGGCGCGCAGCCCAGCAGCCGCACCCTCAGATGTGGCGGGTGATGATCGACCCGGCCGGCCATCCGTTCTGCCTCACGACCTTCGGCGCGGACTGAGCAACCGCGCCTATCGTGGCCGAAGTGTCTGAGTCGCTGCGTGCGCGCCTCGACGGGCTGACCCTCCGCGACGCCGCGCGGCTGGGCCGCCGGCTGCGTCAACTGCGGTCGCCCACCGCCGAACAACTCGAGCGGCTGCAGCGCCAGTTCGCCTCGGCTGAAGCGCTGGTCGCGACGCGGACCGCCGCGCTGCCGGCCATCAGTTACCCGGACCTGCCGGTCAGCGAGCATCGCGACGAGATCTCCGCAGCCATCTCGGCCCACCAGGTGGTGATCGTCGCCGGCGAGACCGGCTCGGGAAAGACCACGCAGCTGCCCAAGATCTGCCTCGAACTCGGCCGCGGCATCCGCGGCACGATCGGTCACACCCAGCCGCGGCGGCTGGCCGCACGCACCGTCGCGCAGCGCATCGCCGACGAACTCGGGACCCCGCTCGGTGAAGCGGTCGGCTACACCGTCCGTTTCACCGACCAGGCCTCCGAGCGCACGCTGGTCAAGTTGATGACCGACGGCATCCTGTTGGCCGACATCCAGCGCGACCGCCGGCTGCTGCGCTACGACACGCTGATCATCGACGAGGCCCACGAACGCAGCCTCAACATCGATTTCCTGCTCGGCTATGTGCGGGAACTCTTGCCGCGCCGGCCGGACCTGAAGGTCATCATCACCTCGGCGACCATCGAGCCGGAGCGCTTCGCGGCGCACTTCGCGCACGAAGGTGTGCCCGCGCCGATAGTTTCGGTGTCGGGACGCACCTACCCGGTCGAAATCCGGTACCGCCCATTGGAAGTCGTTCTCGACGCCGAGGATGACGACGATCCCGACGATCCGGACCACGACGTGGTGCGCAGCGAACTGCGCGACCAGACCGACGCGATCGTCGACGCGGTGCGCGAGCTGGAGGCCGAGCCTGACGGCGACGTCCTGGTGTTCCTGTCCGGCGAACGCGAGATCCGCGACACCGCCGAAGCGCTGCGTGCTGCGCTGGCCGATGCCCGGCCCCCCACCGAGGTGCTGCCGCTCTATGCCCGATTGCCGACCGCCGAGCAACAGAAAGTGTTTGCCCCGCACCAGAACCGGCGTGTGGTGCTGGCGACCAATGTCGCCGAGACGTCGCTGACCGTGCCCGGTATCCGCTACGTCGTCGACCCCGGCACCGCGCGTATCTCCCGTTACAGCCGCCGGACTAAGGTGCAGCGGCTGCCCATCGAGCCGATCTCGCAGGCTTCGGCGGCCCAGCGCGCCGGTCGGGCCGGCCGCACCGCGCCGGGGGTGTGTATCCGGTTGTACTCCGAGCAGGACTTCGCGGCGCGGCCGCGCTACACCGATCCGGAGATCCTGCGCACCAACCTTGCCGCGGTGATCCTGCAGATGGCCGCGCTCGGATTCGGTGACATCGAACGATTCGGGTTCCTCGATCCGCCGGAGGCGCGCAGCGTCCGTGACGGAGTGGTGCTGCTACAGGAACTGGGGGCTTTCGACACTGTCGGCGTGCTCACCGATGTGGGGCGCCGTCTTGCCCAGATCCCGGTCGACCCGCGACTGGGTCGAATGCTGCTGGCGGCCGACGTCGAGGGTTGCGTGCGCGAGATGCTGGTGCTGACCGCCGCGCTGTCGATCCCGGACCCCCGGGAACGCCCCGCCGACCGGGAGGAAGCCGCCCGCGCCAAACACGCGCGGTTCCTCGACCCGCACTCGGACTTCGTGTCCTACCTGAATCTCTGGCGCTATCTCACCGAGCAGCGAAAAGAACGGTCCGGCAACTCGTTTCGACGGATGTGCCGCGAGGAGTTCCTGCACTACCTGCGGATCCGGGAATGGCAGGACCTGGTCGGTCAGTTGCGTTCGATCTGCCGGGATCTGGGCATCTCCGAAGGCGACGAGCCGGCCGATGACGCCCGGGTGCATTCGGCGCTGACCACGGGGCTGCTGTCCCATGTCGGGATGCGTGAGGGCGACGGCCGGGTCTATCAGGGCGCCCGCAATGCGAAGTTTCTGCTGGCACCCGGGTCGGCGCTGGCCAAGCGCCCACCACGGTGG
The DNA here is from genome assembly GCF_025263265.1 of Mycobacterium sp. SMC-4. Taxonomy (NCBI): domain Bacteria; kingdom Bacillati; phylum Actinomycetota; class Actinomycetes; order Mycobacteriales; family Mycobacteriaceae; genus Mycobacterium; species Mycobacterium sp. SMC-4. Next base: position 5,331,468 of record NZ_CP079869.1, on the reverse strand, counting down.
GTGGTGGTCGCCGACCTGGTCGAGACCAGCCGACTCTACGGGCGCACCGCGGCCCGGGTCGAGCCCCAGCTGGTGGAACGGCTGGCCGGACATCTGGTTTCGCGCAGCCACAGTGAACCGCACTGGGATCCCGAGCGCGCCGCGGTGATGGCCTACGAGCGGGTCACCCTCTACGGCCTGACGTTGGCCGCGCGGCGTCGGGTCGGCTACGCCGATGTCGACCCGGTGGTCTCGCGTGAGCTGTTCATCCGTCATGCGTTGGTCGACCAGGACTGGCACACCAGACACCACTTCTTCGCCGACAATGCCCGGCTGCGTGCCGATCTGGCCGAACTCGAGGAGCGGGCACGTCGCCGGGACCTGCTGGTCTCCGACGACGAGATCTATGCGTTCTACGACGCCCGAATTCCGGCAGAGGTGGTCTCGGGACGGCACTTCGACGGATGGTGGCGCAAAGCCCGACACCGTACCCCCGACCTGCTCACCCTGACCCGCGGGGACCTGCTGCGTGGCGAATCCGATGCCGAACAGCCCGATGCCTGGCGGGCCGGCGATCTGTCGCTGCCGTTGTCCTACCGCTTCGATCCCGGCGCAGCCGACGACGGCGTCACCGTGCACGTACCGGTCGACGTGCTGGCACGCCTCGGCGGTGACCAGTTCGCCTGGCAGGTGCCGGCGCTCCGCGAAGAACTGTTGGTGGCGTTGATCAAGTCGCTGCCCAAGGACCTGCGCCGCAACTTCGTACCCGCACCCGACACCGCCCGCGCCCTGCTGACCGCGATCTCGCCCGACAGTGGCCCGCTACTGGATGCGGTGCAACGGGAACTGAAGCGGCGCAGTGGGATTCTCGTCCCGATCGACGCGTTCGACCTGACCAAGGTGCCCGCACACCTGCGGGTGACGTTTGCCGTGGAAGCGCCGGACGGGACGGTGGTGTCGCGCGGCAAGGACCTGCACCAACTGCAGGAGCAGCTGGCCGGTCCCGCCCGCCAGGCGGTTGCGACCACCGTCGCCGGCGACCTGGCCCGCCGCGGGTTGCGGGCATGGCCCGAGGAACTCGACGAACTGCCCCGAGTGGTGGAACGGCCCGGGGCGTCCGGAAACCCGGTACGCGGATATCCCACATTCGTCGACGCCGGCCGGACCGTCGACGTCGAGGTGTTCGCGACCCCGGCCGAGCAGGAAGCCCGGATGGGCCCCGGCAGTCGGCGGCTGTTGCGGCTGGCGGGTCCCGCCATCGCCAAAGCCGTTGAGCGCAGCCTGGATAACCACACCCGACTGGCATTGGGGAGTAATCCCGACGGCTCACTGTCTGCGCTGCTCGAGGATTGTGCGGATGCCGCCGTCGAGTTCCTGGTTCCCAAGCCGGTGTGGACCAGAGTCGAATTCGACGTCGCCGCTGCGCGATTGACAGAGCAGCTGCAGCCGACGACGCGCGACGTGCTACGCCGCACGCAGCGGGTGGTACAGAATTGGCACGATGTCGAGCTGGCGCTGACCCAGCCGCAGACACCGCTGCTGGCCGAGGCGGTCGCTGACGTCCGGGCCCAGCTGGCCCGACTGCTGCCGGAGGGGTTCGTGGCCGCAGCCGGAGCCGCCCGGCTGGGTGATCTGGCCCGTTACCTGGCTGCGGCCGGGCGCCGGCTGGCCCGACTGGCTCAGGCTCCGGCCGCCGACCGGGAGCGGATGGCGCGGGTGGCCGCTGTGCAGCAGGCCTACGACGATCTGCTGGCGGCGCTGTCGCCGGCGCGGGCCGCTGCTGCCGACGTTCGTGACATCGCCTGGTTGATCGAGGAGTTCCGGGTCAGCCTGTGGGCGCAGCAACTCGGCACCGCCCGGCCGGTCAGCGAACAGCGCATCTACCGGGCCATCGACGCCGTGCACGGCTGACTACGGTGACGTCACCGCGCTGGCCGGGTCGATGAGGATCTTGGCGTGGGTCTCGGGGTCGCGCAGCGCCTCGAACGCCGCACCGACACCGCCCAACCCCACCGTCGCGCTCACCAGCGGTGACGCGTCGACCTTGCCCTCGGCCAGCAGGTGCAGCGCATCGCGATACTCCAGCGGGGTCTGCCCGAACACGAAGCGCAGCTCGACCTCCTTGCCGATCGCCATCGCCGGGCGCACCTTGTCCTCGCCCATGCATACCCCGACCACGATGATCCGCGACGCCAGCGGGGCCCCTGCGATGACGCTGTCGATCATTCCCGGCACCCCGACGCATTCGTAGATCACCGGCCGCTTGGGCGCCGTCCCGCCGAGCCGGTCGGCCAGCCGGTACACGTGTGCCCAGCCGGGGATCTTGCGCAACTTCTCCATCGAACCCACGCCGAGCTTCATCAGCTCCGGTAGCTCGGTCAGACCGCGTTGGTCGGGCGGGATGGCTTCGTAGGGCGAGTCGACCGACGGGTCGACGACGACATGGGCACCGCACCGGGTGGCCAGGTCGCGGCGCGCCGGGGAGAAATCGCTGGCCACAATGGTGCGCACACCGCGCGCCTTGAGGTGACAGATGATGGCCAGACCGACCGGCCCGCAACCGATCACAATCGCGACATCCTTGGCGGTGATCTCGCTGCGCCGGACCGCGTGCAATGCCACCGACATCGGTTCGGTGAGGGCGGCGGTCGCGGGGTCCAGCCCGTTGGGCACCGCGAACGTCAGCGCGGCCTCGGTCACCACCTGCTCGGCGTAGGCGCCCGGGGTCAGCGGGGACAGGCCGATCAGATGCACCCCGCCATCAGCCCGCCGGAGCGGGAAAGCCACCACGGTGGTGCCCTCGGCCAACTCCTTGCCGACCTTGCGGCCGCGTTCGCGCACCACACCGCAGAACTCGTGACCCAGCACCGTCGGGGTGTCACTGCGCATGAAGTCGTGGTAGCCGCCTTCGGCCATCACCTCGGTGAGTTCGTCGGCGTGATCCTTGGCGTGCAGATCGGATCCGCAGATGCCGCAGCGCAGCACATCGAGGACGAGCTGGCCGTCGGCCGGGCGAGGATCGGGCAGGTCGACGACCTCCAGGACGCCATGGGAACAGCTGACCGCTTTCATCGGGCCATCGTCGCACGGTAGAACAACGGTATGACCCGCGATGGGAAGAAGTGGCGGATGTGGGCCGCGCTGGTGCCGATCGCCGCGCTCGTCGCCGCGGCGGTGCCGCAGGCCCAGGCCGTGCCTTCGGCGCCGGTGGTCGAGCCGGTGGTGCTGGGCGAGATGCCGCACGATCCGACGGCGTTCACCCAGGGTTTGGAGATCGACGGCTCGGTGCTCTACGAGGGGACCGGCCTGGCGGGTGCTTCCCAGCTCCGCGAACTCGACCCGCAGACCGGAGCGCTGCGGCGCGCGGTCGACGTGCCGGGCGACTACTTCGCCGAGGGGATCACCGTCGTCGGCGACCGGATCTGGCAGCTGACCTACCAAGACGGCGTCGCCGTCGAGTGGGACCGGGCTACGCTGAGCCCGCTGCGGGAGGTGGCCCTGGCCGGGGAGGGTTGGGGTCTGTGCTACGACGGGGACCGGGTGATCCGCAGCGATGGCACCAGCCGGCTGCACTTCCACGACCTGGACGACCTCTCCGAGACCGGCGCGATCGACATCACCCACGACGGCCGGCCGATCACCGGACTCAACGAGCTCGAGTGCGTCGGCGCGCACGTATGGGCCAATGTGTGGCCGACCGACACCATCGTGCGTATCGACCTCGCATCGGCATCGGTGGACCTCGTCGTCGACGCGTCCGGACTGTGGGAGCGCGGCATCCCGAACGACGCTCAGGTGCTCAACGGAATCGCCCACGTCGGCGGCGCCGAGTTCCTGGTGACCGGCAAGTACTGGCCGACGACCTTCCGCGTCCGGCTGGGTTAGACAGGGCAGGATCGAATCCGTGCAGCAGCAGACGAGGACCAGGGCCCGGTCGTTGACGGTGGTGGCGCTGGCCTATGTGGTGGCCATCGCGGTGGCCGGCGGGTGGCTGCTGTGGGGTCCGAGCACCGACCAGCTGTGGCTGGATACGTTGATCGCCGACATCCTGGCGACTTTGGTGATCTTCGGGTTCAGCCGGGCCTACCGCAATTCCAGCTTCTATGACGCCTACTGGAGCGTGGTACCGCCGCTGTTGCTGTTCTACTGGTGGAGCCAGAGCGAGGCTGCAGCCGATCCGTTGCGGACCTGGCTGGTCGCGGCGCTGGTGGTGGTGTGGGCGGTGCGGTTGACCGGCAATTGGGTGTACGCGTTCCCCGGGCTGCACCACGAGGATTGGCGTTACCCGATGTTCAGGCAACGGGCGGGCCGTTGGGAGTTCGCGGCGGATCTGGTTGCCATCCACCTGATCCCGACCCTGCAGGTGTTCCTCGGCATGGTGCCGGTCTACGTCGCGCTGACCACCCCGGGTGCCGGCCTGGCATGGCTGGCGGTGGTCGCGTTTGTCATCGGAATGTCGGCGGTGGCGCTGGAGTCGGTCGCCGATGTGCAGATGCATCGGTTCGTCCGTGACCGCCGGCCCGGCGAGGTGATGGACCGTGGTCTGTGGTCGTGGTCGCGGCATCCCAACTACTTCGGCGAGTTCGGGTTCTGGCTCGCGCTTGCGCTGTTCGGTGTCGCCGCGTCGCCCGGCAACGCCTGGTGGCTGTTCGCCGGGGCGTTGGCAATGCTGGCGATGTTCCTCGGTGCCAGCATCCCGATGATGGAATCCCGCAGCCTGGCTCGCCGGCCCGGGTATCAGACCGTCATCGACCGGGTGTCGCGGTTCGTTCCGCGCCCGCCGGCCAGGGTCAGCGCATGACCCGCGTCGTGATCGCAGGGCTCGGCGACACCGGGGTGTTGACCGCGATCAAACTGGCCCGCCACGCCGACGTCGTCGGCATCTCCAGCAAGCCGGGCCTGGTCAGCGGCCAGGAACTGGGGTGGCGGTTGGCCCGGCCAGATCACTGGGCCACACACAATTGGATTCCGTTCACCCGCTTCCGCGCGCTGGACCGTGTCCGAACCGTGCACGGCACGCTCGCCGGTGTCGATCTCAGCGATCGCCACGTCGTCGTCACGCGCGCCGACGGTTCCTCGACCACCGTGTCCTATGACGTGCTGGTCATCGCGACCGGCGTCACGAACGGGTTCTGGCGACGGCCCGCCCTGCAGTCCGCCGACGAGATCGACGCGGAGCTGCGGGCAGCACACGAGCGCCTCGCGGCCGCCCGGTCGGTGAGTGTGATCGGCGGCGGCGCAGCCGCGGTCAGCAGCGCCGTCCAGATCGCCGGAGCCTGGCCGGGCAAGCAGGTCGACCTGTACTTTCCCGGAGAGCGGGCGCTGCCCGACCACCACCGGCGCACCTGGCGCAGCATCGAGCGCAGACTCCTCGCTGCGGGGGTTGCGCTGCACCCCGGCCATCGCGCCGAGCTCGACGATGGGTTCGCCGCCGACGAACTGACCAGTGGTGAGGTGCGGTGGAGTACCGGTCAGCCGCCGACGACGGCGGACGCGGTGCTGTGGGCGATCGGCCGGGTCACGCCCAACACCGGGTGGCTTCCGGCCGAGCTGCTCGACGACGACGGTTTCGTCCGCGTCACCCCACAGTTGCAGGTGCCCGGCCATCCCGAGGTGTTCGCGATCGGCGACGTCGCGGCCACCGATCCGCTGCGCAGCTCGGCGCGCAACCGCGCTGACGGGCTGCTCGCCCACAACATCCGCGCGGCAGTGGCCGGCAAGCCACTCAAGGCGTATCGAGCACCGGCGCGCCGGTGGGGGTCGGTGGTCGGCATCCAACCTGATGGCCTACAGGTGTTCGCGCCCAACGGACGGGCCTTCCGCTTCCCCGCGTGGGCCTTCGATCCGGTGCTGATGCGCCTGATCGTGCGGTGGGGCATCTACCGCGGTGTGCGCGCCGACTCCACGTCCACCGCGAAAGTGCGCTCAGCGTAGTAGTTTTCGTTCGCAGACTACCGTGAAGGCACTTTCGGGATCTCGGCGTTGATGCGGTCGAGCAGCGCCGGGTAGCGGTTGGCCTCTTTGTGCCGACCCGGCTTACCGCTGCTGACGACCGCGACCGAGAGTGCCCGCGCGGGATCGGCCCACATCGCGATGTCGGTCAGGCCGGTGTGGCCGAACGCGCCGGCGTTGTCCCGGCCGAACGGCCCGAACCGCGCCGAACCCAGCATGTAACCGGTACCCCAGCGCATCGGCATCAGACCGGTGGCGAGGTCGGGGCGTAACCGGCGGCACTCGCTGCTCGCCGCGCGCAGCGTCCGTTCGGACAGCACCTGAACACCGTCGAGTTCTCCTCCACGGCAGAGTATTTCGGCGAAGCGGGACAGCTCGTAGGCATTGGAGACAGTGTTCGACGACGGGATGACGCCGGTGAGGAACTCCCGCGTGTTGGAGAACGGGATGATCTGGGCCATCGTGCCGCCCACCGCGGCTTTGAACGCCTTGGCGATCGGAGCGGGCAGCGGCTTGCCGGTGACGTGGCTGGGTGCCACTGCAGCAACATCCTCGGCCGCCACGCCGTAATTGGTCCACCGGAAACCCAGTGGTGCCAGGATCTCGTCGCGCAGAATATCGCGAATACTGCGACCTGTTGCCGCGGAAATGATTTCGCGCATCAACGGACCCCAGGTCACGCCGTGGTACATGTGCATCAAGCCCGGCGGGTATACCGGTCTGAGCCGACCCAGCATCTCGCGCGTGTAGGCGCTGTCGTCCATGCGTTTGAGGTCGGGGCGGGGACCGGTGGCGAACGGTACCCCCGCACTGTGGGTCATCACGTGGCGGACCGTGGTTCGGTCCTTGCCGTGGCTGGTGTAGTCGGGTAGGTACTGGCACACCCGGTCGTCCAGCGAGAAGTGTCCGCGTTCGACGAGCATGTGCGCGACGGTGGTGGTGATGGCCTTGGCCGCCGAGTACACGCAGAACGGCGTCTCGGTGCTCACCGGAATCCGCGGTGTGTCCGGTGGGTCGGCGGGGCCGTTGCCCCAGCCGTGGCCGATGGCCCGATTGAGGATCACCCGTCCGTCGCGGCGCAGGCAGACTTGGATGGCCGGTTGCATGCCGGCGGCGTACCAGTACCGGGCGGCGGCCCAGATCCGTTCCACCGCGGCCGGGTCGATATCGCCGGACTCCTCGGTACCGATCGAGGTGACCGAGTCGAGGTCGCGGGCGACGCTGATTCTGCCGTCGGTCAGCGCGGGCCGCCGTTGAACATGCCGCTGCCGATCACCTGGGTCAGCTGTCCGAGCAGTTCACCGGGTCCGGGTTGGGGCGGCGGCGGGGTGTTGGTCAGCTGCCAGGTCTGGCAGTCGCTGGTGGTGAACGCGGTGTCGGTGGCCTGGACGTGCACGATCGCGGATTTCTTGGTCAACGCGTTGTCGACCATCTGGCCGCCCGAGGTCCGCTTCCAGTAGCAGGCACCGTCGTCGACCGGGCCTGCGGACTGATAGAACCCAGGGACGATCTGGGTGCCCACGGCGTAGGTGCCGTTGGCGTCGATCGTGGTTTTCGGCGATGGTGCGGGTTCGGTGGGATCAGGCTGTGCCTGTGCCGACGGAGCCAGCACACACAAGCCCGCCAGCACCGCCGCGGCAGACGCGGCCGCTTGTGTGGGCTTCATAGGAAGTCAGTCTAAGTGCTGCGGCGGCGGGTGGGCACCCGCCGCCGCAGTCGGTGCAACTCGCTCAGCCGGCCATGAAGGTGTCGTAGGCCGACTGCAGGTCGCTCGGCAGCACCGCGATGTTGCAGGCGCGCTGGGTATCGCCGAGCGGTGCCAGAATGCCGCGCAGGTCGTAGTACTGCGACGGATTGGCGGTGAAGTAGCCACGCAGGTTGGCCTCGGCCTCCGGACGCGGCTGCGTCATCGCGGCGCTGACCGCCTGGTTTGCGCCGGGATTGGCCTCGAGATATCCGCGTGCCGCCCCGGTCACATTGCTCACGGTGTCGGCGACCGCACTGGCACTGCACTGCGGAGCCGGCTGTGCCACGGCGGCAGGAGCTGCGACGGTGGCGGCGGCCAGACCGCCGAACAGACAAGCCGCCCCGACGCCGGCCAGCATGCGCCGGGAATTCGGCACGGTGAAACCATTGGAGTTCATCTGAATTGGTCCTTCTGATCGTGAATTCGGATACTGCGTCCCCGCCCGTCATCCAAGGTAGCCCGGATCGAACGGGGCCAAACTCCGCCGCCGCGACGCACTTTCGGCGTGGCGGCGGTGTTACATCTTCACCGCGTGATGTTCGCCTCAAAGAGCGCCGAAATGATTCGCCGACGGCGAAATTCGGCAAGCGGGGTCTGAGACTTCTCACGATTCGGCGGGGACCCTTAGATGATCGTGATCTGGGTCGTTTCCGAATCGTTATCCGCGGGCATGCGCTGTGACCGGCGGCGACGCGGTGAGCCGGGAGCGCTAGCGTGGAGTCCGTGAAGCTTGATCTGCTGATGCCCGGCATCGAGGTGGGGCTGGTCACCACCAATCTCGACGCGATGGTGGCCTTCTACGAGGGTTTCCTCGAACTCGAGCCGCAGGGCGACATCGAGTTCGACGGGGGCTCGCAGCGGCGGTACTCGCTGGGCAACAGCGTGCTCAAGCTGGTCACCTACACCGTGGCACCGTCGGCGCCCGCTGCGCCGGGGGGCGGTCGCGCGCAGGCGGGGCTTCGGTATTTCACGATCGGCGTCAACGGGCTGGGTGCCGTGGCGGAGGCATTCGCGGCATCGGGTTACCCGATCGTCGAGCCGGTGACCGAGTTCGCGCCGGTACCCGGCATGGGCTTCATGTTCGTCGCCGACCCGGACGGTAACCACATCGAACTGTTCGGCACCCTGTGAGCTATCCGTACCCGCCGGGGATGCCGTCGCAGACACCAGTGTGTTATCGGCACACCGACCGGCCGACCTACGTGCGCTGCAGCCGCTGCAACCGGTTCATCTGCCCCGAGTGCATGCACAGCGCCGCGGTGGGTCATCAGTGCTCCGAGTGTGTCGGGGCCGCGGCGCGCAACGCCCCGGTCATCCGGACCGCGCTGGGCGGGCGCCAGCGCACCTCCACAACCCCGGTCCTGACCTTCGCGTTGATCGGGATCAACGTGGTGATGTTCATCCTGCAGTCCACGTCCTCGGCGTTGGAGCGCGACCTGGTGCTGTGGTCCCCGGCGGTGGCCGACGGCGACCTGTACCGGCTGCTGACCTCAGCCTTTCTGCACTACGGGATGATCCACATCCTGTTCAACATGTTTGCGCTGTTCATCGTGGGCCCACCGTTGGAAGCGGCCCTCGGCCGGCTCCGGTTCGGCGCACTGTATCTGCTCAGCGCGTTGGGCGGGTCGGTGCTGGTGTACCTGCTGTCGTCGGTGAACTCGGCCACCGCGGGCGCCTCCGGCGCCATCTTCGGGTTGTTCGGTGCGACCTTCGTGGTGGGCCGCAAATTGAACATGGATGTGCGCGGGGTGATGGCGATCATCGTCATCAACCTGGTCATCACCTTCATCGTGCCGCTGGTCAGCGCGCAGAACATCAGCTGGCAGGGACACCTGGGCGGGTTGATCACCGGTGCGGCGGTGGCCGCCGCCTATGCCTACGCACCACCGCGGCGACGCAATGCCGTGCAGGGTGCGGCCACGGCCGCGGTTCTGGTGCTGTTCACGGTGTTGATCTGGTCGCGCACCGCGCAGCTTCAGGCGCTGTTCGGCCTCGGTTGACGCGCGAGCCGCGTCGGTAACCGCCGGACAGGGTAAGAAGAGAGGGATGCTGGGTTTGCCCGATCGAATACGCGCTTGCCTGTTCGACCTCGACGGTGTCCTCACCGATACCGCGAGCGTGCATCGCCGAGCGTGGAAAGCGATGTTCGACGAGTATCTGCGCGCGACGACGGGATCTGGGTTCAGGCCGTTCGACGCAGGTGAGGATTACGAGCGCTACGTGGACGGCAAGCCCCGCCTCGACGGGGTCCGGTCGTTCTTGGAAAGCCGTGGTATCGCCGCCGACGACGCGACCGTGGTCGCGCTCGGCGATCGCAAGAACGAGCAGTTCGGTCAGACTTTGCGCGAGGCCGGCGTCACCGTGTTCGACGGTTCGCGGCGTTACCTGCAGGCCGCGCTGGATGCCGGCCTGCGTCGAGCGGTGGTGTCCTCGAGCGCCAACACCGCAGCCATTCTCGAGCTGACCGGTCTGGACACCTTCATCGAAGCCCGGGTCGACGGTGTCACGCTGCGCGAAGAGGGGTTGCCCGGCAAACCGGAACCGGATTCTTTCCTGCGTGCCGCGCAGCTACTCGGCGTGGCGCCCGAGCAGGCCGCGGTCTTCGAGGATGCCATCGCCGGGGTCGCTGCCGGTCGCGCCGGAGGGTTCGGTGTGGTTGTCGGCGTCGACCGGGTGGGGCAGCCGGATGCCCTGCGCGACAACGGGGCCGACATCATCGTGACCGATCTGGGGGAGCTGCTGGCGCCGTGATGATCAACGATGAGGCGTTCCCCGTCGAGCCGTGGCAGGTGCGCGAGACCGAGCTGCACCACCACCTGCTGCCGCAGACCGAGTCGTTGTTCGCCTTGTCCAACGGCCACATCGGTTTACGCGGGAACCTCGATGAGGGCGAGCCCTACGGACTGCCGGGCACCTACCTCAACGGTCTGTACGAGATCCGCCCGTTGCCCTACGCCGAAGCGGGCTTCGGCTACCCCGAGGACGGGCAGTCGATCGTCAACGTCACCAACGGCAAGATCATCCGGCTGCTGGTCGACGACGAACCGTTCGACACCCGATACGGCCGTTTGGTCTCCCATGAGCGCACCCTCGACATGCGCGCCGGTGTGCTCCGTCGCACAGCGGAGTGGATTTCTCCGGCCGGCAAGAACATTCGGCTGACGTCGGTGCGCATGGTGTCATTGGCCCAGCGTGGTCTGGCGGCCATCGAGTACGAGGTCGAAGCGGTCGGAGAGCACGTGCGGATCACGCTGCAGTCCGAGCTGGTCGCCAACGAGGACCAGCCATCGCCCTCGGATGACCCCCGGGTGGCGGCAGTGCTGATCAACCCGCTGGAGGCGGTGCAACACGAGGTCAGTGACAACGGCGCACTGCTGGTCCACCGCACCCGGTCGTCGGGTCTGATGATGGCTGCCGCGATGGACCACGTCGTGCAAGCGCCGGGCCGGCTCGACCTCAGCGGAGACGCCGGGCAGGATTGGGCGCGCACCACGGTGGTGTGCGGGCTCAATCCGGGTGAGCGGTTGCGCGTGGTGAAGTACCTGGCCTACGGGTGGTCGAGCCGACGGTCTCGTCCCGCCCTGCGCGACCAGGCCGCCGCGGCGATCGCCAGCGCCCGCTACACCGGCTGGCAAGGACTGCTCGACGAGCAGCGCCGCTACCTCGACGACTTCTGGGATTGTGCCGACGTCGAAGTCGAGGGTGACGCCGACTGCCAGCAGGCGGTGCGATTCGGACTCTTCCACGTGATGCAGGCCAGTGCGCGTGCCGAACGCCGGGCCATCGCCGGTAAGGGATTGACCGGCACCGGCTATGACGGGCATGCATTCTGGGACACCGAAGGATTCGTGTTGCCGGTGCTGACCTACACCGCCCCGCGGGCCGCCGCTGACGCACTGCGTTGGCGGGCCTCGACCCTGGAGCTGGCCAAGGCGCGCGCCGAGGAACTCGACCTCGACGGGGCCTGCTTCCCGTGGCGGACGATCCGCGGTCAGGAGTGTTCGGCGTACTGGCCCGCCGGCACCGCCGGGTTTCATGTCAACGCCGACATTGCGATGGCGTTCGAGCGTTACCGGGTGGTCACCGGTGACGAAACGCTGGAGGCCGAGTGCGGGCTGGCAGTCCTGGTGAACACGGCGCGGATGTGGCAGTCGCTGGGCCATCGGGATCGACAAGGCCGCTGGCGCATCGACGGGGTCACCGGCCCCGACGAGTACACGGCGGTGGTGCGCGACAACGTCTTCACCAACCTGATGGCCGCGGCCAACCTGAGAGCGGCCGCGCAGGCGTGCCGACGCAACCCCGACGCAGCCGCGGAGCTGGGCGTGGACAACGAGGAGACCGCGATGTGGTGCGACACCGCAGACGCGGTGCACATCCCCTACGACGAAGAACTCGGCGTACATCCGCAGTGCGAGGGCTTCACCACGTTGCGCGAGTGGGACTTCGACGCCAATACCGAGTATCCGTTGCTGCTGCACGAGCCCTATGTCCGGCTCTATCCGGCCCAGGTGATCAAACAGGCCGATCTGGTGCTGGCAATGCAGCTGCAAAGCCACGCGTTCACGGCAGAACAGAAGGCGCGCAACGTCGACTACTACGAGCGCCGGACCACCCGGGACTCGTCACTGTCGGCATGCACCCAGGCGGTGATGTGCGCCGACGTGGGTCACCTGGAGCTGGCCCACGACTATGCCTACGAGGCAGCCCTGATCGATCTGCGCGACCTGCACCGCAACACCGCCGACGGTCTGCATCTGGCGTCGCTGGCCGGCAGTTGGACAGCGCTGGTGGCAGGTTTCGGCGGGCTGCGCGACGACGACGGCGTCCTGGCATTGGATCCACACCTGCCCTCGGGAATGTCACGGCTACGGTTTCGACTGCTGTGGCGCGAGTTCCGGGTCACCGTCGATGCCGATCACGAGTGCGTCACCTACACCTTGCGCGACGGTCCCCGGTCCCGACTGCGGATCCGCCACGCCGGTGAGCCGCTCGAACTGAGCACCGAGCAACCCACCCGGGTGCCGGTGCGCCCGCGAGTGGCGTTGCTCCCGCCGCCACAACAACCTCCGGGTCGGGAACCGCTGCACCGCAAAAGATATCGATCCGACTCCGACTGACGACCATGGCCGACGGCACCACCGACGACGTAGTCGAACGGTCTCTCGACGAGCTCTACACCGCTCGTCCGGCCGATTTCACCGCGCTGCGTACCCGGCTGGCCGGCGAGGCCAAGCGCAATGGTGACGTCGCGGCCGCGAAGCGCATCACGGGTAGTCGCAAACCCACCACCGCGGCGTGGGTGGTCAACGTCCTGGCGGTGTTGACCTCAGCCCGCGACCAGCTCGCGGAATTGGGTGGGCGACTGCGCGATGCCCACGCCGCGATGGATGGTGCCGAAATCCGATCCCTGACCACCGAACAACGGCGGCTGGTCGATGAGCTGGCCCGGCAGGCGTTCCGGCTCGCCGGACTCGACGCACCGGCTCCGGCGCTGCGCGACGACGTGACCGCGACGCTGCAGGCGGCCGTGGCCGATCCTGAGGTCAGCGCTCGGCTGGGACGCCTGGCCAAGGCCGAACAGTGGTCGGGATTTGCCGAGTTCGGTTCGGTGACAGCGGTTTCTGCCACCAAGAAGAAGCCGACCGCGCCATCGTCGGCGCGCCCCGATACCAAGCCGGCATCCGCGGACAAGAATCGTGCCCGCGCCATCCTGCTGGCGGCGCAACGCGCGAAGGCTGACGCCGATGCCGCACTGGCCGAGGTGCAGTCCGACCTGGCAACCGCACGGTTGCGTCGCCAAGACGCCGAACGCCGACTCCACGAAGCCGAAGATGCGCTGAGCGCCGCGCAGGATGCCTACGATGCGGCCAAACAGGCCAGCGTCGGCGCGGCCGACGCCGTCAAGACGGCGCAAGCCGAGTACCGCCGCGCGAACGGATAGCCGACCGCGATATGTTGCCTGCGCACGCCCGGGAAGGGCGCGCGTTAAGCGAAATGCTCAGCGCCACGCTTAGTTTCGGGAGGGCATATGGCAACCGACATTCGCAAGGTGGTGACCGGGGCCTCCATCGGCAACGCGGTCGAGTGGTTCGACTTCGCCATCTACGGCTTTCTCGCGACGTTCATCGCCGCCCAGTTCTTCCCGGCGGGCAACGACACTGCCGCACTGCTCAACACGTTCGCGATCTTCGCCGCGGCGTTCTTCATGAGGCCACTGGGCGGGTTCTTCTTCGGCCCACTGGGTGACCGCATCGGGCGTCAACGAGTCCTGGCCATCGTGATTCTGCTGATGTCGGCGGCCACCCTGGCCATCGGCTTGTTGCCGACCTACGACGCCATCGGGTTGGCTGCGCCGCTTCTGCTGCTGATATTCCGTTGTCTGCAGGGGTTCTCGGCCGGGGGTGAGTACGGCGGCGGCGCGGTGTATCTGGCCGAGTTCGCCAGCGACCGTCGTCGCGGTGTGACCGTCACTTTCATGGCGTGGTCCGGGGTGGTCGGTTTCCTGCTCGGCTCGTTGACGGTCACCCTGCTGCAGGCGCTGCTGAGCGCCGAGGCGATGCAGGACTACGGCTGGCGGATCCCGTTTCTGATCGCCGGGCCGCTGGGCTTGGTGGGGTTGTACATCCGGCTGCGCCTGGGCGACACCCCCCAGTTCGCCGAGTTGGACAAGGCCGACAAGACCTCCGATTCGCCGCTGCGCGAGGCGGTGTCGACGTCGCGCCGGCAGATCCTTCAGGTGCTGGGGCTGTTCGTGGTGTTCAACATCGGCTACTACATTGTCTTCACCTTCCTGCCGACGTATTTCATCAGGACGTTGGAGTTCTCCAAGACCGCGTCGTTCGTGTCGATCACGCTGGCCTGCCTGGTGGCGCTGGTCTTGATCTTGCCGTTGGCCATGTTGTCCGACCGGGTCGGGCGCCGACCGATGCTGATCGCCGGGGCCGTGGCCTTCGCGGTGCTGGGCTACCCGCTATTTCTGTTGCTGAACTCGGGGTCGCTGGTTGCGGCGATCCTGGCGCACTGCACCCTGGCGGCCATCGAGTCGATCTACATCTCCGCCGCGGTCACCGCCGGTGTCGAACTGTTCGCCACGCGGGTGCGCTTCAGCGGGTTCTCCGTCGGCTACAACCTGTGTGTAGCCGTCTTCGGTGGCACCACGCCCTACGTGGTGACCTGGCTGACCGCCGCCACCGGCAATCCACTCGCACCGGCGTTCTACCTGATCGTGGCCGCGCTGATCTCGCTGGCGACGGTTTTCACCGTCGATGAGTCGGCGCGACGCCCACTGGCCCAGGTGCACGCCCCCGCCTAGGGTGGGCACAGGCATCCACGAAGGGAGGCGCTCATGAAGCTTCAGGTGTTGCCCTACGTCACCGTCGAGGTCGACGACCGGGCGCGGCGTCGGCTACGGGTCGTGGGCGAGCGACTGCGCGTCAACCTGCGGGCCTACCTGCTCAGCGCGGCCGATGAGGTCGACGCCGCCGGTGACCGGGTCCGCGGCCTGTGCGATCGCGCAGTAAACCGGGTCGACTCGGCGGTGGCCTCGGTCAACGACCGGATCGCGCCGGAACCGGTGCGCACCCCGACGCTGCGGCTGATCACCGACCGCGAGGTGTCCTGACGGTCAGGTCGCCGCGCGCCCGGTTCGTCCACCGGCGAAGAAGGAACCGGCCACCAGCACCACACCGATGACGGTCACCGGGATCGACCACGACCGCCGCGACGACACCGCGGACTCACACTCGGCCACGAAGTCGCGGCTCGGGATGATCTGGTCGAGAATCGGCAGGTTGGCCAGGTTCTGCTCATCCACCTGGCGTGCCTGCGACAGGTCGGCAGCGATGGCGTTACCGCAACCGATGTCGCGGTCTGGTCCGGATACCGACACCGGGACCAACAACGCGATGACACCCACCAGCAGCGCCGCCACACCGGCAACCAACAACAACACTCGCAGATTCATGCCCCGGGTAATTGCCCAGTTCCGCGGCGGCGAAACAAGATCGCTGCCCGCCGGTCGGACACCAGGATGAGCGTGTCGTCGGTGAGTGTGCTGTCCTAGTCGGGTGATGGACCACGGACTGACGGTGCTGCTGGCGCTGCTGGCTGCGGTGTTCCTCGCCCTGGGCATCGTGGTGCGCCAACGTGCCACCCTCGACGTGCCCGCAGAGCACGGCATCAGCTCGGTGATGTTCGCGACGCTGGTCCGGCGCCCGCTGTGGTGGGCCGGCACCGCGGCCGCGTTGGCCGGTTTCCTGTTCCAAGCGCTGGCGCTGGCCGAGGGTTCGCTACTGCTGGTGCAACCCATCCTGGTGTCCGCGTTGTTGTTCGCGTTGCCGCTCAGTGCCCACCTGGCCGGTCGCCGAGTGACGCGTGCCGAGTGGGGATGGGCCCTGCTGTTGACGGTTGCGCTGGCGTTCTTCGTGGTGCTGGCCAAAGCCAACCCGGGTGATTACGAGGCGTCGCTGCCGTCGTCGGTGCTGGTCGCCGTGGTGTGCACCATTGCGGTGCTGGCCTGTGTGGTGGTCGCGACGCGGGCGGTGGGGTGGCGGCGCGCGGTGCTGCTGGCGGTCGCGGTCGGGGTGATGTTCGGGGTGGTGGCCGTACTGACCAAGTTGGTCATGCACCTGTTGACGAACGAGGGGCTGGGGGCGGTCCTGAGCACCCCGGTGCTGTATCTGCTGGTGGTGCTCGGTGTGGTGGCCATGCTGCTGCAGCAGTCGGCGTTTCACGCCGGGTCGTTGCAGACTTCGGTGCCCACCATGCTGGTCCTCGAGCCGATGATCGCGGTACTGCTGGGTGCGGTGGTGCTGGGAGAACACCTCGATGTCGGGCGCTGGGATGCGGTCGCACTGGCGGTGTCGACCGCGGCGATGGTGGCAGGCACGATCGCGCTGGGCCGCGACGAGGGCGCCTACGAGGAGGCGCTGGCACCGGTCAAGCAGGCAGTGCCGGCCAACGACTAACCACCCTGCCATTGCGCCCAGCGCACGATCCGCACCGCGATGACGGGTGCGGCCAGGCCGACCGAGCGATACTGCGGGTACTTGGCACGCAGCGCACCCAGCCCAGCCTCGCAGGCGGGGCCGTGGTGATGGATCTGCGCGACGCCGTCGGCGCGCACCCACCACAGCTGGGCCCAGTCGTCGTCGTAGTGCTGGACCAGCAGGCTCGCCGCCGGGTTGTGCTCCAGGTTGGCCAGTCGCTGCAGCGGCCGGCCCGACTTCGGTTTGTCGTCGACCGCGGTGTAGACGACCTGATCACCGGATTCCACCGCGAAGACCACCGGGACGACGTGCGGGGCATCGTCGGGGCGCACGGTGCCCAGCATCGCCACCGGTGCCGCGCGGAACCTGGCCGCCGCGATTCCCGACAGTGCCACGGCGCCCAGCCTATGCGCGCTAGGGTTCACGGCTGTGACACCGCTCGGCAACCGCATCGTCACCGCCTGGTCTCGCGCTCATCGGAAGGTTCGGCAATGAACACCTCACGGCCCATGATGATCGCCGCGGGCGCCGCTGTGGCCACACTGCTGGCAGTATCGTGCGCTCCGCCGCCCGAGCGCGAATCCGGCGGCCAGACCGAGGGCGGCGTCCACGCTGCCGAGGCCACCTCGGCGGCCGACTTCGGCGGCATGGACGGCCTGATCGAGGCAGCCCAGGCCGAAGGTGAGCTCAACGTGATTGCGCTGCCTCCGGATTGGGCCAATTACGGGGCCATCATCACGGCGTTCTCCGACAAGTACGGCATCAAGGTCAACTCAGCCCAGCCCGAAGCGTCGAGCCAGGAAGAGATCAACGCTGCCAACCAGCAGCGGGGCCGCAGCACCGCGCCCGACGTGTTCGATCTCGGCCAGGCCGTGGCACTGGCCAACACCGAGATGTTCGCGCCGTACAAGGTGGAGACATTCGACGACATCCCGGCGGCATTCAAGGACCCCGACGGGACGTGGGTCAACGACTACGGCGGTTACATGTCGATCGGCTACGACTCGGCCGCGGTGCCGCCGGTGACCTCCGTCGATGACCTGCTCAAGCCGGAGTACCGCGGCAAGGTCGCGCTCAACGGGGACCCGACCCAGGCGGGTGCGGCGTTCTCCGGGGTGCTGATGGTGGCACTGTCCCAGGGCGGCTCGGCTGACGACATCGCGCCCGGGGTCGAGTTCTTCGGCAAGCTCAAGCAGGCCGGCAACTTCCTGCCGGTCGACCCGACTCCCGCCACGATCGGGTCCGGCCAAACCCCGGTGGTCATCGACTGGAACTACACCAATGCCGCGGAAAGCAAGCGGCTGCCGTCGTGGACGGTGCTGGTGCCGCCCGACTACCCGGTGGCCGGTTACTACTACCAGGCCATCAACAAGGACGCGCCGCACCCGGCCGCAGCCCGACTGTGGCAGGAGTTCCTCTACAGCGACGAGGGGCAGAACCTCTACGCCCAAGGCGGGGTGCGCCCGGTGCGCGCCGACACGATGATCACCGACGGCACCCTCGATCCGGCGGTGGCCGCGGCGTTGCCGGTGGTCGACGGTCCGGTGACGGTCCCGACGCCGGACCAGACCACGGCGGCGTCGAAGTACCTGGCCGAGCACTGGGCGGCGGCGGTCGGCTGACGTGAGCCTGGGTCGCCGGGTCTCCGACACGCTGCCGCTGCTGCCGTTCCTGGCGATCGTCACCGTCTTCCTGCTCATCCCGACTGTCACCGTCATCGTCAACGCGGTGTATGCCGACGGCGTTTTCACGCTGCAGCGCATCGAGGCGCTGTTCACCGGGACCGCGCTGGCGGCGTTACGCGACAGCGTGCTGCTCTCCGGGGCGACCGCGGTGCTCGGCGCGTTTCTCGGTGCGATGTTGGCCTGGCTGATCGTGAGCAGTCCACCGACCTCGGCGGTGCGCCGAGCGGTGCTGTCGCTGTGCAGTGTGCTCGCCCAATTCGGCGGTGTGGCACTGGCCTTCGCGTTCCTGGCCACGATCGGCCTCAACGGCGTGCTGACGTTGTGGGTGCAGCAGATTATCGGGTTCAACCTGGCCGCATCGGGGTGGCTTTACGGGTTGACCGGGCTGATCCTGGTCTACACGTATTTCCAGATCCCGTTGATGGTGATCGTGTTCCTGCCGGCGTTGGAGGGATTGCGCGAGCAGTGGCGCGAGGCAGCGGTCAGCCTCGGCGCCTCGACCTGGGACTATTGGCGCGAGGTGGCCGTCCCGGTGCTCACCCCGGCGTTTCTCGGCTCGGCACTGTTGTTGTTCGCCAACGCATTCGCCGCATACGCCACCGCGGCGGCGCTGGTCAGTCAGGGCAGCCCGATCCTGCCGTTGCTGATCCGCGCGTCGCTGGTCAGCGAGGTGGTGCTGGGCCAGGCCGGATTCGCCTATGCGCTGGCGTTGGAGATGATCGTGGTGGTGGCGGTGGTGATGACGGCCTACAACCTGTTGGTGCGCCGCAGCGCTCGGTGGCTGACATGAGATCGGCTGTGCGCGGGGCACTCTGGGCGGGCTTCGGGTTGTTCTTCCTGTTCCCGCTCTACGCCATGGCCGACTTCTCCACCCGCAATCTGCTCGAGGGCGGGCGCACCGCGCAGGCCTGGCGCAACCTGGTGGCCGACGATGCGCTGTACGCGTCGATCATGGTGTCGCTGCTGTTGGCCGTGCTGACCGTCGCGGTGATGCTCGCAGTGCTGGTGCCGACGATGATCTGGGTGCGCCTGCGTACGCCCTGGGCCCGGCGCGCGGTGGAGTTCCTGTGTCTGCTGCCGCTGACCATCCCGGCGCTGGTGATCGTCGTCGGACTGCGCAATGTCTATCTCTGGGTGACCTACTTCCTCGGCGAGTCCGCGTTGACCCTGACGTTCGTCTACGTGGTCGTGGTGTTGCCGTTCGCCTATCGCGCGCTCGACGCGGCACTGTCGGCAATCGACCTTCGTACGCTGGCCGAGGCTGCGCGCTCGCTCGGTGCGGGCTGGGGCGCCACCATCGTGCGGGTGATCGTGCCCAACATCTGGTCGGGCGTCCTGTCGGCGGCATTGATCTCGATCGCGGTGGTCCTCGGCGAGTTCACCATCGCCTCGCTGAGCGGATACTCCACGCTGCCGGTGCAGATCGTGTTGATCGGTAAGAGTGACGGGCCGACCAGCGTGGCCGCGTCACTGGCCACGCTGTTGTTCGGCTTCGTGCTGTTGCTGGTGCTCTCGCTGGTGACGCGGGGCCGGCGCGGTCGGGTGCGTGAGACGGGAGTGACGGTATGAGCGTGAGTGTCGAGCTCACCGGGTTGACCCGGGTGTACGGCAGCACCCGCGCGCTCGACGGCCTGACACTGCACATCGAGCCGGGTGAGCTGGTGGCGCTGCTGGGCCCATCGGGGTGCGGCAAGACCACCGCCTTGCGCATCCTGGCCGGTCTCGACGAGGCGACCGCCGGGGCGGTCGCAGTCGGCGGCGTCGATGTCAGCACGGTACCGGCCAACCGGCGCGACATGGGCATGGTGTTCCAGGCCTATAGCCTGTTCCCGCACCTGACGGTGCGCGACAACATCGCTTTCGGTCTGAAGATGCGCCGGAAGAACAAGCGCGACAGGCTGTCCCGGGCGGCAGAGATGCTCGAGCTGGTCGGTCTGGGTGCGCACGCCGACAAGTACGCCAACGAACTGTCCGGCGGCCAGCAGCAGCGGGTCGCGCTGGCCCGCGCGCTGGCGATCCAGCCCAGGGTGTTGCTGCTGGACGAACCGCTCTCGGCGTTGGATGCCAAGGTTCGCACCCAGCTGCGTGAAGAGATCCGTCGGGTACAGCTGGAGGTCGGCATCACGACCTTGTTCGTCACCCATGACCAGGAGGAGGCGCTCGCGGTCGCCGACCGTGTCGGCGTGATGAACTGCGGGCGGCTCGAACAGCTCGCCGCGCCCGCCGAACTGTACGCCAATCCGGCCACTCCGTTCGTCGCCGACTTCGTCGGGCTCAACAACCGGGTGCCCGCACAGGTGAGCGCCGGGCAGGCCAGGCTGCTCGACACCGCGGTGCCGGCCCTGCCGGGTTCGATCACCTCGGGAAACGGAGCGGCGATGGTGCGTCCGGAGTCGATCACCGTCACCGCCGACCCGGCCGGCGCGGCCACCGTCGTCGCGGTGTCGTTCCTGGGAGCCATCTCGCGGGTCACCGTCCGGCTGCCCGACAGCAGTGTGGTCAGCGCTCAGATGAACAGCTCGGCCGCCCGCGGGATTGCCCCCGGTGACCGGGTCACCGTGGGCCTGGAACCGGGCGGGGTGCTCGTCGTCGGGGGCGCCGGGGAATGATCAGACGTCCTTGACAGGCTCGATGCCGAGGTCGCGGTAGGACACCAGTGCATGGAACGGCACGCCGTAGCCGGCGAAGCGCTGCGCGGCGACGTCGCCGCGATCGACCATCGGGATCACGCCGGTGACCACCGCACCGACCGCGGTGACGCGCTCCAGCGCGATCTCGGTGGATCCGCCGGTGCTGATCACATCGTCGACGAGCAGAACCCGGTCGCCCGGCTGCAGCCGGGTGCCCTCGATCCACTGTTCCCGGCCCCGCTTCTTCTGTTCCTTGCGCACCGAGAACCAGGCTTTACCGGTGACCATCGCGACTCCGTGAGCCAGCGGGTCCGCACCCATGGTCAGGCCGCCCACGGCGTCGAACTGGACGCCGTTGGCGGCGGCGAGGTCGGCCACCGCGCGGCTGACGATGGTCAGACGCTCACCGGTGTCGACGGCGAACTTGCCGTCGATGTAGTCGTGGCTGAGCTGTCCGCTGGCCAGTCGGAACGGCTCCTCGCGGCGCTCGTAGCCGCGCGTGCGGATGAGGTCGAACGCCGCCTGCCAGGACTGCGGCCGCTTCGGTGCGCCATTCTGCTCAGCCATGCGCTAGATGCTAGTTCAGGGCCCCGCGCCGATTCAGGTTGCGCGGGCCAGCCGCGTCAACTCCACGGCGGCCGAACGCATTTCACCGATCGAGGAGATGGGTGACGGATAGCCGATCCGGGTGTAGGCGACGCCGCGTTCGGTGCTCAGGCGCAGGTCCAGGCCGTATCGGTCGGCGCCGGTGCAGGTGGCGGCGGTGGCGTCGGGATAGCCACCCAGGGTGTGCGCCATCGCCAGCAGCGCGTCGGCGTGGTCGGCGTTGAGGTGGTTGATCGCGCCCGCTGAGTGCGGTGTGACCGGGTCGGGTTCGGCGGCGAGGTAGTCGACACCGGTGGCAGAGTCCATCCGGCCGTAGCCGCCGACCCAGCGCACCCGCTGCACCCGCAGCACCCACAGCGTGAAGTCGCTGTAGTCGATGTAGTACTTGGCGGCCTCGACGGCCGACAGGTGCGCTGCGCGCGCGGCGTCGCGCTCAGCTCCCTGAGGTTCCTGCACACGACCGGCCAGGGTGATGCGGGCATTGGCCAGCGGGTCGTCTTCGGCGGCCGGTGCCACGATGGCCAGGCTGGCCCGCGGATCACCCGCGAGGTTGCGGCCGTGCTCAGCGAGATCGGACACGCACAGCACCGGGGCGCCGTCGAGCAGGCCGTAGGTCACGAACGAGGCCCACGGGTCCCCGTCGGCCGTCAGGCTGGCCAGCGTGGCGGTGTTGGTGCAGGCAGCGATGGTGCGTGCTTCTTCAGCCGCCGACGGGCGGGCGGCGCCGGCCACCGGGTTCAGTGGTGGCGGCACGGTCGGGGCGTCACCGGGGTCGCCATGATCACGCGGAGATCCACCAGACGTCACGTCGGCACGATAGCGCGCCGGGGCCTGCCTGGGCACCACGACGGGTTCGAACTGACGGCCGCGTCGATTTACGGCCTGCTCCAGCAAACACCATCCGACGTCGGCAGTTGTCGCTCTATGCGAGAATGTCGATGAACTTGACCGCTCGACGGGAAATCCCGGGCTTTGGGGGCAACATGGCGGAGCTCGCTTTGCGCGCCGTAGCGCTCGCCGGTGTGCTCTCGATCGGTGTGCTGTGTGGCGGTGCGGGCGCGGCTCCGGCGCTGGCCGAGCCCACCGACTCGGGTCGATCCAGCCAGGACACCGGATCTTCTGCGGAGGGCGGTGAGGCCAGGTCAGGATCCTCGGGGATGCCGCGGATTCCGATCGGGGATGCCGGTGACCCGTCGAAGTCCGGCGACGTCGACGATCCGAGCTCCAGCAATTCCGACGACCCGAGGATCGCCGACCCCGACGACTCTGACGACGACGACGAGCAGGCCGGCGTCATAGGTTCCCACGGTGGTGGCAGTCGGGTGGGTTCGATCATCGATGCGCAACCCCCGGCGAAGGAATCCAAGAAGGCGGACACGAGCAACTCGCTGACCCTGCCGTTCTTCCGGGTGCCCTCGGCCAGCGAGGTGCCGGCCGGCACGTGGCCATCGATGTCGTCGTTCTACACCACCGTCGAGATTCCGCTGCCCACGCTGGGCGAGTTCCTGGCCGCGCTGCGGGTGGTGCCGCAGCCCCCGCCGCCCGGTCCGTCGATCCGCACCCAGCAGGAGGCTCCGGTCCTCGACGCGGGTTCTGGGACCAGCGGTGGAGCCGTCGGCGGTAGTGGCAGCGCCAGCAGCAGCCAACCCCCGGTCTTCCAGGCTCCGCTGGTCGTCTCGGTGCCCCGAGCGATGACGGTGGCCGGCGCCGGTCCGCGGGTCACCCGACCCGGGCAGGCCGGTGAACCCGCGGCCACCGCCCCGGGTGCCGCCGGCGTGCCGACCCCGCGAATCCGCGGTTCGGTGGCGCCCACCCCCGGAACGTCGGTGGCCCCGGCGCCGTTGTCGGCAACCGGCCAGATGGCAGGACCCGCCGGGTATCCGCGGGTGTTGACCGGCCCGACGTTGGCCGAGATCGCCGCCGTGGCGCTACCCGGTTTGGGAGGCCTGATGCTGGTGACGTTCGGCGGTGGTGTGCTCGGCTACCGCCAGGCCAACAGCCTGCGGTTCGTCCGCACCGCGGGCGCCGAGCGCTTCCTGGCCTAGCCTTGTCAGGCGTGGTTGGTTTCACGCCGTGCTGGGTAGGTTGACACCAGCTATGGATGACAGCACTCGCGGCCGCGCACCGGACCCTGCGCAGGGCAGCCATGTCGAAGACGGGGTGGTCGAGCATCCCACCGCAGAGGACTTCGGACAGGCGCGCTCGTTGCCCGAGGACCGGTTGTGGTTCAAGCGGGCGGTGTTCTACGAGGTCCTGGTCCGAGCGTTCTACGACTCGAACTCCGATGGCATCGGTGACCTGCGCGGTCTGACCGAACGCCTGGACTACCTCAATTGGCTTGGGGTGGACTGCCTTTGGCTACCGCCGTTTTACGATTCCCCGCTGCGCGACGGCGGCTACGATATCCGGGACTTCTACAAGGTGCTCCCGGAGTTCGGCACCGTCGACGATTTCGTGGAGCTTCTCGACGCCGCCCACCGCCGCGGGATCCGGGTCATCACCGACCTGGTGATGAACCACACCTCCGACTCGCATGCGTGGTTTCAGGAGTCGCGTCGTGATCCCGATGGCCCTTACGGCGACTTTTACGTGTGGAGCGACGCCTCCGACCGATACCCGGACGCCCGCATCATCTTCGTCGACACCGAGGAGTCGAACTGGACGTTCGATCCGGTGCGACGCCAGTTCTACTGGCACCGATTCTTCGCCCATCAGCCTGACCTGAACTACGACAACCCGGCCGTGCAGGAGGCGATGATCGACGTCCTGCGTTTCTGGCTGGACCTGGGCATCGACGGGTTCCGACTGGATGCGGTGCCCTACCTTTTCGAGCGCGAGGGCACCAACTGCGAGAACCTGCCCGAGACGCACGCCTTTCTGCGGCACTGCCGCAAGGTCATCGACGACGAGTACCCGGGCCGGGTGCTGCTGGCCGAGGCCAACCAGTGGCCGGCCGACGTCGTCGCCTACTTCGGCGATCCTGACACCGGCGGCGACGAGTGTCATATGGCTTTCCATTTCCCGTTGATGCCAAGGATTTTCATGGCGGTTCGGCGGGAGTCTCGGTTTCCGATCTCGGAGATCCTGGCCCAGACGCCGGCGATTCCGGAGACGGCGCAGTGGGGCATCTTCCTGCGCAATCACGACGAGCTCACCCTTGAGATGGTCACCGACGACGAGCGTGACTACATGTACGCCGAGTACGCGAAAGACCCGCGAATGAAGGCCAATGTCGGAATTCGCCGTCGGCTGGCGCCGCTGCTGGACAACGACCGCAATCAGATGGAACTGTTCACCGCATTGCTGCTGTCGCTGCCCGGTTCCCCGGTGCTCTACTACGGCGACGAGATCGGCATGGGTGACATCATCTGGCTGGGCGACCGCGACGGTGTGCGCACCCCCATGCAGTGGACGCCGGACCGCAACGCCGGATTCTCCACCGCCACCCCGGGCCGGCTCTACCTGCCGCCCAACCAGGACCCGCTCTACGGCTACCAGGCGGTGAATATCGAAGCCCAGCGCGATAATTCGGCCTCGCTGTTGAACTGGACGCGCACCATGCTCTCGGTGCGGCGTCATCACGAAGCGTTCGCCACCGGCGCCTTCCGTGAGCTCGGCGGCTCCAACCCGTCGGTGTTGACCTACGTGCGGGAGCTCGAGCGCGGCGGGCACACCGAGACCGTGCTCTGCGTCAACAACCTGTCCAGGTTTCCGCAGCCCATCGAGCTGAACCTGCAGCATTGGAGCGGGTACACGCCGGTGGAGATGACCGGTCACGTGGAGTTCCCCCGTATCGGTCAGTTGCCGTATCTGCTGACCCTGCCGGGCCACGGCTTCTACTGGTTCCTCCTCAAACCCGGAAATCCCGAGGCAGGAGAGATGGCATGACACTGCCCTATGGTGAATGGTTGCAGCGGCAGCGCTGGTATGCCGGACGCACCCGTGAGCTCGTGTCGGTGCAACCGGTGACCGTCACCCCGCTGTCCGACGACGCCGGACTCGACCTCGATCACGTACTGCTCGACGTGTCCTACACCGACGGCTCCGCCGAGCGCTATCAGGTGCTGATCCGTTGGGGCGCAGCACCTATCGAGGAGTACAGCGATATCGCCACCATCGGCACCGCAACACGCGCCGACGGCGAGCGCATCGCCTACGACGCGCTGTACGACCCGCGGGCCGCTCGGCATCTGCTGGCGCTGATCGAGGCGTCGGCGACGGTCGCCGAGCTGCGGTTCGTCAAGGAACCCGGCGCGGATCTGCCGCTGGACGCCGCCCCGCGGGTCTCCGGCGCTGAACAGAGCAACACCAGCGTCATCTTCGAGGAACGGGCGGTGCTCAAGGTGTTCCGGCGCATCACCGCCGGGGTCAACCCGGACATCGAGCTGAACCGAGTGCTCGCGCGTGCGGACAACCCGCACGTTGCGCGGCTGCTGGGGTCCTTCGAAACCTCCTGGGCGGGACCGGGCTCACTGCCGTGCGCGTTGGGGATGGTCGCCGAGTTCGCCGCCAACAGCGCCGAGGGCTGGGACATGGCCACGGCGAGCACCCGGGATCTGTTCGCCGAGGGCGACCTCTATGCCGACGAGGTGGGCGGGGATTTCGCCGGCGAGTCGCACCGGCTGGGTGAGGCTGTGGCGTCGGTGCACGCGACGTTGGCCGAGCATCTCGGTACCGGGACCGAGTCGTTCCCGGTCGACACCGTGCTGGAGCGCCTCCGGTCTGCGGTCGTGGCGGCACCAGCGCTGCAGGAACACGCGGGACAGATCGAGCAGAGGTACCGCGCGCTGGCGGGTCGGCCGATCACGGTGCAACGCATTCACGGTGATCTGCACCTCGGCCAGGTGCTGCGCACCCCCGAAGGTTGGTTGCTGATCGACTTCGAAGGGGAGCCGGGGCAGCCACTCGACGAGCGCCGCCGGCCCGATTCACCGCTACGCGACGTGGCCGGGGTACTGCGGTCGTTCGAGTACGCCGCCTATCAGCGGATGGTCGACCTGGCTGCCGATGACGACCGGGACCGGCAGCTGGCGGCGCGGGCGCGCGAGTGGGTGGCGCGTAACAGCGCCGCGTTCTGCGACGGGTACGCCGGGGTCGCCGGCACAGATCCCCGGGCTGCGGCCGAGGTGCTGGCGGCCTACGAATTGGACAAAGCGGTCTACGAGGCGGCTTACGAGGCGCGGTTCCGGCCGGACTGGCTGCCCATCCCGCTGCTGTCGATCCAACGCATCCTGGCCTGACGGTGCCACGTCTGACGCAATGACTGCAGGGCTGGCAACCGTGGCCGCCGGGTAGGTCGCCGCCGCTCTTCGGCTCCTACGACCGGCCCGCCCAGGCCGGTGGCTACGGGGGCATCCTTCGACGCCCGATGCCGACACAGCGGCCACGGTTGCAACAGCACCTTCAAGCTAACACAACGTGAGGCCGAAAACGCTGAACTGGGCACTGAGGGGTGATGCCGCGCAACGTTTTTCAGTCGGTGACTGCGCGCAGCACCAGGACCGTTCTGGCGTCGACTGTCACCGGGCTGCCGGCCGGATGAGACTCGTCGGGATCGGGTTCGGCTGCGGTGCACAGCACCGCCGTCCACGCCGAGCCGAACTCGGCCGGCGGAAGGGCGAACTCGATGGGTTCGTAGTGGGCATTGAAGAACAGCAAGAACGAGTCGTCGATGACCCGCTGTCCGCGCGCGTCCATGTCGGGAATGCCATGTCCGTTGAGGAATACCCCCACCGATTTCGCGTACTCGGTGCCCCAGTCATCACCGGTCATCTCGGTGCCGTCGGGAGTGAACCAAGCGACGTCGGGCAGACCGGCCGGACCGCGGCGGCCCAGCGGTTTTCCACTGAAAAAGCGCCGCCGGCGAAACACCGGGTGCCCGGCCCGCAACTGCGAGACCGTGCGCGTGAACTCCAACAGGTCGGTGTCGGCGTTCGCCCAGTCGATCCAGGTGATCTCGTTGTCCTGGCAGTAGCCGTTGTTGTTGCCGCCCTGGGTGCGGCCGAGTTCGTCGCCGTGGCAGATCATCGGCACACCCTGGCTCAGCATCAATGTGGTCAGGAAGTTTCGCTCCTGCTTGGCCCGCAGCGCCAGCACCTCGGGGTCATCGGTCGGTCCTTCGACGCCACAGTTCCACGACCGGTTGTGGCTCTCGCCGTCGTTGTTGTCCTCGCCGTTGGCCTCGTTGTGCTTCTCGTTGTAGGACACCAGGTCACGCAGCGTGAACCCGTCGTGGGCGATGACGAAGTTGATCGATGCCACCGGTCGGCGCGCGGTGTGTTCGTAGAGGTCGGCCGACCCGGTCAGCCGGTAGGCGAACTCGTCGAGGGTGGCCGGTTCGCCGCGCCAGAAATCACGTACCGTATCGCGGAACTTGCCGTTCCACTCCGTCCACTGCGGCGGGAAGTTGCCGACCTGGTAGCCGCCGGGGCCGACGTCCCACGGCTCGGCGATCAGCTTGACCTGGCTGACCACCGGATCCTGCTGCACGAGCTCGAAGAAGGTGGCGAGCCGGTCGACGTCGTAGAACTCGCGCGCCAGGGTGGATGCCAGGTCGAACCGGAATCCGTCGACGTGCATCTCGGTCACCCAGTACCGCAGCGAGTCCATGATCAGCTGCAACGTGTGCGGGTGCCGCACGTTGAGGCTGTTGCCGGTGCCGGTGTAGTCCATGTAGTAGCGCTTGTCGTCGTCGACGAGGTGGTAGTAGGCGGCGTTGTCGATGCCGCGCATCGACAGCGTCGGCCCCATGTGGTTGCCCTCGGCGGTGTGGTTGTAGACAACGTCGAGGATCACCTCGATGTTGGCCTCGTGCAGCGCGCGCACCATGGCCTTGAACTCCTGGACCTGCCCGCCCGGGTTGGGGTTGGAGCTGTACTTGGAATCCGGGGCGAAGAAGCCGATGGTGTTGTAGCCCCAGTAGTTCGACAGCCCCTTGTCGATCAGAGTGGAGTCGTTGGCGAAGTGGTGCACCGGCATCAACTCGATCGCGGTGACACCCAACGACTGCAGGTGCTCGATGATCGCCGGGTGGGCTACCGCGGCGTAGGTGCCGCGGATCTGCTCGGGGATGTCGGGGTGGGTTTGCGTCAAGCCTTTAACGTGCGCTTCATAGATCACCGAGTCGGCGTACTCATGGCCGGGCGGACGGTCCACGCCCCAGTCGAAGTACGGGTTGATCACCACGCACTTGGGCATGTTGGCCGCCGAATCGTCGTCGTTGCGGCTGTCGGTGTCACCGAAGGTGTAGCTGAACAGTGACTGGTCCCAGTCGAAGTTCCCGTCGATGGCCTTGGCATAGGGGTCGAGCACCAGTTTGTTCGGGTTGCAACGCGGCCCGCTGGCGGGGTCGTAGGGTCCGTGGACGCGGTAGCCATAGCGCTGACCCGGCTCGATGCTGGGGATGAATCCGTGCCAGACGAAGCCGTCCACCTCGGGCAGCGTGATCCGGATCTCGGTGCCGTCGGCGTCGAACAGGCACAGCTCCACCTTCTCGGCGGCCTCGCTGAAGACCGCGAAGTTGGTGCCGTACCCGTCGTAGGTGGCGCCGAGTGGGTAGGCCTTGCCCGGCCACAACTCGAGGTCGAGCGCGTCGCCCGGGGTGCTGATCTGGGTCAAAGGGATTCTCCTGAACTCCTCGCCGCGGCTGCGACGTTAGGGGATGCCCATTCGGGGCGCAGCGCAACCGTCGGGTGGGTCAGGTCACCACATCGACCCCGGCGCCGCGCAGCGCCTGCACTGCCTCGGCGCTGGACGTGGGCGACACCCCCGCGGTGAGGCCGAGCAGTACCCGGGTGGTGAACCCGGCCGCGACGGCGTCGGCGGCGGTGGCACGCACACAGTAGTCGGTGGCGATACCGACCACGTCGACGGCGTCGATGTCGCGGGCCCGCAGCCAGTCTGCCAGCGCGGTGCCGGAATCGTCGGTGCCTTCGAAACCGCTGTAGGCGGCGCTGTAGTGGCCCTTGGCGAACACCGCTTCGATCGGGGCGACATCGAGGTCGGGGTGGAAGTCCGCCCCGGTCGACCCGGCCACGCAATGTGGGGGCCAGGAGTCGACGAAGTCGGGGCGCTCGGAGAAGTGGCTACCCGGGTCGATGTGAAAGTCTTTGGTGGCCACGACATGTCGGTAGCGATCGGCCGACGGTCCGGCCAGTAGGTCGTTGACCGCGTGCACGACCGCTGCTGCGCCGTCGACGCCCAGCGAGCCGCCTTCGCAGAAATCGTTTTGCACGTCGACGATGATCAGCGCCACGCGCGACGAAGAACCGCTCACCGTGCCACGGTATCGCCGCCCTGGTCCACCCGCAGGTGCGCGGTCAGAAGCAGGTGGTCGAAATCCGCGCGCGGGGGCAGCGTCTCCTCGTAGACCAGCTGGCGGTAATCGAGCAACACGCGTTCGGCCAAGGCTCGAAGCTTGACGTTGCTTTCCTGGGAGCGCCAGCGCAGCAGCTCGAAGGCGGAGTCCGCATCGACCCGGTAGATCAGCATCAACATGCCTTTGACCTGTTCGATGACCGCGCGGTTCTCGGTGATCTCGGCCAGCGCTGCGGTCATCATCTCCTTGCTCACTGCGGCGATCGGTGTGACGTCGACATAGAAACCGTGTGTCCCCACCAGCCGGCCCTCGCCGTCGTTGAGACGGTCACCGATCACCACCACGTCGTGGGTCTGGCCACCGGTGTCGATGATGCGGTGCCGAGTCGAGAAGGTGCAGTGGGTGCGGCGCATCTCCTCCAGCGTGGCTGCCACCTGCTGGCGGTCGTCGGGATGCTTGTGGGCCAGCACAAGCTCGGTGGTCGGTGTCACGGTGCCGGGTTCGTAGCCGTGCAACAGCTGCACCTGCTCGGACCACTCCCAGCGCTCGTCGGCGAAGTAGAACCGGAACCAGCCGACCCGCTGCGGCGCACCGCCCGCGAGCGCCTGTTCCACAGCGTCGTCACCTGACACAAGATGAGATTATCGGCCAGGTTCGCCGATTTACCCGCCGAACAATAAATACAGTCCCAGGAACGTGTAACCCACCATGACCAGCATCATCGCCAGTTGTCCGGTGAGCTGATGCTGTTTGGGGAGCAGAACCAGGGACCGGTCGTGGGCGGCGACTACGGCCGCGATGTGGCCGGCCACCACGAAGCCGACTTTGAGGGTGGCCAGCAGCCCCGGGTGCATCGACAACAGGTAGCTGACCTCGGCCTGGGCGAGACCGAACACGTTCCAGCCGCGGCCCAGCGGATCAGCCAGCAGGATGACCGTCTGCTGTCCGCGCTCGACCAGATAGCTCAGGTAGTGGGCGAAGATGTAGCCGACCACGATGGGGATCAGGGAATGCGCCATCAGCCCGGGTAGCTCGCGCCGGCGCGCCGCGTCGACCCCGCCGGTGGCGCGCGCCGCCAGCCAGAAGGTGCCGGCGACCACCCCGATGAACACCAGCAACGCGGCGGTGCGCGCGAGGGTGGCGCCGGTCGGGGAGTTGGTCAGATCGGCCACGAGTTCGCGGAACTGGGGGCTGGCCGAGTAGCTGTCGAAGGCCGTCGACCCCAGCAGCACCGCCAGCACCGCGACTACCCCGGGCCGCACCGGCAGCGTCGGCAGCCGGTTGAACGGGTTGCCCACCGCGATGCGTCCGCGCTCGGTGCGCCCGAACATCGACAGCCGCGAGGCCACCATGCTGTACACCTCGAAGGGGTCGGCGCGTGAATTCCACCGCGAGCCGAAGCACAGGGCGCCGGCCAGCGTCACGGCCAGATACACCAGCAACCAGGACCGGATGGCGCCCAGCGAACCGGGGTCGTGGCTGGCCAGTTCCAGCCACACGAATGCCAGCAGTCCCGCCGCGGCCGGCCAGTAGCCCAGCGCGCGCGGGTAGCGCAGGCCGAGGTTGCGGCCGCCGATCAGCTTGTGCAGGGCGCGCACCGGTGACAGCACCCGCCACACCGGTCCGATCGCCCAGGACAGTGCCACCAGCCCAACCCACAGCAGCACGTAGAACACACCGGGCAGGGGGTTGTCGGCGTTCTGCGGCCCGAAGAATGCGGCCATCGCGACCCAACCGCTGAACGCCAGCGTCAGCGCCGCCAGCACCCAGCGGGTGGCCGGTGCGTCGACGGCGGCGGTGACCCACTGTGGCAACGGCCGGCCGGTGTGGGTGGCGTCGAATCGGGGCCGCTTCCAGGCCAGCGCGACCACGGCGAAGGTGGCGGTCAGCGCCCAGGCGGCCCCGATCAGCGCGTAGGTGAACGGAATCGGGAGGTCGGACGATCCCCCCAGCCCGTGCGCGAGTAGTTGCTGGTTCACCGCACCAAGATGGTGGCGATCGTGGTGTGCGTCTCGTGCAACTCGACGTCGACGCGGCCCGGCATCTCGACCGTGAATTCGAACGTCTGGCCCGGTTCGGGGGCCACCGCGAAGGTGTGTTCGGGTGTCGAGTGCACGTGCAACTCGTCGACGACGTCGCTGTCGATGTTGACCACGATGGGCTGGCCCACCGCTGCCTGCAACTGCTCGTTGGTCGGCGTCACCGTGCCCGCCTCGATGGTGACATCGAGGACCACCTGGTCGGGCTGTTGTTCGGCCGTCCCGGTCTGTTCGGTCGCCACCGGCGGTGAGGCCGCCGGTGAGGTGGCCTCGGGGGCGTCGGTGCCGCCGCAGCCGGCCAGCACCAGCGCGGTCGCCGCGATGATCAGGGTTGCGTTGATTCGGATCGTGATCACCTATCCGTTGTCGTCGTTGCGGGACTCATGTGCCGCATTTCTCTTGCGGTTGCGCACCGCGATGTAGACGACCACGCCCGATACCACGAACGCGGGAGCGAACGCCGGCACCGCCAACCAGATCGGATGGTCGGCCAGCAGGACAACCTCCGGGGGTGAGGTCATGTCTGCCCGGAGGGCTGCAGGTCGGCTCCGCGGCGCGGCTCGCTGTTGTTGATCCGGCCCCCGCCCCAGGCGATTCCCGCGACCATGGCCAACGAGCAGGCCAGCACCACCAGGCAGCCGATCAACCACAGCGACTGGGGGATGTCGTCGCTGCGCTCGCGCTGCAGGATGGTGATCTCGGAGACGAACGGCCGGGTGAACTGCTGCTCAGCGGGCAGTTCTTCGGCGCCGATCCCGGGGTCGGCGGCCAGGAAGATCGGCACCGCCGTGAGGGTCTTACCGTCGTGTACGCGGACCAGGGTCTTCCAGGTGCCCGACACCGGCATCGGTTCGGTCGAGACGTAGTGGCCGGGGCCGACCCGGTCGAGGATGTCGATGTACTGGCCGCGCTGATTCTCCAGACCGCCCTGCCAGCCGAGCACAGCCACCCAGTTCGGGTCATCGCTGATGACATCGGGCGGGTTGAAGCGAATGTCGGCGGTGACGAACCGGTTCCCGTCGACCGGCGGCGCCTCGGTCAGGGTGACCTGGGCGGTGGCGTTCTCCGGCGTGTTGTAGGTCAAACCGTTGGCTGTCGCAGCCCCGATGGCCACCACCGTCAGCGAGACCAGGCCGACGCTGATCGCGCGACGCGGCAGACGCTGCCCGGTGAGCACCATCCCGGCCATTGCGCCACACGCGCCCACCAGAACCGCCACCGGCACCGACATCACCAGCGCCTCGGCCCAGATGCTGCTCGGCCACGTCAGTGGGTAGACCGCGTTGATCCACAGCGACTCCAGCCACAATCCGATGGTCGCAATACCCAGACCGCAGGCCATGCCGAAGAGCACGGGCCGCTTGTACAGCGCAGTCAGCGCCAGCAACTCGACGACAAGGGCGGCACCGAGGTAGAGCGGGAACCAGTTGATCGGCGCATCGAGCACCGGGCCGACCAGGAATGCCACGATGCCGCGCAGGCCGATGGCGATCAGGGCCGCGATCAGCGCCGCCCCGCGGCCCAGGAAGATTCGCGCCATGACCAGGGCCAGCGCCGCGGCGGCGGCGATCAGCATGGGCTGGAACACCTGCCGGAACTGCGGTACGGCGAAGTCGAATTCGATCTGGTAGACCGATGCGCCGATCAGCACGCCGGCGAAAGCCAGGTAGAGCACGAACTTCAGACCGAGGCCATCGCGCGGCCGGTCCGGGCCGGCCGCCCTTCTGCCCTCGTATTCGAGGAACGCGGCGGCCAGGGTCGAGAAGCCGGCCCCGCCGATCATCATCAGGTGCGTCGGACCCCACAGCGTGACGTCCTGGCCGAACAGTCGGTGCCAGATGTCGTCGAGCGGGAAGCCGGTCAGGGCATACAGGCCGCACCCGGCCATCACGATGCCACCGACCGGGGCCTGCCAATGATCGGTGATGCGCACCGCGGCAGGTCCGGGTTGTTCGTCGCCCAGCGGCAGCACCATCGCCGTGCATCCTGCGACGAAGATGCCGAACAGCCCGATCAGGATGAAGTAATGCGCCGGGTTGGCCAGCGCGCCGTCGTCACGACCGTCGCCGATGTGCAGGCTGACGTCCCAGATGAACCCGAACAGCGCGCAGATGATCGAACTGGTGAACAGCGCGACCGGCAGCGCCACCCAGGAAGGTCGTTTGAAGCGTCGGCCCGTCCAGTCGGCCAGCGAGGTGAGCCAGGTGATTTTGTGGGTGCGGTGCATCCAGCCGATCCAGACCAGCACCGCCGAGACGATCGCACCCGCAACCGTCAGGCCGACGATCTCGCTGATCGCGGCGCCGCCACCCTCATCCGCCTGCGCCAGCAGCGAAACATCCAGCTGCGAAGACGACCCCGAAAACGCCCACGAATACGTCATTGCCATCCCCATCGTTCGCGCGCCGCACACCTATGTGACTGATCGGTAATGTTGCCACTACTTTGCTGGGTGAAACCAGGGGTACCGCCTTTTCCGGTTATTTGCGTGGCGGACGCAGCACCTTCATCGCCATCTGCATGACCGGCTCGGGCAACCGGTCCTTGGCCGCCAGGGCCTGCGCGGCGGCCCGGGTGCGCAGCGGGGTACCGCGACCGAAGTAGCGGTTGAGCGGACCGCCGCTGGGTTCGAGGTCGACGTGCAGTGGCGGTGCCCCGTCGGCGGCCCCCAGCGCCCGGGCGATCACCATCCGCTGAATCTCGCTGGTGCCCTCGAAGATGGTGTAGAGCTTGGCGTCGCGGTACCACTTCTCCACCGGATGATCTTTGATGTAGCCCCAGCCACCCATCGTCTGGATGGCCCGCTCGGTGGTCTTCACCGCGACCTCGCTGGCGGCCAGCTTCGACATCGAGCCCTCACCGCGCTCGAACGGCACACCGGTGGCCGCCATCCAGGACGCCCGCCAGGTCAGCAGCCGGGCCGCGTCGATCTGGGTGGCCAGATCCGCGATCGGGAACGCGATGCCCTGGTTGTCGATGATCGGCGCACCGAAGGCCTCCCGCCGATTGGCGTACTCGGTCATGTATTCCAGTGCCGCGCGGGCGATCCCGAGAGCTTGCGCGGCGACCATCGGCCGGGTCTGCTCGAAGGTGCCCAGCGCCGCCGAGCGGGAATGGCGGGCCCCCTGCACGGCCTCGCGTGCCTTGGCCAGCTTGTATTCGAGCTTTTCGTGCCCTCCGAGCAGGTTCTCCCCGGGAATGCGCACGCCGTCGAACTTCAGCTCGGCGGTGTGTGACGCGCGGCAGCCGAGCTTGTCGAGCTTGCGCACCAGATGCAGACCCGGAGTGCCGCCTGGCACGATGAACAGTGCCTGGCCCTTGTGGCCGAGCTCCTGGTCGACGACGGCGTTGACGACGTGGACGTCGGCGATGCCGCCGTTGCCGATCCACATCTTGTGGCCGTCGATGATCCAGTCATCACCGTCACGCCGGGCGGTGGTGCGCAGGTTGCGCACGTCGCTGCCACCTTCGGGTTCGGAGATCGCCAACGCCGCCAGCTTGAGATCCCCCGGCGTGCCGAAGCATTCCGGTGCCCACTGCAGCATCTGCTCCGGAGATGCGGCCTGACCGATCGCCGAGAGAGCCAGTGCCGGCATCACCACCGCCAGCCCGATCCCGGCGCATCCCCAGAACAGTTCCTCCATGAACATCGGCAGCGACAGCCCGGTCGGGTCTCCGATCAGGTCGCGGTAGAACAGCGGACTGTAGAAGCCGCGGGTGGCGGCCTCCTCGAGGACCGGCCACGGAAACTCCTGGCGCTGGTCATAGTCCGGGGCGACCGGCCTGATCACTTCCTCGGCGAACTGGTGCGCGCGCCGGGCCAGATCATGCTGGGCTGCCGTGGGCGTGATGTTGAAGGTCATGTGCCGCCCCCTCGTTGGTCGGACCTACGGTGCCTGTAGTACCCACCGGGGCCGACAATCTCACCGGGTGCGATCACGAAGCCTGCGAGTCCCGCGTCGCCGATGCCGGGTTCAGACTCCAGTCCGGTGCGGGCTTGAGCAGCGCCAGGGCCACGCTGCTCAAGCCCATCAGGACCATGGTCAGCACCAAGAACGGTGCATAGCCGCCGAAGATGTCGGAGGTTGCGCCGGAAGCCAGCGGACCGAACGCGGTTCCCAGCGACAGGGCGGCGACCAGCCCGCCGAACAGGCCGCCGAAGTTGCGCAGTCCGAAGTATTGCGATGCGAGGTAGGCGATCACGTCGACCTCCGCCCCGAGGGTGAGCCCGAACAGTGCCGCGGCCACGGTTTGGCTCACCGGGTTGGCGCCGTCGAACAACAGCAGCGCGCTGCCGGCGATCGGCACCAGGTAGGCACACGCGCCGACCACCCGCCCGGAGAAGCGGTCGAGCAGCAGTCCGACACCGAGCCGGCCGACGATCGAGAAGACTCCCACCAGCGATGCGGTGCCGGCCGCGGCCAGCGGCTCGGCACCTGCGTCACGCAGGATCGGGACCAGGTGGACCACCACTCCGAGCGTGGTGAAAGCGAAAAGCCCTGCGGCGAGCAGCAACTGGTAGAAGGTGAGCGAGCGCAGACCCTCTCGCAAGGTGATGCCGGGCAACTCGGCAGGGGCTGCGACCACCTCGGGGTCCGGGGTGCGCGAGACGTCCACCGCGGTGGGAAGTGGTGGCGCGGTCGGTTCTGAGTCGGGCGCGGTGCGCACATCCTGGTCGCCGTCTCGGGCATCGTCTTGGGCGCCACGGAAGAACAGGGTGACGGCCAGCAGAACCAGCGCGCCCCACATCAGCGCCAGACCGACGAATGCGCCGCGCCAGCCCCAGAACCCGATCAGCGCGGTGGCCAGGGGCGGGAACACCGCAGCGGCCAGCGAACCCCCTGACAGCGTGACCGCGAATGCCAGCCCGCGCGAGTGCTCGAAACGACTGGCCACCGCCGACGTCCACACCGTGGTCTGCACCCAGAACGACGCGAACGCCAGCAGAGCCCACAGCAGGATCCAGTTGGCCATCGAGCCGGTCGCACTGCCCATCAGCGCGAAGCTCGCCGCCATCAGGATCACCCCGCAGATGCCCACCCGGCGCGGGCCCAGCCGGTCGACCATCAGTCCGATCGGCAGCGCCGCGGCCGCGGCAGCCATGCCGACGATCGTCAGACCCACCGAGGCCTGTGCGCGCGACCAACCGAACTCGTCCTGCAGCGGCTGCATGAACGCGCCCAGGCAGTAGACGTGGATGACACCCATCGAATAACCCAGTCCCGCCGCGATGGGTACCTTGCCGAAGCGGCGCCACTCGACGACCGCGCTGCTGGTGCTGTTCGACATGCCGATCCCTTGTCAGTGAGGCGGCGAAGTGTAAAGGCGCTGCCGCTGGGGCGCAGTCTAACCAGCGGCGATGGCAGCGGTGGATACGCTGAGATGATGGCCCGCACCTACGCCACCGCCGACCTGGTATCCCTGCCCGAACTGCTCGACTTCATCCGGCCGCGGCACCGCATGGTGCTGACCACCTTCCGGGCCGGGGAATCGCTGCAGAGCTCCCCGGTCACCGGCGGAGTCGACTCCGAGGGACGCATCGTGGTCGCCAGCTATCCGCGCCGGGCCAAGGTGGTCAACCTGCGTCGACGGCCGCGCGCCAGCGTGGTGGTGCTCTCCGACGAGTTCGACGGGCCCTACGTTCAGGTCGACGGGTACGCCGAGGTCGTCGACCTGCCGACCGCGCTCGAGCCGCTGGTCGAGTACTTCCGGGTGATCTCCGGCGAGCACCCGGACTGGGACGAGTACCGCGCCGCCATGGTCGAGCAGGGCAAGTGCCTGATCAGGGTCACACCGCAGCGTTGGGGGCCGGTCGCGAAGGGCGGGTTCCCGCCGCCCCGGCCGGAGTCCTAAACATAGGGTGAACAGGACGTTCAGCGGC
Source organism: Mycobacterium sp. SMC-4 (assembly GCF_025263265.1). Classification (NCBI taxonomy): domain Bacteria; kingdom Bacillati; phylum Actinomycetota; class Actinomycetes; order Mycobacteriales; family Mycobacteriaceae; genus Mycobacterium; species Mycobacterium sp. SMC-4. Next base: position 5,293,642 of record NZ_CP079869.1, on the reverse strand, counting down.
GACTGTGGTAGTCAGAGCTAGCACGCGTTGCGTCTGCTAGCACGTCAAACTATAGTCTGGACACATGTCCAGGAGGGTTCGGAATTCCTTGCGCCATTCAATTCGGGCAGCTCAGGGCTGCTTCCTCAGCTGGACCGGCGCCCCCGCGCGCCACTGCGAAGCGGTGGACTGACCGTGCGCATCGCCTTGCTGTCGTATCGGAGCAAGACCCATTGCGGTGGCCAGGGCGTCTACGTCCGTCACCTCAGCCGCGGCCTGGTGGAACTGGGCCATGAGGTGGAGTTGTTCTCCGGACAGCCCTACCCCGACGGCCTGGATCCGAGGGTCACCCTGACCAAAGTGCCCAGCCTGGACCTCTACCGGGAACCGGACCCGTTCCGCATCCCGCGGCCCAGCGAGATCAAAACCAGCATCGACCTGCAGGAGTTGCTGACCACCTGGACCGCGGGCTTCCCTGAGCCCAAGACGTTCAGCATGCGCGTCGCACGGTTACTGGCCGACCGGCGCGAGGACTTCGACGTGGTGCACGACAACCAGTGCCTGGGCACCGGGCTGCTGGAGATCGCCGAGTCGGGCCTGCCGGTGGTGGCCACCGTGCACCATCCGATCACCCGGGACCGGGTCCTCGATGTCGCGGCTGCCGCGTGGTGGCGCAAGCCGCTGGTACGCCGGTGGTACGCGTTCGCCGAGATGCAGAAGGAGGTGGCCCGGCAGATCCCCGAGCTGGTGACCGTGTCGTCGACCTCGGCCGCCGACATCGCCGAGGACTTCGCCGTCGACCCCGCGCAGTTGCACGTGGTCCCGCTGGGTGTCGACACCGAGCTGTTCCGACCGGCCCGTGACCGGGTGCGCAATCGCATCATCGCCATCGCCAGCGCCGACGTGCCCCTCAAAGGGGTCAGCCACCTGCTGCACGCCGTCGCGCGACTGCGTGTCGAGCGTGACCTTGAACTGCAGCTGGTCGCCAAGCTGGAACCCAACGGCCCGACCGAGAAGCTCATCGCCGAGCTCGGTATCTCCGACATCGTGCACAGCTCCAGCGGCGTCAGCGATGCCGAGCTCGCACAGTTGCTCTCCTCGGCCGAGGTCGCTTGCATTCCTTCGTTGTACGAAGGCTTTTCGTTGCCGGCGGTGGAGGCCATGGCCAGCGGCACGCCGATCGTCGCCAGCCGGGCCGGAGCGCTGCCCGAGGTGGTCGGACCCGACGGAGACTGCGCCCGGTTGGTCACGCCCGCCGATGTCGACGAATTGACCGCGGTGCTGGGGGAGTTGTTGGACTCGCCGCGCGAACTGCGCCGTCTGGGTGACAACGGCCGGCAGCGGGCGCTGGAGGTATTCAGCTGGGAATCGGTTGCCGCACAGACAGTCGCGGTTTATGAACGAGCGTGCGGGAGGGTCGCAGCATGCTGACGGTGGATTTCGACCGCCTCGGGGTCGGCCTCGGCACCAAGGTGATCGATGTCGGTTGCGGCGCGGGGCGGCACACCTTCGAGGCGTTCCGTCGAGGCGCCGATGTGGTCGGGTTCGACCAGAACGCGTCCGATCTCAACGACGTCGACGAGATTCTGCAGGCGATGAAGAAACAGGGCGAGGTGCCGGCGTCGGCGTCGGCCGAAGCGGTCAAAGGTGATGCGCTGGACCTACCCTACCCCGACGGCACCTTCGACTGCGTGATCGCCTCGGAGATCCTCGAGCATGTACCTGAGGACGACCGGGCCATCGCCGAGCTGGTCCGGGTGCTCAAACCCGGTGGACGGCTGGCGATCACAGTTCCGCGTTGGCTGCCAGAGCGGATCTGCTGGGCACTGTCGGACGAATACCACGCCAACGAAGGCGGGCACATTCGCATCTACCGTGCCGATGAGCTGCGGGACAAGGTGACCGCCCACGGATTGACCCTGACCCACATCCACCACGCACACGCACTGCATTCGCCGTACTGGTGGCTCAAATGCGCTGTCGGCACGGATAAGAACGACCATCCAGCAGTGAGCGCCTATCACAAACTGCTCGTGTGGGACATGATCGACCACCCCTGGTTGACGCGCACTGCCGAGTCGCTGCTCAATCCGGTGATCGGAAAGAGCGTGGCTCTCTACTTCGACCGGCGCGTTTCGAGCTGATGTCCGACATCCCCAGCGTCCCTGGCGTTTTCACGTCCGATCAGTGTCTGCAAACCGCTGAGTCGATTGCGGCGACGCAGGAGTCCAGTGGAGCGATTCCGTGGTCGGTGGGCGGGCACACCGACCCGTGGGACCACGTCGAGAACGCAATGGCGCTTACCGCCGCGGGGCTGCTCGAACCCGCGCGCAGGGCGTTCGAGTGGTCGCGGACCACCCAGCGTGACGACGGCAGCTGGCCGATCCAGTTGCGCGACGGCGTGATCGAGGACGCCAACAGCGACAGCAACTTCTGCGCCTACATCGCCACCGGCGTGTGGCACCACGTCCTGGTCACCGAGGACCACGAGTTCGCGGTCACCATGTGGCCGGTGGTGGCCAAGGCCATCGAGTTCGTCCTGGAGTTGCAGTGCGAGACCGGCGAGATCGCATGGGGCCTGGGCCCCGGCGGCCCGACCACAGAAGCTCTGCTGACCGGTTGCGCGAGTATCCACCACGCCATGCGCTGCGCGTTGGCGCTGGCCGACTACGTCGGTGAGGCTCAGCCGGAGTGGGAGTTGGCAGCCGGTCGGCTCGGGCACGCGATCGCCGATCACCCGGAAGCGTTCGTTGCCAAGGATCGCTGGTCGATGGAGTGGTATTACCCGATCCTCGGTGGCGCGCTGCGCGGCGACCGGGCACACTCACGCATCGATGAGCGCTGGGACGACTTCGTCGTGCCGGGACTGGGCATCCGGTGTGTCGATGACCGACCCTGGGTCACCGGTGCCGAAACTTGTGAATTGGTAATGACTTTGGAAGCTCTCGGACAGCATGACCGAGCCCACGAGCAGTTCGCGGCGATGCACCACCTGCGGGAAGAGGACGGGTCGTACTGGACGGGACTGGTGTACGCCGACGGTAAGCGCTGGCCGGTGGAACGCACCACCTGGACCGGCGCCGCGGTGATACTGGCCGCCGACGCGCTGTCGTCGACCACTGCGGGCAGCGCGCTGTTCCGTGGGGCCGATCTGCCGCGCGGACTGGAAAGCGACTACGACTGCGAGTGCGCCACCAGCGAGCGCTAACCGCTGCGCAGCGACCCGGGCAGACCGGACTCGCGTTGCAGCACCCGCATCGAACCGACGACCCGCACCTCCCGGAAATCTCCGGAATCCAGTGCGCGACGGTAAATGTGGTACGGCGCCTGCCCTCCGTCGGCCGGGTCGGGGAACACGTCATGGATGACCAGAGCACCTCCGACATCGACCCATTTGGCCCAGCCGTCGAAGTCGCGGTTGGCTGCCTCTTCGGTGTGGCCACCGTCGATGAACAGGAACCGCAGCGGGGTACGCCACCCGCGTGCGACCACCGGGGACCGCCCGACGATCGCGACGATGTGTTCATCGAGGCGGGCGGCGTCGAGGGTGTGTCGCAGCGTGGGCAGGGTGTCGAACAGGCCGGTCACCGGATCGACCATCGCTTCGTCGTGGTACTCCCAGCCCGCCTGGTGTTCCTCGGAGCCGTGGTGGTGGTCGACGGTGTAGATCAGGCCGCCGGTCTGCTGGGCCGCGGCGCCCAGCAGGACGGTGGACTTGCCGCAGTACGTGCCGATCTCGACGCCGATCCCGTCGGCGAGGTAGGCCAACGCGGTGTCGTAGAGCGCGCGTCCCTCGTCGGCAGCCATGAATCCGGTGACCCGGTCTGCCAGGTCGAACAATGCGGCGGCCTGCGGCGGCAACGCGGCTGGGGTGTCAGTCATCGCGTCCAACTTACCGGTGCCTGCCGTTGCTGAGGACAGGTGGTTGTAGTAGCGTCCGGACATGTGTCCGATCCGGCGCTGGAGTCGACTCGGCGCAGGCTGACGGCCCGACAGGCCGACACGGTGGATCGGTTGGGCCGCGCGGCGGTGGAGCTGATCACCCGGGAGGGCTTTGCCGGGATGACAGTGCGGCGGGTGGCCACGGCCGCCGGTGTCGGTGCGGCCACCGCCTACACCTACTTCTCATCCAAAGATCATCTGGTCGCCGAGGTGTTCTGGCGCCGTCTGGTCAATTCCCCGGAGGTGGCCCACGAGTCCGCCGATGCGGTAACCCGGGTGGTCGAGGTGCTGGGGCATATCGCGATGCTCGTCGCCGACGAGCCCGAGTTCGCCGGGGCGGTGACGACCGCGCTGCTCGGCAAGGACCCCGACGTGGAGGAGCTGCGGCTGCGCATCGGTCGCGACATTCGCGAGCGGCTGTGCGCCGCGTTGGGCCCGGGCATCGGCCTTGACGTCGTGGAGTCGCTGGAGATGCTCTACGCGGGCGCGCTGGTGCGGGCAGGCATGGGGTACGGGACCTACCGTGACATCGCCGACCGGCTGGAGAAGTCGGCTCGGCTGATGCTGGAGTAAGCCACTAGCCGGTTCCGAGTATCGCGGTTGCCGCGGCCACCGCCGGCTCCACCAGTTCGTCCAGGTTCCGTCCGTCCTCGACGAAAAGTGCTGTCAACTCCCGTAATCCGCCGAGCAGGATGACTGCCAGCGGGGCCGAGACCGGTGCCAGACCGGCGCGGGCGAAGCCCGCGCCGGCGGTCAGTGCGAGCAACATGTCGGTCAGGTTCGTCATCGCGTGGCGGTGCAGCGGCGCCGCGGCAGCGCCCAGTGCAGGTGCCTCACGAATCCAGCTCAGCGTGATGGCCGGGCGCGCCCCGATATGCCCGACGTAGGCCTCGACAGCTTGGCGGATCTGCAGCCGTGGGTCGGCTTCGGGGTCGACGGCCCTGCCGATGGCGGCGATCAAGTCGGTGTTGTTGCGCCGCAGCAGTTCGACCAGACACTGCTCTTTTCCGGAGAACTGCTCGTAGAACGTGCGTTTGGAGGTGCGGGCGTGGCGGACGATGTCGGCCACGGTGGTCTCGCGATAGCCGCGGTCGCCGATCGCGGTGGCCAGCCCGTCGAGCAGGCGATCGCCCACGGCGGGCAGCGTCGGTGTGGTCGTCACGCCACGACCTTTCGGGCAAGGGTCTTGTGCAGTGTTGGTACTTGGCGGTACCGTACCCGAAACACGCTCGGTACACCGCAGTACCGCTGCATCGACCGGGAAGGCCCCCATGAGTGAGTCGACGATCGCGTCCCCACCGGTCGCCGTCGCACCGGTGTCGCAGGTGCGCCTGCCGCCAGCTCCGCGAATCCCGCATCTCCTTCAAGCCGTGGGCTTTTCGGTATCACGCAAGTGGATCGTCGGCAAACTCGTGCCGCGCTACGGCGGCGCGTTCACGATGAGGTTGCCGGTCTTCGGCCCGACGGTGATCGTCGCCGATCCGGTGCTGGCCAAGCAGCTGTTCATGGCCGACACCGACGCGGTGGGCAACATCCAGCCGAACCTGTCGCGAGTGCTGGGGTCGGGCTCGGTGTTCGCCCTCGACGGCGCCGATCACAGGCGTCGGCGCAAGTTGCTCACTCCGCCTTTTCACGGTCGCAGCATCAAGAATTACGAGCGGATCTTCGAGGAGGAGACGCTGCGCGAGGCAGCGACCTGGCCGCAGGGCCGCCCGTTCGAGACCCTCGAGCCGATGATGCGTATCACGTTGAACGCCATTCTGCGTGCGGTGTTCGGGGCCGATGGCGCGCATCTGGACGAGCTGCGCCGCATCATCCCGCCGTGGGTGACGTTGGGATCGCGCCTTGCGGTGTTGCCGACCCCGAGCCGGACCTACGGCCGGTTCAGCCCGTGGGGCCGACTGGCGGCCTACCGGCGTCGTTACGACGAGGTCATCGGACGGTTGATCGACGACGTCCGCAACGACGCGGCCCTCGACGAACGCGATGATGTGCTGGCGCTGCTGCTACGCAGCACTTACGAGGACGGTTCGTCGATGTCGCGTCAGGACATCGGCGACGAACTGCTGACGTTGCTGGCTGCTGGGCACGAGACCACCGCAGCAACCATGGGCTGGGTGTTCGAACGCATCAGTCGCCACCCCGAGGTACTGAAAAAGCTCGTCGCCGAGGCGGATACCGACGACAACGAGTACCGCCAGGCCACCCTGCTGGAGGTGCAGCGGTCCCGCACCGTGATCGACTTCGCCGGCCGCCACGTCTATGCGCCGACCTTCGAACTCGGCGAGTGGGTGCTGCCGCGCGGCTTCTCGATCGTGGTCGCGATCGACCAGGTGCACCAGCGGTCGGCGGACTATCCCGATCCGCAGCGCTTCGACCCGCAGCGGTTCGTGGGCCAGCGGCCCGCCACCTTCGCCCACATTCCGTTCGGTGGCGGTACCCGCCGGTGTGTGGGGGCGGTGTTCGCCAATGTGGAGATGGACGTGGTTCTGCGAACGGTGTTGCGCCACTTCACGATCGAGACGACCACGGCGCCGGGAGAGAAGGCGCACTCGCGCGGTGTGGCCTACACGCCCGCCGACGGTGGGCGGGTCGTGGTGCACCGCCGCTGAGCGGCGAATCGAGCCACCGCCGCTGAGCGGCGAATCGAGCCACCGCCGCTGAGCGGCGAATCGAGCCACCGCCGCTAGCCGCCCACACCACTTCTCTTCGGCAGCTTCCAGCCGGGCCGCGGGAAGTGGCAGGTGTAGCCGCTCGGATAGCGCAGCAGGTAGTCCTGATGCTCGGGCTCGGCCTCCCAGAAGTCGACGGCCGGGCTCACCTCGGTGACGACCTTGCCCGGCCACAACCCGGAGGCGTCGACATCGGCGATGGTGTCGAGCGCGACCTGCCGCTGCTCGTCGTCGACGTAGAAGATCTCGGAGCGATAGCTGGTGCCGACGTCGTTGCCCTGCCGGTCCTTGGTGGTGGGGTCGTGGATCTGGAAGAAGAACTCCAGCAGCGCCCGGAAGTCCGTCTGTTCCGGGTCGTAGATGATCTCGATCGCTTCGGCGTGCCCGGGATGGTTGCGGTAGGTGGGGTGGTCGTTGCGGCCACCGGTGTAGCCGACCCGAGTGGACACCACACCGGGTTGCTTGCGGATCAGGTCCTGCATGCCCCAGAAACAGCCGCCGGCAAGTACCGCGCGCTTGTGGTCGCTCATCTGTGTGCTCCTCTCGAGCGTCGTCCAGGCACTACCGCCAGGCTACCGTCGGTAGGCGTCGGTAGAACCGGGCTCGCATCGGAGTTCATCCCCTCGGGCTAGTCTGGGTCCATGCGCAGTGCTGTGCTGATCGTCGCGGTCCTCATCGGCATGTGCGCGGCACCCGCCGCCGCGCAGACACCGGGCCCGGTCCCGGTCCCGGAGGTCCCGCCCGATCCTGCGGTGACGGTGTTCGTCGACGAGCCCGCGATCCTCAACGCGTATCCGACGCGCCCGCAGGCCTATAGCCGGGTGCCCGACGATCGGTCGGTGCGGCTCTACTTCACCAGCGGGACGCCGGAGTGTTTCGGCGCGACCGCGACTGTCGAGGAGACCGCCGACGACGTCGTCGTCACCCTGCACAGCGGAACGATGCCGCATGCCGTCGATCGTGCCTGCATCCTCATCGCCTTGGTCGGTGCGATCGACGTACCCCTGCAGCATCCCCTGGGTTCCCGCACGGTGCACAGCGCGACCTGAGCCACCCTCGACAAGCCGAGCTGCAACGTGTTCTATTTTCAGCTGTGACGGCCAACACTTTCACCCGCGCCGAACTCCTCGATGCCTTCGCCGCGTTCGAGGCGACCGTCGACCGGGCAGCGCGCACGCGTGACTGGGACCCCTGGGTCGACCAGTACACCGACGACGTGCTCTACATCGAGCACGCCGCCGGAACCATGCGCGGACGTGAGGAGGTGCGGCCTTGGATCTGGCAGACGATGGAGACCTTCCCAGGTAGCTACATGACCGCGTTTCCGTCGTTGTGGCATGTGGTCGACGAGGCGACCGGGCGCATCATCTGCGAACTGGACAACCCGATGCGCGACCCCGGCGACGGCACCGTCATCAGTGCCACCAACCTCTCGATCCTGACCTACGCCGGCGAGGGGCGGTGGTCGCGTCAGGAGGACGTCTACAACCCGCTGCGCTTTGTCGCCGCGACGGTCAAGTGGTGCAGAAAGGCCGAGGAGTGCGGCACGCTGACCGACGAGGCTGCCGCGTGGCTGGCCAAGTACGGGCGGCAGTGATGACGTCGCTGGTGATCGGCGCCAACGGATTTCTGGGCAGCCACGTGACCCGGCAACTGGTCGCCGCCGGCCACGATGTGCGGGTGATGGTGCGTTCGGGCGCCAACACCGTCGGCATCGACGACCTCTCGGTCACCCGCTACACCGGCGACATTTTCACCGACGACGTGCTGCGTGAGGCAATGACCGGCGCCGAGGTGATCTACTACTGCGTCGTCGACACCCGCGGCTGGTTGCGGGACCCGGCTCCGCTGTTTCGCACCAACGTCGAAGGCACCCGTCACGTCTGTGAGATCGCCACCGAGCCCGAGGTGGCGGTCGGCCTCAAGAAATTCGTCTACACCAGCAGTTATGTCACCGTCGGACGCAAACGCGGGCATATCGCCACCGAAGCCGACGTCATCAACGCCCGCAGATTGACGCCATACGTGCGCTCGCGGGTGCAGGCCGAGACGCTGGTGCTGGAGTACGCGCAGCGGCGCGCGCTCCCGGCTGTCGCGATGTGCGTGTCGACCACCTACGGCTCCGGCGACTGGGGCCGCACCCCCCACGGTGCAATCATCGCGGGCGCGGCCTTCGGCAAGCTTCCGTTCGTGATGGGTGGCATCGAACTCGAAGCAGTCGGTATCGAGGACGCCGCGCGGGCCATGCTGCTGGCCGCCGACAGCGGGCGCGTCGGTGAGCGTTATCTGGTCTCGGAGAAGATGATCTCCAACGCCGAGGTGGTACGCATCGCCGCGCGGGCGGCAGGCGTGTCGCCGCCGAAGCGGACGATCCCGTTGCCGGTGTCATGGGCTATGGCGGCCGTCGGGAGTCTGCGCGGCCGGATCAAAGGTACCGACGAACGGTTGTCGCTGGGATCTTTGCGGCTGATGCGCGCCGAAGCGCCGGTCGACTGCAGCAAGGCTCGCTCTGAATTAGGTTGGCGCCCCGCTCCTGTCGAGGAGGCCATCGGCCAGGCGGCCCGCTTCTGGGCGGACCTGCGGGCATCCCGCCGTGAGCGGGCCAGATGACCGAAAAAGTACGCGTGGACCTGCACGGCGCCCCGGTGACCATGCTCGCGACGCTGTACGCCAAGGCGCTCGACGCCGAAGCGCCGACCTCGATCCTGCACGACACCTGGGCCGTCGAGGTGGTCGACCGCATCGACTACGACTGGGCTGCCACCACGATGACCCAGCGCAACTCGCCGTCGGTCACGCTGCGGTCGGCCCACTTCGACGGCTGGACCCGGCAGTTCCTGGCCGCGCACCCCGAAGCCGTCGTCGTTCACCTGGGGTGTGGGCTGGACAGCCGGTTCTGGCGTACCCAACCCCGACAGGGTGTCGACTGGTTCGATGTCGACTTCCCCGAAGTCGCCGAGTTGCGACAGAAGCTGTATCCGGCCACAGCAGGCAACCACGTCATCGCCGCATCGGTGACCGACCCGGGCCTGCTCGACCGGGTACCCGCGGACCGGCCGACACTGGTGCTGGCCGAAGGGCTGAGCATGTACCTGACCCGCGATGACGGGCTGCGGTTGCTGCGCAGCGTGGTGCAGCGATTCCCCAGCGGCGAAATACAATTCGACGCGTTCAGCCGGCTCGGGATCACCACGCAGTGGGCCAACTCGGTGGTACGTCGCTCGGGAGCAACACTGTCCTGGGGAATCGACCGCCCCGCTGATATCCTTGATTCCGTGCCGAAACTTCTTCTGCTGCAGTGGGTTCCGGTGTTCGAGCGGACTGTTTTCGCCGCGGCCCCGCCCCGGTACCGGCGGCTGGCGGTGGTGCTGAACCGGGTACCGCTGATGCGCACGATTGCGCAATTCCATCGTTACGCGTTCTGAGTGCGCCACCAGGCCATGTGACGTCCGGCGACGGATCGGGAGGCGACCGCTAGCCAGATCACGACCAGCGTCACATAGAGACCAAGCGAAAGAAACTGGAGAACAGGAAAATTGGCTGCTTCAGCCAATGCAGAAAGTCCGAGTGTGACAGCGCCGATGGGAAACACCACGCTCCACCAACTCAGCGAAAATGGTGCCTGTATCACGGTCGCTTGGGCGGTCAGTGCCGCGGCGAAGAGAATCCAAAAGAGCGTGAAACCTAACATCACCACTCCGAATCCGATACCCACGGTCTGTAACACTGCCGATGTGACGCTGCCCGCAACGTTCAGGGAAATTTCCTGGACGCCGAGTAGATTCGCTGCAGCTATGGACTGCCCGATGACACCTAGTGGGATCCAGATTGTTGGTAAAGCTGTGGCAGCCGGGGCGCCGATGCGCATCAAACGGTTGTAGATCATGGCCAGCGTCAAGAGCGCGAGGATCAACGCCATTCCAAACAGGCCATAACACAACGTGAGCATGGCGAGCCTCAGGTGCGGAGAGTCGATGTGCTCGAGCAGGCCGGCGCCGGTGGCTGCCGAGACCATGGGAGGGACCACAGGCAGCATCCAGCAGGGCAGGGTGAAGTCTTCTGCGGGATGGGCGGACAGCACCGCTATCACAGGAACGCCGATAGCGGTGGCGATCCCCAGCAAAGTCCCCAGCGTCCACAGGAGGCCAGCGATCCAGCAGGCGGCGGGGCCGAATACTGCGTCGCCGTAGAGGAGCGTGCCCGCGCCGACCGTGAGGATCGCCATCGGCACCGTGCCGTAGAACGGCAGAACCGCCGCGTTGCGTCCGATCGACACAGCTTCGCAACGGTGCAGGATCCAATGGCCGGCCAGAGCTAGTGACAGGATCAGCAGCCAAAGTCCCGCGAGCAACCAGACGGCTGTTCCAAATCCACGGAAGGCCGGCCAGAACTCCTCGAAACGGACTGCGAGCGCGGCGACGATACCTGTGCCCATCACGGAGGCGAAGAGGCTGGGCGAGACGTGGCAGAAGAAGCGGGTGAGCGATGACACGCGTGGCTGCGGTGCACGCACGGTCTGGCCCCCGACGACGGCGTTCACATTTTCGGTACGCACGGGGTTGCGTATGAACACGTCGACCTCATCTCGAAAGTATCATCGCGGCAGTGGCTTTCAGTGGGCGCCAGCGCCACACAGAACCGACGGTCGAGTCGGAACCCCCGACCGTCGGTGCGGTTGTGCTAGGTGCTCAGTACTCTTGCAGGCTTTGTCGCAGGGTGGTGCCGGGGTAGCGGGTGCGGAAGCGGCCGCGGCGTTGCAGTTCGGGGACCAGTAGTTCGGTCATGTCGGTGAAGCAGCCCGGGGTGTCGGTGGCCAGCATCATGAAGCCGTTGGCGCCGCCGTCGTCGAGGTATTGCTCCATCTGGTCGGCGACGTCGGCTGGGGTGCCGACCGCGACGGGTGCGCCCATGGAGACGCCGTAGATCTGGGCGGCTTCGCGGACGGTGACGGGGGCGCCGTCCTTGGCTTCCAGGATGGCGTCGAACAGGCCACGGATGCCTTGGACGTCGGCGTCGACGACGTTGTCGTCGAGGCCGAGGGTGGAGAAGTCGAAGCCGGTGTGCCCTGAGAGGATTCCCAGTGCGCTTTCGATCTGGACCTTTTCGACGAACTCGGCGTAGCGGTCGTTGGCGCGGGATTTGTCGCGGTCGATCACGGTTTGCAGGCCGTAGATCAGTTTGACCGATTCGGGGTCGCGGCCGTGGTTGTCGGCGCGGGTGCGGATGTCGTCGGCGTAGGCGCGCATGCTCTTGGGTGTGGGGAAGATCCCGAAGACTGATTCGGCGTGCTTGGAGGCGAAGTCGCGGCCCTGTTCGGAGGATCCGGCTTGCCAGAGCACGGGTCGTTTCTGTGGTGAGGGGGCGACGAAGTGGCGGCCCTTGGATTGGAAGAACTCGCCCTGGAAGTCGACTTCGCGGACCTTGGCGGGGTCGGCGAAGACCCCGGTGTCCCGGTCGTAGACGATGGCGTCGTCATCCCAGGAGTCCCATAGCTGGTAGAGCAGTGCCATGTACTCCTCGACCACCTCATAGCGTTTGTCCCGGGGCGTCAGGTTCTGCTTACCCATCGCCTGGAACTCGCTCTTGGAGTACGAGGTGACGATGTTCCAGCCCACCCGGCCGTTGGTCAGGTGGTCGAGCGTGGACAGGTGCCGGGCCATCATGTACGGCGGCACAAAGGATGTGGACAAGGTGATGCCGATGCCGAGGTGTTTGGTGAACGCGCCGATGATCGGGACCAGGGTCGCCGGTTCGTGGACCGGACACTGACCGGCGTACTTGACCACGGGGTCGGAGCTGCCCTTGTAAGTGGTGTAGGGAGCCAGCTCATCGGCGATGAACATCGCGTCGAACAGTCCGCGCTCCATCGTGCGTCCCAGATCGCGCCAGAACTCCGGACGCGACCAGTGATAACCCACCTTGTCCCGCGGATGTGCCCACATCGTCGACGCATGGTTCATGACCCCGTGCTGGACGAAACCCAGCAGGTGTGCTTTTCTCTTGGACATTTTTCCTTTCACAGTCTCGTCAGAGTGCGGAACTCGTTGATGCGTTGCCGCGTTCGTCGATGATGAAGGCGGTGATGACCGCGACAGCTGAGCCGATGGCGAGGAAGATGGGGAGGTACCAGAAGACACCGTTCACGCTGAGAAGCACGATCACTGCAACCGATCCGATAACACCGCCGAACGCTTTCCAGACGAAACCTCGGTGTATCGCGTCGGGAAGTTCGGCGACATCTTCTGTTTGTCTGGTCGCTGCTGCATGCAGGATGTCGCGGCGGACCCGAGCGAAGGCGCGCACGCCGAACGTCAGGTAGGCGACCGCCACTACAACTGCGATCACGGTCACGATCCAGAACAAACTCACCGGAGTACCTCCTGTTCGGCGCCGAGTGTCTCCCCGACGGGGGCGTTCAACCCGGCACCACGAGCGTGCAGAGTCGTGTAGTCGAACCGTTTTCGAGACAGCAGACTCACACCGACGGCGGTGATCAGCGAAACGGCCTCCAACGTGACGATTCCTGGCAGCTCACCGACGATCTCACGCACCGGATACCCGATACCGATCGCCAGCACAAGGCTTGTGACGAACGCCGTGGAAGTCATCCGTGACCAAAAGATCGACAGCGCAAGCGGGACGATCAACGCGGCTTTGAGGAAGAAGACAGTCGTGACGAGTTCGACGTAGTCGATTCCGGAACTGACCACGATTCCGCCGATCACACCGGCGACGATGATCGAACCTTTGGTCGCACGGAAAAGCGTCTTTGGAGAGAATTCGACTCGTGCGCGCTTGAGGATGTCGACGGCCACGATCGATGACAACGCGGCAAATGCGCCGTCGATCGACGAGTAACACGCGTTGAGGATTATCAGGACGTATAGCGCTACGAGAATGACCGGCAACCCCAGGTGACTCACGACGTACGGGCCGATCCCTCCTGGTCCGACATCGCCGAGATCTGCTGAGCTGACGCCGAATCCAAGGCCGATGAGGCCTAGAAGTCCCATCACCAGAGGGATCGGGTAGAACCAGATCCCGGCCCACAGAAATGTTCTGCCCATCGAGGACGGTTTCATGGCCCAGGCCTTCTGCCAGAAGGTCTGGTCAGCCATCGTCGAGGCCAGCAGGCCCAGAGCCAAGGAGATGCCGAACGCGGCGGCGGCCTGTCCATCGAACGGTTCGAGGGTATGGGGGCCGGCTGCGGCAACGCGATCGAACACCACTGCGGGACCACCGACCTTCTGCAGCACGTAGAGCACCACCAGTGCCGCCGGAACGGTGATGAGCAAGGTATTGACCGTCGCGGTGATCGCTGAGGTCCAGAGACCGCCGAAGTAGGAGTACACGGTGACTGTGGTGAGCGCGACAATCAAGACCAACGTGGTGTTCAGCTCGAAGACGACACTCATCACCAGCACTACCCCAAAGAGGTTGATGAAGATTTCGGCGATCAGTCCGAGCAGCATCGCGACCAGCATCACAGTCGTAGCAGGCCTGTTCTGGAATCGTTCTCGGATGAATTCGACGATCGTGTAGCCGGCCGGCATCTGCCGTCGTAGTCGCGAGGCGAAGTACACCATAACCATTACTGCCAGGCCATTGGGCACAACAAACCAGATCAGCCCGGACGTTCCGAAGCTGAAGGCTTGAGCCGAGGACATCATCACGGCCATAGACCAAGTCCACACCGCTATCACCGATCCGACGCCGAAGCCGAAGCCGATGCGACGGTTGGCGATGACGAAGTCGTGGGTGTTCTTGACCATGGTCTTGACGGTCAGGGCTATGCCGAGCAGTAGAGCTCCCAAGCCGACCATGAGCACGACGCCCAAGCCCGGTGGGAGGTCGGAAGGACTGAACACGTTGCACTCTCCTGTTGCAGTATCTGGGGGTTTGGGGACTGAAACGCGTTGTGATCAGAACCTTTTGAATGCAGAAGCAGCGATCACGGGGAACCGGTGCCAGGAGGCGAACTGATCGATGTAATCACCAGTGGCGCCTACTAGACCGTCGACGAGCGACGCGACGGCCACGACACCACTGCGACCGACGCTGCGGCTGAGCTCGGCCGCAGCGTCGTATCGGCTCCATCGGCTCAGCGCGAACAATCCGCCAGTGAGCACCGGGATCACATGACCGGGCCTGGAGAAGTCCCCCGCCGATGCGGCCGGGTCGGCGAGCCGAGATATCGTCTCAGCTCGGGCCCGTGCGGATATTCCCGTCGAGTCGCCACGCGCGTCGACAGCCACACAGAAGCGGCCCGCTTCGCGCCGCAGGTCGGGGCGAAGCAAGGGGAGATCCAGTCGGTCCGAGGTGGCTACATCGACAGTGGCAGAAAGGATTCCGCAGGTGTGTTCGACGAGGAACGCTGCCTTGGCCACATCTAGTTCCTCAGCAGCAATGCACACGTCGGCGACGGTCTCTCCACCGGCGACGGTGTCGATGATGATCACTGGACGGCCTGCGGCGAATGCTGTTCGTGCCCCGGAAACATCGTGCTTGATGTCAGTGTCGAAGAGATTCCCGGCGTGCAGGTACGTCTGAGTGGGCATGCTGGTCTCCTTCCCTGCGGTCCATCGGGAACGCCATCGAATCGTCACAGGGGTGCGGCAGGTCCACCAGCGTTGTGGTTACGCGGCAGTTACGTGCGTCAGCGTCGATCTCAGGGACGCGACGCTGCCACTGTGACCAGTTCACGGGCGCGCGCCGACAGTTCTTTGACCGACGCGGGCCACACCGCGCAGATGTCGCGCAGCAGTGGCCGGGAATCGATCTTGACCCTGTGTAGGCGGCCGAACTGCAGGTCCTCCCGAACGCTCAGCAAACTAACTACGGCAGGTGCGAAACCCCAACTGACGGCGTTCTTCACTGCGGCTGTCGTGGGCAGTTCGAGGGCCGGTTCTGCCACTTTGAGGTTCGGCGCGTGGCAGGAAACCAGACGCTCATACGAGCACCTGGTTCCCGAGCCAGACTCTCGGCAGACCAGTGCGGTCGCCGCCAGCTCTTCCATACTGATGGCACGGCCGTCGCGGCTGGCCCATTGGTGAGTCGGTGCCACCACCACGACCATCTCGTCTCGCCCGACCCGTCGATAGTTCAGACCTGCTGGGATATCAGGTGTTTCGACGAAACCAACATCGTGAAGTCCGGAAAGTATCTCGTCGAAGACCGTAGCGCTGTTGACGGCGGTTACGGTCACCTGGGTGCTGGCAGAATTGTGGGTCAGCGACAGCTTCATCAACCACCGTGGGATGAGATACTCCGCGACGGTGTAACTTGCCGCGGTCCTTAACACGGATCGCTCACCGCGGATGGTCTCGACGGTGGCGTCTAGGGTGCCCAGTGCGCGCAGGACGTCGACCGAGGCATCTGTGATGGCTGTGCCCTCCGGCGTCAGGGTCCGCCCTGAGGGACCCCGGGCGAGCAAAGGCCGGCCCACCAACTGCTCGAGACCCTGGATTCGTGCAGACACCGCCTGTTGGGTCACGCCGAGTCTGCGCGCGGTTTCGGTGATGCTACCCAGCTTGCCGACCAGGACGAGCGTCTCCAGCGCAGGGATATTGCGGATATTGCGTGAATCGCGATGTTTCGACCTGTTAACCGCCACAACCAAATTTTGTAGGACACCAGCGTTGTTGGCAGCACGAGCAGCAACTGGGTGGTGTGACAATTCTGAAGTGTCTCCGCCCATGCCGGTCAACGGTTACGTGTCGCACTGGTACGACGGGTTGCCCGCCCCGCGGCCGCCGCTACCGGGCAGTCGGGACGCTGATGTCTGCATCGTCGGCGCCGGCTACACCGGCCTGTGGAGCGCCTACTACCTCATGCGTGCCGACCCGTCTCTGCGCATCGTGGTGCTCGAAGCCCGGTTCGCCGGATATGGCGCCTCCGGGCGCAACGGCGGATGGCTGTCGGGCCTGGTCCCCGGCGATCGCGAACGGGTGGCTCGTCAGCACGGGCGCCAAGGCGTGCTGTCCTGGCAGCGCGCGCTCAACGACTCAGTCGACGAGGTGGTCGCGGTCGCCGAACGAGAAGGAATCGATGCGGGCATTGTCAAGGGCGGCAACATCGAGATCGCTCGTAACCCCGCGCAGCTGACCCGACTGCGGGCGGCGATCGCCTCCGAACGCCGCTGGCAGGTCGACGGTATCGAATCACTGAGCGGCGCCCAAGTACGGCAGCGCATCGCACTCGACGGTGTACTGGCGGGCTACCACAACCCGCACTGTGCGCGGATCCAGCCCGCCCGGCTGGCCGGCGGGCTGGCCGAGACCGTGCAGCGACTCGGTGTCGATCTCTACGAACGTTCTCCGGTCATCGATATGGCCCCGGGTCGCGCAGTAACCCCGCACGGTGTGGTGCGGGCACCGGTCATCGTGCGTGCCACCGAAGGATTCACCGCCCGGCTGCCGGGACTGCGCCGGAGTTGGCTGCCGATGAACAGCTCGATGATCGTCACCGAGCCGTTGTCCGACCAGCTCTGGGACCGGATCGGATGGGACGGCCGCGAGACCCTGGGCGACACCGCCCACGGCTTCTTCTACGCCCAGCGCACCGTCGATGACCGCATCGCCATCGGTGGCCGCAGTGTGCCGTACCGATTCGGCTCGCGCATCGACCGCGACGGCCGGGTGCCCGAGCGGACGGTCCGTGCCCTGGCCGCCACTCTGCACACAATCCTGCCGCAGACCGCCGACGTCCCGATTGCACACGGCTGGTGTGGCGTGCTGGCGGTGCCCCGCGACTGGGCGGCCGGCGTGGACTTCGACCGGACCACCGGCCTGGGCTGGGCCGGGGGATACGTCGGGCACGGCGTCACCGCGACCAATCTCGCGGCCCGCACGCTGACCGACCTGATCCTCGGCCGCGCCACCGCGCTGACCGCTTTGCCCTGGGTCGGGCACCGCAGCCGCAGCTGGGAACCCGAACCGCTGCGCTGGCTCGGCGTACGCGGCATGTATCTGGCCTACCGCGCCGCGGACTGGCATGAAGGCCGCGGCATCGGATCAACGTCGCCGATCGCGCTGGTGGCCGACAGGATCGCCGGTCGTCCGCACTGACTATGCGGTGGAGCCCTGCTCCGCGCGCTCCTTGAGCCTCTGCAGAGTCAGCCGGATGTGCTCGGTGTTGGCCGCGTTGCGGTCGCGGACGCCGGTGGTCAGCGCGGCCGGCCGGAGTAACCACCGGGGCCGCCGGTCCCAGGTGGACTCGGTGACAGAACAGCCACCGTCGGCCGCGGTGATGTCGTAGCGCCAGTGGGCGATCGGGATGATCCGGGCGGATCGGACGTCGAAGGCGAACGTCCGGCCCGACTCGGCGGCGGTGACGGTGCACGTCGTACTCCAGGTGCGCGAACCGTTGCGGTTGCGACCCGAGAAGACCGCCCCGGGACGTGCGACCTCGCCGGTGCGCCAGTGCATCGTCTCAGCCTCCTCTGCCAGAGACGACAGCGTGGGCAGGTCGGTGATCAGGGCGTACACCGTGTCGGGGTCGGCGCTGATCGTGATCCTTCCCTGGGCGTCAGGGGCCGTTGGTGCAGTCATGCCGGAAGGCTATCGGCATCGCGCCCGCAGCAGGCGTCTTGCGGGGTTGAATGGGGGAATGCCCGATCCTCGCGTCCTCGTGCCGACCGCCTCGCACCCGATCTCGGTGGTTCCGACCGGCCGCCACGTCGTGGTGCGGGTCGACGGCGCGGTCATCGCCGAATCTGACGCCGCGCTGACCTTGCGCGAAGCGTCTTACCCTGCGGTGCAGTACATCCCGATGGCCTACGTACTGGCCGACCGGCTGCGGCCCAGCGACACCTCGTCCTATTGCCCGTACAAAGGTCAGGCCTGCTATTTCAACGTGGTGACCGCGGACGGCACCGTCACCGACGCGATCTGGAGCTACCCGGAACCGCACCCGGCGGTCGCGCAGATCGCGGGTCACGTCGCGTTCTATCCGGACAAGGCCGATGTCAGCATCGATGCCTAGGCTGGCACTGTGGGTAGCTCGGTCAGCCTGACCTTTGCCGGACCGGTCTGCCACCGGCTGACGTTGTCGCCGCTGCGCCGCGGCCCGGGTGATCCGTGTTTCCGCGACGACGTCGAGGGCACCATCTGGCGGACCAGTCTGATGGCCAGTGGCGCGGTCACCGCACGCATCAGCCGCGGCGGCCCGGCGACGGTGGACTGCGAGGCCTGGGGGCCAGGGGCGGCAGAGTTCACCGACGGCCTACCCGCGCTGCTGGGTGTCGACGACGACGCGTCATCGTTCATCCCGCAGCACCCTGTCATCGCCCGTGCCCACCGCCGAGTGCCGCACCTACGGCTGGGCCGCACCGGCCGGGTGCTGGAAGCCTTGGTGCCTGCGGTGCTGGAGCAGCGGGTATATGGCTCGGACGCCCATCGGGCCTGGCGCCGGCTGGTCGGAAAATACGGCGCGCCGGCACCGGGACCCGCGCCGGACCGGATGCGGGTGCCGCCCACCGCCGAAGCGTGGAAGCGTATCCCGTCCTGGGAGTTCCAGCGCGCCAACGTCGATCCAGGCCGCGCCCGCACGATTATCGGCTGTGCGCAACGCGCCGACGCGGTGGAACGCCTGGTGGGCCGCACCGCCGAACAGGCCCGTGCCGCGCTGATGAGCCTGCCCGGGGTCGGCGTGTGGACGGCCGCCGAGACGGCCCAGCGCGCATTCGGCGATGCCGATGCCTTGTCGGTGGGCGACTACCACCTGGCCAAGGTGGTGGGCCGAACGCTGCTCGGTCACCCGATCGACGACGCGCAGATGCTCGAACTGTTGGAGCCGGTCGCCCCACATCGGCACCGAGCAGTGCGTGTGCTCGAAGCCAGCGGCATGGCGGTCTACGCGCGGTACGGCCCGCGGGTTCCGATTCCGAATCTGGCCAAAATGTGACGCTTTCTGATCATGATTATCGGGATGCGGCGCCGGGTACACGACGCCCGAGACGAGCGAAGGAGTCAACAGTCATGCCTACTTACACCGTTCCCGGATTATCCGACAAGCAGGGCGCCGAGGTCGCCGAGATCCTGCAGAGCGCGCTGAGCCGCTACAACGATCTTCACCTCACGCTCAAGCACGTGCACTGGAACGTCGTGGGGCCGAACTTCATCGGTGTGCACGAGATGATCGACCCGCAGGTCGAGTTGGTGCGCGGCTACGCCGACGAGGTCGCCGAGCGCATCGCCGCGCTGGGCGCATCCCCGCTGGGCACCCCGGGGGCCATCCTCAACGACCGCACCTGGGACGACTACTCGGTCAACCGGGACACCGCTCAGGCACACCTGGCCGCACTGAATCTGGTCTACACCGGTGTCATCGAGGACACCCGCAAGTCGATCGAACGCCTGGGCGAGATCGACGCGGTCTCCGAGGACATGCTGATCGGTCATGCGGGAGAGCTGGAGAAGTTCCAGTGGTTCGTGCGCGCCCACCTGGAGAACGCCGGTGGCGAACTGATCACCGCCGGTGCATCGTCGGAGAAGGCCGCGGCGCGCAAGGCCAAGAAGGGCTGACGTTCAGCGATACGCGGTGAGTCGAGCCACGAGCGCGGTGGTGCCGTCGTGGCCGACCGCGCGTGCCTCGGCGACACCGCTGCTACGCCCGACATGCAGCGAAGTCGCCTGATAGTGGGCCTCGGCGCCGCCATGGAACGGGCGTAGGTAGTTCACCCGTAGCGAGGCAGTGCGGAAGTGCTGCTCACGGCGTTGCGTGTTCAGGGTTGCCGAGCCCACCAGTTCCAGGCCCATTGCCGACACCCCGCCGTGCACGATGCCAATGATGTTGTTCAGCACGTCGTCGTTGCCTTGCATCAAAACCGCTGCAGCGCCGCCTGTCTCGCCCGCCTGGACGTTCATCAGGGATGCCAGATCGGGGCCGGGCAAGCAGCCTCCGGTGTCCTCGGGCCAGGCTGTCAAACCGGCCGGCGCGGCGATGTAGAACGAGCGCACCGTCGCCGTGGCGATCGGCTGCCCGGCGGCCGACAGCTCACACTGCGCCACGGCGACACCGCCCTTGCCGCCCAGCGGTCGTGCGACGCCGACCACCGGGTGCTGCGGCGTCCTCTGCACCGCGTCCAGGGCGTCTGGTGCCAGTTCCAACGCCAGCTCGCTGGACACCGTCCACTGGTCATCGCCGCGCCGCAGGTGGTTGGCCAATCCGCCGACGTGGTCGACCAACATTGCCAGCGGGGCGACGGTCGCAACTCCGGTCAGCGGATTGGTCAGCCCGGCCACGGGGATCGTGGCCGCACAACGGTCGACATGGTCCTCGGTGGTCTCGATACCGAACCGGCCCAATGGCGTGTTCAGGGGGTAGGGCACCTCGACAGCCTGACGACGTCGGCAACGCGATGGATACCCCGGGTGGGTATATCGGTAGCGACGCCCGAACGACAGGCGGGGGGCTCTCTGGGCGACGCACGGTGGTTGTGGCGAAAAGTGTTGGCAAATCGTGAGTTAACGGCGAACTGGGCGGACCGGTGATGACGGGGATGGCTTTGCTGGGCGATCGGCGCGCGGTGGGGACTGTCGATGTGGCGTGCAACACTTTTCTAAGAATCCCACTAGGCTTTCAGCTAATATGAAAACAAGTGTATAACCTAATAGGAATGATTTATTAAATTTGCAGCAAACCAACGTGAACGATCATCACGGGGTGTGACGCACCCCTCATTCCCGGGTTGCGGTCCTTGATCCTATGAAATACCTAGTGCACCAACGTTATTCGCTCGTGATCTGGCCGGTGTGCGCTAAGCTGTCGGCAGAGCCCCACGGGCCAAGTTAGGCAGTGCTAAGTTGGCATGTCGCGGGCCGTTTGTCATATCGTTTTCATCACTTGAGGCGTGTGGGACAAGGGCCGTCGTTCAGTGCTGCACGAAGGCGCTCCATCGCCGAGACCGGCCAACGCTCCCGTTCATGGATGCCGTCATTCAAACGTCTCCATCGGGGTGTGTGCACACAAAAGGTAGGTGGGAATGGCGCCCAACAAGCAAGGGCTCTACGACCCCGCGTTCGAGCACGACTCGTGCGGCGTGGCGATGGTGGCCGATATGCACGGGCGCCGCAGCCGGGACATCGTCGAGAAGGCGATCACGGCGCTGCTGAATCTCGAACACCGCGGGGCTCAGGGCGCCGAACCCAACACCGGCGACGGCGCGGGCATCTTGCTGCAGGTTCCCGACGAGTACTTCCGCGCGGTCTGCGACTTCGAGCTGCCCGAGCCGGGCAGCTACGCCACCGGTATCGCTTTTTTGCCCCAGTCGGCCAAGGATGCCGCCACAGCGTGTGAGTCGGTCGAGAAGATCGCCGAAGCCGAGGGCCTGCAGGTGCTGGGGTGGCGTGACGTCCCCACCGACGACACCTCACTGGGCGCCCTGGCCCGCGATGCCATGCCCACCTTCCGTCAGGTGTTCTTGAGCGGGGCCAGCGGCATGGAACTCGAGCGCCGGGCCTACGTGGTGCGCAAGCGTGCCGAACACGAACTCGGCACCAAGGGCCCCGGCCAGGACGGTCCGGGCCGCGAAACCGTCTACTTCCCGAGCCTGTCCGGTCAGACCTTCGTCTACAAGGGCATGCTGACCACGCCGCAGCTCAAGGCGTTCTACCTCGACCTGCAGGACGAGCGGCTGACCAGCGCGCTGGGGATCGTGCACTCGCGGTTCTCCACCAACACGTTCCCGTCCTGGCCGCTGGCCCACCCGTTCCGCCGGGTGGCGCACAACGGTGAGATCAACACCGTCACCGGCAACGAGAACTGGATGCGGGCGCGCGAGGCATTGATCAAGACCGATGTCTTCGGCGGTCAGGACCTCGACAAGGTCACCCCGATCTGCACTCCCGGCGCGTCGGACACTGCCCGTTTCGACGAGGTTCTCGAACTGCTGCACCTCGGCGGCCGCAGCCTGCCGCACGCCATGCTGATGATGATTCCCGAGGCGTGGGAGCGGCACGAGTCGATGGACCCCGCGCGCAGAGCCTTCTACGAGTTCCACGACTCGCTGATGGAGCCGTGGGACGGTCCGGCATCGGTGTGCTTCACCGACGGCACCGTGATCGGCGCGGTGCTGGACCGCAACGGACTGCGTCCGTCGCGGATCTGGGTGACCGCCGACGGGTTGGTGGTGATGGCGTCGGAGGCCGGCGTGCTCGACATCGACCCCAGCACCGTCGTCCAGAAGCTGCGTCTGCAACCCGGCCGCATGTTCTTGGTGGACACCGCACAGGGCCGGATCGTCTCCGACGAGGAGATCAAGGCCGAGTTGGCGGCCGAGCATCCGTACCAGGAGTGGCTCGACGCCGGGCTGTTCGACCTGACGGATCTGCCACCCGGCGACTACGTCCGGATGCCGCACCACCGCGTGGTGCTGCGTCAGCAGATCTTCGGATATACCTACGAAGAGCTGAACCTGCTCGTCGCCCCGATGGCCCGCACCGGTGCCGAGGCGCTGGGCTCGATGGGCACCGACACCCCCATCGCGGTGCTCTCGGCGCGTCCACGGATGCTCTACGACTACTTCCAGCAGTTGTTCGCCCAGGTCACCAACCCGCCGCTGGACGCGATCCGCGAAGAGGTGGTCACCAGCCTGCAGGGTGCCGTAGGCCCGGAGGGTGACCTGCTCAATCCCGGTCCCGAATCGTGTCGGCAGATCGTGCTGCCCCAGCCGATCCTGCGTAACGCCGAGCTGTCGAAGCTGATCTGCGTCGACCCCGACCACGAGATCCGTGGGCACAAGCACGGGATGCGCGCCGCGGTGATCCGCTGCCTGTACCCCGTCAACCGTGGCGGTCAGGGGCTCAAGGAAGCCCTCGACAACGTCCGGGCCAAGGTCTCGGCGGCGATCCGCGACGGCGCACGCATCATCGTGCTGTCCGACCGCGAATCCAACGAGCAGATGGCGCCCATCCCGTCGTTGTTGTCGGTCTCGGCGGTGCACCACCACCTGGTCCGCGAGCGCACCCGCACCCAGATCGGGCTCGTCGTCGAGGCCGGCGACGCCCGCGAGGTGCACCACATGGCCGCGCTGTGCGGCTTCGGCGCCGCGGCCATCAACCCCTACATGGCCTTTGAGTCGATCGAGGACATGATCGAACGCGGTGTGATCACCGGCATCAGCAGTGATCAGGCCAAGGCCAATTACGTCAAAGCGGCCGGCAAGGGTGTGCTGAAGGTGATGTCGAAGATGGGCATCTCCACGCTGGCCTCCTACACCGGCGCCCAGCTGTTCCAGGCCATCGGCGTCAGCCAGAAGGTGCTCGACGAGTACTTCACCGGGCTGAGCTGTGCTGTCGGGGGCATCGACCTCGACGACATCGCTGCCGACGTGTCGGCGCGGCATGCGCTGGCCTATCTGGACCGCCCCGACGAGCGGGCGCACCGCGAGCTCGAGGTCGGCGGCGAGTACCAGTGGCGGCGCCCGGGTGAGGGCGCCGAGTACCACCTGTTCAACCCGGACACGGTGTTCAAGCTGCAGCATTCGACCCGCACCGGGCAGTACGAGATCTTCAAGGAGTACACCCAGCTCATCGACGACCAGAGCGAGCGCATCGCCTCGCTGCGCGGACTGCTGAAGTTCCGCGACGGTCTGCGCCCGCCGGTGCCCATCGACGAGGTCGAGCCGGCCAGTGAAATTGTCAAGCGATTCTCCACCGGCGCCATGAGCTATGGCTCGATCTCCGCCGAAGCCCACGAAACCCTGGCCATCGCGATGAACCGCCTCGGTGGCCGGTCGAACTCCGGCGAGGGTGGCGAAGCAGTCTCCCGATTCGACCGCGACGAGAACGGCGACTGGCGCCGCAGTGCGATCAAACAGGTGGCGTCGGGTCGGTTCGGGGTCACCAGCCACTACCTGAGTAACTGCACCGACATCCAGATCAAGATGGCCCAGGGCGCCAAACCCGGTGAGGGCGGCCAGCTTCCGGGGCACAAGGTGTATCCGTGGGTCGCTGAAGTGCGCCACTCCACCCCGGGCGTCGGGTTGATCTCCCCGCCGCCGCACCACGACATCTATTCGATCGAGGATCTCGCGCAGCTGATCCACGATCTGAAGAACGCCAACCCGCAGGCACGTGTGCACGTCAAGCTCGTCTCCGAAAATGGAGTGGGAACGGTGGCCGCAGGTGTGTCGAAGGCACACGCGGATGTCGTGCTGATCTCCGGCCACGACGGCGGCACCGGTGCAACGCCACTGACGTCGATGAAGCACGCCGGTGCGCCATGGGAACTGGGGCTGGCCGAGACCCAGCAGACGTTGCTGCTCAACGGTCTGCGCGACCGCATCGTGGTGCAGGTCGACGGACAGCTCAAGACCGGCCGCGACGTCGTCGTCGCCGCACTGCTCGGTGCCGAGGAGTTCGGATTCGCGACTGCGCCGCTGGTGGTTTCGGGCTGCATCATGATGCGCGTCTGTCACCTCGACACCTGCCCGGTCGGGGTGGCCACGCAGAACCCGGTGCTGCGGCAGCGCTTCACCGGCAAGCCCGAGTTCGTCGAGAACTTCTTCATGTTCATTGCCGAGGAAGTTCGGGAACTGATGGCGCAGTTGGGTTTCCGTACCGTCAACGAGATGGTCGGGCAGGTCGGTGCGCTGGACACCACTCAGGCCGCTGAGCATTGGAAAGCCCACAAGCTCGATCTTTCGCCGGTGCTGCACGAGCCGGAGTCGGCCTTCATGAACCAGGACCTGTACTGCAGTTCACGTCAGGATCATGGTTTGGACAAGGCGCTCGATCAGCAGCTGATCGTTCAGTGCCGAGAGGCGCTGGATTCCGAATCACCGGTCCGTTTTTCTACCACCATCAGCAACGTCAACCGCACCGTCGGTACGATGCTGGGCCACGAAGTCACCAAAGCCTATGGCGGCCAAGGCCTTCCTGACGGGACCATCGACATCACATTCGACGGTTCGGCGGGCAACAGCTTCGGGGCGTTCCTACCCCCGGGCATCACACTGCGGGTGTACGGCGACGCCAACGACTACGTCGGCAAGGGGTTGTCGGGCGGCCGGATCGTGGTCCGGCCACCGGACACCGCACCGTCGGACTACGTCGCCGAAGACAACATCATCGCCGGCAACGTGATCCTTTTCGGTGCCACCAGCGGGCAGATGTTCTTGCGCGGACAGGTCGGCGAACGATTCGCGGTACGTAACTCCGGTGCGCACGCAGTCGTCGAGGGTGTCGGAGACCACGGCTGCGAGTACATGACCGGCGGGCGTGTGGTCATCCTCGGGCCTACCGGACGAAACTTCGCTGCGGGTATGTCCGGCGGGATCGGATACGTCTACGACCCCGAGGGGACGCTGGAGCTCAACCTCAACGCCGAGATGGTCGGCATCGAAGACATGGGCGGTGCGGATTCCGAGGACTCCGGATACGTCCGCGACATGATCCAGGCGCATGTCGACGCCACCGATTCTGCGGTGGGTCAACGGATCCTGGCCGATTGGGACGGCGAGATGAGGCACTTCAAGAAGGTCATGCCGCGCGACTACCGGCGCGTACTGGAAGCGATTGCGGAAGCCGAAGCCAACGGCACCGATGTCGACGAGGCGATCATGGCGGCCGCCAGTGCCTGATCCCCGCGGCTTTCTGAAGTACACCCAGCGCGAGACCCCGCAGCGCCGTCCGGTCGACCTGCGATTGCGCGACTGGAAAGAGGTCTACGAGGAGTTCAGCCATGACACCCTCAAAGCCCAGGCCAGCCGTTGCATGGATTGCGGAATACCGTTCTGCCACAACGGCTGTCCGCTGGGCAACCTGATACCGGAGTGGAATGACCTGGTCCGCACCGATCGGTGGCGGGAAGCCATCGAACGGTTGCACGCGACCAACAACTTCCCCGAGTTCACCGGGCGGTTGTGTCCGGCTCCGTGTGAGGGTTCCTGTGTGTTGGGGATCAATCAGGACCCCGTGACGATCAAACAGGTCGAGGTCGAGATCATCGACTACGCCTTCGACAAGGGCTGGGTCGTGCCGCTGCCACCGGATCGGCCGACCGGCAAGACGGTCGCGGTGGTCGGCTCCGGGCCGGCCGGCCTGGCGGCCGCCCAACAGCTCACCCGGGCGGGGCACCAGGTCACCGTTTTCGAGCGCGACGACCGTATCGGGGGACTGCTGCGCTACGGAATTCCCGAGTTCAAGATGGAAAAGCGCCATATCGACCGTCGCCTGGAGCAGATGCAGGCCGAGGGCACCGAACTGCGCACCGGTGTGAACGTCGGTGTGGACATCACCGCCGCGCAGCTGCGGTCGGACTTCGACGCGGTGGTGCTGGCCGGTGGCGCGACGGCGCGGCGCGACCTGCCGATACCGGGCCGCGAACTCGCCGGCATCCACCAGGCGATGGAGTACCTGCCGTGGGCCAACCGCGTGCAACTGGGTGACCCGGTTCTCGATGACGATGGCCAGCCACCGATCACGGCCAAGGGTAAGAAGGTGATCATCATCGGCGGCGGCGACACCGGTGCGGACTGCCTGGGCACCGCGCACCGCCAGGGTGCGGCCAGCGTCCACCAGTTCGAGATCATGCCGCGGCCCCCGGAGGCCCGGGCAGACTCGACGCCGTGGCCGACCTACCCGCTGATCTACCGCGTCAGCTCGGCGCACGAAGAGGGCGGTGAACGCGTCTACTCGGTCAACACCGAGGCGTTCTTCGGTGAAGACGGACACGTCAAGGGATTGCGTGGCCACGAGGTCGCGATGAAGGCCGGCAAGTTCGAGAAGGTCGAGGGCACCGACTTCGAGATGGAAGCCGATCTGGTGCTGCTGGCGATGGGCTTCACCGGACCGGAGCGCGAGGGCCTGCTCACCGATCTCAAGGTGGAGCTCAACGAGCGAGGCAACGTCTCTCGCGATGACGCGTTCGCCACCACGGTGCCGGGCGTCTACGTCGCCGGCGACATGGGCCGCGGCCAGTCACTGATCGTGTGGGCCATTGCCGAGGGCCGGGCGGCAGCCACGGCCGTCGATCGCTACCTGATGGGCGTCTCCGCGCTGCCCGCGCCGATCAAGCCGACCGACGTCCCGCAGCGGTAGGACCGCGTTCGCGAGAGTGCACTCAGGGTCGTGGTCGGGGCCGAGGTGACGACCATGACAGCACTTTCGCGGACAAGCCGCATCGAGTCACATCAGTCACTTTTGTCCCATAGACCACATCAGAAACTTCTGCAACTTTTCGCGGCGCGCCTGCGGTAGTTTGCCAGCGCACAGGTGTCTAATGACTTCGGTGAGGGGGCTGCGGTAAAGTGGCTCCACGGTTCAGCAATCTGGTACACCGCAGGAGTAAGCACCGTGTATCTCAACCCGATAGCTCGGACTCGGATGGGTCGAATTGCCTGGTCATTCCTCCGTCACCCCGTCAAGAGGCGGGAGTTCCCGGCAAAGGCGGAACGTCTGATCACCGCTGACGAACTCCTCCGATACGGCTTCTAGCGAACGCTGTCGCCGACCGGTCATCGCGCTGGGGCGGCAGCTCAACGCATGTTTGCCCAACTGTTATCCACCTGTGATCTGTCCGGTGGGTTTGCTATCGAGTAGTCCCGAATCCCTGACGGCGTCGGCCAGCGGTTCCAGGACTGACGGGTCGTGTGGCGGCGGTAAGTAGATGATCGCCAGGTCGAGCCCCTCTGCGAGCGCGGCAGCCTCATCGATCACCCGGGCAATGTCATGGTCAGCGTTCAACCGCACGTGAGCTGACACCGTGATCTCGGCGGGGTCGCGGCCGATGGCGGCACAGTGACCGGCCAGCACCTCGCGTTTACGGACGAATTCCGCGGGTGTTCCGCCGACGAAATTCCAGTGGTCGGCGTACTGCGCGGTGATTCGCAGCGTGCGCTTCTCGCCGCTACCTCCGATGCAGATCGGCGGGTGCGGCCGCTGCGGTCCTTTCGGCTCGTTGCGGGCATCCTTGAGCTGGTAGAACCTGCCGTCGAAGGTGGTCGTCTCGGCGCTGAGCAGGCCTTTGAGCACCTGGCAGGCTTCTTCGAACCGATCGAAGCGGTCCTTGATCGAGCCGAGCTCGATGCCGTATGCGTGGGACTCCTCTTCGTTCCAGCCGGCACCGACGCCCAGTTCCAGTCGACCGTCGGAGACGATGTCGAGCGCCGAGGCCATGTTGGCCAGCACAGCAGGATGTCGGTAGTGGATGCCGGTCACCAGAACTCCGACCCGCAGCCGCCGAGTGGCTTGTGCGAGCGCGGTCAGCGTCACCCACCCCTCCAGGCACGGGCCGGTGGGATCGGAGAAGATCGGGTAGAAGTGGTCGAATGTCCAACCGGACTCGAACACCTCGATGTCGTCGGCGGCCTGCCAGACCGCGAGCATGTCGCTCCACGTGGTGTTCTGCGGCGATGTCTTGAACGCAAATCTCATCCGCTCGACTGTAGGCCGCGGTTCAGTCTGCGGGAACGCTGATGTGGGTGCGGGCGTGTTCGATCGCCTCGTCGAGGGTGTCCACCAGATGGTTCTCATGGCGCAGCGTTTCGAACACGCCGACGTTGGCCAGCAGGCCGCGGTGTTCGGGCCGCACGCCCTTGATGATCACCGTGATGTTGCGTGACTCCAGTTCGGTGCAGATGCGGGCCAACGTGTTGGCCCCGGTGGCGTCCAGCATGCCCAGCTGCGACATCCTGATGATCACCACCGAGGTCCGCGGATGGTCGCCGTCGACGATGGCGCTTGAGATCCGTTCTGCAACACCGAAGAACATCGCACCGTCGAGACGCAGCACCGCGATCGCCTCGTCGCCGGGGCGATGGGGCGCGGGTAGTTCCTCGCGGACCACACTGCTGCGTCGGGCCACCCGGCGTAGCGCGAAGAATGCCGCCACCAGCACGCCGATCTCGACGGCCTCGATCAGGTCGAAGCAGACGGTCACCGCGGCGGTCAACAGGAACGTCGCGGCGTCGGATCGGGTGGACGTGAGAATCTGGCGGATGGTCGTCAGCGAGATCATCCGGAAGGCGGTCACCATCAGTACGCCGGCCAGCGCCGCCAGCGGGATCGCCGACACCGGACCAGTGGCCAAATAAACGACGCCCAGCAGGAGCAGCGAGTGCACCACTGCTGAGAGCCGGGTACGGGCACCCGACCGGACGTTGACGGCGGTGCGGGCGATCGCGCCGGTGGCCGGCATGCCGCCACAGACTCCGGAGGCCATCGAGGCCAGGCCCTGTCCGACGAGTTCCCGGTCCGGGTCGTAGCGGCCGGTCGGTGCCATCGTGGCCGCGACCCGCGCCGAGAGCAGCGACTCGATGGCGGCCAGCGCCGCGATGGCCAGCGCCGCGCCGAGCAGGTCCCGCATCGCGCCAGACCCGACCTGGGGCAGCGTCGGGGCCGGCAGGTGCGACGGTAACGCGCCGATGGTGGCGACGGAGAGCCCCAGAGCGGTCACCGCGAGTGTGGCCGCGACGACGGCGGCCAGGGATTCCGGGATGGCGCGGTGTAGCCGCGGCAGTGCGATCATCAGGACGGCGACGAACCCGATCACGCCGAGGGTCTTCACGGCCTGGGACCAGTCGGCGTGGGAGATGATGTGCCAGGCGGCAGGCAAGGTGCGCTGCCCGGCTGGGGACGTGGTGGCCAACGCCGCCGGGATCTGCTGCAGGAAGATGATCGCGGCGATGCCCAGCGTGAACCCCTCGATGACGGGCCATGGGATGAAGGTGACCGCCCGGCCCAGTCCGGTGACCCCTGCCACCAGCACTATGACACCGGCGAGCACGGTCACCAGGGCAATGCTGCCCAGGCCGTGGCTGGCGACGATCGGCGCGAGGATGACGGCCATCGCTCCGGTGGGGCCCGACACCTGGACCGACGAGCCGCCGAAGACGGCGGCCACCAGTCCGGCAACCACGGCGGTGATCAGCCCGGCGGCAGCACCGACGCCGGAGCTGATCCCGAAGGCCAAGGCCAGCGGGAGGGCCACCACGCCGACGGTGACGCCGGCCAAAATGTCCCGGCGCCAGGTTGTACGGGCGGGTTGCCAATCGCTGCGCGCTGGTAGGAGCCGGCGGATCCGATGCAGCGGCAGCGAGTTCACCGCTGCTCCGTCAGGGGCGGCAGAGTATCCAGCGCATCGAGCTGATCGCGCTGTGCGGCAAGGGTGTCGGCGAGGAACGTGCGGGCGATGACGAGCAGCTCGGCGATCTTGGGGTGGGCCAGCGTGTAGTGAACGGTGTTGCCGGTGCGCCGGCCGGTGACCACGCCGTGGCGCTTGAGCACCGCGAGATGCTGGGAGAGCAGCGTGGCCTCGATGTCGGTGCGGGCCAGGATCTCGCTGACCGGCGTCGGTTGGGCGGCCGTGGCGAGGACTTCCAGGACCCGAATACGGGCGGGGTGGGCGAGGGCCTTGAACAGATTGGCCTTGATCTCGTAGAGCGGCCGGTCGGAGGGAATCTGGTCGCGCACGAAGCACCTCTAAGAATGATGAATTGAATGATTGATCAATTCACTGTAGGCGGATGGGCATCCAGCCGACTCGACATGTGTCCGATCTGACATCGCCCACACTGGGGATATGGACCCGGTCACCGCACTGCGCCAGATCGCTTACTACAAGGACCGCGCCCGTGAGGATCCGCGGCGGGTGATGGCCTATCGCAACGCCGCCGACGTCGTCGCAGCCCTGAGCGAGGAGCAACGCCAACGCCACGGCACGGCCAACACTTGGCAGACACTGCCCAGGATCGGGCCCAAGACCGCCGCGGTGATCGCGCAGGCATGGGCCGGCCGGGAGCCCGACGCGCTGGTCGAGCTCCGCGAGGGCGCGCAGGACCTCGGTGGCGGCGAGATCCGGGCGGCACTGCGCGGCGATCTGCACGTCCACTCCGACTGGTCCGACGGATCGGCGCCGATCGAGGAGATGATGGCGGCCGCCCGCGACCTCGGACACGAGTACTGCGCGCTGACCGACCATTCGCCGCGGCTCAAGATCGCCAACGGCCTGTCTGCCGAGCGCCTGCGCCGGCAACTCGACCTCATCGACGAGATCCGCGAGAAGGTCACCCCGCTGCGGATCCTGACCGGCATCGAGGTCGACATCCTCGAAGACGGCTCACTGGACCAGGAGCCGGACCTGCTCGAGCGCCTGGACGTGGTGGTGGCCAGCGTGCATTCCAAACTGGCGATGGAGACATCGGCGATGACCCGACGGATGCTCAAGGCAGTGGCCAATCCGCACACCGACGTATTGGGCCACTGCACGGGCCGGCTGGTCACCGGCGGGCGCGGGATGCGTCCGGAATCCCAGTTCGATGCCGAGAAGGTGTTCACGGCGTGCCGGGACAACGGCACCGCTGTCGAGATCAACTCCCGCCCGGAGCGTCGCGACCCGCCCACCCGGCTGTTGAACCTCGCGTTGGACATCGGGTGCGTCTTCGCCATCGACACCGATTCCCATGCGCCCGGTCAGCTGGATTTCCTCGGTTACGGCGCACAGCGCGCCGTGGACAACGGGGTGCCTGCCGAGCGGATCGTCAACACCTGGCCCGTCGAGAAGCTGCTGGCATGGACCTCTTCATGACTCAATCCGGCAGTTGCGGCATCTCCAATCCGGGGTCGCGGCCGACCAGCACCGCGCGGGTCAGCGCGGCATTGCCGTAGCGGGTCCGGATCGCGTCGACGGCTGCGTCGACTTCGCCGGCATCGGCAGCTGCGGTGAACGGAAGCTCGAGTTGGCGGGCGCCGTCGCCGGCGATGTTGCAGACCGCGAAGCCGATCAGCGTCAGGCCGCGCTGGGCCATCAGCGGTGCGGCGGCGTGCACCAACTGCCGGGCCGCGCCGAGGATCGCATCGGTCGACGCGGTGGCCTGCGGCATGGTGTGCGAGCGGGTCGCGCGACCGAAATCGTCAAAGCGCAGCCGAAGCACCACCGTGCGTCCGGACCGCCCGGCCGCGCGCATCCGGCGGGTGATCCGGTCGATCAGGTTGACCACGACCGCGTCGAGTTCAACCGCCGAGAGAGTGCTGCCGGCCCGACCCAGCGCGCGCTGGGCCCCGACCGACCGTCGCCGGCGGCCCGTGACGACGCGGCGTCGGTCGATGTTGCGTGACAACGCAAACAACTGACGGCCCATCGCCCCGCCGACCAGGGACGCCAGCGTGGCGTCACTGAGTTCGGCGACATCGGCCACGGTCTCGATCCCGTGTGCCCGCAGCCTCTCGGCGGTCTTGGCGCCCACACCCCACAGCGCACGTACCGGCAGCGGGTGCAGGAACGCGAGCTCGCGGTCCGGCGGCACCAGCAGGAGACCGTCCGGCTTGGCCTGCTGGCTGGCGACCTTGGCGAGGAACTTGGTCCGCGCGATGCCGACCGTGATCGGCAGCCCCACCCGCTTGCGCACCTGCTCGCGCAACCTCGCGCCGATCTGCACCGGGGTTCCGGATATCCGACGCAACCCCGCGACGTCGAGAAAAGCCTCGTCCACCGACAGCGGCTCCACCAGCGGGGTGGTGTCGCGGAAGACCTCGAACACCGCCGCGCTGGCCTGGGAGTACGCCCTCATCCGCGGCGGCACCACCACCGCCTGCGGACACAGCGCACGAGCCTGGCGGCCGCCCATTCCCGTGCGCACGCCGAAGGACTTGGCCTCGTAGCTGGCGGCGAGCACCACGCCGCCGCCGACGATCACCGGCCGCCCACGCAACGAGGGGTCGTCGCGCTGCTCGACCGAGGCGTAGAACGAGTCGAGGTCGGCGTGCAGGATGGCGGCCAGATCAGCATCGGACACGAACACATGTTCGCATCGGCGCCCGACAGATCAGGTGCTCTGGCCGTAAATGCTGGTCGTCCAGACGTGGACGAGATTGTCGAGCACCCGGTGATCGGGGATCGAGGGTTGATGGCCCGCGAATGCGGCGGTCATCACCGACTCGTTCATCAGGTTCAGCGCTGTGGACAACTCGATGGCGGGCACCGTCACCGGGGCCAGACCGTCGGCTCGCTCGGCCTCGATGACCGCGGCGATGTGGTCGATCCACCGCTGCATCGACCGAGACCACAGCTCGCGAGCCTCGGAGTTGGTGTTCTTGACACCGACGGTGGCCGCACAGACAGCGCGGTGGGCGCCGAAGGCCTGGACGAACACGTCGATGCCGCGCCGCCAGATCGCGCGGCGATCGGCGGGCCGGTTGGCGATCAGTTCCTCCAGTGCGGTGTCGGCCTCGGCGATCACCCGCTCCAGCAGGGTCAGCAGCACGGCATCTTTGGAGGCGAAATAGAAGTAAAACGTCGGCCGTGAGATCCCGGCGCCCTTGGCCAAGTCGTCGACCGAGATCTCAGCCAGGGAACGTTGTTCGAGGAGGCGCTCGGCGGTCTCCAGGATCGCCAGTTCACGATCGTCGCCGGAGGGGCGGGCGGCGCGTCGGCCCCGGGCGGGGCGGGCCTGGCTAGCGGCAGTCACCACAGAGACTTTACACGGTGTCGAGAATATCAACAGGGTGTTGACTGGATCGACACAGCGTTGATAGCTTGACGTCATGACCGAATTTGTCGACGTCGCCATCGTCGGGGCCGGGATCTCCGGCATCAGCGCCGCCTGGCACCTACAGCAAGCCTGCCCGGAGAAGAGCTACCTGATCCTGGAGCGCCGGGAGCAACTCGGCGGCACCTGGGACCTGTTCAGGTACCCGGGCATCCGTTCCGATTCCGACATGTACACCCTGGGTTTCCACTTCAAGCCCTGGGCCACCGACCAGGCCATCGCCGACGGGCCGTCGATCTGGAACTACCTCAACGAGGCCGCCGCCGAGAACGGCATCGACAAGCACATGCGCTTCGGCCACAAAGTGCAGTCGGCCAACTGGTCCGATGAGCACCAGCGCTGGGAGCTGACCGTGGATCACGGTGGCGAACAGATCGAGATCCACGCCGCCTTCCTGTGGGCCTGCAGCGGCTACTACAACTACGACGAGGGTTACTCGCCCGAGTTCCCCGGCATCGAGGACTTCGCCGGCACCGTGGTGCACCCGCAGCACTGGCCCGAGGACCTCGACTACCAGGGCAAGAAGGTCGTGGTGATCGGCAGCGGCGCCACCGCGATCACGCTGATCCCCGCCATGGTCGACACGGGCGCGGGCCACGTCACGATGCTGCAGCGCACGCCCACCTACGTCGGCTCGCTGCCGGACAAGGACCCTTTCGCGGCGAGGATGTTCAAGGTGCTTCCGGAGAAGGCCGCCTACGCCGCGGCGCGCTGGAAGGCCATCATGCAGGCCACCCTGCAGTACCAGACCGCGCGCGCCTTCCCGGATTTCTTCCGCAAGACGCTGCGCACCATGGCCGAACGCCGGCTGCCCGAAGGCTTCGACTACGACCGGCACTTCTCGCCGAGCTACAAACCGTGGGATCAGCGGGTCTGCCTGGCGCCAAACGGCGACATCTTCAAGGCCATCCGCAAGGGTAAGGCCGACGTGGTCACCGACACCATCGATCGCATCACCGCCGACGGTATCCAGCTGAGCTCCGGGCAGCTTCTCGAAGCCGACATCATCGTCACCGCAACGGGATTGAACGTGCAGTTCTTCGGCGGGGCCGAGGTGCGGCGCAACGGGGCTCCGGTGAATCTGGCCGACAGCGTCGCCTACAAGGGCATGATGCTCTCAGGTGTGCCCAACATGGCGTTCACCTTCGGCTACACCAACGCGTCATGGACCCTCAAGGCGGACCTGACCTCGGAGTTCGTTGCCCGGCTGCTGCGCTACATGGACGGCCACGGCTACACCACCGTGGTGCCTCGCGATCCCACAGCCGACGTCGAGCGACTCCCGTTCGTGGATCTGAGCTCGGGCTACATCCAGCGGGCCATCGACCGGCTGCCCAAGTCGGGTTCCAAGGCGCCGTGGCGACTCAAGCAGAACTACCTGCTGGACATCCAGCTGATCCGCCGAGGCAAGGTCGAAGACAAAGCGCTGCAGTTCACCAGGCACCGTGCCCCGGTGGCGACGTCAGCCTGAGATGAGCACGATCCCGTCGTCGTCGCTGTAGGCGACGTCACCGGGAGCGAACACCACGCCGCCGAACTCGACGGCGACGTTGCGCTCGCCCTCGCCGGTCTTGGTGCTCTTGCGGGGATTGCTGCCCAGGGCCTTGATGCCGATGTCGAGCGTGCGCAACGTCGCGACGTCGCGCACCGCGCCGTTGATGATCAGACCCGACCAGCCGTTGGAGCGGCCCAGCTCGGCGATCACGTCACCGACGAGCGCGGTGCGCAGCGAGCCTGCGCCGTCGATCACCAGCACGCCTCCCTCTCCGGGTTCGGACAGCACCGACTTCAGCAGCGCGTTGTCCTGGAAGCATCGCACCGTTGTCACGGGTCCGGCGAACTCGGTGCGTCCACCGTACTGACGTAACTGCAGGTCGCAGCTGCGGACGTCCGGGCCGATGTCGTCGACGAGGTCAGCGGTGGGGCGTGGAGGCACGGTCACCGGGTCATCATCTCAGTCTTCGGAGTGGCTACCTGCGCGGCGGGCGGCCCACAGGATCACCACCAGAGCCAGCAACCCGGTCACCACGGCTGCGGTCACCGGCAGACGCGATGACGACGAGTCGTCGGGTACGGCCACCGGGGCCGAGATCGGGTCGCTTGCCGTGGCGACGGTCGACTTGGCCTGTGCAGCAGCCTCTTTGGCAGCCGAGGCGACTGCATCTTCGGCGACGAGCGGGGCGCCGTGCTCGGCGGGCGGCGCTTTCTTCGGGGGCGCTTTCTTGGCCGGTGCGCTCTTGGCCGAGGACTTGGTGGCCGCGGTCTTCTTCGCCGGCGCCTTCTTGGCGGCGGTCTTCTTGACCGGGGTCTTTTTGGCCGGGGTCTTTTTCGCCGGTGCCTTCTTGGCCGGCGTCTTCTGCACCGGCGCAGCCGGCGGATCGGGCTGCGGGGTCGCGGCGTCGGGCCGTTCCTCGGGCCGATCCGGCTGCTCTGCCATGTCGTTGCTCCTTTGAGTTTCTGCACCCGGCAGTGGTGCCCATCATGCCAGGCGCCGTGTCGGCGCCTTCACCAACTCAACCCGTGACTGCCAGCGCTGCTGCCGCCGTCAGCGCCACGCACATCACCGCAAGTTCCAGGTGGGCTCGGCGCAGTGACAGCTCCGCGGTGCTGCGGTGGCCACGGGCAGCAGGCACCCAGACGGTGCGATGCCGCCAGGCCAACGCCAGCAACAGCGCGGTGCACAGTGACTTGGCCACCAGTATTCGACCGTACCCGGTGCTGAAAAGCTCACCGGCAGAGGATAATTGGGCCGACCCGGCCAGGATGCCACCGGCCAGCAAGACGATCACGCACCACAGCGACATCTGGGAAAAGCGCGGCAGTACCCGCGACCACCGACCACGATGCTCGACCGTCAGAACCAGGGCGGCCAACGCGCCGCACCACAAAGCCGCTGCCAGGGCATGCGCAGCGACCGCGACGCTGCCCACCGGATGGTGCGCCAGATGTCCGGTCAGCGAGTGCCCGACGATCCCGGCGGCGGCCGCCCCGACGGTCGCGACACCGGCAGGTGCTGTGTGCGCGCCCAGCACCGCAAGCCCGAGGACCAGCCCCGCGCAGGCCATGGTGAGCAGCGCGGCACGTCCCGGGGCGGTCAGCACCAGGTAGTCGTAGCTGGTGCGCCACCCGACCGACCACACCGTGGTGCCGGCCGCGGATGCGCTGTTGAACATTGCCCGCGCCAACTCGGCGACCAGCCACACCGCCGAGCCGACGATCATCGGCGCACCGGCACTCGCGTGCAGCTCCCGGCGGTGCCGACCGGTGTCGAGCAGCGGCACGACGGACAACCCCAGGGTTACCACTGCCGCGACGACAGCCACCGCGCGTACTGCCGTCGTGCCCAGCGACACATCGGGATGACCAAGGGCCCAGACCAGCACACCGGAGACCGCGGTGATCAGCAGCGCGCCGGCCAGCGTTCGGCGCCGCGTCACCGCTGGCGCCGCACCGCCCACGCAGCGCCGAGTGTGATCACCACCGCCGCAGCCAGCAGGAATGGCCAGCCGGGAATTCCGCCACCGGATTCGTCCTCGACCGGCGGTGCATCGGGCAGCGGCGGCGACGCTACCGGCTCACCCTGCGCGGGTGGGGCCCCGGCCAGCGCCCGGAACGACCACGAGCCGGTGACCACGTGGCCGTCGGCAGAGGTGGCGCGGTAGTTGACCGTGTAGTCACCCGCCGGCGCGCCCGCCCGGACGCCGATGCTGATCACCGCGTCGTCGACCTGGGGTTGCCCGTCCTCCCACTGAACGCTGTCGGGTCCGATCACGGTCATCGCCGCGAACTGCGGTTGCATGGTTTCGTTGAACGTCGCGGCCACCCGCGCCGGCGGGGCGGCCAATTCACTGTCGGCGACAGGATCGGTACTGATCAGCGTGGCATGCGCCCGCGCAGCCGGAGCCTGAGCACCGGCGCCCACCAGCACAGAGGCCGCCAGTAGCGCGGTCGCCATCACCCGCAGAACGGTCATGATCAGGCCACCCCGAGCCGAGCCATCAGGTCGGCGTCGATTCCGTCGAGCTGCTCGGAGATGGCGGCGTGGGCGGCCCGACGGCGTGCCGAGGGCATGTTCTCCGCGGCGGTGACCGCTGCGGCCAGCTCGCCGAGCCGTTCGTTGATCGCGGTGACGAACTGACGTGTCTCGCTGTCCTTGGGCTTCTTGTCCGACAGCAACCGCAGCGAGTGCTCGGCGCCGGCAATGCGCGCGGACAGGCCGGCGCCGTGACCGGAGAACTGCCCCAACTGGCTCAACGGGACACCCAGTTTGTCCGCCCGGCGCTCGTCGAGCAGTCCCCGCGCCGCGATCGACGCCCGGTACACGAGTGGCACCGCTATGGGTGCCAGCAGGCGGCTCACCGTCAGCACGCGACGAATCCGGGTCGGTGAGAGCAGCTTTCCTTCCTGGGCGGCCTTGAGCTGGGTCTGCGCTACCCGCAACGCGGCGCGGTCGCTGTCACGCTGAGCCTTGAGCTGTGCGGCCAGCGCCCGCGACTGGGCCTTCTGCTCGGCCTTGTACCGGCGAGCCTCGTTCTTGGCCGACAAGCGGGCTTCGAGCTTCGCCTTCGCTTTGAGGGCGCGTGCCTCCGCCTTGCGGGTAGCGCGGGACTTGCGTCGTTTGAACAGACTCATCCCAGCAGCCTTCCGGTCGGTCGTTTCACCGTCCCCGCCGCCGATCCGGGGGGACGCAGCCAACATTATCGTTCGTCCCGAGGGCCGGACGCGCTCGCCCGTACCCGGCTTCTGATTGACCTTCCTCAGCAAAATGGCCTGTGCGAGAATCGGTCGATAGACCGCTTGTGTAGAGCCGTACCTCCGGAAGGGCGGTGAGGACGTGGCTTTCCGAGCGCGCATCGCCGCGGTGGCCCTACTCGCAGTGTGCACGCTGGGGGGTCTGGCCTGCGGCACGGCCGGCGCCGACCCCGGTGCGGTCTCGGACCGGGGCAGTACCCGCGATACCGGGGATATCAGGGATACCAGGGACGGCAGGGACGCCACTGCCGACCGCCGAACTGCCGCGCGGGCTGCGGACGCGAAACCCGAGGAGCCTCGTCGGCCCCGCTGCAAACGCCGCGACCAGGAATGCGGGCTCGGGATCCCGCCCGACGACGCAGATGTTCCCGAAGCGCCGTCGGGCAGCAGCGACGGTATCGGGCTGCCCGGCGGGTTGCCGCGCCTGCCGTTCCCGGGTGCGCCGCAGTTCCCGCCGCCACTGGCCGAACCGGTCAGCCCTGAGATCATCGACACCGTCCCGGGCATCAGCCTCCCGATGAACTCCCACGTCAGCGCCCCGGTCAACGTCCCGGTCCTGCCCGTCGTGCCGGGCGTCGCCGCGCCGCGGCCGGCCGGAACCGCCGGTGGCGCAGCTCGCCCGCAGACACCGCCTGCCCGGCCCGCCACCCGGGAACCTGCCCGTGCCCCGGAGCCGGTCACGGCACTGGGCAGCAGCCCGGTTTCACCGCCGCCGACCTACCGCGTCGGATACCCGGAGTACCTGCGTGGGGCGGGTCTGCCGCAGATCGCAGCAGTTGCCCTACCCGGAGTGGCCGGGATACTGGTGCTCACCGGCGCGGGCGGTCTGGTTGGATACCGCCAGGCCAAGGCGGGCCGCACGATTGCCGTCCGGAGCGTGACGCGATTCATGAACTGACCAAACCGCCGGTCCGGGGCATCCGGGCGGCGGATAGTGGGATCCGAGGAAGGGGGTTTGATGCCTGCGAGCCGGTGCGTGACCCGCGCGGTGAGTGAGGTGCTCGACCTGGCCCCGCGGCACGGAGAGATCACCCTGCCGCGCCTGGTCGAGGCGGTCAGCGAGAATCGCGGGCGGCCCATCGAGATCACCACTGCCGAACTTCCGCCCGGGGTGTGCGGGCAATGGCGCCAGTACTGCGACCGTGATGTCTTCCTCATCCAGGAGGGGCTTCCGGCCTGGGACCGCACGCTGGCTCACGAACTTGGCCACCTGGTGCTGGGCCATGAAGGCATATCGGTGGCACAGGCCGCGCGGGAGAACACCGAGGTGGCCACCTCCGAACTGATCGGCTACATGCTCAACCAGCGCACCGGATGCATGGGCCCGAGCGGCGAGGACCTCGAGCAGGAGGCCGAGGACTTCGCGGCACTGCTCATCTACCGGCTGGGACGGTTGCCCTCCGATCGATCCTCGATCGTGCAGGTGCGGCTGGGAGAGGCGTTTGGTTGATCGTCTGGGTCATTGCCGGGCTGCTCGGGCTGGCCACCGGCCTGCGCATCGGGTGGGCACTGGTCAACAAGCAATCGGTGGTGAGCACCGCGATGATCCTGGCGTTGGGCAGCCTGGGGGTCGTCGCCGCGCTGAACTGGCAGCCGTTGACGCTGCTCATCGACACCACCCTGGGCTGGCCGAACATTTCGATGGCGCTCAGCCAGGTGGCGCTGATCGGCTGCGCGGCCGGCAGCTGCGTCATGATCACCACCGTCTCGTCGGTGCGCAGCCCGGCTGCGGCCCGCAAGATCGCGATCGTCCAGTACAGCGTCGCGGCGGTGATCGCGGTGGCGAGCCTGGCGGTGTTCCTGTCCGCCGGTCGGCAGGCCGTGATGTCGCCCCAGGAGTACTTGCAGCAGAACTTCGGTTCTGACGCCATCTCGTTGTCCTGGTTGTTGCCGCTGCTCTACGTCCTGCTGGCGTTGAGCCTGGTGGTATGGGCGGGTCTGCGGCACTCCAATCGGACGCGGCGCGGCCGGGCCCTGTTCGTCTTCACCATCGGCATCGTGCTGATCGTCCTGGCACTTGCGTTTCTCGCGCTGCGCGCTGTGGGCACCGGCGCCACCATGCTGGGCATCGCGATGCTGATCGTGGCCGCTGGCTCGCTGCTGCCCAGCCTGGAGGACTGGTTCGGCGCGCGGCGGGAACTGCGCGCGATCCAGCCGCTGCTCGACGAGCTGGGCCGCCGACACCCCGACGTCGGCATCGGGGTGCGCCCGCGCGGACCGCTGGTGTTCCGGGTGGCCGAGCGCATGTCGCTGATCTCCGATGCGCTGTATCTGGAGGCCACCGCCGCCGCCTCAGCGAAGCACCTGGCAGACGACGAATCGGCCGACGAGCCGGTGCACCAGCCACCGACCGCCCAGCGTGCAGAACACCCAGACGTGCCGCCCCCGGTGCAGGCCGCCGCCATCGCCGGGTGGATACACCAGGGGC
This sequence comes from Mycobacterium sp. SMC-4, assembly GCF_025263265.1. Lineage (NCBI taxonomy): Bacteria > Bacillati > Actinomycetota > Actinomycetes > Mycobacteriales > Mycobacteriaceae > Mycobacterium > Mycobacterium sp. SMC-4. The sequence goes on along the minus strand of NZ_CP079869.1, from coordinate 5,252,382 downwards.
GCGACGGGGACGACGAACAGCGTCATCGCACGTTCCCCGGCCTGACCTGGCTGCGCCAACCGCCCAGCTACTCCGACCGCGAGTGGATCCTGGAGATCGCCCGTCAGTACCGCGAACTCGACAAACGCAAAGCCCGATCGGGTGGTGCGACGGCGTCGCGTTCGCCGATGCCGCAGCGCGGGTGAACCGAGCTAATCGAGATTCTCGCGCCGACGCAGCTCGTCGACCTTCTCCACGATGTCCTGCTTGGCTTCCTGGGACAGACCGACGGTACGTGCGGCAATGCGGCGCACGCCCTCGTCACGCATCCCCGCCAGCAGCGTCAGCTCCTTGTCGAGCTTCTCGTAGTACTCGTCGTCGGTGAAGTACGCCGGTTTGATGCGGAAGAAGTTGGCAAGCGCGGCCATCGTCGCCATCGACGGGTTGGTCCGGTTGCCGGAACGCAGCTGCGACAGGTACGGCGCGGACATCGTGACGCCCTCCGACTTCAACGCTGCGATCACTTCGGCAGACGTGTGCGGGCCACGTCCGGGCGGGTAGACGGTGTCGAACAAGCGGTTCAGGCGAGCGGCAAACGTGTTGCTCATGGGATTGACCTCCACGTGAAAGCGAGCGGGTACTAAAGGCGGCATATTTGCTGATTATCGTAGCGACAGTTAGGTCGACAACCAAGTGCAAACCATGGAAATGTTCCTCCGGTCTACGCTGGGCGACGCCGCTGCTGGGTTAACGACGTCGGTGACCACACCGCACATCCTCGATGCGAGGTGCAGGTAGGCAAATTCTAACGGTTCCGTAGGTTACATGGTCGCGCTAGTTGGTCGCAGTCCGGCCGAGCGGGCGTGGCCGATCCGTCCGGCAATCCCGGGTAACGACCAAAGTGCCCGCCTGATAATTTGCTGAGAGGCCGATCCGGTCTTGTCCCGAAGGGGCCGTTGAGCAGGCTTTGAGCGATGTCGCGCGGCAAACTCCCGGTCTGCGTAGGCCGTGCGCAGGCGGTGAAACTGTCAGTAGCCAGTGGCGGACCGGCGGGTGTCCGAACTCTCACCGATCGGTGTGGCATTATGCCGACCCCTCCGCCAGGCCACGACCGCGACGACGACAGCGGCCAGTGCGGTGCCACCGGTGACGGCGACCGCGACCCACGGCAATCCCAGCGCACCGTCGAAGAGCAGGAATAACCCGAACAGCAGGAACAGCACGCTGGCCAGTGCATGCAGGAACCGCTCAGGCAGACGTTTGTGCAGCAGCACGCCCGCCGCGATCGCGACGCCGTCGGCGAGGACCATCCCGATCGTGGCACCGATCCAAACCCCCAGCCAATGGCGGTCACTGGCCAGCGCGACGGTGGCAAGCATCGTCTTGTCGCCGAGCTCGGCCAGGACGAAGGACGAGACGATCGCGAAGATGACAAAGCGTGGTTCGGCGATGCGGGGCTCATCCTCGGGGTCGTCGTTGCGCCCTTCCCGCCACGTCCACACTGCGAAGAGCAGGAACGCGATGGCGGCGGCGAACGCGATGGGCTGCTGGGGTAGTGCCATCCCCAGGAAGTGCCCGATGGCCACCGACAGCCCGTGGACGAGCATCGCCGCGATGCCGACACCGGAGAGCACCACCCACCACCGATGGCGCAGCGAGTACGTCATGGTGATCAGCTGAGATTTGTCGCCGAGTTCGGCGACGAAGACGACGGCGAGGCTGACCAGAATGGCAGAGAGCACGGCACGACCTTTCGACAGTCCGCCTACCGGGCCTCAGGCCCGCCAGGCGTCGGTCGAAGGTCTCGCCCACCACCGGGGGTGGTTCGCCGGCCGGGCTCACGCCAGTATGTCGACTCGACGATTGGGGGCTACTCCCCTTCGCTTACGTAGCCGAGGCTAACCAATCCGGCGTGAGATTGCCAGTGGGCGAGGTGATTTCGGGTGCCCGAATAAACGATTCGGGCGCCCGGATCACGTGGTTCGAAAGGCCTTATGCAGCAAGCAGCATCGCCAGTATGGCGGTGTCGGGGTGGCTGATCGGGTCGACGCCGACCCGGCTGACCATCGAGGTCACGGTGCCGTCGGCCTCGGCCTCCACCCACGCCGCACGGTGTTCCAGTCCAAGGTGGGGCAATCCCGGCAGCAGTACACAGCCCGACGCCGCACCAGTGCATTCGGGAAGCGACGGTGTCGTCTCCGACGGCGGGTGCAGCATCAACAGCGCCGGCGGTTGGCACTCGGCGAAATGGCCAGGCGGCACCGCGGATTCACCGACCACCGGTCCTTCGGCGAGCACCAGTCCGACGGTACCCGGCTCGGGGTCGTCCGGGAGTTCTTCGCGTGCACCGAAAATCGTTGTGGTGGAGAGCAGCCCGGGCAGTGATGCGACGCGCACCGCGACCATGAGCAGCTGTGCCCACTCCTTGGTGGAATCCGGCCAGCGTCCGGAGAGCACGAATCCCTTGAGGGATCCTCGCGAATGGAATGGGGCGATACCGATCGCCCGACTGGACTCGAAATCCACTCTCGCCTCCCGGGATCATGTGGCGCTCATGCCCGACACGACTATGGGTCGATGCGCTCAGGATGCGGTAGGTCCCCGCTGGCACGCAAGTGGAGTTGAGTGCTAACGCAACAAAAACCCGGCTCGGTCGTGAGACCGAGCCGGGTTTGGGACGGGTGGGAGGACCTCAGGCAGGCGGGTAGACGCCCATCTGCTTGCCCTTGTCGGTCTGCCAGAAGATATCGGCGATCTGATCGATGATCTTGATGACATTCTCGGCGACGGCGGGGTCGAGCGACTTCTTGATGTCGCCGGCGCCCTTGACGCCTTCCCAGAACAGCTGGTGCAAGTTGGGGAACTGCTCGAAGTGCTCCGGGGTGAAGAAGTCGGCCCACAGCACGGTCAGGTGGTGCTTGACCTCTCCGGCCTGACGCTCCTTGATGATGATGGCGCGGGTCTTGAAATGCTCGTCGTCGGACTCGTGGTACTTCTTGATGGTTTTCAGGCAGGACAGCGCTTCGATCTTGGCCTGCGCGGGATCGTAGACACCGCAGAACAAGTCGCAGTGGGCGTGGGCGGGGGTCGCGTTGTTGAACAGTCGATGCAGCATGTCCCTAACTTACCCTTAGCCGATGCGGTGGCACCATGGGCTCCGATCGCGATGGCCGCTGCGCAGATTCGTCGTCGTCGAGGACTCCATGGGGCCGGCGCTGCGACCCGGGGACGGATTGCTGGCTGTGCGCTCTGGTGACGTCAGGCCCGGTCAGGTGCGGGTTTTCCGCGACCCGCGGGGACGTGCGATGTATCTGGTGAAGCGGGTCGGCGCGGTTCGGGTGACCGAGGCCGCGTCGATGTTCGAGGCGCGATCAGATAATCAGGCGGCGCTCGGTGCCACTGATTCGCGGCATTTCGGATGGGTGCCGGCCGCCGAGTCCTACCGGGTGGTGCTGGCGGTCCGCGGATGGCGCATCAGCGTCTTGCGACCCGACGGAGTGTGACCGGTCGGATCAGAACAGTACGAGCAGGGCCAGGACGCCCAGCAGCACGATGGCGATCACCCCGGCACGCAACAACGCCATCAACTGGCTGCGGGTGTAGGCGCGCGAGGAGGACTGCCACTCCGAAGGGGGGAAAGCAGACCCCGAACCCATCGACGACGACATCAAAAGCTCCTCACCTGCACGCTTACTCTCTCCCCCGGTTCCTGATTCAGTGAGATCAGTCACACACGACCCCTGTGACGCCGATCATAACCCTATTTGTTCGCTGCGGGAAAATCAGGCTAGGACCGCCAGCCCCGACAGCACATTTGGTTAGCCTATCGAGCAATTTCGCTCGGCCTGTTGGCGAGCTGTGAAAACACGGAGCGCCGCGGTTTGTCGTTATCCACAACGGTGCGGAGCTGAGGCCGGGCTGACCGGCCTCGGTGGGCGTGGGCGGCCCGAATTGCCTGTGGATGAACCTGTGGAAACTGTGGATAGGTTGGTGCCGGCGCCGCAATTGCTGCCGCGAATTGTGGCCCCGGTCACGTCGGCGTGTCAGCATGAGGCCTATGGACGGGCCAGACGATGCCGGTGTACGGCAGGCAGAGATCGGTGAGGTGCCGACGACGTTCGACGCGTCGGTGGTGTTGCTGGACGTCCGGGAGGACGACGAGTGGCAGCGCGGCCATGTGCCGGGCGCCCGGCACATCCCGATGGGCGACATCCCGGCCCGCCTCGACGAGATCGATCGTGAAGCCCAGCTGTTCGTGGTCTGCCACGTTGGTGGCCGCTCCTACCGGGTGGCCCAATACCTGGCCCAGCGCGGTTTCGAGCCGGTCAACGTCACCGGCGGCATGTTGGCGTGGATGGGCGCCGGTCGCGCGGTGGTCACCGACAGCGGTGCGGTGGGCTCGGTCTGACCGGTCCCCGCCGGGCGCAGTCGCTCTATCCTGGTGCGATGATCCAAGTGTGTTCCCAGTGTGGGACGCGGTGGAATGTGCGCGACCGGCAGCGGGTGTGGTGCCCACGCTGTCGCGGCGCCCTGCTGGCGCCCTCGGGTCCCGCACCGACCGCGGGCTGGGGACGACCGGCGCAGCCCGCCGGTGCCCGCACCGACAGCCGTCCCGCGCCGTCGTTGCCTGCCGGTCTTCGTTGGGTGGCGGTGCGCCCCGGCGCCCCGCCGCCACCGCGCCGTCGGCGTCGTGACCTCGGCCCCACGCCGCGCTATTCGGCCATCCCGCGCTGGGGCCTCGTCGAGCACTTCGACGAGCCGGCGAGCCGGGAACCGGTGCGCACCGGCCCGTCGGCCACTGCTGTCCGGATGACCATCGTGACCGCCATGGCGGTGCTCGGCGCCGCGGCGTTTGTGCACCTGGTGCGCTACATCCTGCTCATCGTCAACCGCTCGGTACTGCTCAACCCGTGGGTGGCCGGAGCGGCGACCTGGGGCGGTGTGGCCGTCAGTGTCATTGCGGGCTTCATGATCGTGGCCAGTGCGGTGGTGCTGACGAACTGGCTGATCGCCCGGCGGGCCGCGGCCTTCGCGCACCTTGGTCAGCAGGACCCGCGGCCGGTGTGGGCGCTGCGTGCCGGTTGCCTGATCCCGGTGGTGAACCTGGCGTGGGCGCCGGTGTACGTGATCGAACTCGCCGACGCCGAGTCGCGCCAGAGGTGGCTGCGCGGTCCGATCGTGGCGTGGTGGCTGGTGTGGGTGGCCAGCACTGTGGTGTCGGTCTTCTCGATCGCCACCAGTTTCACCACCGACCCCCAGGGGATTGCCGATAACACGGTGGCCTCGATCGTGGCCTATCTGTTCGGTTTGGCGGCGCTGTTGCTGGCGCTGCAGGTGCTCCTGGGCTTCGAGCGTCAGCCGGTGGAACGGCCGTCGAAGCGCTGGGTGCCTGTGGCGGTGCGACCGGACGATCAGCGGTCGGTAGAACCTGCAGCTGAGACGACCGACGACGGCCGAGCGGTTGAAGCGCGGGACCGGAACCCGGCAGCATAGGCCTATGAGTTCTGCCCCGGCCGGCGGCGGCCACCCGTTCGTGGTGGCCCACCGCGGCGCCTCGGCAGATCTTCCCGAACACACCCGGGCGGCCTATGAGCGGGCGCTGGAAGAAGGCGCAGACGGGGTGGAGTGCGACGTACGGCTGACCCGTGACGGGCACCTGGTCTGCGTCCATGATCGCCGGCTCGACCGCACGTCCAACGGCACCGGGTTGGTCAGCGACATGACGCTGGATCAGCTGCGGGAGCTCGACTACGGCGCCTGGCATCCGAGTTGGCGCGCTGATGGCAGCCACGGTGACACCGGCTTGTTGACCCTTGATGAGCTGGTGGAGTTGGTGCTCGACTGGAACCGTCCGGTCAAACTCTTCATCGAAACCAAGCATCCGGTCCGCTATGGCGCGCTGGTGGAGACCAAAGTATTGGCCCTGCTGCAGCGTTACGGCATCGCGGCGCCGTTGTCGGCGGACCTGTCCCGGGCAGTGGTGATGTCGTTCTCGGCCGCAGCGGTCTGGCGGATCAGGCGCGCCGCGCCGATGCTGCCGACGGTTCTGCTCGGTGAAACGTCACGCTATGTGGGCGGCAGCGCAGCCACCACCGTCGGGGCCACGGCGGTGGGACCGTCGATCGCGACGCTGCGGGAACATCCCGAGCTGGTGGACCGCGCCGCAGCTCAGGGACGTGCGCTGTATTGCTGGACGGTCGATCACTACGAGGATGTGCAGTACTGCCGCGATCTGGGAGTGGGCTGGATCGCGACGAACCATCCGGGGCGGACGAAGGCCTGGCTCCAAGACGGGTTGACCTGCGCCGGCCGGGACTGAACCCGACCGGCCCCGATCACCGGGACCTACAACGACCCGCCGGCGGCTTTCGGTGCCGTCGGATCGGCCGAGGATGCGCCGACCTCGCGGGCGACGAAGTCCTCGAGATGGAACAGGTCGGCTCCGGCGCGCTCGGCGATCCGGACCAGGGTGCTCATCAACGCCACCTCCTCGACCTGCTCCTTGAGGAACCACTGCACGAACTGCTCGCCGAGGTAGTCGCCCTCGTCACCGGCGGTGGCCGCCAGCCGGCTGAACTGGTCGGTGACGGCGCGCTCGAGGTCGAGTGCCACGCCGATCGCGTCGCGGGGGGTGTCGAAGGCGTTGCGCACCGGCTCCAGCGACGGGATCTCGACGGGCACACCCCGGTCGACCAGATAGCGGACCAGCATCATCGCGTGGTTACGTTCCTCGACCGACTGCCGGTAGAACAGCTTGGCCAGCTGAGGCAGGTCGGCGGCGTCGAAATGCACGGCGATGGCCAGATACTGCTGCGACGCGCCGAGTTCGCTGCGCACCTGGTCGTGCAGCAGGCCGTGGAACTTGGTGTCGAGTGCATCGTCGAGTACAGCTGTCGTGGTCATATCTCCAAAATAGAGCAGGTCAGAGGGCATTGTCAGCCAAGGTCGGCCTAAATAAGCCAAGGGTCGCCTTAGTTTGGAGAGGTGGTGTGATGCCCGCTACACCGGCTGCCGACTGGCCTCAGAAAGTTTGCTAGACGCTAGGGATCGGCGGCGTCCAGCAGGTGCTGGGGTAGGGGCGTGTCGGTCGCCAGCGCCGCAAAGAGCTCCGTGGCGGTCGAGCTGTCCCACACCACGATGGCGCCGGACCCGTTGTGGGTGAACTCTGCGATCGGCACGGTGACCGTCAGCACGTCCCCGCGCAGGGCCCCGCCCAACCGGATCAGGTCCCAGATGTGGTCACCGGCGCCGACAGTGAGGGTGTCGGCGACGCCGCGGGCCATCGGATACCAGCGCAGCGGGTTCAGAAACACCGCGGGGCTCGCGGCCCGCTGCACCAGCGCGGAGATGAACTGTCGTTGGTTGACCATCCGATCGAGATCGGCGCGCGGGGTGGCGCGGGTACGCACGAACCCCAGAGCGGTGGGGCCGTCGACGCGTTGGCAACCGGCCGCCAGGTCGAGACCCGCCAGCGGGTCGTTGATCGGTTCGGAGGGGCAGACCGTCACCCCGCCGACCGCGTCCACCAGGCGGGCGAACCCGCCGAAACCGATTTCGGCATAGTGGTCGATGCGCAGACCGGTGGCCTGTTCGACCGTTTGGGCCAGCAACGGTGCTCGGCCGACGGAGTATGCGGCGTTGATCTTGTCGCTGCCGTAGCCCGGGATCTCGACGTAAGAGTCGCGCGGCAGCGACACCACGGTCGCCGTGCTCGACGAACCCAGGCCGGGCAGGTGTACGAGCAGGATGGTGTCGGTGCGGCTGTTGCCCAGGTCCCCACCGGTGGCCAGCGCGGCCTGTTGCTCAACGGTGAGGTCGCTGCGGCTGTCGGAACCGACCAGCAGCCACGTGGTGCCCTTGCCCGCGGTCGGCCGGCCCGGATAGTCGGGCAGTGCGACGACCCTGTTCAAGGCGGTGTCGATCCACACGCCGGTGGCCACGGTCCCGGCGATCATCACCAGCAGGCAGGCCAGCACGATCCGCGGCCAGCGGCGCCGGCGGCGGTGTGGTGGCCGGGGCGGCGGGCCCGGAGGCGGCGCCGGACGGCGCGGCGGCTGGGCCCGTGGTGCGGGTGGCGCCGGCCGCATCGGTTTCGGTGGCCGCGGGTTCGGCCCACGGTGCCGCACCGGTGGGGGTGGCGGCGGCGGTGGTGGCGGGGGAGCGGACCGGCGTGGTGGTGGCGGGGCAGGCGTGCGCCGGCGTGGCGGTGTGGGCGGGTTGGGCGGCCACACCGGGCGGTAGTTCGGGTCGCGCCGGATCACGTGCGGCGGCTCGCGCCGGTCCGGTGCACCTCCTCCGGTCACAGAAAGAGGTTAGTCGGCTCAGCGCAGCCAGCCCAGTTGCCCCGCCAGCAGCGAGTACCCGACGAATGCCACGGCGTCGATCAGCGTGTGGGCGATGATCAGTGGCCACAGCCGTCCCGTGCGCTGCCACACATAGCCGAAGATCAGGCCCATCGCGACGTTGCCCAGTCCGGCGCCGAATCCCTGGTAGAGGTGGTAGACGCCGCGCAGCAGGCTCGACACCACCAGTGCGATCCACGGGTTGACGCGTAATTGCCGAAACCGGGTGAGCAGAAATCCGACCACAACGACTTCCTCGGCCCAGCCGTTGCCGAAAGAGAGCAGCAGCAGCACCGCGATACGCCACCATGTGTCGTTGAGCTCGGCGGGTTCGACCGAGGCGTTCACGCCGAGAGTCCGGGCGATCTGGTACAGCGCCAGGCCGGGTATGCCGATGAGTAGCGCGAGTCCGATGCCGCCGAGAACGTCCCCGCGCCAACGGATCCGACCCAGGCCGATGCTGCTCGGACCGTGTCCGCTGCGCCACAGCAGGTACACCGCCAATGCCCCCCAGGCGAGCAGCTGGAACAACGCGGCCAGGTTCAGGCCGAGGTCGATGAGGTCGAACGGTGATCGACGCGGATTGATCGCGACGGTCTGGTCCGACAGTCCGAGCAGCACGCCTTCGATGAGCCTCAGCAGCGCGGTGTAGGCGCTCAAGGCGAAGGTAACCGCCAGCACGACGGCCACCTCGATGCGCAGGGCGCGTCGCGCCGCGGCGTCGAGGTCGTCCGGAGACCCGCTCACCGCAGCAAGGCTAGACCCCGCGTGCTCGTAGCCCGTTCAGGAACGGGCAGCCCATCAGCACGCGGATGGCCTGGCTCAGTCCGGAAACGTCGTCGACGGGCTTGGTGAAGGGCAGGCGCACGTCGCGGTCCCCGTCCTCGGCTTCGATGCGCAGTTGCACGCCGTAGCGGTCCAGGCCCAGAGGGCGCACCCGGCCCCGGCGCAGCGAGGTGGGCAGCCGAGCCGCCAGCCGGTCGACGATGTCGCGGTGCGCCGATTCCATGTGTTGCAGCCAGCAGGACTCCATGGCGCAGAACGGATCGGGGTTCGCGCCCAGCAGTGCAGCCAGCGGCACAGACTCGGCACCGGTGGAATCGGCGACCACGATCGACTCGATGTCCAGTCGCATCAGGGCGTGGTCCGAATTGACCTCCAGCAGAGCGGGATTGGGGTCTGCGGTGGCAATGAGGTCGAGTATCGCAGGCACGCTGCTGGCGGGAACCTCGCTGAGCCTGCCCTGAATCCAGACCAGCGAGCGCACCGGCTCACGCAACGGCAGCGGCGCGTAATCGGTCATTTCGAGCATGGCTTGCACGCCACCGTGTCCGGCCGAGACCACCTTGGCGTTGAGCACCTCGGCTGCCGGAGCGGTGATCGCGAAGGATCCGTCACGCAGCAGGTGGTGCACGGGCGTCGGCGTCGGATCCAGTCCCTCGACCGCGATGATCGCGCTACACGAGCGTGCGCACAGGCTGCGGATCCGTTCTGCCGTGCTCGGTGCCGTTGAAGCCATCACACCGCCTTTCTCTTGGTAAGGTTTGCCTAACTTAACTTCTGTGCGATCCTTTGTGCAAGGCCTTCGGCGCAGCGGAATGCGATTACCGTGCCTACCGATAGGCTGTTGCGGTGCCCGGCATCGCCTATCTCGGACCCGAGGGAACGTTCACCGAGGCTGCGCTGCGCGCGATCGAAGCCGACGGTCTGATACCCGGGCAGCGGTCGACGGCGCGTGTGCAGCGCCTCGCCATGGACACCACCGACGCGGCGCTGGCCGCGGTGCGACAGGGCGAGGCCGATTACGCGTGCGTGCCGATCGAGAACTCGATCGAGGGCTCGGTGTTGCCCACCCTGGACAGCCTGGCCGACGGCTCCCCGTTGCAGATCTACGCCGAGCTCACCCTCGACGTGTCCTTCACCATCGCGGCCCGTCCCGGGTGTGACCGCGGCCAGGTGCGCACCGTGGCTGCCTTCCCCGTCGCAGCCGCCCAGGTCAAGCGGTGGCTGGCCGCGCATCTGCCGGAAAGTCAAGTCATACCAGCCAATTCGAATGCGGCAGCGGCGCAGGATGTGGCGGCGTGCCGCGCCGACGCCGCAGTGACGACCGCGCTGGCCGCGCGGCGATTCGAACTCGTCGAACTGGCCGCCGGCGTCGTCGACGAAGCCAACGCCCGCACCCGATTCGTGCTCATCGGTCCGCCGGCCCCGCCACCGGCGTGCAGTGGGGCCGACCGCACATCGGTGGTGCTGCGGCTGCACAACGTGCCCGGCGCACTGGTGTCGGCGATGACCGAGCTGTCGATCCGCGACATCGACCTGACCCGGATCGAGTCCCGGCCCACCCGCACCGAGATGGGTACCTACATCTTCTTCTTGGATTTCGTCGGCCACATCGACGACGAACCGGTGGCCGAGGCGCTACGCGCGTTGCACCGGCGCTGCGCCGACGTGCGATATCTGGGCTCGTGGCCCACCGGCAAGCTGGTCGGCGCCGCGCCGCCCGCCCTCGACGAGGCCTCGGCGTGGCTGCACCGGTTGCGGGAGGGCACACCGTGAGCGGTCGCCTGGTGCTGGTCCGCCACGGACAGTCGCGCGGCAACGTCGACCGGCGCCTGGACACCCTGCCGCCGGGGGCAGAGCTGACCGACCTGGGCCGCGAGCAGGCCCGCACCTTCGGTCGGGGTCTGGCACGACGTCCCGGCCTGCTCGCGCACTCGATCGCCACCCGCGCCGTCCAGACCGCCACTGAGATCCACCAGGTGATCAGCGTGACCGCCGGCGTCGATGCCCGCGAGGTCCACGGCATTCACGAGGTGCAGGTCGGCGAACTGGAGAATCGCAACGACGAGCAGGCCCATGACGAGTTCAACGCGATTTATCGGCGTTGGCACGGTGGCGATCTCGACCTGGCGCTGCCCGGTGGCGAGTCAGGACGCGACGTGCTCGATCGTTATGTGCCGGTACTGGAGGCGCTACGCACCGAGTACCTGACCCGCGACAGCTGGCATGAGGACATTGTCGTGGTCAGCCACGGCGCGGCGATCCGGTTGGTGGCAGCGGTACTGTCCGGCATCGATAGTCAGTTCGCCGTCGACCATCACCTGGCCAACGCCGAGTCGGTGGTACTGGCTCCCACTGGCAACAGCAGGTGGAACTGTGTGCAGTGGGGGGCGCTGGTGCCGCCGTTCGGTCCGGAGCCGGTGGTGGTCACCGACCACCACCGGTCAGCCGATCCGACGGGCTGACCGAAACCCGATGCGCACCTCGTCACAGGCGCATCCCAGGCTGCTGCAGTCAATCTGCACGTCGTGCGCGGCAGCCGCGGCCAAGCAGTCGCCTTCGGTGCACTCGTCGCGCTGGTAGGCATGGTGTATCAGGGCGCCGTGGCAGTGCTCCAGACCTGCCTCGCAGGCGCGGCACGCTGTGGTCATGGTCCGTTCCTAACATCTGGGACCGACACCGCGCGGTTGCCGCGCCCGGCGCGCCCGGTGATCGACTCAGGCCCAACCCAGTTCGTGTAACCGCTCGTCGTCGATGCCGAAGTGGTGGGCGACCTCGTGGATGACGGTGATGGCCACTTCTTCGACCACCTGCTGTTCGGTGTCGCAGATGTCCAGCAGCGCGCCGCGGTAGATCGTGATGGTGTCGGGCAGCGAACCGGCATACCAGGTGTCGCGCTCGGTCAGCGCGACGCCTTCGTAGAGCCCGAGTAGCTCGGGTTCCTCATCGTTGCGCTCGGCGACCAGGATCACCACGTTGTCGATCGCCGCAGCGAGTTCGGCGGGGATGAGATCGAGCGCGTCGCCCACCAACTCCTCGAACCTCTGCGGGCTCATCCGCACGGTCACCGAGCTAGAGACCCGGCGGTGGCGGTGGCGGTGGCGGCGGTGGTGGCGGTGCCAGCGGATTGAACGGCGCCGGTGGCGGCGGTGGAGGTGGTGCCAGCGGATTGAATGGGGCCGGTGGCGGCGGTGGAGGTGGTGCCAGCGGGTTGAAGGGAGCCGGCGGTGGCACCAGCTCGGGCGCAGGTGCCGGCTCGGTCTGTGTCGGTGTCGCGATCTGTGGCATGTGCTCGGTCTGCTGGGTGCTGGTGTCGCTCTGCGCAGGTGTGGAGCCACCCGGGCTCGATGTCCCGGTCGAGGCGCCGGACTGCTGCGGCACCGATGGGGACGAGTCGGAGACCTCGGGGATCGGGATCGGCGGCAGGTTGAGCCGCTCGGCCGGAATGTCGGGTGGCGGCACCGGAGGTTGACCGTTGATCAGCAATTCGCCTTTGGCGCTGTTGAGCAGCGTCGACCAGCCGCCGTTGCCCAGAGTGGCGCCGATGCTGCAGGACACCTGCTTGCTGCCGGCCGACCAGCTGGGCAGCGAGATCGTGCTGTAGATCAGGGTCAGCGTGGTGTTGCGCAGCTGGATGGGGGCCAGATACGCATCGGTCAACTTCGTGCAGGTGTCCTTGATGTAGGTGTCCTGCTCAGGCTCGGGCGGCAGCCCGTCGGGGAACCGCTCGGCCAGGTTGGCCGCACCGGTCACCTCCATGGCGTGTGGGGCGGCACAGTCGACCGGGATGTCGGTGGGCTGATTGGTGCCCGGATCGATCCCCAGGCAGGTTCCCGGTGGCCACACCTTGGACTGATCCAGCTCGGCGACCCGGCCGGAAAAGGCCAATTGCTGGTTGTTGGGGCCGGGCAGCTGCAGGCCGCAGAGCATGCGCCGTTCACCGGACTGCCGCCAGGCCCGGTCACCGGACCACAGCATGCTCACGGTGAAGCGGCTGTTCGGGTCAAAGCGCGGGCCGAGGTAGCGCTGCACGGCCGCGGTGCACTGCTCCTGGCTGATCTGCTGGATTCGCGCCGGCGACGGTGGCTCGGCGTCGGGACCGTACTCGCTGCCAGGGAAGGTGCGCATGTCCACCGACGCGGCGACCTCGAACCGGTGCTCGTCGGCGCAGTCGACGATCTCGGCGGCGTCAGGAGTGCCCTGCGGCCAGGTCAGGCAGTCGCCGCTGGCGGCTTCGTCGAAGGTGGCGTTGCCGCGCGGTCCCAGCGAGATGGCGTTGGCGGTCAGTCCGCTGGCCCGGTCGGCCTGGGGTAGGGCGGTGATGACACCGGCGATCAACAGTCCCCCGAGCGCGGTCAGCAACAGCGCTCGGCGGGTGGCTTCGGCTTGCAGGCTGCGCCACCACCGGCGGGAGGTGCCACCTGCGGAGGGTTCGGGCGCTTCGCGCACAGTGTTGAAGCTCAGCTCGGACATCCGCTCCATTGTGACAGGCGTGTCGGGTGCTGTGACAAGTGTTGCAGTTGTAACGTCATGCGGCTGGAGTCGACCCGACGACGACATCGTCGGTCCGGCGGCTCGGCCACCCCGTAGGGTGTGCCCGTGATCGACCTCAAGGTGCTGCGAGAGAATCCCGATGCCGTGCGCGCCTCACAACGGTCCCGTGGCGAGGACCCCGGCCTCGTCGACGCGCTGGCCGAGGCAGACGCCGCCCGGCGCTCGGCGATCTCAGCTGCCGACAATCTGCGTGCCGAGCAGAAGACGGCCAGCAAGCTCATCGGCAAGGCCTCCCCGCAGGACCGGCCCGCACTGCTGGCCGCGGCCAAGGAGCTCGCCGACCGGGTCAAGGCGGCCGAGGCAGCTCAACTGGACGCTGAGCAGGCATTTTCGGCCGCCCACCTGGCGATCTCGAACGTGATCATCGACGGTGTCCCGGCCGGTGGTGAGGACGACTTCACCGTGCTCGACACCGTCGGGGCCCCGCCGGTACTGGACGACCCCAAAGACCACGTCGAGCTCGGGGAGTCTTTGGGCCTGTTCGACATGGAGCGCGGCGCCAAGGTGTCGGGCTCCCGGTTCTACTTCCTGACCGGGCCGGGGGCGCTCCTGCAACTCGGGTTGTTCCAGCTGGCGGTCCGCACGGCGGTCGAGAACGGCTTTACGTTGATGATCCCGCCGGTACTGGTGCGCCCGGAGATCATGGCGGGGACCGGATTCCTCGGCGCGCATGCCGACGAGGTGTACCGCGTCGAGGGCGACGACCTGTATCTGGTCGGCACCTCGGAGGTTCCGCTGGCCGGCTACCACGCCAACGAGATTCTCGACCTGTCGGCGGGCCCGTTGCGCTACGCCGGCTGGTCGTCGTGCTTTCGCCGGGAGGCCGGCAGTTACGGCAAGGACACCCGCGGCATCATCCGGGTCCATCAGTTCGACAAGGTCGAGGGGTTCGTCTATTGCACCCCCGAGTCGGCCGAGGCCGAACATCAGCGCCTGCTCGGGTGGCAGCGGGAGATGTTGGCTGCCATCGAGGTGCCCTATCGCGTGATCGACATCGCGGCAGGGGATCTGGGGTCCTCGGCGGCGCGCAAGTTCGACTGCGAGGCGTGGGTTCCGACGCAGCACACCTACCGTGAGTTGACCTCCACCTCGAACTGCACCACATTCCAGGCCCGGCGACTGGCGGTGCGTTACCGCGACGAGAACGGCAAGCCGCAGATCGCTGCGACACTCAATGGCACGCTGGCCACCACCCGGTGGTTGGTGGCCATCCTGGAGAACCATCAGCAGCCTGACGGCAGCGTTCGGGTACCCGCCGCGCTGGTTCCTCACGTCGGGACTGAGTTGCTGACCCCTGCAGCTAGCGTGCGCTGAGCAGTTCGTCGAGCACCCGGACGAACTCGTCGGGGTTGGCCGGGGTGCACGCAGGCTTGAGGCGGGCGCCGGCCACGTCGAGAGTGACCAGTGTCGATTTCCACGGCCTGCTCACGTCCAACGGCAGCCAACGGCGCAGGTCCGAACTGCCCCAGATCCGAAAGCGATGCATGAACGCACCGAGCGGATCGGTCGAATAGCCTCGGATATCGCGTAGCGGAATGATTTTCGAGGTTCCCGACGGGAAGTGGTAGCGCCGCAACGTCAATGCCTCCCGGTCGAGTTGGATGCGGCCGTCGTCGTAGTAGCGGGTCTGCCCGCCGAAATCTGTCACAGCTTCTCCGACCGCAGTTCGTGACCCTTCGTGGTCAGGCACCTGCCGTTGGTCAGGTTCCACTGCCAGCCGTGCAGATTGCAGGTCAGCGTCGTGCCTTCGACCACACCGAACTTGGACAGGTCGGCTTTGAGATGTGGGCAGCGACGCTGAACCTCCCAGCCGTCCAGAACGATCGATGCGCTGTCGTCATGCGCTTCGGCGAACCATCCGTCGGCGTAGGCGATCCGCTCGGGGGTGAGGCATTTGAAGAACGTGTACAGGTACTCGTTGTAGCCCCCGACCCGCCAAGCCGAGAACCGGGTGGACAAGAAGATCGTGTTGACCCAGTCCGGCTCCCGGTCGCGCAGCACAGTGCGTACCAACTCCGGGGCGACCGCGAACCCGTAACGAAACTTCTCATCCGGGATAGGCTCGCGCACAACCCTTTTGGGAAAATCGAGTACGATGGTCTCGTCATGGCCGCCGCCGCGCATCCGCAACTCGACGGGATAGCCGATCCCGTCGCAGATCTGGTCGCTGGACAGCATGATCGGCTCGAAGATCGCGCGCAGCGCGTCGAGCATCGGTTCCCCGCCCGCCGGTGCCCAACGCGCTTTCTCGGCGTCCAGCACCGGTGCCATGCGTTGGGCATAGGCCGCGATGTAGTCGGCCTTACCGGTGGTGAAGAGTGCTTCGACGTCGTCGTCGGGCATCGGGTGCGACAGCGAGTTCAATTGTGAACCGGTGAAGTCGGCCGTGCTGCCCGGGATCATCAACAGGCCGCCGTCGCGTCCGTGCACCTTCATCTCGTTGAGGAACACGATCTGGTCGGGGAAGATGTTGGCCGGGTCGGCCTGGTCGTCGTTGAGGTGGCGTAACTCGGGGTCCAGGAAGCAGGGCGGCCCGGCCGACGGAATCACCCAGCTCGCGCCGACCTGCTCGATGTACTGGCGGCAGCGGTCCATCTGACGCTGACGCTTCTGGATGCCGAACGCCTCTTTGGCGCGCGCGGGCATGTCGTAGACCATCGGGTACCAGATGGCCCCGGAGTACTGCAGCATGTGCACGTCGACCTGGCCGAACTCGACGTGCAGGACTTCGAGATCCACAGGGCGGGCATCGTTCATGTTGAACGCAACGGTGGCGCCGTCGTCGACGACCAGCCCGGAGTCGCCGATCGGGCCGTCGGCGGGCGCGCGCAGCGCGATGATCATCACATCGAGGTCACCCTTGGGGCCGCTGACGCGGTGTTTGACTGAGTCGGTGGTTTCGAAAAAGCGATGAAATCCCAGCTTCTCCAACTCCCGGCGCAGGTCGGGCACCGGGAAGTCGGGCAACAGCACGACGGCGTCCTTGTTGACGTGCGCGCGCAGGTTCTCCGGGTCGAAGTGGTCTTTGTGCAGGTGAGAGACGTAGAGGTAGTCCACGTCGCCGAGTTGGTCCCAGTCCAGGGTGCTGTTGTCAGGAAACGGGAACCACGACGCGAAGTACGCGGGGTTGACCCACGGGTCGCACAGGATGCTCCCGGCCTCGGTGTCGATCTGGAAGCCTGCGTGTCCGACGCATGTGACCTGCACAAATATCCCTCCCGGTGACAGCGGTTCCGCCAAGCAGCTTAGCCGGGGACGAGGGGCTCGTCGTTCCACCGAGCCCGGTAGTAGGCGATGCGTTCCGGGTTGGGGGCGACGCCGTAGGCGTCGAGGAGAACCCGCGCCCACCGCTCGTCGTCGTCGGTTGGATAGTTGAAGTCCAGCGACATCGTCGCGACCGCCAGGTCGGCCCAGAAGTCCGCTACGCCCAGGTCGCCGAGGTCGACGTGTCCGGCCCAGGACCCGTCGTCGGCCATCAACGTGTTCGGCGCGCACGCGTCGCCGTGACAGACGACGAGCCGGTCCGCAGGCGGCGGGTGGTCACCGACCCAGGACGGCGGGCCGAACGGGCAGTCGGGTACCGGCAACGTGTCGTGCAGCATCCGCAACCCCGCACCGATGGCCCGCGCTGCTGTCTCCGGGTGGTCGTGCCACCGCGGGTCGACGGCCGAACGCCCGGCCAGGGCGGCGGTGTGCATCCACCCTGGTCCGGAGGCAAGCACGACCGGGACCGGCGTGAAGGACTGCGCCCACCGCAGGCGCGGCACCTCGGCGGCCAACAGATCGGCCACCGCGTCGGGGTAGACCTTGACGTAATCGGTGGCCGGCGCCGAGCCGATCGCGTACGTCACTCCTCCGAGTTCGTTGACCCACACAGCCGTCACAGGCCGCCCCGCGGCGATGTCCGCCACGAGTGCCGGCACCTGTCGTGGTCCGTCGGGGGTACTCATGATCCGTTGTCCTGTCTGTGGTGGGCGGAGGCGGAGCACTACGCTGGCTGCTGTGGAACCGGTATACGGCACAGTCATCCAGCTCGCCCGTCTGGCGTGGCGGGTGCAAGGTCTGAAGTTCACCGTCACCGGGGTGGAGAATCTGCCGCGCACCGGCGGGGCGGTCATCGCGATCAACCACACCAGCTACTTCGACTTCACCTTCGCCGGGTTGCCGGCCTATCGCCAGCGCATGGGCCGCAAGGTCCGGTTCATGGCCAAGCGCGAGGTGTTCGACCACAAGATCACCGGGCCCATCATGCGCAGCCTGCGGCACATCGAGGTCGACCGGGACAGCGGCGCCGCGTCCTTCCAGGAAGCCTGCCGCATGCTCGCCGAGGGCGAGTTCGTCGGCGTCTACCCGGAGGCGACGATCAGCCGTAGCTTCGAGATCAAGGACTTCAAGTCCGGCGCCGCGAGGATGGCGATCGCGGCGGGCGTGCCGATCGTGCCGCACATCGTGTGGGGCGCTCAGCGGATCTGGACCAAAGGACACCCGAAGAAGCTGTGGCGGCCCAAGGTACCGATCCACGTCGCCGTCGGCGCACCGATCGAGCCGACTCTGCCTGCTGCCGAGCTGACCTCGCTGCTGCACTCCCGGATGCAGCACCTGCTCGAGCAGGTCCAAGACGAGTACGGTCCGCACCCCCCCGGCGAGTTCTGGGTACCGCACCGGCTCGGTGGCGGGGCCCCGACGCTGGCCGAAGCGGGCCGGATGGATGCCGAGGAAGCCGCGGCCAAGGCCGCCCGCCGCGCTACACCACCGGCGGGAGGCCGTGAAACGGGTGGAGCGCCGGGGTAGCCCATGGAGCCGGTGTACCGCGCTCTGGAATCCACGGCGTCCCTGCTGGTTGCGGCCACCGGGACCCGGATCGACTTCCGCGGGCTGGACCACGTCCCGGCCTCCGGTGGTGCCGTGGTGTGCATCAACCACACCGGCTACGTCGACTTCCTGCCCGCCGGTCTCGCGGTGGCCCGGCGCCGGCGCCGGTTGCGGTTCATGCTCAAGGCCGAGATGAACGAGGTGCCGGTGGTGCGCTGGCTGATCAGGCACACCGGCACCATCCTGGTCGATCGTCAGGCCGGAGCGTCGGCCTACGTCGAGGCGGTGCGGGCCCTACGCGGCGGCGAGTTGGTCGGGGTCTACCCGGAGGCCACCATCAGTCGCAGCTTCGAGCTCAAGGACTTCAAGACCGGTGCTGCCCGGATGGCTCGTGATGCCGAGGTCCCGATCGTGCCGTTGATTGTCTGGGGAGCCCAACGGATCTGGACCAAGGATCATCCGCGCGCTCTGGGGCGTAAGCGTTTTGATGTCACCGTCGCGGTGGGGGAGCCCATCGCGGCACACGGTACGGTCGAAGAGCTACTGGCGACGTTGCGGAGGGACATGACCGAGTTGTTGCACTCCGCCCAGGCGGACCACCATCACCCGCCCGGTGCATTCTGGGTTCCGCACCGACTGGGCGGCGGTGCGCCGACACCGCAGGAGGCCGAGCGCCGCGACGCCGACGAACGTGCCCGACGCGCCCGCAAGCGGACCGACCGTCCATGACCCCTGAGATGGTCGCCTCCGATGTCGACGGCACTCTCCTCGACAACGACGAGCGATTGACCCCGCGGACCAGAGCGGCGGTCAAGGCCGCCGTCGAATCCGGCGCTCAGTTCGTGCTGGCCACCGGACGTCCGCCGCGCTGGGTGGCGCCGGTGGTCGATCAATTGGGGTTCGCGCCGATGGCCGTGTGCGCCAACGGCGCTGTGATCTACGACCCGGCGACCGACCGGATCGTGTCGGCCCGGACGCTGTCCACCGAGGCGTTGGCCGAACTGGCCGACATCGCGACCAGGTTGATTCCCGGATCCGGGTTGGCAGTCGAGCGGGTGGGCCGCAGCGCCCACGACGCGGCCACCCCGCAGTTCGTCAGTTCGCCGGGATATGAGCACGCGTGGCTGAATCCGGACAATACCGAGGTCTCGCTGCAGGACCTGCTCAGCGCGCCGGCGGTCAAGCTGCTCATCCGAAAAGCCGGTGCCCGCAGCTCCGACATGGCCGCCGTGCTGAGCGGTCACGTCGGCAACGCCGGTGACATCACCTACTCCACGAACAACGGTCTGATCGAGATCGTGCCGTTGGGGATCAGCAAAGCCACCGGGATCGCGGAGGTCGCCACGCCACTGGGCATCACCGCCGCCGACGTGATCACCTTCGGTGACATGCCCAACGATGTGCCGATGCTGTCGTGGGCCGGGGTGGGGGTGGCGATGGGCAACGCGCATCCCGAAGCGGTGGCTGCGGCAGACGAGGTCACGGTCACCAATGCCGAGGACGGCGTGGCCCAGGTGCTCGAAAGGTACTGGCAGCCCGGCCCCAACGGTGTCAGACGGGGTTGATCGGCGGAGTGAAGCGCTCGAGCTGGACCGGCGCCATGTCGTCCGGCGCCGACGGCAGTTCGGTGGGCACACCGTCGATCACCCGGACCACGATGTGATTCTCCCGGTCGAAGTTCAGCGTGCCGTGCTGGAAGTTCTGCACGATCCACAGCGGTTCGGCGATTTCGGCGCTGGTCGGCAGGCCCAGGGCGCCGCGCTCGAAACCCAACGAACCCCAGGCCTTGTAGATCTCCCCGGCGACGGGTTCGGCCCCGCTTTCCGGGGACCAGTACACGGCACCGTTCTGGAAGGTGACATAGCGCGTGGATCCCTCACCGGAGGCTTCCGGCGAGGTGGGCCAGCCCAGGAAGCTGTCCTTGCCCCCGAGAGACTCCCATTTGGTGAAGATCGCTCCGCCACGCAGCGATTCGGCCAACTGTGCGGGTCCGGGTGGATCGTTGAAGCGCGCGGCGATATCGCGGATCAGCTGCATCTGCGCGTAGGCGGCGTCGCCCGGGCATTGGGTGTTGCCGACGTCGCGGTGGGTGAAGATGGTCGGCAGTGTCGGTGATGCCCCGAACGGAAACTTGGTGAACGACCCGCCTTCAGAGGGCAGTGTCACCGTGCCTAGCGGATCGACACCGGCTTGCCCCAGTACCCATCCCAGAAGCCTTGCAGTGGTGCGTAATTGGATTGGCGTCGGGGGTTCGATGTCGAAGTCTCCCAACATCGCCACCCCCCAGGTGCTGTGGTTGAAGCCGCCGGTGTGGGCTCCTTCGACCGGTCGGGTCATGCCGCCGGCTCGGCCCTCGAAGACCTGGCCGAACTTGTCCACCAGTGCGTTGTAGGCGATGTCGCACCATCCCAGTGTGCGGGTGTGGTACTCGTAAATCGAACGGATGATCGCGGCCGAATCCTGTGGTGTGTAGTCGTTGCTGCCAGCGGTGTGGTGCACGACGCCGGCGCGAATCCCCTTGTCGTAGCGAGGTTCTCCGCAGCGCATCGACTCGTCGGCGCCCCACCCGGTTCGGTTGATGATGTGCGGCGGCTGGCCGGGTGGCGTGGCGGCGTTGGGCAGCGGCAACAGGTCGACGGGGGCCTCGGGCGGGCTGATCAGTACGGCGCTGAGGTTCTCCCCGAAGGAATGCTCGACGTTGGCCGGGATGTAGCCGAGCTCGGGTCGTTCGATCTCGGGTGCCTGGGCGGGGGCAGCCGGGGCGGGTATCGCCGTCGTCGGCCGGTTCACCGCGATCTGCACGGTGTTGGTGCGGCCGACGAAGACCGGCTCGGTGCCACGCGGTCCGGGAAGGTCGGCGCCGACCCCGTCCATCACCTCGGCGTCGTACCACGGGCCCCACGACCCGTCGTCCTTCTTGGCGCGCACCCGCGCAGTCGTGCCGGTCAGGTCCTGCGCCGTCAGCGCCACCATGGAGAACGCGGTGTCCTGATGAAGCTCGCGGATCGTCTCACCGCCGCCGATATCGGGCAGGGGTTGGTGAACCAGTTGGGGTGCAGCCAGAGCGGGGCGCTGAGGGTCTTCGCCGGGGACCCCGTGGATCGCCCACGGCAGCATCAGCACTGTCGCCGCGATTGCGGTGAGCAGGATCGATGGTGCGGGGCGCTGACACAGCACGGACTGATGTTACGTATGTGCCAATTGATGCTTGTGTTGCGACACGGCGTGGCGCGTTGCGAATTTCACACGGCAACGGCACCGCAGAGCACGTGGCATCTGCGGTGCCGTCCTGTGTGAAGGATCAGGCGCCGGGGTCGGTGAGGTCCTCGACGGCCTCCGGAGCGGCCTCGGCAGCGCCCAGCGGTGCCTCGCCGGCGGCGGTCGAGATCGGCGCCGCGGGCGGAACCGGGGCCGGCGGCTTGACCGCGGACATGATCGCCGGCATCACGATGCCCTTGAGCAGGTCGATGGCCTCACCGGCGCCGAGTTGGTTGGCCGCACTGGTCAGGTCGGCCAGGATGCCCCCGCTGCTGGAGGCCACCGGCTGGGTGGCCGCCAGTGACGGGTCACCCAGGATCGGATAGGCACCCAGCGCCGGATCCAACCCGATCGGTGCCGAGATCGGTACCTCGCCGGTCAACGGCAGGCCCGAGGTCGAGATCGGCGCGGCGCCCAGGAGTGGGTCGGTCAGGGCCGGCGGCGTGCTCAGCCCGGGCGTGGTCAGTGTCGGATCGATCGGGACCGCGCCCAGTGCGGGATCGGTCAGTCCCGGCGCGGCCAATCCCGGATCGGTCAGTCCCGGCGTCGTCAACCCGGGATCGGTCAACCCCGGCGCCAGCCCGGTGGGGCTGGTCAACCCCGGGTTGGTCAGGGCGGGATTGGTCAGCGTGGGGCTTGCCAACGCCGGGTCGGTCAGGGTGGGCGTGGTCAGGCCGGTTCCCAGCCCGGGGGACAGGGTCGTCGGGGTGGTGGCCCCGGATCCGGTCAACAGACCGGTCGGCAGCGGCGGGAGGTTGATCCCGAACTGCGAAAGTCCCTGTGACAGGGCGGACATCAGCTCGCCCGGAAGGTCGGTGATCGTGGCGGCTTGCACGAACTCGCGGTGCTGGGGTCCGGTGGACAACTCGGACACGGCTGCAACTGCAACTGGACCCGCGACTGCCAGAGCGGCGACTGTGCTCAAGGCTGTCGAGAGCCGGCGTCGACGTCGGTTCGGCACGGAAGTCTCCTCAATACATGGACTACATTTTCGACTCAATGCAGGTAGGACATGTGAATCTCGATACGCGTTCGATGGTACTGCTGTGACTGCTGTGACCAGAGTGACGATATGGAATCGTGAGCGAATCGCGACCTGTGCCGCTGCGCCGCATCGGGGCCTACCGCGCCGGTCCGATACCCTTGCTGCCGATGATCTCTCCTGATCCCCGCTCCACTTCGGGTGCTTTCGACCTGTTCGTCGTCGGTTCCGGTTTCTTCGGACTGACGATCGCGGAGCGCGCGGCCACTCAGCTCGGCCTGCGGGTGCTCGTGCTCGAACGCCGCGGACACATCGGCGGCAATGCCTACTCCGAAGCCGAACCCCAGACCGGTATCGAGGTGCACAAGTACGGCGCCCATCTCTTCCATACCAGCAACAAGCGGGTGTGGGACTACGTGCGCCAGTTCACCGACTTCACCAACTATCAGCACCGCGTCTTCGCGCTGCACAACGGACAGGCCTACCAGTTCCCCATGGGTCTCGGGCTGGTCAGCCAGTTCTTCGGCAGGTACTACTCGCCGGACGAGGCCAGGGCGCTGATCAAGGAGCAGGCCAGTGAGATCGACACCGTCGATGCCCAGAACCTGGAGGAGAAGGCGATCTCGCTGATCGGCCGGCCCCTCTACGAAGCCTTCGTCAAGCACTACACCGCCAAGCAGTGGCAGACCGATCCCAAGCAGCTGCCGGCCAGCAACATCACCCGGTTGCCGGTCCGTTACACGTTCGACAACCGGTACTTCAACGACACCTACGAGGGTCTGCCCGTCGACGGTTACACGGCGTGGCTGCAGAACATGGCCGCCGACGAACGCATCGAGGTCCGTCTGGACACCGACTGGTTCGACGTGCGCGAACAGTTGCGCCGAGACAGCCCGGAAGCTCCGGTCGTCTACACCGGCCCGCTGGACCGTTATTTCGACTACGCCGAAGGGCGGCTGGGGTGGCGCACGCTGGACTTCGAGACCGAAGTGCTGCCCACCGGTGATTTCCAGGGCACACCGGTGATGAACTACAACGATGCCGACGTGCCTTACACGCGTATCCACGAGTTCCGGCACTTCCACCCCGAACGCGACTACCCGACCGACAAGACGGTGATCATGCGTGAGTACTCGCGGTTCGCCGAGAACGACGACGAGCCCTACTATCCGATCAACACCGACGCCGACCGCGCGATACTGGCCGCCTACCGGGCTCGCGCAAAGGCCGAGACCACATCCTCGAAGGTGCTGTTCGGCGGACGCCTGGGCACCTACCAATATCTGGACATGCACATGGCGATCGCCAGCGCGCTGAACTTGTACGACAACACGCTCGCGCCGCACCTACGCGACGGTGCACCGCTGAGCGGTCCCGAGACAGGAAGCAACCGATCATGAGCGACATCCCGTCCGGCGCGCTGGAGGCCGGGCAGTCACGTGCGGTGAGTCTGCTGGCCCGGGTGATCCTGCCGCGGCCCGGTGAGCCCCTCGACGTCCGCAAGCTCTATATCGAGGAGTCCGACACCAACGCCCGGCGCGCGCACGCACCCTCACGCACCACACTGCAGGTCGGCGCCGACTCCGAGGTGTCGTTTGCCACCTACTTCAATGCATTCCCTGCCAGTTACTGGCGCCGCTGGTCGATCCTGGAGACGGTGGTCCTGCGCGTGGAGCTGACCGGCAGCGCGCGGGTCGATGTCTACCGGTCCAAGTCCACCGGCGCACGGATCACCGTGGGTGGCGCGCCGGTGGTCAGCGTCGCCGGCTCCGACGAGCCGGGCGTTGTGGAATTCGAGGTCGACCTCTCGCCGTTCGAGGACGGTGGCTGGGTGTGGTTCGACATCACCACCGACTCGACGTCGACTCTGCACTCGGCCGGCTGGTATGCCCCCGAACCGGCGCCCGGCCGGGCCAACATCGCCGTCGGCATTCCGACCTTCAACCGACCGTCGGACTGCGTCAACGCACTTGCCGCGCTCACCTCCGACCCGTTGGTCGACGAGGTGATCGGTGCGGTCATCGTCTCCGATCAGGGCACCAAGAAGGCCAAGGACCATCCGGGCTTCGCTGCTGCCGCCGAGGGTCTGGGCGACCGGCTGACCATCCACAACCAGCCCAACCTCGGCGGTTCCGGTGGTTACAGCCGGGTGATGTACGAAGCGCTGAAGAACACCGACTGTGAGCAGATCCTGTTCATGGACGACGACATCCGCATCGAGCCCGACTCGATTCTGCGGGCGTTGGCGCTCAACCGGTTCGCCAAGTCCCCGACGCTGGTCGGCGGCCAGATGCTCAACCTGCAGGAGCCGTCGCACCTGCACGTGATGGGTGAGATGGTCGATCGGGGCAACTTCATGTGGACCAACGCGGTCAACACCGAGTACGACCACAACTTCGCCAAGTACCCGCTGGCCGACGACGAAGAGCCGCGCAGCCAACTACTGCACCGCCGCATCGACGTCGATTACAACGGCTGGTGGATGTGCATGATTCCGCGTCAGGTCGCCGAAGAGCTCGGGCAGCCCCTGCCGTTGTTCATCAAGTGGGACGACGCCGACTACGGTCTGCGCGCCGGTGAGCACGGGTATCCGACCGTCACGCTGCCCGGTGCGGCGATCTGGCACATGGCCTGGAGCGACAAGGACGACGCGATCGATTGGCAGGCCTACTTCCATCTGCGCAACCGGCTGATCGTCGCGGCGCTGCACTGGGACGGTGACGTCCGCGGACTGGTTCGCAGCCACTTCAAGGCCACGATGAAACATCTTCTCTGTCTTGAGTATTCGACGGTGGCCATCCAGAACAAGGCGATGGACGACTTTCTGGCAGGTCCGGATAACCTGTTCGACATCCTGGAGTCGGCGCTGCCTGACGTGCGCAAGATGCGAGAGCAGTTCCCCGACGCGGTCGTGCTGCCCGGCGCCACCGCGCTGCCGCCGCCGACCGGTCGGGCCGGGCCCGTCACGATCCCGGTCAGACCGCCGGCGATCCTGTGGCGCCTCGCCCGCGGCGTCATGCACCAACTCAAGCCCCACGATCCCGAGCATCACCACAGGCCCCAGCTCAACGTCGCCACCCAGGACGCGCGGTGGTTCACGCTGTGCCGGGTCGACGGCGTCACCGTCACCACCGCCGACGGACGTGGAGTGGTGTACCGGCAGCGGGACCGCGAGAAGATGATCGAACTGCTCCGCGAGTCGCTCAAACGTCAGGCACTGATTGCGCGCAGGTTCGACAAGCTGCGCCGGCAGTACCGCGCGGCGCTACCGATGCTGACCAGCACGCAGAAATGGGAGAGCGTGCTCAACCCCGCGCTGGAATCCGCCCATGGCTGAGCCCCCGCGCGGCGAGGACGCCGTGCTGGTGGCGGTGCAGTCGGCGCTGGCGGACCGGCCGGCGGTGCTGTCCACCGCGCGCGGACTGTCGCATTTCGGCGAACACAGCATCGGCTGGCTCGCGGTGTCGGCGCTGGGCGCGCTGCTGATTCCCGCGCGGCGCCGCGAGTATCTCACCGCTGGGGTGGGGGCATTTCTGGCGCACGCCGCCGCGGTGGCCATCAAGCGGGTGGTGCGTCGGCAGCGGCCGAGCCACCCGGCGATCGCGGTCAACGTCGGCACCCCCAGCGGGCTGAGTTTCCCGTCGGCGCACGCGACGTCGACGACGGCGGCCGCGGTGCTGCTGGCGCGGCCCACCGGGTTACCGCTGCCGTTGGTATTGGTGCCGCCGATGGCGTTGTCGCGCTTGGTCCTCGGCGTGCACTACCCCAGCGATGTGCTCGCCGGGGTTGCGATAGGGGCCGTCACGGCCAAGGTGGTGGACCGGCTGGCCGGGACCGTTGAAGAGGAGACAGCACCGATGAGCGCTCGCGCGAAGAGGAGACAGCACCGATGAGCGCTCGCGCGAAGAGGAGACAGCACCGATGAGCGCTCGCGCGAAGAGGAGACAGCACCGATGAGCGCTCGCGCGAAGAGGAGACAGCACCGATGAGCGCGTCGCGGGTCGGCCAGGAGGGCGGCACCGCCGTGGGGCCACCGAAGAGCCTGGCCGCGGGCATCGTCAAGGCGTTGCGACCTCGGCAGTGGGTCAAGAACGTGCTCGTGTTCGCCGCCCCGCTGGCCGCGCTGGGTGACGACCGCTACGTCTACGACTACCGCGAAGTGCTGGTCCGGGTGCTGCTCGCGTTCGTCGTGTTCAGCCTCGCGGCCTCGTCGGTCTACCTGGTCAATGACGCCCGCGATGTCGAGGCCGACCGCGCTCATCCCACCAAGCGGTTCCGGCCCATCGCGGCCGGCGTGGTCCCGCAGTGGCTGGCCTACAGCCTGGCGGTGGCGCTGGGCGCCGCGTCGGTGGCGATCTCGTGGCTGGTGACCCCGAACCTCGCCTTGGTGATGGTGGTCTACATCGTCATTCAGCTGGCTTACTGCTTCGGTCTGAAACACCAGCCCGTCATCGACATCTGCATCGTGTCGTCCGGCTTCTTGATCCGCGCCATCGCCGGCGGTGTGGCCGCCGATGTGCCGCTGTCGCAGTGGTTCCTGTTGATGATGGCGTTCGGTTCGCTGTTCATGGCGGGCGGCAAACGTTACGCCGAACTGCAGCTGGCCGAGCGGACCGGCGCCAAGATCCGCAAGTCGTTGGAGGCGTATACCAGTTCCTATCTGCGCTTCGTGTGGACGCTGTCGGCGACGGCGCTGGTGCTGTGTTACGGGCTCTGGGCATTCGAGCGTGACGCGACCGGCGACACCTCATGGTTCGTGGTGTCGATGGTGCCGTTTGTGATCGCCATCCTGCGTTACGCGGTCGACGTCGACGGCGGATTGGCCGGTGAGCCTGAAGAGATCGCGTTGAAAGACCGGGTGCTGCAGCTGCTCGCGGTCGCGTGGATCGGATCCCTCGGTGGCGCAATCTTCCTCAGCTGAGCGGTCGCTGGGTACGGCGGCGGGCCGCCCATCAGGTACGGCGGCGGGCCGACGGTTGTCGGCGGCGGACCGGCTGTTGCTGCAGTGGCCCACGTTTCCCTACCACGTCTCGGTGCGGCTGAGTCTGTGGATCAGCGTGACGGTGGTGGTCGCACTCTTCGGATGGGGCGCCTGGCAGCGCCGGTGGATCGCCGACGACGGCCTCATCGTATTGCGCACCGTGCGAAACCTGTTGGCCGGCAACGGCCCAGTGTTCAATGCCGGGGAGCGGGTGGAAGCCAACACCTCGACGGCGTGGTCGTACCTGGTGTATCTGGGCAGCTTGGTGAGCGGATCGGCTCGCCTGGAGTATGTCGTTCTGGTGCTGGCCTTGGCGCTGTCGCTGACCGGCATCGCCTTCGTCATGCTCGGTACCGCCCGGTTGTACGCGCCAAGCCTGGCCGGCCGGCGCGCCGTGCTGTTGCCAGCCGGAGCGTTGGTCTACATCGCGGTGCCGCCGGCTCGCGACTTCGCCACCTCCGGGCTCGAAAACGGTTTGGTGCTGGCCTATCTCGGCATGCTGTGGTGGATGATGGTGTGCTGGTCGCAGGGCCTGCGCAGCCGGCGTGACGGCGAGCAGACGCCGCAGAACTTCGAGGCGGTACTGGCTTTCGTCGCCGGGTTCTCGGTGCTGGTCCGTCCGGAGTTGGCTTTGGTCGGCGGCGCAGCACTGGTGATGCTGCTGATGGCCGCGCCCGACTGGCGTCGGCGGATGGTGATCTTGGTGGCCGGCGGACTACTCCCGGTGGCGTACCAGATCTTCCGGATGGGCTATTACGGCCTGTTGGTGCCGGGAACCGCTGTGGCCAAGGATGCCTCGGGCGCCAAGTGGGATCAGGGTCTGAGCTACCTGGCCAACTTCAATCAGCCCTACCTCCTGTGGGCGCCAGCGGTGCTGCTGATCGGCCTGGCGGCCATGGTGATGCTGTTGCGCGGTCGACCGGCCTGGGTGAACCGGCGCGCACCGGCCGGCACCGGCCGCTGGGCCCGCATCGTGCAGAACCCTACGGCGGTAGTGGTTTTCATGCTCGCCAGCGGATTGCTGCAGGCCCTCTACTGGGTCCGCCAGGGCGGTGATTTCATGCACGGCCGGGTGCTGTTGACCCCGCTGTTCTGTCTGCTGGCCCCGATCTCGGTGGTTCCGCTGATGCTGCCGGACAAGTCGAGGATGGCGCGCGGCGCGGGCTACCTGTTCGCCGGTGCCGCGGCGTTGCTGTGGGTTGCGGTCGCCGGATGGGCGTTGTGGGCGGCCAACTCGTCGGGCATGGGCGCCGACGCCACCCGGGTCACCTATTCCGGGATCGTCGACGAGCGTCGTTTCTACGCGCAGGCCACCGGTCACCCTCATCCGCTGACGGCGGCGGATTATCTGGACTACCCGCGCATGCGCTCCGTGCTGACCGCGATCGACAACACACCTGATGGTGCGCTGCTGCTCCCGGCGGGAAACTACGACCAGTGGGATGTGGTGCCGGCGATTCCGCCGCCGCCAGAGTTGCGCACCCCCGGCTATATCGGGCCGCACACGGTGTTCTTCACCAACCTCGGCATGTTGGGCATGAACGTCGGTCTGGACGTGCGGGTCATCGACCAGATCGGGCTGGCCAATCCGGTCGCGGCGCACACCGAACGGCTCACCAACGGGCGCATCGGCCACGACAAGAACCTGTTCCCCGACTGGGCGGTGGCCGAGGGGCCGTTCCTGAAGGAACCGCCCTACATCCCGCAGTATCTGGACGAGGACTGGATCCGTCAGGCCGAGGCGGCACTGAAGTGCCCCGAGACCCAGGCGATGCTCGACGCGCGACGTGCTCCGATGGGGCCCCGCAGGTTCCTGTCGAATCTCCGGCACGCCGCGGGGTTCACGCGCTACCGCATCGACCGGGTGCCACTCTACGAACTCCACCGCTGCGGACTACCGGTGCCGGAGCGGGTCAACCCGCCCTACACCGGGCTGCCGGCAACTGGGCCCTGACTGCCACGTCACGCTTGCGGTACGCGGGTGCCGATTTGTTGCCGCGGCAGGTTTTCTGCTTTCGTATCGCGTGACGTAACACTGGGGCCATGTCGGTCAGATAGGGCATGTGACGGGTGCCGTGAGCAGATCGCGGCGCGAAGAAATCGCCACAACGGTGTGGTTGACTACACGGGCAACACTGCGGCCGGGCTCGTTTCGAGTACCGATGGTCCGCGGCTGCTTCACGACAGATTGGATTGACACACGCATGAAGTTGGTTGGGAGGCTGCGCGGGGCAGCGAAGGTCTCGTGGCGCCGGTTCACGGTGGCAGCCCTGGTGGCGGCCGTGCTACCCGCCTTGATCACAACTATCGGAGGCTCGGCGACCGCGGGGGCGTTCTCCCGGCCCGGTCTGCCGGTCGAGTACCTGATGGTGCCGTCGTCGGCGATGGGCCGCGACATCAAGGTGCAGTTCCAGAGTGGGGGAGCCAACGCACCGGGCGTGTACCTGCTCGACGGCCTGCGGGCGCAGGAGGACTTCAACGGCTGGGATATCAACACCGCCGCGTTCGAGTGGTACCTGGACTCCGGCCTGGCCGTGATCATGCCGGTCGGCGGCCAGTCCAGCTTCTACACCGACTGGTACAAGCCGGCGTGCGGCAAGGCCGGTTGCAGCACGTACAACTGGGAGACGTTCCTGACCCAGGAACTGCCCGCCTATCTCGCCGCGAACAAGGGCGTGAATCCCAATCGCAACGCTGCCGTCGGCCTGTCGATGGCCGGGTCGGCCGCGCTGACGATGGCCATCCATCACCCCCAGCAGTTCCAGTACGCCGGCGCGCTGTCGGGCTTCCTGAACCTCTCCGAGGGTTGGTGGCCGATGCTGGTCGGTATCTCGATGGGTGACGCCGGCGGTTACAAGGCCGAGGACATGTGGGGACCATCGAGCGATCCCGCATGGAAGCGCAACGATCCGATGGTCAACATCGACCGGCTGGTTGCCAACAACACCCGGATCTGGATCTTCTGCGGCAACGGCAAGCCGGCAGAACTCGATGCGGGGATGACCTCGGGCAACCTGTTCAACGCGAAGTTCCTGGAAGGTTTCACGCTGCGGACCAACAAGACCTTCCAGGAGGAGTACATCGCCGCCGGCGGTAAGAACGGCGTGTTCAACTTCCCCGCCAACGGCACCCACCAGTGGGCGTACTGGGGTCAGCAGCTGCAGCAGATGAAGCCCGACATCCAGCGGGTGCTCGGCGCGGTGCCGCAGCCGTCGGCACCGGTGGAGCCCGCGCCGGACGCGGCTGCCCCGGTCGAACCGGTTTCTGCGGGCGGCTGATCCTTCACACCACCCATTCACGACACGCGACGACGGTGCCCCCTCCGGGAGCACCGTCGTCGTCGTTTTCACGCCCGGTACGTCGCAGTGGTGTGATTCACTACCTTGCGGTGCCCCCGGTCGAAACGAAGGTGAATGTGATGCGTGCGGTGATGCGTTCTGTCCTGGCCGCGGTGGCGGCCGTGGCGCTGTGGTCCGCCGGGCTGGCCCCATGGGCACCGGGCGCCGCGCCGGCCCACGCTCAGGGCGTGGAGTTCCTGATGGTGCCCTCACCGGCGATGGGGCGCGACATCCCGGTCGCGTTCCAGGGCGGCGGTCCGCACGCGGTGGTGCTGCTCGACGCCTTCAACGCCGCACCCGATGTCAGCAACTGGGTCACCGCCGGGAATGCGATGAACACCCTGGCCGGCTCGGGTGTCTCGGTGGTCGCACCCGCGGGCGGCGCGTGGAGCATGTACACCAACTGGGAGCAGGACGGCAGCAAACAGTGGGAGACGTTCCTGGCTGACGAGTTGCCGAACTGGCTGTCCGCCAACAAGGGTCTGGCCCCGGGCGGCCACGGCATCGTCGGCGCGGCGCAGGGCGGTACCGGGGCGCTGACCATGGCGGCGTTCCACCCCAACCGGTACCGCTACGCCGGGTCGCTGTCGGGCTTTCTGACACCGTCGGCGACGACGATGAACGGCGCCATCACCGCCGGGCTTGCGCAGTTCGGCGGTGTGGACACCCGCAACATGTGGGGCCTGCCTCAGCTGGGCCGGTGGAAGTGGCACGATCCCGACGTCCACGTGCAGTTGCTGGTGAACAACAACACCCGGCTGTGGGTCTACAGCCCCTCGGCTACCACCTGCACCGACCCTGCGGCGATGATCGGATACTGCGATCAGGCCCAGGGCAGCAACCGGACCTTCTACCAGCACTACCGCGGGACCGGCGGCGGTAACGGACACTTCGACTTCCCCAACTCGGGCAACCATGACTGGGGTTCCTGGAGTGCCCAGCTGGCCGCCATGTCAGGTGAGCTGGCTGCGGTCCTGCGCTGAGAGCCCCGCGGCATCACAGGTCGCTCAGCCGATCCTCAGCAACCGGCCGGTACCTTGGACTGCGTGCAACACGGGTCGCGCTCGGCGAAAGCAGGGATGGCAGGACTGTCCGCGCTGCTCGCTGTGCCGGCAGTGTGGCTGACCGGTTGTTCGCCCGGTGACGACATGACGTCGGGATTGACCTCAGAGATGGAGCCCGCGCCGGTGCACGGTCAGTCCGGCCCCAATCTGCCGGGCCCAGGGGTGCCGGGTGAGGAATCCAACGCGCTGGTGGTCACCGACCGGCAGCGCGCCTACCTCGACGAACTACACGCCGCCGGTATCGAGCCGGTCAACGACCTGACGGCGCTGAGCATCGGTTCTTATGTGTGTCAGGCCCGGGCGGCCAGGCAGTCCGACGAGGCGGTGTGGGACTTCATCGCGCCGATGGTGCGCACCGACCCGGACGACCCGGCGTTGCATGACACGACGGCCGACTACATTCGCATCGCGACCGACCGACTCTGCTAACAGGAGCGCGTGAACTTTTATGGCGAAGACCAACCGGCGGAAACGCCACCGCTTGCTCGCGCTGACCGCCGCCGGCGCCGTGGGCCTGGTGGTGGTGTTGATCGTCGCCATCGTGATCGTCGTGGTGCGCCGCCCTGACGCGCCACCGTCAGCGGTGCCTCCGACGGTGGTGCCCCCGACCGCAGTGCCGCCCACCGCCAAGCCGCGGCCGGAGTTCCAGGACGCGAGCTGTCCGGATGTCCAGTTGGTGTCGATCCCGGGCACCTGGGAGTCCTCGGTGGCCCTCGATCCGTTCAACCCGGCGCAGTTCCCGGCCGCGTTGCTGCTCAACGTCACCAATCCGATCCGGGCGCAGTTCGGCGGGGATCGATTGGAAGTGTTCACCGTCCCCTACACCGCACAGTTCCGGAACCCGTTCGCCAATGACGGTCAGATGGACTACAACGACAGCCGCGCCGAGGGCACGCAGGCGACCATCAAGGCGATGACCGAGATGAACGACCGCTGCCCGTTGACCAGCTATGTACTCGTCGGCTTCTCGCAAGGCGCGGTGATCGCCGGAGACCTCGCCAGCGACATCGGCAACGGGCGTGGTCCGGTCGACGAGGATTTGGTGCTGGGGGTGACGCTGATCGCCGACGGTCGGCGCCAGACCGGCGTGGGTCAGGATATCGGCCCGAACCCGCCGGGTCAGGGCGCTGAGATCACGCTGCACGAAGTTCCCACGCTCTCGGCGCTGGGCCTGACGATGTCGGGGCCGCGGCCCGACGGCTTCGGTGCGCTCGACAACCGCACCTACGAGATCTGC
The DNA here is from genome assembly GCF_025263265.1 of Mycobacterium sp. SMC-4. Taxonomy (NCBI): domain Bacteria; kingdom Bacillati; phylum Actinomycetota; class Actinomycetes; order Mycobacteriales; family Mycobacteriaceae; genus Mycobacterium; species Mycobacterium sp. SMC-4. The sequence goes on along the minus strand of NZ_CP079869.1, from coordinate 5,219,052 downwards.
GCGCGGGGTGATCTGATCTGCGCGGCCCCGGAGTCGGCATTCTCCATCGTGAACCTGCCGCAGACACTGAGCACGCTGGCCGGGGGCGCGGGACAGCCGGTGCATGCGATGTACGCCACTCCGCAGTTCTGGAACGTCGATGGCATGTCGGCCACCCAGTGGACGCTGAACTGGGCACAGGACCTGGTCGATAACGCGCCGCAGCCAAAACATGGCTGACCCGTAACCGACACGAACCGGCTGAAATTTGGCACGCCCGCGCAGGTCGCATAGCATTACCCCCAGATTAAGGAAAATCTAAGAGCGACACCGGCGGCTGATGGGGTGGGGGGCCTACTCCCCGGTACGATCTTCGGGTTCGGGATGAATATTCCGCAAAGATTCCGGCGGGGCACCGTCCCGCTTGATTGGAGTAGAGATGGCCTTCCACAACCCGTTCATCAAGGACGGATTGATCAAATTCCCCGACAACGGGAGCCTGGTCAAACACGTCGAGCGATGGGCGAAGGTACGTGGCGACAAGCTGGCCTACCGCTTCCTGGACTTCTCCACCGAACGTGATGGGGTGGCCCGTGACCTGAACTGGGCCGACTTCAGCGTCCGCAACCGCGCAGTCGGCGCCCGGTTGCAGCAAGTGACCCAGCCCGGTGACCGCGTGGCCATCCTGTGCCCGCAGAACCTCGAGTACCTGGTTGCGTTCTTCGGCACGCTGTACTCAGGCCGGATCGCCGTGCCGCTGTTCGATCCGAATGAGCCTGGCCACGTCGGCCGTTTGCACGCCGTGCTCGACGACTGCAATCCGTCGGCGATCCTGACCACCACGGCAGCCGCCGAAGGGGTGCGCAAGTTCTTCCGCACCCGGCCGGCCAACCAGCGTCCGCGCGTCATCGCTGTCGACGCGGTGCCCAACGAGGTCGGCGCCACTTGGGAGCCGGTCGACGTCGCCCATGACACCATCGCCTACCTGCAGTACACCTCGGGCTCGACGCGGATCCCGACCGGCGTGCAGATCACCCACCTGAACCTGGCCACCAACGTGGTGCAGGTGATCGAAGCCCTCGAGGGTGAAGAGGGTGACCGTGGGGTGTCGTGGCTGCCGTTCTTCCATGACATGGGTCTGATCACGGTCCTGCTGTCACCGATGATCGGTCACTACATCTCGTTCATGACCCCGGCGGCGTTCGTGCGTCGACCCGGACGGTGGATCCGGGAGATGGCCCGCAAGGAAGGTGACACCGGCGGAACCATCTCCGTCGCGCCGAACTTCGCGTTCGACCATGCCGCCGCGCGCGGTGTGCCCAAGGACGGTGAAGAACCACTGGACCTGTCCAACATCAAGTGCATTCTCAATGGCAGCGAGCCCATCTCGGCAGCCACGGTGCGCCGGTTCAACGAGGCATTCGGTCCCCACGGATTCAAACCGCAGGCCATCAAGCCGTCCTACGGACTGGCCGAGGCCACGCTGTTCGTGTCGACCACGCCGATGAACCAGATGCCCACGATCATCTCGGTCGACCGCGACGAGCTCAACAACCACCGGTTCGTCCAGGTGCCCGACGACTCGCCCAAGGCGGTTGCCCAGGCCGGCGCCGGCAAGATCGGAGTGGCCGAGTGGGCGGTGATCGTCGACAACGACACCGCCACCGAACTTCCGGACGGGCAGATCGGCGAGATCTGGATCAGCGGGCAGAACATGGGCACCGGCTACTGGGACAAGCCTGAGGAAACCTTGGCCACCTTTCAGAACATCCTCAAATCGCGCACCAACCCGTCGCACGCCGAAGGGGCGCCCGACGACAGCACCTGGGTGCGCACCGGGGACCTGGGCGCCTACCACGACGGGGAGCTTTACATCACCGGGCGCGTGAAGGATCTGGTGATCATCGACGGCCGCAACCACTATCCGCAGGATCTGGAGTACTCCGCCCAGGAAGCCACCAAAGCCCTGCGTACCGGGTTCGTCGCGGCGTTCTCGGTGCCGGCCAACCAGCTGCCCGACGAGGTGTTCGCCGACACGCACGCAGGCCTCAAGCGTGACCCCGAGGACACCTCGGAGCAACTCGTCATCGTCGGCGAGCGTGCGCCCGGCTCGCACAAACTCGACATGGGGCCGATCGTCGACGAGATCCGCGCCGCGATCGCGGTACGGCACGGGGTGACGGTGCGCGACGTGCTGCTCACCGCGGCCGGCGCCATCCCGCGGACCTCCAGCGGCAAGATCGGCCGGCGCGCCTGCCGGTCGGCCTACCTCGACGGGAGCCTACGCAGCGGCAAGGTCGCCAACGCGTTCCCCGACGAATCGGACTGACGCTGTCAACTACATCAACGGCCACGGCGGCTGCTCGGCTGCCGATCGCGAGGTTATGTGAACATGACTGAACCACAAGAAGATTCGGTTTCGCCCGCGGCTCCCAAGAATGGGCCCGATCTTACCGTCGCCGAGATGCGGGAGTGGTTGCGCAACTGGATCGGCAATGCGACGGGTCAGTCACCGGATTCGGTCAGCGAAACCGCGCCGATGGTGGAATTGGGTTTGTCCTCGCGTGACGCGGTCGCGATGGCCAGCGACATCGAGGATCTCACCGGCGTGACGTTGACGGCCACCGTGGCCTTCCGCCACCCGACGATCGAGTCGTTGGCGACGGTGATCGTCGAAGGCGAGCCCGAACAGGACACCGAAGCGCTCGATGCCGAGGACTGGTCGCGCGACGGCGACGAAGGTCAGCTCAACATCGCCATCGTCGGGATCGGAACCCGTTTCCCCGGCGACATGAACACCCCCGACCAGGCGTGGGAGGCGCTGCTGGCGGGCCGTGACGCGATCACCGACCTGCCGGAGGGGCGTTGGTCGGAGTTTCTCTCCGAGCCTCGGGTCGCCGAACGGGTGGCCAAGGCCCGCACCCGCGGTGGCTACCTGTCCGACATCAAGGGTTTCGACGCCGAGTTCTTCGCGCTGTCGAAGATGGAAGCCGACAACATCGACCCGCAGCAGCGGATGGCGCTGGAGCTGACGTGGGAAGCATTGGAGCATGCGCGAATTCCCGCGTCGAGCCTGCGCGGTGAGAACGTCGGCGTCTACGTCGGCAGCTCCACCAACGACTACAGCTTCCTGGGCGTGGCAGATCCGTCGACCGCGCACCCCTACGCGATCACCGGCACCGCGAGCTCGATCATCGCCAACCGGGTCTCCTACTTCTACGACTTCCGTGGCCCGTCGATGGCCATCGACACCGCCTGCTCGTCGTCGCTGGTGGCCGTGCACGAGGGCGTCAAGGCGCTGCGCGCCGGCGATGCCGACGTGGTGATCGCCGGCGGCGTCAACGCCCTGGTGACACCGCTGGTCACCGTGGGATTCGACGAAGTGGGTGGGGTGCTGGCGCCCGACGGGCGGATCAAGTCGTTCTCCTCGGACGCCGACGGGTACGCCCGCTCCGAGGGCGGCGGGATGCTGGTGCTCAAGCGACTGGCCGATGCGCGCCGCGACGGCGACGACATCCTGGCGGTGATCGCCGGTAGCGCGGTCAACCACGACGGCCGGTCCAACGGTCTGCTCGCGCCGAACCCCGACGCGCAGGAAGCGGTGCTACGCAAGGCCTACAAGGACGCCGGCATCAACCCCCGCGACGTCGACTACGTCGAGGCGCATGGCACCGGCACCATCCTCGGTGACCCGATCGAGGCCGACGCACTGGGCCGGGTCATCGGCCGCGGGCGCGCCGCCGATAAGCCGGCGCTGCTGGGTGCGGTGAAGTCCAACCTCGGACACCTGGAATCTGCGGCCGGTGCGGCCAGCCTGGCCAAGGTGGCATTGTCGCTGCAGCGCAACAAGATTCCTCCGTCGATCAATTATGCGGGGCCCAACCCGTACATCGACTTCGACGCCGAGCACCTCAAGGTCGCCGACGCCGTCACCGACTGGCCCCGCTACAGCGGCCACGCCGTGGCGGGCGTGTCGGGCTTTGGATTCGGCGGCGCCAACGCGCATCTGGTGCTGCGCGAGGTGCTGCCCACCGATCTGGTGGAGCCCATGCCCGAGCCCGACGTCGCGGTCGTCACACCAGCCACCGACGACGCCCAGGCGGTGTACGTCGGCGGTGTGCGGATGGACGAGTTCGGCGAGTTCGCACATGACGATGACGATGACGACGACACCCGCGGTGACGACGATTTCTACGGACAGGCTTCCGGCGAGGATCCGGAGTTGCCCGGGCTGACCGACGAGGCGCTACGGCTGCTGGAGATCGCCCGCGAGGAACTGGCCGCGGCCGAGGCGGAGAACCCGGCTACACCGCTGATCCCGCTGGCTGTTTCGGGCTTTTTGACCTCGCGCAAGCGGGCCACCGCCGCCGAGCTGGCCGACTGGGTCGACAGCCCTGCCGGCCGGGAATCCTCGCTGGAGTCGATCGGGCGTTCGTTGTCGCGGCGCAACCATGGCCGCTCGCGCGCGGTCGTGTTGGCCCACGACCACGACGAGGCGGTCGCCGGGTTGCGGGCGCTGGCCGACGGCAAGCCGCATCCCAGTGTCCTGGCCGCCGACGGTCCGGTCACCAACGGACCGGTGTGGGTGCTGGCTGGCTTCGGTGCTCAGCACCGCAAGATGGCCAAGAGCCTGTATCTGCGCAACGCCACCTTCGCCGAGTGGATCGACAAGGTCGACAGCCTCATTCAGGACGAGCGCGGGCATTCCATTCTCGAGCTCATTCTCGACGACGCGATCGACTACACCGACGAGACCACCGAGCTCCCGATCGAGAAGGTGCAACTGGTCATCTTCGCGATCCAGGTCGCTCTCGGCGAGCTGCTGAAGTCACACGGCGCCAAGCCTGGTGCGCTGATCGGGCAGTCGCTGGGTGAGGCGGCTGCGGCGTACTTCTCCGGCGGCCTGTCGCTCGAAGACGCCACCCGCACGATCTGCTCGCGTTCGCACCTGATGGGCGAGGGCGAAGCGATGCTGTTCGGCGAGTACATCCGACTGATGGCGTTGGTCGAGTACTCGGCCGAGGAGATCGAGACCGTCTTCTCCGATTTCAAGAACCTTGAGGTGTGCGTGTACGCCGCGCCCACTCAGACGGTCATCGGGGGCCCGCCCGAGCAGGTCGACGCGATCATCGAGCGCGCCGAGGCCGAGGGGCGCTTCGCTCGCAAGTTCCAGACCAAGGGAGCCAGCCACACCTCGCAGATGGACCCGCTGCTCGGCGAACTGGCCGCCGAACTGCAGGGCATCGAGGCGCGTCCGGTGCAGGTGCCGTACTACTCGACCGTCCACGAGGGCAGCCTGATCCGGGCCGGGTCGGATGCGATCCACGATGTCGACTATTGGAAGAAGGGCCTGCGCCACAGCGTGTACTTCACCCACGGCATCCGCAATGCCGTGGACAACGGGCACACCACTTTCCTGGAGTTGGCCCCCAACCCGGTCGCGCTGATGCAGGTCGGGCTGACCACTGCGGTCGCGGGATTGCATGATGCGCAACTGATTCCGACGTTGGCGCGCAAGCAGGACGAGGTCGACTCGATGACCTCGGCGATGGCGCACCTGTTCGTGCACGGTCATGACCTGGATTTCCGGACACTGTTCCCGCGCCGTTCCCGCGGGCTGGCCGGGGCGCTGGATTTCGCCGACATCCCACCGACCCGGTTCAAGCGCAAGCCGCACTGGCTCCTGGCGCGGTTCACCGGGGACAGCTCTACGGTGATGCCGGGCAACCATGTCGCGACGCCCGATGGCAAGCACGTGTGGGAGTACGCCGCACGGGGCGGCACCGATCTGGCCGCCCTGGTGAAAGCCGCTGCTGCAGCGGTGCTTCCGGATGCCCGGCTGACCGCGTCCGAGCAGCGCGCTGTTCCCGCAGACGATGCCCGCCTGGTCACCACGTTGACCCGGCATCCGGGCGGGGCCAGCGTGCAGGTGCACGCCCGCATCGACGAATCCTTCACTCTCGTCTACGACGCCATCGTCACTCGCGACGGGGCCCAGACCGCGCTGCCGACGGCAGTAGGGGCCGGCACGATCGCTGAGTCCATGGTCGCGGCCCCGGCGGCGGAGGAACCGGAAGAAGATGCCGATATCCTGCACGACAACCTCACCGCCGGAGCGGGTTTGGCGGCCGGTTTCGCGAAGTGGTCACCGGAGTCCGGCGAGACGATCGCCGACCGGCTCGGTGCGATCGTCGGCGCCGCGATGGGTTACGCCCCCGAGGACCTGCCCTGGGAGGTGCCGCTGATCGAACTCGGTCTGGATTCGCTGATGGCCGTGCGGATCAAGAACCGGGTCGAGTACGACTTCGACCTGCCGCCGATTCAGTTGACCGCCGTGCGCGACGCGAACCTCTACGCGGTGGAGAAGCTGATCGCCTATGCCGTCGAGCACCGCGACGAGGTCGACCAGATCGCCGAGGCGCAGAAGGGCAAGAGCGCCGAGGAGATCGCCGCCGACCAGGCCGAACTGATGGGTGGCGCCAGCACGGTCGCCGAGCTGGAGGCCAAGCTGGCCGACGCCGGGCACCCCATTGCCGCAGCGCCCGAGCAGCCGGCGGCCGAGCAGATCGCCACCGATGCCGTGGAGGCTCAGATCCCGGCGCCGCCGACCGATCCCAGCGGCCCGTCGGCCGAGAAGCCCAGTGCCGCAGGGCTGGCCGCGAAGGTGCTGACCCAGGAAGCGGTCACCGAGGCGTTGGGCGCCGACGTCCCGCCCCGCGACGCCGCTGAGCGCGTCACCTTCGCGACGTGGGCGATCGTAACCGGCAAATCGCCCGGCGGTGTCTTCAACGAGTTGCCGAAGATCGACGAGGCGACGGCGCAGAAGATGGCCGAGCGGCTCTCCGAGCGTGCCGAGGGCACCGTCACCGTCGAGCAGGTCAGCAGTGCGGGAACCATCGAGCAGCTGGCGAGTACGGTGCGCGAGCTGATGGACGCCGGTGAGCTCGACGGGTTCGTCCGGACCATCCGCGCCAGGCCCGAGGGGTCGACGCGGATCCCGGTGTTCGTCTTTCACCCGGCCGGGGGTAACACCGCCGTCTACGAGCCGCTGCTCAAGCGGTTGCCGCCGGACACCCCGATGTACGGGTTCGAGCGGGTCGAGGGTTCGGTCGAGGAGCGGGCGGCCGAGTATCTGCCGAAGCTGAGGGAGATCCAAGGCAACGGCCCTTACATCCTGGTCGGCTGGTCGCTGGGTGGTGCGCTGGCTTACGCCTGCGCGATCGGGCTCAAGCGCGCCGGTGCTGACGTCCGCTTCGTCGGTTTGATCGACATGGTGCGTCCCGGCGAGGAGGTGCCGCAGACCAAGGAGGAGACGCGGGCGCGCTGGGACCGCTACGCGCTGTTCGCCCAACGCACCTTCAATGTCGAGATCCCCGAGATTCCCTACGAGCAGCTCGAGGAACTCGACGACGAGGGTCAGGTGCGGTTCGTGCTCGACGCGGTCAAGCAGAGCGGCGTCGACATCCCGGGCGGCATCATCGAGCACCAGCGCACGTCCTACCTGGACAACCGCCTGCTCGAGACCGCTGAGATCCAGCCCTACGACGGTCACGTCACGCTGTACATGGCCGACCGCTACCACGACGACGCGATCTTCTTCGAGCCGCGCTACGCGATCCGTCAACCCGACGGTGGCTGGGGTGAGTTCGTCGAGGATCTCGAGGTGGTGCCAATCGGGGGTGAACACATCCAGGCCATCGACGAGCCGTACATTGCAAAGGTCGGTGCACACATGAGCGCGGCGATCAACGCGATCGAGGGCAGCCAGGCAAAGGAGACTCAGGCGTGACGACGAAGGTGCCTCCCACCCACCACCCGAAGACCACCGCCGAGCTGCTGGCGGAGCTGCGCGACAAGCTCGAACAGGCCAAGGAGCCGGGCGGCGAGAAAGCGGTCGCCAAGCGGGCCAAGAAGGGCATCCCCAGCGCGCGGGACCGCATCTACTCGCTGCTGGACCCGGGCAGCTTCCTGGAGATCGGTGCGCTGGCCAAGACACCGGGCGATCCGGATGCGCTGTTCGGCGACGGCGTGGTCACCGGCCACGGCACCATCAACGGCCGCCCGGTCGGGGTGTTCAGCCACGACCAGACGGTGTTCCAGGGATCGGTCGGGGAGATGTTCGGCCGCAAGGTTGCCCGGTTGATGGAGTGGGTGGCCATGGTCGGCTGCCCGATCATCGGCATCAATGACTCCGGGGGAGCCCGTATCCAGGACGCCGCGACATCGCTGGCCTGGTACGCCGAATTGGGTCGGCGTCACGAGTTGCTGCGCGGCCTGGTGCCCGAGGTCTCGCTGATCTTCGGCAAGTGTGCCGGCGGCGCGGTGTACTCGCCGATCCAGACCGACCTCGTCGTCGCGGTGCGCGACCAGGGCTACATGTTCGTCACCGGCCCGGACGTCATCAAGGACGTCACCGGCGAAGACGTCACCCTTGACGAGCTCGGCGGCGCCGAAGCCCAGGCCCGCTACGGCAACATCCACCAGGTCGTGGAGTCCGAGGCAGCGGCGTTCCAGTACGTGCGCGACTATCTGAGCTTCTTGCCGGCCAACACCTTCGACGACCCGCCGATCGTCAACCCCGGCCTGGAGCCGGAAATCACCCCGCACGACCTCGAGCTCGACGCGATCGTGCCGGACAACGACAACCAGGCCTACGACATGATGGAGATCCTGCTGCGGATCTTCGACGACGGTGACGTGTTCCCGGTCGGCGAGCAGTCCGGCCCGGCCATCATCACCGCGTTCGCGCGCGTCGACGGGCGCCCGGTCGGCGTGATCGCCAACCAGCCGATGCACATGTCGGGTGCGATCGACAACGAGGCCTCCGACAAAGCCGCCCGCTTCGTCCGGTTCTGCGACTCGTTCAACACCCCGCTGGTGTTCGTCGTCGACACACCCGGCTTCATGCCCGGTGTGCAGCAGGAAAAAGGCGGCATCATCAAGCGTGGCGGCCGCTTCCTCAATGCCGTGGTCGAAGCTGACGTCCCCAAGATCACCATCACGATCCGCAAGTCCTACGGCGGTGCGTACGCCGTGATGGGTTCCAAGCAGCTGACCGCCGACTTCAACTTCGCCTGGCCGACCGCGCGCATCGCGGTGATCGGCGCCGAAGGTGCGGCGCAGTTGCTGGTCAAGCGGTTCCCCGATCCGACCGCGCCCGAGGTGCAGAAGATCAAGGCCGATTTCATCGAGGGTTACAACGCCACCATGGCGGTGCCCTGGGTGGCTGCCGAACGCGGTTTCATCGACGGTGTCGTCGAGCCGCACGAAACCCGGCTGCTGCTGCGCAAGTCGTTGCACCTGCTCCGCGACAAGCAGATCAGCCGTGTGCAGCGTAAACACGGCCTGACTCCGATCTAGGCGCCGGCGTGCGGTTGGATGAAGGCTGTGTCGACTGATTTCACCGGGCTGCGACGAGCTGCGCCGCTGGGTGACCCGCGGCTGGACCTGTGCGATCTGTACGTCTTCCCGTCCCCGAAGGACCCGAGCCGCACCGCGCTGATCCTCACCGCGAACCCGCAGGCAGGTCCGATGTGCCCGGGGGCGGTTTACCGCATCGCGGTCGACAACGACGGCGATCTGCGCAACGACATCGCGTTCAACTTCGTGTTCAGCGACGTCTCGGGGGCGCACGGGTCGCCTCGCCAGCGCGTCGACGTTTACCTCGCGCTGCAGGCCGATGCCCGCGTCAACGCAGCGGCAGGCTCGCGGATCTTCGGCGACGTCGAGGTGTCGTTCGACGAGACGCCGCGGATGTGGCAGTCGGGTTCGTACTCGTTTTTCGCCGGTGCCCGCGCCGACGCGTCGTTCGCCGACACCAATGTCATCGCGATGGCCGTGGAATTGCCGACCGCATACCTGGGAGCGGAGCCCGGCGTGCGCGTCTGGGCGCGCTGCAGCCTGCTCCGCGATGGCCGGTGGGTGCATGCCGACCGGGTCGGCCACCCGTGGGTCAGTGGATTCTTCGCCACCGAGGAGCAACTCGCCGAGTACAGCGCCGGTGAGCCGAACCAGGACCGCGCCCACTGGATGGCCCACCTGATCGAGTTGATGGCCGAGACCGGCGGCTACTCCCGGGAGGAGGCGGTCGCGGCCATCGAAGCCGAAGACACCCTGCCCGACATGTTGTCCTACAACCCGTCCGAGGCGGTGGAATACCCCAACGGTCGCACCCTGACCGACGACGTCGCCAACTACCGTTCGAGGTTTCTGACCAACGGACAGAAGAGTTTCTCCGGACTCAATGCTCCCGACGGCCTGCTGCCCGAGTTCCCGTATCTCGGTGCGCCCAACTGAGGCCATGGCTCTAGGATTCCGCGCATGCCGCTGAGCGCCGGCGAGGTCATCTCGGGGTACACCGTTGCGCGGTTGCTGGGTTCAGGTGGGATGGGCGAGGTGTATGTGGCCAAACATCCCAGACTGCCGCGGTATGACGCGCTGAAGGTTCTGCCGGCCAGCGTCTGCGCCGACGACGAATACCGTGAGCGGTTCCACCGCGAGGCCGACATCGCGGCCACGCTGTGGCACCCCCACATTGTCGCGGTGCACGACCGCGGCGAGTTCGACGGCCGGTTGTGGATCTCGATGGACCACGTGGAGGGCACCGACGCCGCGCAGCTGTTGGCCGACCGGTACCCGGATGGGATGCCACCGGCGCTGGTGATCAGGATCGTCACCGCGGTCGGTGAGGCCCTCGATTACGCGCACCAGCGCGGTCTGCTGCACCGCGACGTCAAGCCGGCGAACATCCTGATAGCAGACCCGGAGACCGAGAACGAGCGGATCATGTTGGCCGACTTCGGGATTGCCCGCCGACTCGGTGAGGTCAGCGCATTGACCGGCACCAACATGACGGTGGGTACGGTGGCCTACTGTGCGCCCGAGCAATTGACCGCGGACGAACAGATCGACGGCCGTGCCGACCAGTACGCGTTGGCGGCGACAGCTTTTCAGCTGCTGACCGGGTCCCCACCGTTCAAGCACGACAACCCGGCGATCGTGATCAGCCGCCACCTGACCGCCGCTCCGCCGGCGATCGCCGACCACCGCCCCGAATTGACCTCGCTGGGAACGGTGTTCGCCAAGGCTTTGGCCAAACTGCCCACCGAGCGCTTCGACCGGTGTGTCGACTTCGCCCGTGCCCTGGGCAACCGCAGCGCGGTGGTGAACCAGACCGTCAGCGCCGATCCCGACGCCACGGTGCATGCGCGGGCCGCCTCGCCCGGCAGATCTCGGAAATGGGTCGCGATCCCGGTCGCTGTCGTATTGGCCCTCACCGCGATCGCCGCGGTGGTGGTACTGGCGCAGTACGAGCGGCAGGAAGGCCGCAGCGAGGCCGCGGCCCCGGCACCGGGGGCGGTGTCATTGCCCGTGGTGGTGGTCGGTGCGGATTGCGCCACGTTGGGGGCCGCCGGAGTCACCGAGAAAGGGGAACCGGCCTATTGCGCGCGCCTGGCGTCCTCGGGTGCACCGCTGTGGTCGCTCTATCCCGGCGAGATCCCGCACCCCACCGTCGAACCCGCATCCGCTGCGAGTAACCCGGTGCTGGTGTGTATGGAGCAGACCGGCCAGGACCGAGCGGACTGTCACAACGACATCGTGCGGGAAAACGCCGATCCGGCGGCCAATGACCAGTAGGTCAGCTGTAGTCACCCGCGGTGGCGGCGATGGCGTCGCCGAACCACTTCTCCCGGATCAGGTTGTAGGTGCCGTCTTCGCGCATCCGAAACAGCGCCTGGTTGATCGGCTTTCGCAGCGGGCTGTCGATGTTGAACACGAATCCCTGGTTTTCTTCCTGGAATACCGGTCCGGCCACCACGGCGACGCCCTCACCGCGGTGGGCGACGTAGTAGCGCAGCACCGGGGAATCGAAGACCACGGCGTCGTAACCCTCTTCGCGCAACAGATGGTACGAGTCCTCGATGTTCTCGGTCTCCGTCGCGGTGATGCCCATTCCGCGCAGGAAAGACGCCGCGGTGGTGTCGGCCACGGTGGCCACCGACTTCTCGTAGAGGTCGGCCGGTCCGGTGATCTTGGCGTCGAGTTTGGCCACCGTCAGCGTGGCGCTGAGATTGGCGGAGTAGAACGAGATGAAGACGATGCCGGCAAAGCCCCACAGGATCGCCAGAGACTGGGTGATCGTCTTCGACGCGGCGGTGCTGTTCTTGCCGACCAGTGAGCCGATGCCCCAACTGAACGACTGGAAGATGCCCGGAAAATAGGACCGGGACACCACGGGTTTGGCGCCGCGGCGTTCGATCAGCCAGAACACGTGTGCCGGGATCACGCTGACCACGATGGCCGCACTCAGCCAGATCAGCATGGTGCGGGAGAACAACAGGTCGAGATAACCGCCGAGGCCGGGCACCGCGGGCCGGGTGTCGTGTACGGGCACGATGATCTGCAGTCCGCCGTCGAGGGTTGGCTGGGAGAAGTCGAAGTGCTGTTCGCGGTCTGCGGTCAGCGAGATCGCGCCGATCGCCACCTCGGCACGGTCGTCGGCCACCGCCGCCAGCTGACCGCCGACGTTGTCGGTGGTCACGAATTCGGTGTCGAGATCGAGGCGATTGGTGATCTCGTTCCAGAGGTCGATGCTGAAGCCGGTCAGTTCACCGGAGGTGGTCTCCATCACGAACGGCTCGAGCGGATGGATGGCCACCCGCACCGGTTCGCTGTCAGCGACCGGCAGGGCCGGCTGGGCTGCGGCCGAGGGCATCAACGGGGAGACGAGCAGCAGCGCCCCCAACGCCACGGGCCCGACCATCGCGGCAACGATCAGCAGCAGGAACCTGTGGAGTCCCACGGTTTGACCACTCCTTCGTATCGCCGGTGACCTGAGCTCACGGTCACGGCTGGATACGAATCGGACCTGGCGACCAGAGGCCGGACCGGGTGGCTTCGCCCAGCTCGATCTCGGCCGGCTCGGCATCGATGATGGTGTCGAAGCGGCGCAGCGAGCCCCAATCCTGTCCCCAGTCGCGGGACAGGTAGGTCGGCATCACCGATGCCCGCAGGAGCAGGTCGGTGATGCCGAGCAGGCCACCGTTGATGCCGTCCTGCCAGGTGTCGGTGCTCTGCAGCTTGGCGTAGTAGTCCGGCGAGATGCGGAACCGCGGAATCTCGGTGACCCCGTTGGCATGCAGCATCGGCTGCTGGCACGGGAATGCCAGCCCGACAGCCCAGTCCAGCAGTACCGGTTGCTCGGAGCCGACGTATTCCTGCACCGACCGTAACTCGGGAAGTCGGGGCGGCGTCACCGCGATCCAGTCACCCCGGCCGAGATTGAGATCTTCGGCGACCACCCGGATCGCGACCGCATCGGCGGGAATCTGCGCCCGCGGATAACGCAGGTTGCGCCACGACGGCGTGGGGCCGATGTCGTAGGGGCTGACCCGGCCGGCGGGCAACGGGGCGCCGTCCGGGCCGGTGGTCGCGTACTCGATCTCCACGGTCTGTCCGGAGGTGAATCCGTCGGCAACACTGCGTCCGGCGATGGTGCCGGCCGCGGTGATCACCAACAGCGGATGAGCGTCGTCGGCGGGCGGCAGCTCGTACCAGGACGAGGCCAGCCTGCTCTCTTGTTGTGCGCCTTCGGTATACGTGCCCGCGACGGGGACTCGGGCGGGATCCAGCCCGTAGGGCAACGGCACGGTCGATCCGTTGACGCCCGGGCGGGGCAGCCGAATCGGGCGGTTCCAGTCGTAATCGGTGCCCGGTTGCGGATTGTTCAGCCGGATCGCTTCGGCGATGATCCGGTCGGGCACCCCGTTGGGGGTGAAGCCGACCGGGTTGGTGCCGCCCAGCGGGCCGAGCGGTCCCGACGGTTGGCCGGGCAGTTCCGGTAGGAAGCCGGCGTTGGAGTCGGGTTCGACGAGCACGTCGTCGGCCAGGCCGCATCCCCCGGCGAACGCGCGGATATTGGCCCATCCGTTGGAGTACGTGGGGTACTGGCGGACCATTCCGGTGATCATCGACGCGACGAAGATCACCACCATGAAGCCCGCAGCGATCGGGATCGGGGCGGCGGTGAGCTTGTCGACCACCCGGGACTCCCGGCCCGGTGACAGGTGTAGACGGAACGCCCACAGCGCGGCGAGAACAAACAGTGCGAAGAACACCGCACTGACGGTGACGCCGCCGAGTTGCGGCACCGAGGTGTTGAACGGCACACCGAAGTTGGAGACATACCACCACCCGTTGGTGGAGGCGAAGCACAGCGCCAGCACGAAGAAGACCAGCGCCAGGAACACCATCCGGTTGCGCGCCGAGCGCAATACGGCGCGCGACACCAGCACCGTGGCCAGCGCTGCCATCGCGCCGCCGACCGCGGCGAACAGACCGAAGTGATGAATCCACTTGGTGGGGGTGAACATCAGGAAGAAGATGGTGGCGAAGATGACGCCCATCAATCGCCAGGCCGGGCCGCGCGCGACGCCGGGCACGCGTTTGCGTCTCAGCATCATGAATAGCGACGGGAACAGGCACATCGCGGTGAACAGGAAGGCGAAGCGGCGCGAGATCGCCCCATCGACGGTCGGCAGAACCAAGTAGTAGTAGCGCAGGTTCTCGGTGTACCACTCCTGGCTGGGGCCGATCGCAGTGCGAATCCTGGTGGCCTCCAACACCGTTGCCAACGTCTGGTCAGCGAACACCACGGCAAGCACGACCGTGCCGGCTGCCAGCAATGGCGCCACCAGCGGCCAGGTACCCACCCACTGCCGGCGCCGCATCAGGATGCGCAGGATGGGCCGGCCGCCGGCCACCAGCGCCGCGACCGCGATCAGGCCGGTCGGCTGAATGCCGAGCGTGAAGGACGCCGTGATGATCGCGAATGCGGCCGGAGTGAGCCGACCCGAGCTGATGGCCCGTTCGATGAGCACGTAGGTGATCAGCGCGCCGGTGGCGATCTGGCCTTCCGGGCGTAGCCCGTTGTTGAACGGCATCCATGCGCCGAGCAGCACCAGACCGGCCGCCCACAGTGCCGGTCGGCTGGCCAGCACGGCAGGTCCGAGCCGAGGCAGCACCTCGCGGGACAACAACAGCCAGCAGATCAGCGAGCACACCAGGTCGGGCAGCCGCATCCAGATGCTGGCGCTGCTGACCTGCGTCATCAGCGCGAGCAGGTTGTAGTACCAGCCGAACGGGTCTTCGGGGCTGCCGAACCAGCGGAAGTAGTTCGACATGTAGCCCGCATGCTCGGCTACCCGGGCCATCCCGAGGATGTAGCCGTCGTCGGAGGAATTGGCGCCGATGACGTACCAGAGCGCGAACCCGCCGACCACGACACCGTCGACCGGAGTGGCGGTACGCCAGCGGGTCGGGATCAGGCGACGCATGCGTCGGCCGTCGAGGCGGTCCAACCGCCATAACGCCAGCAGAGCGACCGCGGTCGACGCGAGCGCCAGCAGGATCGCGGTCAGCTTCAGCGCAGTGGGCTGCGAGGTGAACCGGGTGTCGATGGTCGCCGACAGCGACATACCCGGCGGGGCAGGCCCGACGAGGTCGGTGAAGACGCCGACGATGGCGGGCCGCAGGTTGGGGTCGGCGTAGCCGGTGCGCTGCGGTTCACCGGCATCTTCGCCGGAGGTCTGGGTCAGGCCCACGAAATCGGCGTAGGTGCCGTCGAGGTTCGAGGTGATCTCGATGACCGAGCAGCCGGGCATCCGGTCGCGGTCCACGCTGGCCACCACGACGTTGCGCACGATGACGTCGACACGTGACTCGGTGGCGGTGACCAGCATCGCGTTCAGTGCGGCGTCGCGGCCGCGCTCCGGGGCGGTTCCCAGCACCAACCCGCCGTCGGCCGGCAGATCCCGTACCACCTCGCAGGGAATGGTCGCGGTCAGGTTCACCGGTGCCTGTGAGATCAGGGGCGCGGTGACGTTACCCAGCTCGCCGTGCTGGGGCCAGTTCAACGTCGCGGTCGTCTGGGTGACGGGCAGCAGCGGCGTGGCCACAGCCATCAGCACCCCGAGCAGACCGGCGATGGTGGCGACCCAGCGCGCCGTCCGCACGTCGTTCATAACCCCCGCTTCGCGCGCAAGCTTGCTCACGGCAGTGCCCTGATCGGTCCGCCGCGATTCCAGCCGAACACCCGCGTGGTTCCTTCCTCGATCACCGCGTCAGGGGCATCCTGTGGCGGCACCACCCGCAGGTAGCGCTCGATCGAACCCCAGTCGCGGTACCAGTCGCCGCGCAGATAGGTCGGGATCGTCGCGGTACGCAGCAGCGCCTGGATGAACAGGAACGGACCACCATCCTCGGCGGATTGCCACTGATTCGACGACGCCACCGTCTGCTTGAAGTTCGGCAGGATTCGGTACTCAGGCAACTCGGCCACCCCGAGGTGTTGCGAGAAAGGCCGCTGGCACGGGAAGTTCGACGCGGTCGCGATGTCCATCAGCACCGGCGTCTGCGAACCGAGGAAGTCACTGGCGGTCTGCAGCACCGGCACCCGGGGAGGGGTGAACCCGAACCACTGGTCCTCCGACAGGTTCGGGTCGTCGGCGACGATGCGCACCACGTTGGCTTCCGGCGGGGCCCACGACAGCGGGAAGCGCAAGTTGCGCCAGGCCCGCTGCTGGAAGATGTCGATCGGCTGTACTTCGCCGAGAGCCTGGTAGGAGCCATCGGGGCGGTGCTCGCCCCATTGCAGCTTCAGCGACTGGCCGTAGTTGAACGAACCGTCTTCTTCGTAGTACCAGATCGCCCCCGCGGCGGCGACGGTCACCAGCGGTCGTTCCGGAGAGCGGGGCGGCAGTTGGTACCAGGCCGACGTGGCTCTGGCCGCCACGGTGTTCTCGTCATAGCTGCCCATCACCGGTGTGCGGTCGGGGTCCAGCCCGAACGGCAGGAACACCCGTGAGCCGTTGACACCTTCCGGGCCGTAACCGCCGCCGGTGCCGGCCGCGTAGCCGACCCCGATGTTGGGTTTGTCGACAGGCCCGTCGGAGTTCACCGTTCCGGGGTTGGCAGCGACGGGTTCGGCGGGCTCGAGCGTGTCGCTGACACCGTTGGGGTGAAAGCCGATGGGGTTCTCGCCGCCGAGCGGCCCGTACTCGCCGAAGGTCTGCCCCGGTACCGGCTCGAGCATCCCGGCGTTGGTGTCAGCCTCCACCAGGACGTCGTCGGCCATCGCGCAGCTGCTCTCGGACAACCCTGACCTCAACGCGGCGAGGTTGGCCGCGCCGGTCGTGTAGACCGGGTAGCGGCCGACGGTGGCTTTGACCATCGAGCCCAACGAGAGCACGACCATGATGATCGAGACGATCAGCAGCGGGGTCGATGCCAGCGCCCGGTTGCGGCCGGTGTCGGCGACCTCGGTGTGCCCGGCGTAGTCCATCCGGAAATGCAGCCAGCCGGCCAGCAGGCCGCCGGCGATGGCCAGCACCAGGAAGATCGTCGTCACCGGATAGCCGAAGATCACCGGCTGCTTGTCGAACCACGGCACGCCGTAGTTGCCGACGTAGAACCAGCCGTTGATCCCCGAGGTCGCCCATGCCAGCACGAACAACAGCGCGGTCACGTACAGCGCGAGGTTGCGGCGCGAGTGCAGCCCGACGCGCGCGAAGGCGAACGCGGTGACCGCGCCCAGTGCCCCGGCCAGCCCGGCGAAGGCGCCGAACTGCACTGCCCACTTGGTCGGCGTCAGCGTCAGCAGCAGCAGCCCCACCGCGGTCGTGCCGGTCAGCCGCCATAGCGGCGCGCCGAGAGCGCCGGGCACCTTGCCCCGGCGCAGCAGCACCATGATCAGACCGAACAGGCACAGCAGCAGGATCAGCACCGAGAAGCGCCGGGTCAGGGACCCGTCCACGCTGTCCTCGACGGTGAGGAAGTAGTAGCGCAGGAACTCCTGGTACCAGGGGATCGTCGGTCCGACCACGTACTTGATGCGCACGGATTCGGCGACCGTGGCCAGCGTCTGGTCGCGGAACACGATCACGAACACCAGCGACGCGGCGGCCAGCAGCGGGGTCAGGGTGGCGCCCAGGCCGTCGGCGGCACGGCGGGCGGCGATCACCCGGGTGACCGCCCGAGCCCCGACCAGGAGCGGGGCCAATGCGATCAGGCCCTGGGGCGCCAGGGTGACGGTGAACATCGCGACGACGACGGCCAGCGCGGCGGGCCACAACCGCCGGGTGCCGATGGTGGCTTCGACGAGCACCCAGACCGCGACGGTGCCGAAGGCGATGAGCGGTTCGGGGCGAAGACCGTTGTTGAACGGCAGCCAGGCCGCCAGGAACACCGCGGCGCCGGTCCACACCGCGATCCGGTTGTCGGCGATACGGCGCCCCAGCCGGGGCAGCACGCACCGGCTGACGATCAACCACGTCCCGATGGCGGCCAGCGTCGCGGGCAGGCGCATCCAGACGCCGGCCGTGCTGACCGACGCCAGCCCGGCCAGCACCCCCTGATACCAGTCGAACGGCGCTTCGGAGGCCCCGAAGAAGCGGAAGTAGTTTGTCAGGTAGCCGGCTTCGGACGACACCCGTGCGATGGTCAGGTTGTAGCCGTCATCCGAGGACTGTGCACCCACCACGTGCCACACCAGCAGGGCGCCCACCACCCCGGTGTCGGCAAGCCAGGTCGACAGGCCGACGCGCCGCCAGCGGGTGGGTGGACGCCGCCCGGCGGCGCGGTCGAGCAGGGCCAGCGCGACGATCGACGCCAGCACACAGAGCACACCGAGGACCATCACCGCGGTCTTGAGCGCCGTCGGGGAGGTGATGAACCGGGTGTCGACGTCGATCCGGGCGGCCAAGCCGGCGTCCATCCCGACTTCGAGCTCGGTGAACGCACCGGCCACCTGCGGGCGCTTGTCCACGCTCAACGTGCCGGTCGCGCCCGGGATGCCGACGAAGTCGGCCCCGACCGCTCCCACATCGGCCCAGATGCGCAGCTCACTGCACACGCCCGCGTCGACATCGGCGCGCGGCGCCACGGCGGCCACGGTGTCGCGGAACGCGACGTAGACGACGTCGTCGTTGGCCCGGACGAACAGGCCGTTGCGTCCGGCGTCGATTCCGCCGGACGGGATGGTGGAGAACACCACCCCGCCGTCGTCGGGCATGCTCGCCACCGCTTGGCAGGGGATGGTCACGCTCAGCGACCGAGGTGCCCCCGACACGAGCGGGGCGGTGACGTCACCGACGAACCCGTCCTCGTCGACCCCTTGCGGCCAGGCGATCGCCGCAGTGGTCTGGGTGACCGGCAGCAACGGCGTCAACGCGCACAGCACAATTCCGAGCAGCCCAGCGGCAAACGCGACGAGACGGGCGGTCGGGGCGGGCACGAGGCTCGATGGTAGACGGCGTCAGCTCAGTCGCAGCGGCGCCGGGCTCCACAGGCCGCTGCGCGTTGCCGAACCGAGATCCAGCCGGGCCGGCTCCGCGTCCGGATAGAACGGCGTGAGCTGCTGCAGCGCGCCCCAGTCGCGGAACCAGTCATGCTTGAGATAGGTCGGCACCGTGGTGGCGCGCAGCAGCAATTCGGTGATGCCCAGCGGGCCGCCACCGAGGTAGTCCATCACCGGGGAGTTGGCCTCGGCGCCGAACCGGTCGGGCAGGATCCGCCACTTGGGCACCTCGATGACGCCGATGCGGTGATCGAACGGCCGCTGGCACGGGAAAGCCAGTCCGACGAGCCAGTCCAGTAGCACCGGGTCGGTCGATCCGACGACGTCCTGCAGGGTCTGCAGGGTCGGGATGCGCGGCGGGGTGACCGCGATCCAGTGCTGTGGATCGAGGTCGTCGTCGGAGGCGACGACGCGGACCTGGGTGGCCTCGGCGGGGATCTCGGTCAGCGGTGCGCGCAAATTGCGCCACGCGGGGGCGGCTCCGACGTCGGCGAACTGCACGGTGCCGCCCGGTTCGCCGTCCGGACCGGCCCATTGCACGACGACCTCATCGGAATTGAACCGGCCCGCGGCGGCGATCACCAGCAGTGACTCGGTGCGGTCGCGCTCGCTCCAGCCGTCGGGCAACCGGTACCAGGCCGAACGCAGGGAAGCCGGCTGCTGGGTGCCGGAGCGCCAGCTGCCCATCACCGGGGTGCGGTCGGGGTCCAGGTTGAAGGGCAGCCGGGCGCGCGAGCGGTTGATGCCCGCCGCGGCGGTGGTGCCGCCCTCGGTGCCGGCCTCGGCGCCGGTGGCGACCCCGCTGTCGCTGCTGTCGGCGAAGTTGTCCGATCCGGGTTGTTCCATGACCGGATCGGCGGAGACGTCCGACGGGATGCCGTTGGGCCGGAACCCCTCGGCGGCGACCCCGAGGCCTTCACCGATCGGCACCCCGATGGGCGTCAGCAAACCGGCGGTGGGATTCTGCTCGACCAGCACGTCCTCGGCCATGCCGCAGGTCTTGCCGGTCAGGGCCTGCAGGTTGGAGCGGCCTACCGTCCAGGCCGGGTATTGGCCGATCATCGCCGCTGTCAGCGACACCACCTGGAACGTGACCAACGCCCAAGTGGCGATCGCCAGGGGCGCCTGTCCGACCGGCCGCCAGCGGCGCCCGCCGTTGGTGGGGGAGTCATCGCGGCCGGAGAAGTGGAACCATGCGGCCACCAGCAGGGTCAGCACCGAGAATCCGAGCAGGATGGTGGTGAAACCGAAGTTCCACTGCGGGAACGCGTTCGACCACGGCACCCCGAAGTTGGAGACGTACCACCATCCGTTGACCGTCGCGAATGACAGCGCGGTGACGAACAGTACCGCGGCGGCGAACACGGTGCGGTTGCGTCGGGATCGCATGGCGGCCGCCGACACGGCCACTGCGGCCAGCGCGCCCAAAGAGCCGGCCAGACCGGCGAATACGCCGAAGTGGTGGGTCCACTTGGTGGGGGTGAACATCATCGCCAGGAACGAGATGACGGTGATGCCGATGATGCGCCGGCTCGGGCCCAGCGCCGTGCCGGGAATCCGGCCTTTGCGCAACGACATCGCGATCGCGACGGCCAGGGCAAGCAGCAGCGTCAGCACGGCGAAACGGCGGGCCACCGATCCGTCCGGGCTGGTGGTGAACAGCCGCGAGTAGCGGATGTGCTCGTCGAACCAGGCCAGGCTGGGTCCCACGGCCGACTTGAAGCTGCTGGCTTCCAGTGCGCTGATCAGGGTCTGGTCCCGGAAGATCAGGAAGATGGTCACGGTGCCGGCGGCGGCGATCGGAGCCAGCAGCGCCCAGTATCCGAAGCGTGAAACATGGGCGGCAACAATGGTTTTCAGCGGTCCGATGGCGACCAACAGGGCGCCGATCGCGGCGACTCCGGTGGGGCCGGAGAACAAAGTCAGCGCGCCGATGACGATCGCCACCGCGACCGGGAGCAGCCGGCTGGTCGCCACGCCACGCTCCACCGAGCACCAGGTCAGCAGGATACCCAGCGCGATGATCGGCTCGGGTCGCAGTCCGTTGTTCAGCGGCAGCCAGAACGCCAGGAACAGTCCGGCGGCGGTCCAGGCGGCCGCGCGGCTGTGCTTGACCGCCGAGCCCAGCCGGGGGATGACCTCGCGGCTGATCAGCCACCAGCACACCAGCCCCATCACCAGGGTCGGCAGCCGCATCCACACACTGGCGGTGCTGACCTGCGCCCACAAGGCGAGCAGGTCGTAATACCACCCGAACGGGGCCTCCGGGGTGCCGAACCAGCGGTAGTAGTTGGCCATGTAGCCGGCGTTCTCCGACACCCGGGCCATGGTCAGGATGTAACCGTCGTCGGCGGTGTTGGCGCCGACGAAGTGCCACCAGACCAGCACCGCGGCCACCAGCCCGTCCAGCCCGGACAGCGACCACCAACGCGAGGGCAGCAGCCGTTTGTGCCGGCGTCCGTCGGCGCGGTCGAGCATGTGCAGCGCGCCGAGCGAGATCACCGTCATCGCCACGCCGACGATCATCACCAGCAGCTTGAGCAGGGTGGGCGAGGTGCTGTACCGCGAATCGACGGTCGCGGAGAACTCCAGGCCCGGTGGCGCCGGCCCGGACAGGTCGGTGAACACCCCGACGATCTGGGGGCGGAAGTCATAGCCGCCGCGTTCGCCGCGCAACGGCTCGTCGGGGTTCTCGGCGGTGTCGCTGGCCTGCCCGCGGGTCAGGCCGACGAACTCGCCGGTCACCTTGTCGGCGTGCGCGGTGAACACCAGTTCTTGGCAGTCGGGGCCCAGCACCAGGTCCAGCGGTGCGCTGACCACCGGGGTGTTGCGCACGATGACCAGCAGGTCGTCATTGACGCGTTCGATGAGCAGGCCCCGGTCGACCGCCTTGGGTGCCTGCTTGGGCACCGTCGAAAGCAGCACGTTGCGGCCGGGTTGGTCGAGGCCGGCGGCCGCGCTGCAGGGCACGGTCACGGTGAGGTCGGTGGCCACATATCCGATCAGCGGCGCGTCGACGCTTTGCAGCACTCCGTCTTGAGGCCAGTTCAACGTCGCGGTCGTCTGGGTGACGGGCAACAACGGGGTGGCAATCGCCAGCATCGCCCCGAGCAGGCCCGCGACGATGGCGATCAGCCGCGCGGTGCGGTGATTTGCGCCCGTTCGCGGTGTCGGCTCGGCCGTCCGAGGCTGTGGCACCACGGGGCTAGATGGTAATTGGCTTGCGGATGGCCAGCACAAACGGGCCGATCGTGGACACGTCGAAGTGAGCCTCGTCGAACAGTGCGTCGTCGAACGACACGTGGTAACGGCGCACGTTGGGCTGATTCGGGTAGACGTCCTCGGCCAGCCGCAGCGTGTAGGTGTCGTTGGCGCCGCGGCGCATCAGAAATGCCGTCGGCGGTTCCCAGGGCAGGGTGTCCAGCGCGTCGACGAACGCGTCGGCGTCATCGAGCTCAGCCCATTCCTCGATCGCGGCGGCCCGCTCGGTGAACTGGGCCAGCGGGTTGGCGTAGTGCGAGGTCAGCCCTTGGAAGCCGTAGTAGGGGTAGTAGGACAGGAAGCTGTAGTCGGCGGTGAGCACCACGGTCTCGGTGCGCGGGCGGCCGGTCACCTCCCGGATGCGCTCGTCGACCTCGCTGTAGTACTGCTCGGCGCCGGGTGGCCTGCGGTCGGCCCGCTCGCCGTAGCCGTCGGTGTCGCTGTAGGCGACGACGATGTCGGGACGCAGCACATCGGGGATGTCCTGGCTGAACGTCACCGCACCGAGCGCACCGATCGTGGTGGCCACCGCGACCACCCGACCGGCGTTGGCCGGTTGCACGCGCGCCGCGGCTGCCCGGGTGACCCACAAAAAGCCGAACGCGCCGGCGGCGGCCAGCAGGATCGTCAACGTGGGCTGTAGTCGGAAGGACAGCAGCGTGGTGCCGACCAGCGTGGTCAGCATCGACAGCACCGACCACAGGTAGACCGTCAGCACTGCGATGGCCAACGCACCGGCTGTCCCCTCTTCGCGCGAGCGTCCCCCGCGAGCGGGAGGTGCCCCCACATCGCCGGCCCGGGTGGAGGTGCGCGCGTGAACGACCAGCCAGACCGTCCCCAACATGCACAGCGCGCCCAGCAGCGTGAACTGCAGCATCGGGAAGGACAGTTCGGCGCCGTCCTTGGGCAGGTAGTGCTGGGCTGTGCCGGTCTCGGCCGGGGTGCCGCGTGCGGCCGCCAGCAGGAACGGGCCCCAGGTGATGAGCGCGATCAGCCCGGAAATACCCGCGATGGCCAGCAGCCGCACCAGCGGCTCCCAGTGCCGGCGCGACGCGGCAACCAGCACCGCCATCACCGTCAGGGTCAGTGCCGCATAGGCCAGCAGCAGGGTGTAGAACAGCGCGGCCACGCCGAGGAAGATGCCGGTTCCGACGACTGCGGCCCAGCCGTCGCGCCTGCTGGCTCCACGCAGCCCCGACCAGGCCAGGACGAACACCGGGGGCAGCAGAACCGCGATGATGGCGGCGTAGGGCTCAGCGGGAGAGTAGGCCAGCGCGGCAGCAGCGGTCGCGGTCGACACCACCAGCGCGTGCTCAAATCGAATCATGTTGGCCCACAACACCAAGGCCAGCACGATGGCGATGCTGATCGAGATGACCGACCAGGGCTTGAACATCTCCCACGCCGGAGTCCCGGTCAGCGCGGCCAGCCGCCCGCCCAGCCAGAACCACCCCGCGGGGTAGAACGGCGGCAGCCCCAGGTAGGTCATGTCGTTCAGCGCCGCCGAGTCCGCAAGGCGGGTGAGGTATTCGGTGCGGAACTGTTGGTCGACGGAGATGCCGAACAGGTAGAGCCGGGTTGCGCCGAGCGGCATCGCCAACGTCACGACCGAGAACGCGGCGAGGAACACCAGCGCCCCGATCCGGGCGAGAGTTTCTCGGCCGCGGCGCCACAGCAGTCCACTGGCGAACAGCCCGGCCAGGGAACCGACCTGACCGACCGTGGTCAACGCGTGCAGCTGGTTCGACGAGTTGTAGGCGGGCCAGTCCACACGCCCGATTGCGACCAGGCTGATCGCCCCGACGACCACCGCGATGACGGTCGCGACGACCATCTGGCCCGCGACTCGCACCGGCACGGCCAGGGGGCCCTGCATCAGATGGGGAGCTTGCGGAAGATCGGGCGGGGGATGTGGCGCAGCACCATCATCACGTAGCGGAACGTGCCCGGTGCCCAGACCAGCTCTTTGCCTTTGGCGGATGCCGTCACGGCGAGCTCGGCGACATACTCTTTGTCGACGGTCAGCGGCGCTTCCTTGACGTGGGCGCTCATCCTGGTGCGCACCTGTCCCGGCCGGATGACCAGCACACGAACCCCGAACTCGCGCAGGGCTTCTCCAAGACCGAGATAGAAGCCGTCGAGCCCGGCCTTGGTGGAACCGTAGACGAAGTTGGAGCGCCGGACTCGTTCTCCGGCAGCCGAACTCATGGCGATGATTTGCCCCGAACCTTGCGCGCGCATCTTCTCACCGAGCAATACGCCCACCGATACGGCGGCGGTGTAGTTGATCTCGGCGATCTGCACCGCCTTGCGTTGGTTCTGCCAGAGCTCTTCGGCGTCCCCGAGAAGGCCGAACGCGACGATGGCGACATCGATGTCGCCGCCGGCCCAGGCCTGGGCGACGACGGCCGGATGGGTGTCGGTCGCGACGGCGTCGAAGTCGATCACCTCGACTTCTTTGGCCCCTGCCTCCTCGAGCTGCTTCTTGGCGGCGTCGCGCAGCGGATCTCCGGGCATGCAGGCCAGCACGACGCGGGCTTTGGCGTTGCGCAGGTAGCGTTCGCAGATCGCCAGGCCGATCTCGGATGTTCCGCCGAGTAGCAGAATCGACTGCGGATTGCCTGTCGCGTCGAAAACCATTTAGAGCAGCTCCAGTCGTCGGGCCATGTCGGAGGCGAAGACCCCGTCCGGATCGACGGCGCGGCGCACCGAGATCCATTCGTCGATGCGCGGATACATGGCATGGAAGTTCTCCGCGGTGGTGCGAGAGTCCTTGGCGGTGTACAGCCGCCCGCCGAATTCCAGCACCCGCTTGTCGAGATCGTTGAGGAATGCGTTGAGCCCACCGGTGATCTGGAAGTCGACACAGACGTTCCAGCCGGGGATCGGGAAACTCAGCGGTGCTCGGTTACCCGGACCGAACAGCTTGAACACGTTGAGGAAAGACGGGAAACCGGAGGCTTGGATGTCGACCATGATGCGCTTGAACTCGTCGACGGCCTCGGTCGGAACGACGAATTGGTACTGCGCGAAACCGACTTTGCCATAGGCCCGGTTCCATTCCCCGACCATGTCGAGTGGATGGTAGAACTGGGTCAGGTTCTGCGCCTTGCCGCGATAGGTCTTGCCCATGCGGTACCACAGTTCGGTCATCGCCCCGAACATGTACTTGTTGCCGAGCCCGTTGGGAAACACGTCCGGTGCCGTGAAGTACTGCGGTGCATCGAATTTCAGCGGTGCCTTGCGGAGCTTGGCCGGCAGTTGGTCCAAGGTTGCCAGCGAACCGCGGGAAATGACCGCACGGCCCAGTTTGGGCGGCGCGCTGATGGCGTCGAACCAGGCACTGGAGTAGGTGTAGTTGTCCTCGGTGCCGTCGCTGTGGAAAGCGATGGTCTCGTCGAGGCTGGTGGTGACGTCGCCGTCGGCGATGAAGTAGGCGCTCTCGGTCGGGGTCATGGCGATGGTGGCACGCAGGATGATCCCGGTCAGTCCATTGCCGCCGACGGTGGCCCAGAACAGTTCGCTGTCGGGACCGGCAGGGGTCAGGTGGCGAACCTGGCCGTCGGCGGTCAGCAGATCGAGGGCCCGCACGTGGTTGCCGAAGCTGCCGGCACTGTGGTGGTTCTTGCCGTGGATATCGCAGGCGATCGCCCCACCGACGGTGACCTGCCGGGTGCCGGGCAATACCGGCACCCACAGACCGAGCGGCAGGGCGGCGCGCATCAGCTGATCGAGGTTGACGCCGGCGTCCACATCGACAAGCGCGTCGTCGGAGTCGATCGAGTGGATGCGGTTGAGCGTGGTCATATCGACCACCAGACCGCCGCCGTTCTGCGCGTTGTCGCCGTAGGAGCGGCCCAGGCCGCGTGCGAGTACACCACGGCCGGGTTGCTCTGCGGCCCGGACTACTGCCTTGACGATCACCTCGGGGTCCGGTGTCGAGAGCACCTGCGCCACGGTCGGCGCAGTGCGACCCCAGCCGCTCAGCCGTCGTGGGGTCGTCGGGACATCGGTGCCAAACATCGTCACAGAGGGTACCGCTAAGCGCCGGCAGTTCAGCGGAGCCGGAAGATCACTGCGCGCTGGACGATGAAGTTGATGACCGTCGCCGTGCCCTGAGCGATGACGAAGGCGACGGGCACCCGCCAGGGTTGGTTCTCGAACTCCACGTAGAAGACGTAATTGATACCCACCTGGACGGCGTAGGTGATGCCGTAGAGCGTCACCACGGCGACGAATCGTTTGGTGCTCGGCGGTGCCTGGAACGTCCAGCGTCGGTTGATCAGATAGGCGGTGGTGGTTCCCGCGATGAAGCCGATCGTCTTGGCGACATTGACGTGCAGGCCGGCCAGCAGGAGCGCGACGTAGAGACCGAAGTCGACCACTGCCGCCAATCCGCCGGTGATCAGAAACCGCCAGATCTGCGTCCTGAGGCTCAGCTGCGGTGACATCGGGGGCTCGGCCACCCGGGAAGCTTACGGGGTGCTCAGAAGGGAGGTGCGTCGTTGGCAGCGACCACACCCGTCCGAACCCGGCACATCGCACATGTGTGCGAATTGACCTCGCGAGGCCGGGCCTTCGGCCTCCGAAAATCAAGATCCGGCCAGTGGTGGATCAATTTCTGCCACGTGAAATCAAACCGTCGAGCAGTCCGGTTACAGACATCAGAACACCAACTGACCGAACGAGGGATGAGAACCATGAAGAACTTCACCACCATCACCGCCACCGCCGCCGTCGCAGCCGGACTGTCGGCCGCCGCGATCGGGCTGGCCGGCGCCGCCGCAGCCGCACCGTCCGGCAGCGGGGACGCCCGCGCCACCATCAGCTCGCTGGAAGCCGAGGGCAACCGGGTCATCGTCAGCCGCCAGGGCAACACCCCACTGGCCCAGGCCGAGGTGGTGGCCGTGCGGCCCGGCCCGCAGTTCACCCAGTGGGTGTGGGACGCCCAGGGCGATGACCGCATTCAGGTTCCGGCCGGGCGCACCTACTTCGTCACCGTCAAATAGCCACCCGCGCAACGCCAAACAGCAGGGGAGCGCCTCGAAAGAGGTGCTCCCCTCTTGTTTTATGCACGCCCGCAACCGTTCTCGGGATCCATCAACACATCAAGGCTGGCTTGAGGATCAAGATCCGGCCATGGGTAGCTCAATTTCTGCCAGCTGAGATGAAACCCGCGACCAGTCCGGTTACACCCATCAGAACACCAACGAGCAAACGAGGGATGAGAGCAATGAACTCGGCCAGCGTCAACTGGCTGATCGCGTTCACGTAATACTGTTGTCCCCCAGCTGCGCTGACGACCGGGTCGATCAATTCGTCTGGCAGCACCATCCATCCCAGCCGCAGCGCGGGCGAAAGGCTCTTGCTGGTCGATCCCAGATACGCGACCCGCGATGGACTCAGTGCCTGCAGCGCGCCGACAGGCTGACGGTCGTAACGGAATTCGCCGTCGTAATCGTCGTCGAGGATGAAGCCCTCGGTGCGCTGCGCCCACTCGACCGCCGCCGTGCGGCGGTGCGCCGGTAAGGCCATCCCCAGCGGATTGTGGTGGGCGGGTGTCAACAACACGGCGGGCACGTCGATCAGATCGAGTTCGTCGATGCAGGCGCCACTGTCGTCGACACTGATCGGCACCGTGGTTTCTCCGCAGGCTGCGATCGCATCTCGGAACAGGTGCAGGCCGTATGCTTCCACCGCGATAGGGCCGCCCAGGACGCGTGTGAGCAGTTCGAGTGCATGTCGAACGCCGGCGCAGATCACGATCGACTCGGCCGAGGTGCGCACGCCCCGGGCTCTCGCCAGATAATCGGCGAGGGCGTGGCGCAGTTCCGGACGCCCCCGTGGATCACCCATTCTCAGAGCGTCATTCGGTGCGTCAGAGAGCGCTCGGCGGGTACATGCGATCCACTGGCTACGCGGGAACTGTGCGACGTCCGGTGAACCGGGCATCAGGTTGTGGACCGGCGTGGCGCGTGCCCCACGTGGTCGTGACGGGGCGGTGGGGCGTGCGGTGCGAAGTACCCAGGTGCCGGCACCTTGCCGGGAGCTCAGCCACCCTTCGGCGACGAGTTCGGCATAGGCGTCGGCGACGGTGTTACGGGCCAGGCCCAGATCGACCGCCAGTGCACGTGATGGCGGCAGTCTGGTGCCGGGGGGTAACCGGCCTGACCGGGCGGCGTCGCGCAGTGCGGAGATCAGCGCATCCTTCGTGCCCCGGGTGCCCGGTGCCAACAAGCCATCCAACTCCAGGTGGAGATCACGATCCCCCGAATTGGCCCATGATTTCACATCCTGATTGAACCACCAAAGTGGGACATTCCGGCACTAACGTTTCAGGCATGACACAGACACTGAGCCAGGCCCGCCTCAAGATCTACAAGGCCTCCCCGGAGCTCTACGACGCGATGATGGCGCTGTCGACGGCCGCCGGCAAGGACATCGAGCCCGACCTGGCCGAGCTCATCAAGATTCGCGCCTCACAGATCAATCGCTGCGCGTTCTGCCTGGACATGCACACCCGCGATGCGCGCAAGCGCGGGGTCAGCGAACAGAAACTCGACGTCCTCGCGGCCTGGGAAGAAGCCGGTGACATTTTCACCGCACGCGAGCGCGCGGCGCTCGCGCTGACCGAGGCGATCACGGTGCTCGGGCACGGGGGTGTCTCCGATCAAACCTACGCCCGCGCCTCTGCCGAGTTCTCCGATCGTGAGCTCGGACAGGTGGTCGCGATGGCCGTCACGATCAACGCGTGGAACCGCATCAACGCCGTCGCCCAGACGCCACCACCGCCCCGCTAGGCACAGTTGAAGAAGTGCCATTGGACCCTACGTGCCGGTCTGCTCCACTTTCATCATTGACGTCATGGACGCGACAACCACCTCCGACGCACCCGTGACCGAACTGACCGAGGCCGAAAGCTGGGATCGTCTGGCTCGGGTATCGCTGGGCAGGTTGGTCACCACCGTCAACGGGTGGACCGAGATCTTCCCGGTCAACTTCGTCGTGCAGGGCAAGACCCTGCTGTTCCGCAGCGCCGAGGGGACCAAGCTGCTGACCGCAGTTCTCAACGAGTACGTCGTGTTCGAGGCTGATGACCACAACGTGGTCGAGGGGTGGAGCGTCGTGGTGCGCGGGAAAGCCCGGCTGCTGGCAGGCTCAACCGAAATGGCCGAAGCCCGTCGAGCCGGGCTCTACCCGTGGGTCGCCACAGCGAAGTCACGGTTCGTCCGGATCACCCCGCAGACGATGACGGGCCGGCGCTTCGTGTTCGGGCCTGAACCCGACGCGGACGAAACGGTCAGCTGACCGCTCACACCCAGTAGGGCACCCGTGCCCGGTACTTGCGCATTGCCAGGGCGGCGAATGTCCAACCGAGCACTGTCAACCCGATGACCACCAACCAGTGCCGCAGCTCCTGCTCGGCGCCCAGAAGCGGCGCGCGCACGATGTCCAGGTAGTGCAGCAGCGGATTGAGCTCGACGATCTTGGCCCACCCGCCGGCCCCCTGCGCTTGCAGCGTGGACTCGTTCCAGATGATCGGCGTCATGAAGAACAGCAATTGCACGATGCTGGCCAACAGCGGGCTGATGTCGCGGTATCGAGTGGCCAGAATGCCGAAACACAAAGCGACCCAGACACAGTTGATCGCGAGGAGGGCCAGCGCCGGAATGAAGGTCAGGTCGGTCCACTGCCAAGGCTTGGGATAGATGATCGCGATGATGACGAAGATGATGATGTTGTGCGCGAACAGCAGCATCTGTCGCCACACCAGACGATAGACATGCACCGACAGCGGAGTGGGCAGCTGCTTGATCAAACCCTCGTTGGAGACGAACACGTCAGCGCCCTCGAGGATGGAGGCGCTGATCAGGTTCCAGATGATCAGTCCGAGAGTGACATAGGGAAGGTGTTCGGACAGCTCCAGTTTGAACAACATCGAGTACAGCCCGCCCATCGCAACGGCGGTGGTGCCGGTGGCGATGGTGATCCAGAACGGGCCCAGCACCGAGCGGCGGTAACGCTGCTTGATGTCCTGCCAACCCAGGTGCAGCCACAGCTCCCGTTTGCGGAAACCCTCGACCAGATCTCCCCAGGCGCGGGTGAACGTTCTCGACTGCGCCGCGGCATCCATGATCGTCATCGCTGGCTCCCGAATCTCTTCCCGTCGCTGCGCTCGCCCCCAAATCTCTCCCTGCGGCCCAGACCACGCAATCTCATCCACTCCCGCAGCCCGGCCGGATCACGTCGGGTGATCAGGAAATACCAACCGAAGCGCAGCCACTCCTGGGGGACCAGCTTTCGCATGCCGGGTTGGGACTGCAGATAACCACGATTGCGATAGGTATAGAACCGCTTGGACGCGTTGTCCGGATACTGCGTGTGCATCCGGCCGCCAAGGATCGGGCGGAACTCGTCGCTGCCCTGTGGGTGCAGGTACACCGCGTTCAGGCACGTCCCGAACGGTAACCCACTGCGTTGCAACCTTCGGTGGATCTCAGTCTCGTCGCCGCGCATGAACAGTCGCAAGTCGGGGACCCCCACCGCCTCCAGTGTGGCGGCGCGGAACAGGGCTCCGTTGAACAGGTGTGAGATGCCGGGCATGAAATCCGGAAGCGCTGCGTCGGTGCGTAGTTCGCTGACCCGGCGCCGCCACACCAGTCCGCGTCGCAGCGGGAATGCCAAGCGCTGCGGGTCGTCGAGGTCGCAGATCATCGGTGACACCTCGGCCAGCCCGTGTCGCTGAGCACACTCCAGCAGCGTGGCCAGCACATCAGGGTCCTGAGGTCTGCCGTCGTCGTCGGCCAACCAGACCCAGTCCGCGCCCAGAGCCAGTGCGTGCAGAATCCCCAGCGCGAACCCTCCCGCACCGCCGAGGTTGCGCCGCGAACCGAGATAGGTGGTGGGCATCGGCTGTCCGGTCACCAGATCACCGACCCGGGAGTCTCCGTCGTCGGAGTAATCGTTGTCCACGACGATCAGATGGTCGGGACGTCTGCTCTGTGCGGCGATGGCGTCCAGGGATTTTGCCAGTTCGTCGGGACGGCGGTGAGTGACGACGACCGTGCAGATCATCTCACTCACTGCGTGCGGTCTCCTCCAACACCTCGCGCACATGACGGGCGGCGTCCTCACCCTCGTAAGCGCGCACCACCTCCTCGATGCCGCCTTCCATCCTGATCGTGCCGTGGTCGATCCACATGGCGGTGTTGCACAGCCGGGCCAGGAACTCGTTGGAATGGCTTGCGAAAACCAGGATTCCGGAGCGCTGCACCAGACTGGCCAGCCGCGTCTGGGCTTTCTTGAGAAATTCTGCGTCGACCGCGCCGATACCCTCGTCGAGCAACAGGATCTCCGGGTCGATACTGGTGACCACGCCCATCGCCAGCCGCACGCGCATACCGGTGGAATACGTGCGCAACGGCATCGACAGGTAATCGCCCAGCTCGGTGAACTCGGCGATCTCGTCGATCTTGCCCATCATCTGTTTGCGGGTCTGTCCGAGGAACAGACCCCGGATGATGATGTTCTCGAAGCCCGAGATCTCCGGGTCCATTCCGACACCCAGATCGAACACCGGAGCGACCCGGCCGCGCACGGTCGCCACGCCGCGAGTCGGCTCGTAGATGCCAGACAGCAGGCGCAGCAGCGTCGACTTCCCGGCTCCGTTGTGCCCGACCAGACCGACACGGTCACCCATCTTCAGCGACATGGTGATATCGCGCAGAGCTTCGATAACCACCACATTCGACTCGTTGCGCCCGATGGTGCCGCCTGCCTTGCCGAGAAAGGCCTTCTTCAACGAGCGGGTCTTGGCATCGAAGATCGGGAACTCGACCCAGGCATTGTGGGTCTCGATCGACGGTTCGGACGGACTGGCCACGCCGGGTCTCACAGGTATTGGCCGGTGCCGGGATGGCCCGGTGTGCCGCGCTGCCCCGGCATGGCCGGGCCGGGCGGCAGCGCGCCCTGACGCATCTGCTCCAGCTGCTGGCGGGCGGCCATCTGCTGAGCGAACAGCGCGGTCTGGATGCCGTGGAACAGACCTTCCAGCCAGCCCACCAGCTGGGCCTGCGCGATCCGCAGCTCGGCGTCGGAGGGTACGGCGTCCTCGGTGAACGGCAGCGTGAGCCGTTCGAGTTCGTCGCGCAGCTCGGGTGCCAGACCGTCCTCCAGCTCGCTGATGCTGGTGCGGTGGATGTCGCGCAGCCGACCGCGACTCGCCTCGTCGAGGGGTGCCGCCCGTACCTCTTCGAGGAGCTGTTTGATCATCGTGCCTATCCGCATGACCTTGGCTGGCTGCTCCACCAGGTCGGTCAGCGACCGGCCATCGGAGTCCCGCCCCTCGTCGGAGCCGTCCTGATCGCCGCCGATGATCTCGATGTTGTCGTCGTCGGTGTTGCTCGTCATGGTCCTAGAGTGCCTCAGCGTCTCGTGCTCTTCGCGGTCGACCTGCCCGCGACCCGCCCGCGACCCATCATTGTCGACGTCGATCTTCTCCCACGGCCGTGTTTTTTCCACCGGGACCCGGCCGACACGCCGCCTCCAGCCGTCGCCACCGTCGGGCTCGCAACGCCGTGTCGACCTTCAAGATCTGCGTTCAGCTGCCTCGACGTATCAACAAGGCGTTGACCAGCAACGACATCGGGAGTAGCGCTCCGGCCGGTGCGCCACCTCGACTAGTATGGCTGCCCAGACAGCCCGTTGACGGGTACAGCGGGCACTGACAGCGAGGTCTGGAATCCGCTGGTCTTCCGCCGATCGGGCGGGTCGACGGGGTTCCTTCACGCACTAAGGTGGGCTGGCATGGCATACGACGTCGCCCGGGTGCGAGGTCTGCACCCGTCGTTGGGCGATGGCTGGGTGCATCTGGATGCTCAGAACGGGATGCTGCTTCCCGACACGGTGGCGCGTGCGGTGTCGACGGCGTTCCGTGGCTCGATGCCGACGGTGAACAGCCCGCACCCCGGCTCGCGGCGGAGCGCCGCGGTATTGGCCGCCGCGCGCCAGGCGGTCGCTGATCTGGTCAATGCCGACCCCGCCGGTGTGGTTCTGGGCGCCGATCGAGCGCTACTGCTGACCGCGCTGGCCGACGCCTCGTCCAGCCGGGTCGGATTGGGCTACGAGCTCGTCGTCACCAGGCTCGACGATGAGGCCAACATCGCGCCGTGGCTGCGTGCGGCGAACCGGTATGGCGCGAAGGTCAAGTGGGCCGAGGTCGACATCGAGACCGGTGACCTGCCGACCTGGCAGTGGGAAAACCTGGTGACCCGGCCTACCCGTCTGGTCGCCATCACGTCGGCGTCGTCGACCCTGGGGACGGTCACCGAGCTGCGTGAGGTCACCAAGCTGGTTCATGAGGTCGGCGGTCTGGTCGTCGTCGATCACTCGGCGGGGGCCCCTTATCGGTTGTTCGACATCGACGACGTCGACGCCGATGTCGTTGCGGTCAACATGCAGGCGTGGGGTGGTCCGCCGATCGGAGCACTCGCATTCCGGGATCCGTCGCTGCTGGACGGGCTCGGATCGATCGCGCTGGATCCGCACGCGAGCGGCCCAGCGCGGCTTGAGGTCGGCGCACCCCAGTTCGGACTTTTGGGTGGCGTCGTAGCCAGTGTCGAATACCTTGCTGCACTCGATGATTCAGCGCAGGGTTCGCGACGGGAGCGGCTCGAGATATCGATGCGGTCGGCCGCCGGATACCTCAGCGGCTTGTTCGACTACCTGTTGACCTCGCTGCGGTCACTGCCGACGGTGGTGGTGCTCGGTTCTCCCGAGGTACGCATTCCGGTGGTCAGTTTCGCGGTGGGCAATGTGCCCGCGCCGCGGGTGGTGCAGCGGCTCGCCGACAACGGAATCCTCGCGATCGCCAATGCCAACTCCCGCGTGCTCGACCTCATCGGTGTCGACGACATCGGTGGCGCGGTGACCATCGGCCTGGCCCACTACAGCACCATGGCCGAGGTCGATCAGTTGGTGCGGGCGCTGGCCTCGCTGGGTTAACCACTGCTTCAATCAGATACGCGCAGAAGTATTTTCCCCGACACGTCGCCGGAGCCGAGCAGTTCGTGAGCAGCCTGCGCTTCGGTGATCGGGAACTCCGCTCCGATCACCGGGCGTACCTGACCGTCGGCGATCAGCGGCCACACCTGTTCGCTGACCTGCGTCACGATCGCGCTCTTGCCGGAGGCCCCGCCGACGGGCCGAGCCCGCAGCGCGGTGGCAAAGACACCGCCGCGCTTGGCCAACAGCTTGGCGATGTTCAGGTCGGCCTTTGCCCCGCCCTGCATCCCGATGATCACCAACCGCCCATCGTCGGCGAGTGCGTCGACGTTGCGATCCAGGTATGCCGCGCCGATGATGTCGAGGATCACGTCGGCGCCGCCGGCATTGCGGATCACCTCGACGAAGTCCTCGTTCTGATAGTCGATCGTGATCTCGGCGCCCAGTTCGGCGCACAGATCCAGCTTGTTGCGCGACCCCGCGGTGACGGCGACGCGACAGCCCAGCGCACGCGCGACCTGTATTGCGTGCGTGCCGATTCCGCTTGCGCCGCCGTGCAACAGCACCAAGTGGGGCGCGCGCAGCCCGGCGGTCATCACCAGATTGGACCACACCGTGCACGCCACTTCGGGCAGCGCGGCAGCGTGTGCCGGCGCGACTCCGTAGGGCACGTCGAGCACCTGACCCGTTGGCACACAGACGTATTCGGCGTAACCGCCGCCGGCCAGCAGCGCACACACTTGTTGGCCCGGCGTCCAGTCGGTGACCGAGTCGCCGACGGCCGCTATCGTCCCGGACACCTCAAGGCCGATGATCTCGCTGGCACCCGGTGGTGGCGGATACTTACCGGCGGCTTGCAGCAGGTCGGCGCGGTTGACGCCGGCCGCCTCAACCTTGATCAGCACTTCTCCGGTGCCAGGTGACACGTCGGGGACCGTCTGCCAGCTCAGCCGCCCCTTGTGGGCCACGATCGCGTGCATCCACCAAACGCTACTACGCAGCGGAAACGTCAGCGTTTCCCACTACCGGCAGTGCTCGGCCGGTCGTACTATGTGCTGGTGGGAGGGGGAAACAGTGGGGTCGACAATTGCGGGGCGCACGGCAAGTGACACGCCCGGACTGGATATCGCGGAGCAGAAGGCATGGCAGAACTTCCTCGACGCCGCGTTGAGGCTCTACGCCACGATGAACCGATCGCTGGTGGATGAACACCGGCTCACCCTCAACGACGTCCGACTACTGGATCTGCTCGCCAAGTCGGTGACCGGTTCGGCGCGCATGGGGGATCTGGCCGAGGCATTGATGTCGCTGCCGAGTCGGGTCACGCGCCAGATCCACCGGCTCGAGATGCAGAAGCTGGTGGTGCGCGGCGCGAGCCCGGACGACGGTCGAGGAGTCCTGGCCAGCATCACCCCCGAAGGCCGCGACGCGTTGGCCGCGGCCATGCAGACCTACGGCGCCGGGGTTCGGGCGCACTTCTTGGATCGGCTGTCGCGGCCCCAGGTGGTGGCGATGGGCGAGAATTGCCGACGCATCAGCGCCGGGTTGACCGCCGGGGGCACGGCCGCCAAGCTCGGCCGCGTCTAGACTGTCCCGCGGTGGCGTGGCAGAGCGGCCTAATGCACTCGCCTTGAAAGCGAGAGACGGCTAACACCGTCCGGGGGTTCAAATCCCTCCGCCACCGCTCTTGTGATGAGTCGCGTCATCGGTTACACCTGAGTCGCGTCATCGGTGACAGATTGCCCCGGCCATCGGCCGGGGTTTTTCTGTTGGTTGCGCCAGTAGTTGCGGTCGGGGTCGATGTGGTGGCTGGCGATGAGTTGGTGGCTGGTTTTGCTGATGACGGTGACGGTTTGGGTGGTCACGAGGATCAGGACTGGGGTGTGGGCGTGTTGGCGGCCGATGCCGAGGTGGTGTAGGCGGCTGCTGTAGCGCAGGGTGAGCTTGCCGAATTGGTCCACGGTGTCGTGGCGGATACGGAAGTGCTCGGTGACGCCGGCGGGGTGGGCTTTGGGCAGGGCGTGGTAGACGGTGTGCGGTGTGGCGCTGTGGCGGTGGGCGCGGTGGGGACGCTCGGTGTTGTAGATCATGGCGAAGGTGTCGAGCAGCTGTTGTAGCTCAGCCAGTGTCGAGGGGCGCTGGTGTTGGCTGAGCCAGAGCTTGAGGGTTCGGTGGAAGCGTTCGATCTTTCCTTGGGTTTGCGGGTGGCCTGGGCGGCCGTTCTTTTGGGTGACGCCGAGGCTGTTGAGGAGGCGCTCGAAGTCGTTGTGGCCGTGGGTGAATCGTGAGGTGTAGACCGCGCCGTTGTCGGTCAGCGTGGCGGCGGGCAGTCCGTGGGTGGCGGCGGTGTCGGTGAAGCTGGCCACGACGTCTGCGCCGGTGACGCGGGGGTAGGCGGTGCAGGTCAGCAGGTAGCGAGAGCAGTCGTCGAGCCAGGACAAGATCTCGGTGTCAGTGCCGTCGGCCAGGGCCCAGTGGGTGAAGTCGGATTGCCAGCATTCATTGGGCTGGGAGGCTTCAAAGCGCCGGTAGGAGCTTTTAGGACGCTTGCGCGGCTGGGCGGTGATGAGGCCGTGGTGGTGCAGGATGCGCCGGATGGTCGAGGTTGAGGGCACCGGCAGCCCACGTTGGCCCAGATGCCACTGCAGGGTCAGGGGTCCGGCGTCGAGGCCGTCGGCGGTCAGCGCTTCGCGCAGCGTGACGATGGCGATGATGACGTCGTCGGACACGGCGCGAGGGTTGCTGGTCGGGCGCCGTGAGCGGGCGTCGACAGCCGCCAGGCCGCCGTCGCGGTAGCGGGCGAGCAGCCGGTAGATGTGTTGGCGCGACAGCCCGTACTGGTTTGCCGCTTCGGTGACTGTCAGGTGGCCGCTGGTGACTTCGAGGACGACCACACGCGCTTTGGACATGGACCACGACTGTCACCTATGACGCGACTCATCGAGGACTCTTGCAGGTGTAACCCATGACGCGACTCATCTGTCACCTATGTCGTGGTTTCACACACCTCCGCCACCGCTCTTGCGCAACCGTTTCGAAGCCTGGATCGCGCTCGCCCTGCGCACGCTGACGCAATTGGGCACGCCGCCTCGGGAGCGGTGTAATACACCAGGGACCGGGTAGTGCTCACGGGTGACGTACTCAATCATCGGCCGTGACGCCGACACCGGGGAAATGGGTGTCGCCACCCAATCACAGGCGTTCGCCGTCGGCAGCAGCGTGCCGTTCGCACTGCCCGGTCACGGTGTCATCGCCACCCAGTCGATGGCCGAGCCCATGTACGGCGACGTCGGCCTCGACCTGCTGCGCGGTGGGTTCACCGCCGAGGAGGCGTTGACCGCCCTGCGCAGCGTGGATCCGCATCCGGAGCGGCGACAGGTCGCCGT
Organism: Mycobacterium sp. SMC-4; assembly: GCF_025263265.1. Lineage (NCBI taxonomy): Bacteria > Bacillati > Actinomycetota > Actinomycetes > Mycobacteriales > Mycobacteriaceae > Mycobacterium > Mycobacterium sp. SMC-4. The sequence goes on along the minus strand of NZ_CP079869.1, from coordinate 5,181,069 downwards.
CCTGACCGTCACGGGAGAAGTGGCCGTCTACACCGGCGATGGCTGTGTCGCCGAGGCTGGCCACGTCGTGGGCGAGGAATGCGCCGCTCTGGCCAACATGGTTGTCTCGCCGGACGTGTGGGAGGCCATGCGGAAGTCTTTCGAGTCGCGGCCGGAGCCGCTCACCCAGCGGCTGCTGCGAGCCCTGCACGCCGCCGAGGATGCCGGGGGTGATTTCCGGGGGCGCCGGTCGGCCGCGGTCACGGTGGTCCGCGCCAACACCACGGGGCGACCCTGGCACGACCGGGTGATGGACCTGCGCGTCGACGACTCCACCGACCCGGTCACCGAGCTCGACCGCCTGACCACCAAGTGGGAGCGCTACCAGCGGGTAGTCGGCGCCTTCCAGCTGGCGCTGAACGGGGACCCGCACACGGCCGACCGCCAATTGGAGGAACTGCGCCCACAAGACCCCGTACTCGAGCCCGACCAGGCGCTGTGGCGGGCGGTCGTCGCGGCCCTGGCCGGACGGGAGGATGCCGCGCGGGAGATCGTCGAGCAACTCGGCGCCACCGCACCGCAGTTCGTGGAGGCGGCCCGACGCTTCGCGCCCGCGGGGCTGCTCCCCCGGGATGTGGTGGAACGGCTACTGCCGCCGGTGCCCTGACGGCGGGCGACCGACCGCTCGTCCACGACGGCCGGCGACGAGATCCTGTGGGCCGCTTTCGGGTGCTTCAGACGCGGAATTGGCTCAACGCGCGCAGCTTGTTCATCACGTCCAGCGCGGCGACCTTGTAGGCCTCCGAGAACGTCGGATAGTTGAACACGGCGTCGACGAGGTACTCGACGGTGCCCCCGCAGCCCATCACGGCCTGACCGATGTGCACCATCTCGGTGGCGCTGGTGCCGAAGATGTGCACACCGAGCAGCCGGAGATCCTCTGTGGAGACAAGCAGTTTGAGCATCCCGTAGGAGTCTCCGGCGATCTGCCCGCGGGCCAGTTCGCGGTAGCGGGACACCCCGACTTCGTAGGGCACCGCATTCTTGGTCAGTTCCACCTCGGTGGCCCCCACATAGGACACCTCCGGGATGGAGTAGATGCCGATCGGCTGCAGCTCGGTCATCCCCTTGCTCGGTTCGCCGAAAGCGTGATAGGCGGCGAGCCGGCCCTGGTCCATCGACGTCGCGGCCAACGCCGGGAATCCGATGACGTCCCCGACGGCGTAGATGTGGTCGACCTTGGTCTGGTAGTTGTCGTCGACGAAGATCCGGCCGCGGTGGTCCGATTCCAGCCCGGCGCTGGCCAGGTCGAGGTCGTCGGTCTGGCCTTGGCGGCCGGCCGAGTACATGACGGTTTCGGCCGGAATCTGCTTGCCGCTGGCCAGGGTGGTCACGGTGCCGGAGGAGCCCACGTCGACCGCGGTGACCTCCTCACCGAACCGGAACGTCACGGCAAGGTCGCGCAGGTGGAACTTCAGCGACTCGATGATCTCGGGATCGCAGAAGTCGAGCATGGTGTCGCGCTTCTCGACGACGGTGACCTTGGTCCCGAGCGCGGCGAACATCGAGGCGTACTCGATGCCGATCACTCCCGCTCCGACAACCACCATCGACGACGGCAGCGTCTTCAGATCCAGGATGCCGTCGGAGTCGAGCACCCGTTCGTCGTCGAACTCCACTCCGGCGGGCCGGGCCGGCTTGGTTCCGGTCGCGATGACGACGTATTCGCCGGTGACGGTGGTGCGCTCACCGCGATGGGGCTCCGCGACGAGCACCGTGTGGGGGTCGAGGAATCGGCCGTGCCCCTGGACCAGGTCGATCCGGTTGCGCATCAGCTGGGACCGCACCACGTCCTGTTCCTTGGTGATGACGTGGGTGGTGCGCGCGAGCAGGTCGGCGGGGGTGATCTTCTCCTTGACCCGGTAGCTGGCACCGTAGAGTTCGCGCTGGCTCATCCCGGTCAGGTAGACCACGGCTTCGCGCAGCGTCTTCGACGGGATGGTGCCGGTGTTGACACAAACACCGCCGAGCATGCGGCCACGTTCCACCACAGCGACCGACTTGCCGAGTTTGGCGGCCGCGATGGCTGCTTTCTGCCCACCGGGGCCGGAACCGATGACTACCAGGTCGTACTCCAGCATCGAATCCATGCACAAGGTGTACGCCGGTTGCCGTCGGCCCGCATGCCGGCCGACGTCAACATCGCGTGAACAACTTTCCGAACAGCGGCCGGGCTTTGCCTTCCGGGCTCGATCGTCCGGTCCCGTTGATTGCCGAGTGCCCGCGGTGCTTGGCGATTGCCGGCGCCCGCGCGGTGAGTCCGACAGATCAGGGCGGCTGTCTGCGGTCGGCTCGCGCTCGGGCGAGGATATCGATGGCCCGTGGCCCCACACCGTGGATACTCTGCAGGCCTGCCAGATCCTCTGGAAGATCGGCCAAGGTGTGGTAGCCGGCGTCGATGAGGGCGCCGGTGGCCGGCCTGCCGATGCGAACACCGTCGAACACCGGGCCACGATCGTGATTGTGTGACATGAACCGGCTTTTCCCGACCGATCGATGTTCGAAACGCGTGGTAGGTCCCGACGAGTTCTATGATTCATTCCGGCAGGAGCTCGAAAGCGGTTCGGGTGGAGGTTATTCCGTTCACCCGGATGTCGACGGCATGTACCCCGGGATGATAGCGCCGCGTGGTGATCGGCCGAAACCAGTGTTCCCTGCTGAGGGTTATGCGTTGACCCGGGCCGAGGGTCCGGGTGGTCCACTTGAACACCTTCGGGGATTGCGCGCCGTTGGACTTGCGGTGGTGCACCGCGTAGTCGATAGCCAACCGAGCGGGCTCGTCACCGTCGTTGCTGATCGTCGCCGTGAATGTGATGCTGCCGCCGAACGGAACGGTCGTCTGCTCCAGCAGGGGTCCGTCGATCGCGACTCTGACCGCAGGGAATCCCAAGAGCTCTAAGGCGGCCGGGTGGCCACGCTTGACCAGGGTGCGCAGTCCGTGTCTGACGACCGCGGTCGTGCTGCCGTCGGGGGCCGGAGCGGCCTGCCAGCGTCGCGCGGTATCGACGACGAGATCGCCATGGTCGCGGCTGAGGTCATTGAGGTGATTGGCCACCGAGCGCCGCACCACCGGATCCGCATCGCGGTAGAGCGAGTCGAGGATCGGCACCGTGACCCCCGGCCTGGCCGCGAGCTGCGGAATTCGAATCGCCCACGGCAGGTACGGCCGGGTCCCCTCCGAGGCCAACCGGCGGATCGCCGGATCCGAGGAGCTGGTCCACGAGCTGATGATTTCCAACGCGCGGTCGAGGTCGTGGCGCAACAAGGTGCGGATCGCGAACTCCGCACTGAACCGTCCGGTCAGGTCGGCGAGCAGAGACATCGCGTTGTCGAACGTGTCACTGTCATCGTCGCTCACGGCCCGGGCAGCGACCGCGGTCGACACCGGCCAGATCATCCAGCCCTCGAACGGAGCGGCGCCGTCTCGCGCTGCCCGCACCACGGCTGCCAGCGCGGCGAAGTCGCCCGGGATGTCGGTCAGCAGGGCGTCGCGCAAAAGGTCCGCGCGCGCCCGCAGCGGCAGCGACACCAGGGCGGGGCCTGCGGCACGCAGTGTGGTCAAAGGTGCTCCTGGCGCGGCAGCGGTGATGGCCACCGTCAGCGCCGCCGCAGTGGTCTCGTTGATCAGTTCGTCGGCCAGCGGCATCAGGCGATGCTAGCTACCGGCTCCGACACCTCGCCGAACGTCGACGCCACGGAAACGTCCACCGATTGGGGGACAACGGGATTCCGCCGCAGGGCCCCCCGATCGCCCGATGACCGTCGGCTTCGGTGGCGCGACGATCAACGCCATGACTCATTCCACGGCGGCTCCGTCGCTTCGCCGGATCGCGCTGGCGGGATACGTCGGATCAGCCATCGAGTTCTATGACTTCTTCATCTACGGCACTGCAGCCGCGCTGGTGTTCCCGACGGTGTTCTTCCCGCACTTGGGGCACCTGATGGCGACGACGGCCGCACTGGGCGCGTTCGCGGCGGCGTTCCTGGCGCGACCGGTCGGAGCGGCGGTGTTCGGCCACTTCGGTGACCGCATCGGTCGAAAGCAGACCCTGGTGGTGACGCTGATGCTGATGGGCATCGCCACTGTCGGCGTGGGACTGATTCCCAGCACCGCGTCCATCGGCATCGCCGCACCGCTGCTACTGATCACGCTGCGGCTGATGCAGGGCTTCGCCGTCGGTGGTGAATGGGCGGGCGCGGTGTTGCTCAGCGCCGAGAACGCCCCGGCGCAGCGACGCGGGTTCTACGGCATGTTCACCCAGCTCGGACTGGGCACTGCTCTGGTGGCGGCCAACTTGGTGTTCCTGCTGGTGCATGTGAGCTTCGGTACGGACAGCCAGGCGTTCCTGCAATGGGGCTGGCGCGTCCCGTTCCTGCTGTCGGCGCTGCTCATCGCCATCGCGCTGTACATCCGGCTGCGCGTCGAGGATCCACCTGCCGTCACCGGGGAAACCCCCGGCCCCGCCACCCCGCTCGCGGCTCTGGTGCGGCGGCAGGGGCATCAGCTGCTGCTGGCTGCCGGGGTGGCGATCTGCGCACCGATGCTGGTGTTCCAGGCCGGCACGTTCTTCACCCATTACGCCACCGATCATCTCGACTACTCGACCAACCTGGTGCTGCTGACCGGGGTGCTCGGCGGGGTCTGCGCGGTGGGCTTCGCTGCGGCCTCGGCGATGCTCAGCGACACCCGCGGGCGCAAGCGCGTCATCGCGACCGGGTTCGCCCTGGCGGTGCCGTGGTCCATCGTGCTGTTTCCGCTGGTGGAGTCGGAAATCCGGGCGGTGTTCGTCGCCGCGATCATGGTCACCTACGCGCTGGTCGGGGTCTGCATGGGGCCCCTGGCCGCATTCCTGCCCGAGATCTTCGCGCCGCAGTACCGCTACACCGGCGCGGCGCTGTCGCACACCCTGGGATCGGTCGTCGGCGGCGCGCTCACCCCGGTGCTCTCGCCGCTTTTGCTGCACTCTCTGGGAGGCTGGGCCGTCGCGTTGATGATGGGCACCTTGGCTCTGGTGAGCTTGGTCAGTGCGGTGGCCTTGCCGGAAACCGCGGGCCGCTGAACCCCGCGGCCAGCGTGTGTCCCCGTCGCCCGTCGGCCCCCGTCGGCGACCGTGCAACCAGGGCGGAATCCAGGGGCCGGATTCAAGCGGTGGCTGCAACAAATGTGGACGGGTCTGAGAGTAGACGGTCGAGTTCTTCTGCGGGCGTGCGCCAGCCGTGGCGTTTGCGGGGACGGGAGTTGAGCTCGGCGGCGACTTGGTCGAGCCAGCCTGGACCGTAGAACGACAGGTCAGTGCTTTTGGGGAAGTATTGGCGTAGGAGGCCGTTGGTGTTTTCGTTGGTGCCGCGCTGCCAGGGGCTGTGGGGGTCGCAGAAGTAGATGGGCAGGCCGGTGGCCTGGGTGATCTGGGTGTGTAGGGCCATTTCCTTGCCCTGGTCCCAGGTCAACGAGCGGCGCAGGATCTCCGGGATCTCGGGGATTTTGGCACTCATCGCCTCGGCCAGGGTGGCTGCGGTGCGATCACCGGGCAGGTGCAGCAGCATGACAAACCCGGTGGTCCGTTCGACCATGGTGCCGATCGCTGAGGCTGAGGCGGTGCTACCCAGGATGAGGTCCCCTTCCCAGTGCCCGGGGATTGCGCGGTCATCAGCCTCGGCGGGACGCTCGCTGATATTGATCATGTCTTTGATTTGGCCGCGGCTCTCGTTGGTTTTGCGGCCCTGAGGTTTTCGGTGAGTTCGACCGGACCGAAGTGCCTGCTTGATCAGGCGTGCCAGTTCCCCACGGGGTTGAACATAGAGGGCTTGATAGATCGTCTCGTGGGACACCCACATCTCCGGATCGTCGGGGAAATCAAGGCGCAACCGGCCCGCAATCTGTTCTGGGCTGTCGCGCCGCTTCAAGCGTGTCACGACCTCGTCCAACAGCACAGAAGCAGTCTCGAGCTTGCGCTTCTTGGGCCGCTTAGTGTTAATGGCAGCGACGTCATGGCCCACGCCAGCCCGGTACCCGCTGGGGGTGGCTCCACGGGCACATTCGCGGTAGATCGTCGACCGGTCCCGGCCCAACGCGTCAGCGGCTTGAGCTACCGTCGCCCCGGCGGCCAGCAGCCGCTCCAGGCGCCACCGCTGGTCAAACGTCAGCCGGCCGCGCCGACGTAGGCTATCGAGGTCTCGGGCGGCATCGGCGTCGTCGTTGGCAGCGACAGGGGTCAGGGGCACATAACCAGCCTGAGCGACCCAGCGTCGTGCCTGATTCTCCGACACGCCCGCAGCCACCGCCGCGGCCACGACGGTGGCCCCGTCATGCATCGCCGCCCAAAACGCCGCTCGCACCGCGGGCGAGTACCGAGTGCCACAGTGCCGCGGATCGGGCTTGTAACCAGCCTCCCTCGCCCACCTACGGCCGGTCGCACCACAAACGCCAGCCACTGTTGCCGCTGCCGTCGGCGCCAATCCCGACCTCAACGCCACATCGAAGCTCTCACGCACCGAGTCCGGAACGCCTTTGCCACCGAGATGACTCCACCCCATCGAACAACACCCCTCAACAATCAGGTGTTGCAACGACCGATTGAGTCTGAGGGGCGTTTTTCCGCCACCAGCGCACTCTCGACGGCACCAACCGCCACCAGCGCACTCCCGGCGAGCTATTCGCCGGTGAACTTCGGCGGCCGCTTCTCGAACATCGCCTGGATGCCCTCGGTGAGGTCCTTCGACGGTAGGAATGCCGAGTTCCATGCCGCGACGTAGCGCAGGCTCGCGGCGACCGCTGCGGTGCGCTGCTCATCGAGCACGTCCTTGACGCCGTGCACCGTGTGCGGCGGATTGGCGGCGATCTCGGCGGCGGTGGCGCGGGCGGCGGCCAGCGACGCCGCCGGATCCGGGTACACGTCGTTGACCAGGCCGATCTTCTCGGCGCGCGTCGCGTCGATATCTTTGCCGGTCAGCGCGAGCTCGCGCAGATGCCCGTCGTTGAGGATGTAGGGCAGCCGGGCCAGCGATCCGACATCGGCGACGATGGCGAGCTTGACCTCGCGCACCGAGAACTTCGCGTCGGCACTGGCGTAGCGGATGTCCACCGCGGAAATCAGGTCCACACCGCCGCCGATGCACCAGCCGTGTACCGAGGCGATGGTCGGGGTACGGCAGTCGGCGACCGCGGTGATCGCGTATTGCATGGTCTTCAGCCGCTGGTGGAAGTCGGCGCGCGGTTTCGACGACGACCCGTCGGTCATCATCGAGCCCAGCGTGTCACCCATCGCGGGCAGGTCCAGACCGTAGCTGAAATTCTTGCCGGACCCGGTTAGCACGATGGCCCGGACGTCGGGGTTCGTGTCGAGCTCGCCGAACACCACCGGCATCTCGGCCCAGAACGCCGGGCCCATGGCGTTGCCCTTGCCGGGACCTATCAGTGTGACCTCGGCGATGTGATCGGCGATGTCGACGGTGACCGATTCATACGAGCTGCTCATGGTGCGAAAGGCTAGCCAGTCACCCCGGCATCGATGCCAGCAGGACCTCGCTGACCCTCGCGGTCGGCATCAGCTGGCAGCCGGTGTCAGCCAGGATCTGTTCGAGAAACGACCCTTCGGACCCGAACACGGTGCCGTTCTCCTCGATGATCTTCTGCACCACCGCGCGCTTGGTCGCCTCGTCGAGCCCGTTGAACTCCCGACACTCCATGGTCAGCGAGTTGGCCGGCGCGGGCACCTGAGGGACATTGGTGCCGCGGGTCGGCAGCGGAATGTTCGGGATGGTGAAGTCGGGCAGTCCCGGCAGCGACGGTGCACGCGGCGCGGTCGTCCGCGGGGCTGTCGTCAGCGGCGGGCCGGGTTGGGTCGTCTGAGCGACGACGCCCTCGGTGGTCCGGGTGCACGCGGTCGTCAGGCCGATCGCGAAGAACAGGCCGATCAGCGTCGCCGCGACGACCCGTGCGTGCGTTCTCATCCCGCCACGATAGGCGGCGCCACCCGTTCGAGATAGAAATACAGGTGGCGGGGCGTGCCGGAGCGGGTGTCGAGTGCGCCCTTGCCGTTCATGATGCCGATGACGGCGTTGGCGTCGACGACCTTGAAATGGTCGTGCACCGGCCGGCCGTCGTAGACCATCGACGCCACCAGCTCGCCGCGGAACTCCTCCATCCACAGGCTGGCCTCGCCGTTCATGGCCTCGGTGTTGGAGAACGGTTTGCCTTCGGTGTCCAGGCAGACCAGCGGTATGGCGTGGTCGGCCGAATGGAACGTCTTGCCGAACCAGTTCAGCCTGTCCATGAAGCCGTTGGCCTGGTGACCGGTGTGGAACTCGCCGCCCTTCCACTGACCGATCATGAAGTCGATGGTGGCCGGCTTCAGCGTCGCCCAGAATGCGTCGAGTTCGGCGTCGTCGAGCGGTCCGGTGCGCTGCGTCAACTCGGTGAAGGTGGTGCGGGCATCGGTGATCAATGGGTTCCTGTCCACGTGCGGGCGAATTCGAGGAAGGCGTCGTTCTCGGTGGGGGAGGCCACAGTGACGCGGACGCCGTCCTCGCCGTAGGGCCGCACGATGATGCGGTTGTTGGCCGCGTCAGCGGCGAACTGCTGGGCGCGCCCTACCAGTGGCAGCCAGACGAAGTTGGCTTGTGAGGGCGGCAACTGGTAGCCGGCGTCGCGGAGCGCCGAGGACACCCGTTCGCGTTCGGCGACGACGGCGTCCGTGCGTTCAAGGAGTTCGTCGGCGGCGTCCAGGCAGGCGATCGCGGCGGCCTGCGACACGCTGGTCGCGGTGAAGGGGACGTAGACCTTCGACAGCGCCGAGACGATCTCCGGGTCGGCCACCGCGTAGCCCACACGCAGTCCGGCCAGCCCGTATGCCTTCGAAAATGTGCGCAGCACAACAACATTGCGGTGGGCGCGGACCAACCCGAAGCTGTCAGGAGCCAGACCGTCGCGGATGTACTCGATGTAGGCCTCGTCGAGCACGACCATGATGTGTGGCGGCACAGCCGCGACGAAGCGGGCCAGCGCGTCGGGGTCGACGACGGTGCTGGTCGGGTTGTTCGGGTTGCACACGAAGATCAGCCGGGTGCGATCGGTGACCTTGGCCAGCATCGCGTCCAGGTCGAAGGTGTGATCACTCAGCGGTACCTGCACAGGTGTGGCGCCGGCGGTACGGACCTGCAGCGGGTAGATCTCGAAGCTGCGCCACCCGTAGAGCACCTCGTCGCCGACGGTGCTGGTGATCTGGATCAGCTGCTGGCACAGGCTGACCGACCCACAGCCGACCGAGATGTGCTCGGGTGCGAAGTTGACGTGCTTGGCCAATCGTTCCTTGAGCTCGACGTAACCGTTGTCGGGGTAGCGGTTGATGCCGTCGATGGCCGCTTCGATCGCCGCGCGCACGCTGGGCAGCGGGCCGTGCACCGTCTCGTTGCTGGCAATCTTGATGGCGCCGGGGACCGTCTTGCCCGGGGTGTAGGCAGGCAGGTCGGCCAGTTCGGGACGCAGACGCACGGACACCCGAACAGTTTAGGGCTGCCGCTGATCTGCTTTGCTTCCCGCGGTGGGCCCTGTGTACTCTGTCGCAGCGGCGGAAAACGTCGGGAGGCGTGCCAGAGCGGCCGAATGGGACTCACTGCTAATGAGTTGTCCCCCTTACCGGGGACCGGAGGTTCAAATCCTCTCGCCTCCGCTCAACAAGTGAATATGCAGTGACGAAGCGCCCGTAGCTCAACGGATAGAGCATCTGACTACGGATCAGAAGGTTAGGGGTTCGAATCCCTTCGGGCGCGCTTTTTCTTGCGGACTTACCCTGGAATGCGTGCGCCTGCTGCTGATCGCCGATACGCACGTCCCCTCCCGCGCCAAGGACCTGCCCGCCCAGGTGTGGTCTGAGGTCGACGACGCCGATGTGGTGATCCATGCCGGTGACTGGATGGATCCCGCCCTGCTGGACCGGTTGCAAGCCCGGGCCCAGCGCCTGGTGGGGTGCTGGGGCAACAACGACGGCCCAGAGTTGCGTCGGCGACTACCCGACAGGGCCGACGTCGTGCTGGAGGGTCTACGTTTCACCGTCACCCACGAGACCGGTGCCTCGACCGGCCGGGAGGCGCGGATGGCCCGCGAGTACCCCGACACCGATGTGCTGGTGTTCGGCCACAGCCACATCCCGTGGGACACCACCGCGAGGACGGGCCTGCGGTTGCTCAACCCCGGTTCACCCACCGACCGGCGCCGTCAGCCGTACTGCACGTACATGACCGCAACGGTGCACCGGGGCACGCTGCGCGATGTCGAGCTGCACCGGCTGGAACGTCATGGCTGAGCGTCGGGCCACCGCCGAGGACGTCCACCGGATCGCGATGGCGATGCCGCACGTGACCCGGATCGAGGGATCGAAGGCGGCCAATCCGATCTATCAGGTCGGCGGGAAGTCGTTCGTGTTCTTCCGCACACCACGCCCTGACGCCTTCGATCCCGACACCGGCGAGCGCTACACCGACGTCATCGCCATCTGGGTCGAATCCGAGGCGGACAAGCTGGCGCTGACCCAGGATCCGGAGTCGCCGTTCTTCACCACCACGCACTTCGACGGCCACCTCTCGGTGCTGGTACGGGCCGGCCACCTCGGTGAGATCAGCGTCGACGAGCTGCGAGAGCTGATCCAGGACGCGTGGCTGTCCCGCGCGTCGAAAAGGCGCGCCGAGAAGTGGCTCGCCGAGCAGCGCTAGCCGCGGCTGACGTTGGCGTGGTGAGCGCCACAGACGAACAGCGCCAGCCGAGCCGGGGTGTCACCCGGGTTGCGCCAGCGGTGTCGGGTGCCGTTCTGCACCACCGTGTCGCCCGGATGCAGAGTGACCTCCGCACCGTCGTCGAGTTCGAGAATCACCGTGCCTTCCAGCACCACCTCGAAGTCGATGGTGTCGGTGGTGTGCATGCCGGGGTCCTCGAGCTCCATGTAGCCCAGTAGCCCGGGCAGCTTGGCCTCCGCGTCGGCCAGCGCCTCGTCGGCGCTGAGCTGTTCGGGATCATCGGCAGCCGCGGTGCCCGGCGGCAGCGTGAACATCGAGAACCGGAACCCGCCGATCGGCGGAAAGTAGGTGTGCCAGTTCGGCATCGATCCGTCGTCGGGGAAGCGCGGTGTTTCGTCGCCGCCCCACAACAGCGTGAATTCGCTACCGGGCAGCAGGACCGGCACCCGGGGTGAGACCTTCTCGTCGCTGACGAACACTGACTTTCCGGACGCATCGTGTCCGGTGACGACTCTGCGGATGTCCATTACGTCAGTCAAGCACCGGCGAGGGGCCTGGCGTGGCAATCTCTGCAGATATGGAAAGCAAGCCGCCCACCGCCACCATCGAGGCTGCGCACCGCGAGCAGCTGGAGCTGCTCCCGTTCGACGACACCCGGGATTTCACCGACGCCGACCGTGGGTTCATCGCCGCCCAGCACCCATGCGTCATCAAGGCCGCCGACGGACGGGTGGTCTGGGACAACGACATCTACGCATTCCTGGCCGGTGACGCGCCGCCGACCGTGCACCCCAGCCTGTGGCGGCAGTCGATGCTGGTCGCCAAGCAGGGGCTCTACGAGGTGGTCCAAGGCATCTACCAGGTGCGCGGCTTCGACCTGTCCAACATCACGTTCGTCGAGGGCGATACCGGCATCATCGTGATCGACCCGCTGGTGTCCACCGAGGTGGCCGCAGCGGCGCTGGCGCTCTATCGGCGACACCGCGGAGATCGAGCCGTCACCGCAGTGATCTACACCCACAGCCATGTGGACCACTTCGGCGGCGTGCTGGGCGTGACCTCGCAGGCCGACGTCGACGCCGGCAAGGTCGCGGTGCTGGCACCGGAGGGGTTCACCGCGCATGCGGTGCAGGAGAACGTCTACGCCGGCACGGCGATGACGCGGCGCGCGGCCTATATGTACGGCACGGTGCTCGAGCGCGGACCCCAGGGCCAGGTCGGCTGCGGGCTCGGGCAGACCCCGTCGACCGGGGAAGTGGCGATCATCGTCCCGACAGTCGATATCCGCGAGACCGGCGAGACGCACACCATCGACGGGGTCGAGATCGAGTTCCAGATGGCGCCGGGCAGCGAAGCGCCGGCCGAGATGCACTTCTACTTCCCTCGGTTCCGGGCGCTGTGTATGGCCGAGAACGCCACCCACAACCTGCACAACCTGCTGACGCTGCGCGGCGCCTTGGTGCGCGACCCGCACGGCTGGGCCGGTTACCTGACCGAGGCGATCGACCGTTTCGCCGACCGCGCCGACGTCGTGTTCGCCTCGCATCACTGGCCGACGTGGGGCCGTGAGCGCATCGTGGAATTCCTTTCACTGCAACGGGATCTGTATGCCTACCTGCACGACCAGACGCTGCGCCAGCTCAACCAGGGTTACACCGGTATCGAGATCGCCGAGCAGTTCACGATGCCGCCTGCTCTGGAGCGCGCCTGGCACGCGCACGGCTACTACGGCTCGGTGAGCCACAACGTCAAGGCGGTCTACCAGCGCTACATGGGCTGGTTCGACGGCAATCCGGCACGGTTGTGGCCACACCCGCCCGAGGCCATCGGTCCACGCTACGTCGAGGCGATGGGCGGGATGGACCGGGTGGTCGAACTGGCTCAGCATGCCTTCCACGACGGTGACTTTCGTTGGGCAGCAACGTTACTCGATCATGCAATCTTCACCGACCAGCATCACGGTGGGGCTCGGCAGCTCTACGCGGACACCCTCGAACAACTGGCCTACGGGGCCGAGACCGCGACGTGGCGCAACTTCTTTCTCGCCGGGGCCACCGAGCTGCGGGACGGGAACTTCGGGACCCCGGTGCAGACCACGTCGACGTCAATGGTCGCCCAGCTGACCCCCGAGCAGATGTTCGACGTGCTGGCGATCAGCGTGAACGGGCCCCGGGCCTGGGATCTGGACCTGGCCGTAGACATCACCTTCCTGGATACGGCCACCAACTACCGGTTGACGTTGCGCAACGGCGTGCTGGTCTACCGCAAGGTGCCTGCCGACGCGGCGACCGCGCAGGCGACGGTCCGATTGGCCAACAAGCTGCGCCTGCTGACCCTGGCCACCGGTGACACCAGCGCGCCGGGTCTGGAGATCGTCGGCGACGCCGGGGTGCTCACCTCGCTGGTGTCGGTGCTGGATCAACCCGATCCCAACTTCGACATCATCACGCCGTAACGTCGTGGGGCTAGGGGATGCCGCCGTCGGCGCGCAGGATCGAGCCCGACGTGAAGCTCGACGCGTCCGACATCAGGAACAGCGCCGCGCCGACGATCTCGTGAGGTTCCCCAGCGCGTTGTAAAGCGCTGCGGCCGAATGCATTTCCGATATCGAATGTCCAGGCTTTGCTGATCTCGGTCAGGAACGGTCCGGGCATCAGCGTGTTCACCCGCACCGTCGGCCCGAACGCCAGCGCCAACGCCTCGGTCATCGCGTTCAGGCCGGCCTTGGCCGCGGCATACGGGATGAACGTCGGATCCGGGCGCAGTGACCCGTGGGTGCTGACGTTGACGATCGACCCGCCGCCATCGGCGACCATCCGTTCACCGACCAACACCGACAACCGGAACGGACCCTTGAGGTTCAGGTTGAGCACCGAGTCGAACAGCTTCTCGGTCACCGAACTCAGCGAATCGTAGAGCGGCGACATGCCGGCGTTGTTGACCAACACGTCGACCTTGCCGAACCGGTCGTAGGCGGCCTCGACCAGACCGTCGAGCTCATCCCAGCGCCCGACATGCACCCGGTGGGCCAGCGCGGCCCGTCCCGTCTGGGCGGTGATCTCCTCGGCGGTGGCCACACACGCGTCGTACTTGCGGCTGGCGATCACCACGTCGGCACCGCACCGCGCCGCCGCGAACGCCATCTCCCGGCCCAGTCCCCGACTGCCGCCGGTGACCAGCACCACCCGATCGGTCAGGTCGAACAGCGAATCGGCATATCCACCCACGCGCCCTATGGTGGCACGGTGCAACTGCTTCTGGTCCGACATGCCTTACCGCTGCGCAGCGAGCCTGGGCAGGGCTCCGATCCGCACCTGTCCGAAGCGGGCATCGAACAGGCCAAGCGGCTGCCCGACGCGCTGGCCCGCTTCCCGATCACGCGCCTGGTGAGCAGCCCGCAGATCCGTGCCATCCAGACCGGACAGCCGGTGGCCGATGCGTTGGGCATCGCCATTGAGGTCGACGAGCGGTTCGCCGAGTACGACCGCGACCTGGAGCACTACATCCCGATCGAGCAGATCGCCGCCGAGAACCCGCAGGAGCTGCAGCGACTGATCGACGGGCACCTGCCCAGCGCGGTGGACGAGGGGGAGTTCCTGGCCCGGGTCGGCGCTGCCGTCGATGACCTGATCGCCGGCGCAGACCACGACGACACCGTCGCGGTGTTCAGCCACGGCGGCGTCATCAATGTGCTGTTGCACCGGGTGCTGCGGACCGAGCGGCTGCTGTCGTTTCACGTCGACTATGCATCGGTGACGCGGTTGCTGTCGTCGCGCACCGGACGGCTCGGTGTCGCCGCGGTCAACGGCACCGAACACGTCTGGGACTTACTGCCTCGAAACCAGCGGTGGTAGGAGTGGTAGACAGATCGCGTGACTGACCTCGAAGGCCTCGATCTGACCGCCCTGGACCGGCATCTGCGTGAGGTCGGGGTACCCCGTGCCGGGGCACTGCGCGCCGAGCTGATCGCCGGCGGCCGGTCCAATCTGACCTTCTTGGTGTTCGACGATGCGTCGAAGTGGGTGCTGCGCCGCCCGCCGCTGCACGGTCTGACGCCGTCGGCGCACGACATGGCGCGCGAATACCGGGTGGTGGCCGCCTTGACCGACACCGCGGTGCCGGTCGCCCGTGCCGTCACCATGCGCAACGACGACTCGGTGCTGGGTGCGCCGTTCCAGATGGTCGAGTACGTCGCCGGCCGGGTGGTCCGCCACACCGACCAGCTCGAGGCGCTCGGCGACGAGCCCACCATCCACGCCTGCGTGGATTCGCTGATCAGGGTGCTGGCTGAGCTGCACGCCGTGGACCCCGACGATGTAGGGCTCGGCGACTTCGGCAAGCCCAGCGGCTACCTGGAACGCCAGGTGCGCCGGTGGGGCTCGCAGTGGGAATTGGTGAAGCGCGCCGACGATCCCTACGACGGCGACGTCCGGAAGCTGCACGCCCGGCTGGGTGAGGCGCTGCCGCAGCAGAGCCGGACCTCGATCGTGCACGGCGACTACCGCATCGACAACACGATCCTCGACAGCGACGACGCCACCAAGGTCATCGCGGTGCTGGACTGGGAGATGTCGACACTGGGCGACCCGCTCAGCGATGCCGCGCTGATGTGCGTTTATCGCCATCCGACGTTCAACCTGGTGCACGTCGACGCGGCGTGGGCGTCACCGCTGATCCCGCCGGCCGATCAGCTGGCCGAGAAGTACGCGACGGCCGCCGGTCAGCCCCTCGACCACTGGGACTTCTACATGGCGCTGGCCTACTTCAAGCTGGCCATCATCGGCGCCGGGATCGCCTACCGCGCCCGCGAGGCCGGTGTCACCGACGACTCCGACAAGGTCGGCGAGGCGATCGGTCCGCTGATCGCTGCCGGGTTGGCCGAGCTTTCCTGACGTTTCGGACCTAGTCTGCGGGGGTAGAGACTCGCGTGGCCCGACGGCGTGCCGCCACTGTCTTTCCCCGATCAGATGAGGGCGTGCGGCCATGAAGCGTGATGTCGGTGCGACACTGGCGGTGGAGATCACCGATCCCACCACGCTGGAGTTCCAGATCGCGGTGGCCCCCCAGCCCGGCGCCGAGGTCTCCGAGTCATTGTCGTTTGTGTTGAACGGCAACGAGATTCCTGCATCCGGCATCCAGGAGATCACGGGTGAGCACGGGAATCGAATTCACCGTTTCCAGGCTCCGGTCGGCAACCTGAAAGTTACCTATTCGGCGACGGTGACCGGTCAGGCCGACCCGGCGCCGCTGCGCACCATCGACCTTTCGACCTATCTGCGGCCCAGCCGCTACGCCGAGGCCGACAAGTTCTTCGGCTTCGCCGCCACCGAGTTCGGCGAGTTCGCCGACTCGGCGACCCTGCTGGAGAAGGTGTCGTCCTGGGTCGGCACCCGGTTGAACTACGTCCCCGGATCGAGTGATCCCATCGACGGGGCCGCCGATACGCTGCTCGCCGGCGCGGGAGTGTGCCGGGACTACGCGCACCTGGTCATCGCAATGCTGCGCGCGGTCAACGTCCCTGCGCGCCTGGTGTCGGTCTACGCGCCGGGATGCCAGCCGATGGACTTCCACGCCGTGGCCGAGGCGTTCGTCGACGGCCAGTGGCGGGTGGTCGACGCGACCTGCCTGGCGCCCCGGCAGTCTCTGGTGCGTATCGCCACCGGACGCGACGCCGCCGACACCGCCTTCCTGGACAACCACAAAGGGTCGATCACGCTGAACGACATGACTGTCACCGCGACCGTCGACGGCGAGTTGCCCCGCGACTCGATCGACCAGCTGGTGTCGATCCGGTGAGCGTTACAAGCCGGCGCGGAGGTTCTTCTTGGCGGCCCGGCGCAGTTGGAACATGCGCACTGCACCGACCGCTACGGTGATCAGTCCGCCGGCAACTGCGGCGAACAGGATCGCCACACCGAGGGGCAGGCTCCAGTGCCAACCCAGGAAGGCGAACTCGGTCGACTCGGTGTTTTGTGCGATGAAGATCAGCAGCACGATCAGGATCAGGAACCCGAGCGTCAGCGACGCCCACAGCGCAGCGGCTCTGGTCCGGTGGACGGCCGACTGCGGCGGCGCACTCCCCGACGGGGGAGTGTGCACGTCATCGAACGAGTGCGGTTCGGGTGTCGACGCGGACGGATCACTGGTCATTTCTCCATGATTGCCCTTATGCGGATCGAATGAAACCACTTCGGAGGTGTCGTAAGGTCAGCGGATGCATCGGTCCCGGCGAAGCAGACCTGCCGTTGTCGTATCCGTCCTGGCGGTGCTGGCCGTCCTGCTGGCAGCCTGCGGTAGTTCGAACCCGCTCGGCGGCGGCGAGATCTCCGGCGATCTGAAGACGATCAAGATCGGGTCAGCCGACTTCACCGAGTCGAAGATCCTCGCCGAAATCTACGCCCAGGCGCTGGAAGCCAACGATTTCACCATCTCGCGACAGTTCGGCATCGGCAGCCGGGAGACCTACATTCCCGCGCTGCAGGACCATTCGATCGACCTGATTCCGGAGTACACCGGAAACCTGCTGCAGTACTTCGACGCCGACAGTCAGGCCACCACAACCGATGAGGTGCTGCTGGACCTGCTCAGGGTGCTGCCGGGCAGCCTGTCGATCCTGTACCCGTCCCCGGCGCAGGACAAGGACACGCTCGCGGTGTCCGAGGAGACCGCGCAGCGCTGGAACCTCACCACGATCGCTGACCTCGCGGCCCACTCGGCGGAGGTCAAAGTAGGTGCACCGTCGGAGTTTCAGACACGGCAGACCGGACTGGTGGGACTGCAGCAGAAATACGGTCTCGATATCGCGCCGGGCAACTTCATCGCGATCAGTGACGGCGGCGGTCCGGCGACGGTCAAGGCGCTCGCGGATGGAACCGTCACGGCAGCCAACATTTTCAGCACTTCGCCGGCGATCGAGCAGAGCCGCCTGGTGGTGCTGGAGGATCCGGAGAACGTGTTCCTGGCCGCGAACGTGGTGCCGTTGGTTGCGTCGCAGAAGATGTCCGATGAGCTCAAGACCGTGCTCGACGCCGTCAATGCGAAGTTGACCACCGAGGCGCTGATCGAGTTGAACACCTCGGTGGAGGGTAACCGCGGTGTCGATCCCGACGAGGCAGCGGCGAAGTGGATATCCGACAACGGTTTCGACGAGCCGATGGGGAAGTGACCACGTGATCACCTTCGAGCATGTCACCAAGAAGTACCCGGACGGCACCGTCGCGGTCGACGATCTGTCGCTGGAGATCCCCGAGGGCACCCTCGCGGTGTTCGTCGGCCCGTCCGGATGTGGCAAGACCACCTCGATGCGGATGATCAACCGGATGATCGACCCGACCTCGGGTACGTTGACTGTCGACGGCAAGGACGTCACCAAGGTCGACGCGGTGAAGCTGCGCCTGGGCATCGGCTACGTGATCCAGAGCGCCGGGCTGATGCCGCACCTGCGCGTCGTCGACAACGTCGCGACGGTGCCGGTGCTGCAGGGTCAATCACGGCGCAGCGCAAGGAAATCGGCGATCGCGGTGATGGAGCGCGTCGGTCTGGACCCCAAACTCGCCGACCGCTATCCGGCGCAACTGTCCGGTGGCCAACAGCAGCGGGTCGGGGTGGCCCGCGCGCTGGCGGCCGACCCGCCGATCCTGTTGATGGACGAGCCGTTCAGCGCGGTGGATCCGGTGGTCCGGGAGGAGTTGCAGACCGAAATCCTGCGGCTGCACGGTGAATTGCGCAAGACAGTGGTGTTCGTCACCCATGATATCGACGAAGCGATCAAGCTCGGCCAGAAGGTTGCGGTCTTCGGCCGCGGTGGTGTGCTGCAGCAGTACGACGCACCGGCGCGGCTGTTGTCCAACCCGGCCAACGATGCCGTCGCCGGGTTCGTCGGCGCCGACCGCGGCTACCGGGGCCTGCAGTTCTATCATGCGACTGGTCTCGCACTGCATGACATCCGCCGTGTCGGTGAACCCGAGATAAACAGTCTGGACTTGCATCCGGGAGACTGGGTGCTGGTGACCCGGCCCGACGGCACCCCCTATGCCTGGATCAACGCCGACGGGGTTGACCTGCACCGCAACGGCAGTTCGCTCTACGACAGCACGATCGCCGGCGGCTCGCTGTTCCGGCCTGAGGGCACTTTGCGTCTGGCGCTGGATGCGGCATTGTCATCCCCGTCGGGCCTGGGGGTGGCCGTCGACGACGATGGTCAGGTTGTCGGCGGGGTGAGGGCCGACGACGTGCTGGCGGCACTGGACCAGCAGCGCACGGCGCGCCACACCGGAGCCTGACCGGATGCGCTATCTGCTCACCCACCTCGACACCCTGTGGGAGCTGACGCTGATCCACCTGAGGCTGTCGCTGATCCCGATCGTGCTCGGCCTGGTGATCGCCGTCCCGTTGGGTGCGCTGGTCCAGCGGACGACCACGATGCGCCGGCTGACCACGGTGACGGCCAGCATCGTGTTCACCATCCCGTCGCTGGCGCTGTTCGTGGTGCTGCCGCTGATCATCCCGACCCGCATCCTCGACGAGGCCAACGTGATCGTCGCGCTGACCCTCTACACCGTCGCACTGCTGGTGCGCGCGGTCCCCGAAGCGCTGGACGCGGTCTCACCCGCGGTCCTCGACGCCGCCACCGCGGTCGGGTACAAGCCGCTGACCCGCATGCTCAGAGTCGAACTGCCACTGTCTGTTCCGGTATTGATCGCCAGCCTGCGGGTTGTTGCGGTCACCAACATCTCGATGGTCGCGGTGGGTTCGGTCATCGGTATCGGCGGTCTGGGCACCTGGTTCACCGAGGGCTATCAAGCCAACAAGAGCGACCAGATCATCGCCGGGATCATCGCGATCTTCGTGCTCGCGATCGTCATCGACACCCTGATCATGGCCGTCGGCAAGCTGCTCACGCCGTGGACCCGTGCCTACCAACCGGCCAAGGCGGGAGCGGCGACATGAACTTCCTGTCCGACGCGTTGTCCTATCTGTTCACCGCGGCCAACTGGGGCGGCCCGGCCGGGCTGGCGGCGCGCACGCTCGAACATCTGCAGTACACCGGAATCGCGGTGTTCTTCTCGGCGCTGATCGCGGTGCCGCTGGGCATGGTCATCGGTCATACCGGCCGCGGCACATTCCTGGTCGTCACCGGCGTCAACGCGTTGCGCGCGCTGCCCACCCTCGGTGTGCTGCTGCTCGGGGTGCTGTTGTGGGGGCTGGGCCTGATCCCGCCGACGGTGGCCCTGATGCTGCTCGGCATCCCGCCGTTGCTGGCCGGCACCTACTCGGGTATCGCGAACGTCGACCGCACCGTGGTCGACGCGGCGCGATCGATGGGAATGACCGAACGCAGGATCCTGCTGCGGGTAGAGACCCCGAACGCGATGCCGCTGATACTCGGTGGCCTGCGCACCGCGACGCTGCAGATCGTGGCCACCGCCACGATCGCGGCCTACGCCAGCCTCGGCGGGCTGGGCCGGTACCTGATCGACGGCATCAAGGTGCGGGAGTTCTACCTGGCTCTGGTGGGGGCGTTGATGGTCACCGCGCTGGCGCTGATCCTCGATGCTGTGCTGGCCTTCGCGGTCTGGCTGTCGGTGCCGGGCAGTGGGCGCTGGGATCGGTTGCGCCGCATGCCGCAGCCTTTCCTCGGCGACGAGGTGAGGCTGGAGACCGCCACGCCGTCATCGAGCCGATCCCGCCGCGGGGGCGAGCGGGCGTCGCCTACGGTAGAGGAATGAGTGAAGCCGACCGCTCTGGCGATCATGACGAGCAGAAAGGCCCCTGGCCGGCCGTGCTGACCTGGCGGGCCCACGACGAGCCCCGGATGGAGTCGGTTCGCGTGCAGCTCTCCGGCAACCGCATCAAGGCCTACGGCCGCATCGTCAATGCCGCGACGTCGACCCATCCGGCGTTCAGCGCGTCCTACGACCTGGTCACCGACGAGCACGGCGGAACCAAGCGGCTGTCGCTGACGGTGACCTCCGCCGAGCGTGAACGCCAGCTCTCCATCGCCCGCGACGAGGAGAACATGTGGCTGGTGCAGGAGCACACCGGTCAGACCCGGCGCTCGGCGTTCGACGGGGCACTCGACGTCGACGTGCTGCTCAGCCCGTTCTTCAACTCGCTGCCGATCCGCCGACTCGGTCTGCACCGTGGCGGTGCGGCGGTCATGCTGCCGGTCGTCTACGTGCGCGTGCTGCCCGAGCTGTCGGTCGACGTCGCCAACATGAGCTATTCGCCCGGCGCCGACGGGATCAAGCTGCACTCACCGGTCGCCGAGACCACCCTCGCGGTCGACCCGGAGGGCTTCATCGTCGACTACCCAGGGTTGGCAGCGCGGATCTGATCACGCCCCCGGCCCGGCCGGCCGCCGCCAGCTCGTCGCGCCAGCCTTCCTCGCCGATCACCACGGTGACGATCTGCGGGCGGGTGAAACTGTCGTAGCGGACCCGGGCTGCGTGACCTGCTTCGACCAGGTCTGCCACCGGCTGGTCGCGGGCCAGATGTTCGCGTGCGTCGGTGAGCAGGCTCAACGCCTGATCCAACACCGGCAGCAGTTGCGCGGCATTGGCCTCACACATCGCCCGCACCAGATCAGGTGCGGTCGCCGCGACCCGGGTGCCGTCCCGGAACGACCCAGCGGCCAGGGCGAACGCCAACGGCACCTCGCCGGCGGTGGCGGCCAGCGCCTCGGCCAGCAGATGCGGGAGATGGGAGATGGTGGCCGCGGCGGTGTCGTGTTCGTCGGAGCGGGCGGGCACCACCACCGCACCGCAGTCCAGCGCCAGCGTCATCACCTCGGTCCACACCGCCGCGTCGACATGCTCGTCGACGCTGATGACCCACGGCGCGTTGTGGAACAGGCCGGCTTCGCCGGCAGCCCAGCCCGAGTGCGCGGTCCCGGTCATCGGGTGTCCGCCGACGAACCGGGCCAGCAGTCCGACCTTGGCGACTTCGTCGATCACGGCGCCCTTGACGCTGGTGACGTCGGTCAACGGGCAGCCCGGTGCCAGAGCGCTGACGTGGCGCAGCATCAGGGGCAGCGCCGGAACCGGCACCGCGAGCACGATCAGCGCACCGGCGTCGGCGGCACGCCGCAGCGCTCCGTCGAGGTCGGTGGTGGCATCGAACCCGTCGGCGCGGGCGGCCTCGACGCCTTCCACCGAACGGTTGTATCCGAATACCTCGCGGCCGGCCTGGTGCGCCGCGCGCATCAGCGATCCGCCGATCAGGCCCAGACCGACCACGCATACCGGTGTCTTCGCCACGGTTTCCAGGTTGGCACACCGATGGGGTGATCGGTGGTCGGGAGGTACGGACGCGCTGGTCAACGCGTTGACACAGGACTACGGTTAGCTGCCATGGGAGCGCAGCGTGCACAGACGCAAGAGCAGGCGGTCGATGCGCCTGACGGCTTCGGTGTGGCGGTCGTGCGTGAGGACGGCACGTGGCGGTGCAGCCCGTTGCGGCCCGCGGCGCTGACCAGTCTGCGGGCCGCCGAGACCGAACTGTGCGAACTGCGCAGCGCGGGCGCGGTTTTCGGGCTACTCGACATCGACGACGAATTCTTCGTGATCGTGCGCCCGGCGCCGCGTGGCACCCGGCTGTTGCTGTCGGACGCGACGGCCGCGCTGGACTACGACATCGCCGCCGAGGTGCTGGAGCGGCTCGACGCCGACCTCGACGACGACGACCTCGACGACGCGGATCCGTTCGAAGAGGGCGATCTCGGGGTGCTCGCCGATATCGGGCTTCCCGAGCCGGTGCTGTCGATCATCCTGTCCGAGACCGACCTGTACGCCGATGAGCAGGTCGGCCGGATCGCCCGGGAGATGGGGTTCGCCGACGAGCTGTCGGCCGTCCTGGACCGGATAGGTCGTTGAGCCCACGCAGGTGACCGACGAGGACCTGATCCGGGCGGCGTTGCAGGCTGCCACGCAGGCCGGGCCGCGCGACGTGCCGATCGGTGCGGTGGTCGTCGCGGCCGACGGGACCGAGCTGGCCCGGGCCGCCAACGCCCGGGAATCCTTGGGAGACCCGACGGCCCACGCCGAGATCCTGGCGCTGCGGGCAGCGGCCACCGTGGTGGGTGACGGCTGGCGGCTGGAGGGCGCGACGCTGGCGGTGACGGTGGAACCATGCACGATGTGCGCCGGTGCGCTGGTGATGGCCCGGGTCGCTCGACTGGTGTTCGGCGCTTGGGAGCCCAAGACCGGCGCGGTGGGTTCGCTGTGGGATGTGGTGCGTGATCGCCGGCTGACGCACCGGCCGCAGGTGCGCGGCGGCGTGCTCGCCGACGAGTGCGCGCGACCGCTGGAGGAGTTCTTCGCCCGTCAGCGCTGAGGAGTTTTATCCAGCACACCCTTCGCCACCGAACGTGCATCCCGGGCGGAATTTCGGCCACTTCTCCGCCCCCATCGCACGCTCGGCGGTCGCGCGGCTCACGCTGAGGGGCCCGGTGGTTTGGGATCGCGGCGGGTAGGTCGGTAGGCTGCCACACGGTGGCGTGTCCGAGCGGCCTAAGGAGCACGCCTCGAAAGCGTGTGACGGGTAACCCCCGTCCGAGGGTTCAAATCCCTCCGCCACCGCCAACAGCATCCAGCCCTGTCACCCACGCGGGTGCCAGGGCTGACTGCTTGCGCGCTACTAGTTCTTGAACGCGTCTTTGACCTTTTCGCCGGCGTCCTTGATGCTGGACTTGGCCTGGTCGAGCTTGCCCTCGTTCTTGGTGTCGTCGTCGCCGGTCACCTTGCCGAGGCCCTCTTTGGCCTTGCCTCCGAGGTCGTCGATCTTGTTGCTGGCCTTGTCGTCGGCACCCATGCGTCACCTTTCGTTGTGCGTTCCGGCCCGGGCTCGAGCCATGAACGTTGGGTACCTTCGCTCCCCGGGTTCGAAACACATGGCAGGGTGTCGACATGCCGGAGGAACTGACCGCCGAAGACGCCGCCGCCCGGCTGGGGCCGGCCGACAGCCTCGGGATACCCCTGGGCCCGGGTCAGCCGCCGGCGTTCCTGCGCGCTCTCGGTGAGCGCACCGACTGGACCGATCTGTGGGTGTACGGCGCACTGCTGGGCGTGGGCACCGAGTTGTTCGGCCGCCCCGGTGTGCGCTATCGATCCGGCTTCTACGGACCCCTGGAACGGGCGCTGCGCGACAGCGGCGCCGACATCGACTTCACCCCCGCGGACTTCCGTCGCTTCGGCCCGCTGCTGGAACGGCAATCACCGCGGGTGATGGCCACGGTCGCGACCCCACCCGACAGCGACGGTTGGTGTTCGCTGTCGCTGCACGCCGGCGGAACGGTCACCGAGCTGCGCCGGGCCGGCGCCGACCCGGACCGGCTGCTCGTCGTCGAGATCTCCGAGGCCTACCCGCGGACCTTCGGCCACGGTGAGCATCGACATGCCCTGCACGTCGAGGAGATCGACGTGCTGGTGCGCTCCACCGACGCCCCGTTGTCGCTTCCTGTGATGCCGCCGACCGACACCGACGCCGCGATCGCCCGCCATGCCGTCTCCTTCATCCCGTCGGGTGCCACGCTGCAGACCGGGATCGGTTCCATCCCAAGCCAAATCGCGACGTTGCTGGCCGAAGGGCCCGGTGACGGCTATGGATTGCACAGCGAGATGTTCACCGACGGATGTATGCGGCTACACCGCGCCGGCAAGATCACCAACGCAGCCAAAGGCCGCTTCGACGGGGTGAGCGTGACGACGTTCGCGTTCGGCTCCACCGACCTCTACGGGTGGCTGGACAACAATGACGACGTCGCTTTCCTGCCGGTGGAGATCGTGAACTCGCCGGAGGTCATCGGCGCCAATCACACCATGATCTCGATCAACGGTGCACTGGCGGTCGACATCCACGGGCAGGTGGTCGCCGATGTGATCGGCGGAAACCAGTTCAGTGGCATCGGAGGTGCCGAGGATTTCGTCGCCGGCGCCGGGCTGGACCTGACCGACCGCTCGTTGATCTGTCTGCCCTCGACCTACGAGAAGGACGGGCGGCTGCAGTCGCGCATCGTGGCACAGTTCGAGGCCGGCGCGATCATCACCACACCACGCCATCACGTCGACGTCATCGTGACCGAGTACGGCGCCGCCGAACTGGAGGGCAAGACGGTCTCCCAGCGCGGGCATGCACTCGCGGCGATCGCCCATCCGCTGTTCCGAGACGAGCTGCTGGCAGCGGCAGAACGGGCGGCTCCCCGCCGCCGCACCTAGACCCCGGCAGCGACCTCGGCCGGTGCCGGCTCCACTGTCACCTTGATCGCCTCGCCGTTCTTGACGATCTGGAACGCCTCCAGGACGTCGTCGAGCGGGATGCGACGCGTGATGAGGTCCTTGACCGGTACCTGTCCGGTCGAGATGTACTGCAGCGCACGCTTGTTGTGCTCCGGGGCGGAGCCGTTGGCGCCGTGGATGTGCAGCTGCCGGTAGTGCACCACGTTGGAATCGCAGGTGATCGTCGGGTTGTTCTTGGGCAGCCCGCCGAAGAACGAGATGCGGCCGTTGCGGGCGGCCATCGCGATGGCCTGCTCCTGGGCCACGTTGGCGGCGGTGGCGGTGATGACCACGTCGGCGCCGCGCCCGCCGGTCAACTCCATGACCCGCTCGACGACATCGACCTCGGAGCCGTTGATGATCTCCTCCGGTGCCACCGCGTCGGCCGACATCTGCAGGCGGGCGGCGTTGACGTCGACGAGGTAGACGGGGCCGCAGTTGTGCACGCCGCGCGCGATCCGGATGTGCATACAGCCGATCGGGCCGGCTCCGAACACCACCACAGTGTCGCCGTCTTCGATGCCGAGGAGTTCCTGGGCGTTGATGGCGCAGGCGAACGGCTCGGCAGCCGACGCCTCGTCGAAGCCCACGTTGTCCGGGATCCGGTTCATCCCGTCGACCTTGAGGACCTGGCGCGGCACGATCATGTACTCGGCGAACCCGCCGTCGTACTGGTAGCCCATCGAGGTCTGGTTCTGGCACACCGCCATCCAGCCCTTTCGGCATTCGTGGCACTCGCCGCACGGGACGGCGGCGATCACCTGGACCCGGTCTCCGACCTGCCAGTTGCTGTCGTACTTCGCGTTGACGTCCGCGCCGACCTCGACGATCTCACCGGCGATCTCGTGGCCGATGGTCCGCGGTGGTGTCAGGTTCTGGTGGCCGTTGTAGAAGATCTTGACGTCGGTGCCGCAGGTCGAACAGTTGCGCACCCGCAGCTTCACCTCGTCGGGGGCGCAGGTGGGCTCGTCGACGTCCTCGAGCCGGACATCTTCTGGGGCGTAGAAGCGCAGCGCTTTCATGGGGAGCGTCCTCTCGACGGGGTCGATCAATCCGGTGTGCTTTACCGCACTCTATCGGCCATACGGGCATAAAACCACCCTATTGTCTGACCGATTATGACCGAATGCTTGCAAAAATGCCCGTTTATGCGGTCTACTTAGGTCATGTGACCGGCGTCACCCGGCCGCCATATGAATCGGAGGACTTGTATGTCGCACGCAACAGTCGAGGACGCACCCCCGCGGACCGGGGTCCGGGTGCAGGTGCAGAAGCTCGGTACCGCGCTGTCGAACATGGTGATGCCCAACATTGCGGCATTCATCGCCTGGGGCCTGATCACCGCGCTGTTCATCGAGCAGGGCTGGTTGCAGGGCATCTTCGCCGAACTGAGGGATCCCGACGGTTGGGTCGCCCGGATCGGCGGCTGGGGCGCCTACGACGGCGCCGGCATCGTCGGCCCGATGATCACCTACCTGCTGCCCATCCTGATCGGCTACACCGGCGGGCGGATGATCCATGGCAACCGCGGCGCGGTGGTCGGCGCGATCGCCACGATCGGCGTCGTCACCGGTGCCGACGTCCCGATGTTCCTGGGCGCCATGATCATGGGCCCACTCGGCGGCTGGCTGATGAAGAAGCTCGACGCGCTCTGGGAGGGCAAGATCCGTCCAGGCTTCGAGATGCTGGTCGACAACTTCTCCGCCGGCATCCTCGGGATGATTCTGGCCATCTTCGGATTCTTCGGCATCGGTCCCGTGGTGTCGGCGTTCACGCGTGCGGCAGGAAACGCGGTGGACTTCCTCGTCGAGAACAACATGCTGCCGCTCACGTCGATCCTGATCGAACCGGCCAAGGTGCTGTTCCTGAACAACGCGATCAACCACGGTGTGCTCACTCCGCTGGGTACCACCCAGGCGCTGGAGTACGGCAAGTCGATCCTGTTCCTGCTGGAGGCCAATCCCGGTCCGGGACTGGGACTTCTGTTGGCGTTCATGGTCTTCGGCAAGGGCGTGGCTCGGGCGTCGGCCCCCGGCGCAGCGGTGATCCAGTTCTTCGGCGGGATCCACGAGATCTACTTCCCGTATGTGTTGATGAAGCCCAAGCTGATCATCGCCACCATCCTCGGCGGCATGACCGGTGTGTTCATCAATGTGCTGTTCGGCTCGGGACTGCGGGCCCCCGCCGCGCCGGGCTCCATCATCGCCGTCTACGCCCAGACCGCCAGCGACAGCTACCTGGGTGTCACCCTGTCGGTGTTCGGTGCGGCGGCGGTGTCCTTCGCCGTAGCCGCGCTGCTGCTCAAGACCGACCGCGCCGCCGACGAGCAGGACCTGGCCGCTGCCACCGCGGAGATGGAATCGATGAAGGGCAAGAAGTCCAGTGTGGCCGGCACGCTGGTCGCGACCTCAGCCGGTCCGATCAAGAGCATCGTCTTCGCCTGCGACGCCGGCATGGGATCGTCGGCGATGGGAGCCTCGGTGCTGCGCAAGAAGATTCAGCAGGCCGGCTTCGGTGACGTCAAGGTCACCAACTCCGCGATCTCGAATCTGACCGACAGCTACGACCTGGTCGTCTCGCACCGCGACCTTACCGCGCGGGCCCGGCAACGCACCGCCTCGGCCGTCCATGTCTCGGTCGAGGACTTCATGGGCAGCCCGCGCTACGACGAGATCGTCGAACAGCTCAAGGTGACCAACACCGAGGGCGGCGACACTGCCCCGGCCGCAGAGGATTCCACCGATGCCGCTGAGTCCGCGTCGCCGGACGACGTGCTGCCGCTGTCATCGATCGTACTGAACGGATCGGCGCGCAGCGCCGCCGACGCCATCAATGAGGCCGGTGAACTGCTGGTTGCCGCGGGCGCAGTGGAACGGGCCTACATCGATGCGATGCACGAGCGGGAATCCTCGGTGTCGACGTTCATGGGCAATGGGCTGGCCATTCCGCACGGCACCAACGAAGCCAAGGACACCATCCGGCGGACCGGACTGTCGTTAGTGCGCTATTCCGAACCCGTCGACTGGAACGGCAAGCCCGCAGAGTTCGTCGTCGGGATTGCCGGAGCGGGTAAGGACCACATGGCGCTGTTGACCAGGATCGCGCAGGTGTTCCTCAAGTCCGACGATGTTGCCCGGTTGCGGGAGGCGGCCTCAGCTGAGGAGGTCAAAGCGATCCTGATGGGCTCCTGAACGCCCTCGCCCAGTAGCGTGACCTCGTGGATTCCGAGACCCGCCAGAGCCGGATCGTCGAATTCGCCCGCACCCGCGGACGAGTGGACGTCGCCTCGCTCGCCACCGAGCTGGATGTGGCGAGCGAGACGATCCGTCGCGACCTGAAGGTTCTGGCGGGCCGCCGCCTGCTCAAGCGGGTGCACGGGGGTGCGGTGCCGATGGAGACGGCGGCCTTCGAATCCGGTGTGGAGTACCGCAGCCAGGTGGACCTGGCTCAAAAACACCGCATCGCCGCAGCTGCCACCGAACTGTTGCACGGCGCCGAAACCGTCTATCTGGACGAGGGTTTCACTCCTCGGCTGATCGCCGAACGGCTCGCCGAGCAGGAGCTGACGGTGGTGACGTCGTCGTTGTTGGCGGCCGAGGCGCTGGCCCACAGCCGCACCGTGACCGTGCTGCTGCTCGGCGGCAGGATGCGGGGCAGGACCCTGGCGACGGTCGACCATTGGGCTGTCGACATGCTCAGCAGTCTGGTGATCGATGTGGCTTACCTTGGTACCAACGGGATTTCGCTGGAGCATGGCCTGACGACGCCGGACCCCGCGGTTGCCGCGGTCAAAGGCGCCGCGGTGCGGGTCGCTCGCCGGCCCATCCTGGTGGCGGCCCACTCGAAGTTCGGCGAGAGCAGCTTCTGTCGGTTCGCCCGCGTCGCGGATTTCGAGGCCATCGTCACCGGCGCGGAGCTCGACGCCGAGCAGGCGCGCCGCTACGAGGTGCTCGGCCCCGTCGTCATCCGGGCCTGACCGGGCACCTCTGCCCGGTCAGCCGATTCGGGCACGCGCCGCGTCCAGTGCGGTCTGGGCGTCGATCCAGGTGCGCCGCACGATATCGGCCACCGGTTCCAGCCCGGTGATTCGCGCCGACACCTGACCGGTGTTGGCGACGCTGGCATTGAGGTCACCTTCGAAGTACAGATCGGTGATACGGCCCAGCAACTTGGCCTGCGCACCCTGATCGCCGAGGGCCGCGGCCAGTCCGGTGCGCAGCACCCGCATCGTCGGGTTTCCCGGAACGCTGAGCATGACGGTTCCCGCGTCGTCGGCCGCGAGGATTGCGTCCTTGAAGTTCGCGTGCACCGCCGCTTCGACACTGGCCAACATGCGCGTGCCCATCTGCACACCCTCGGCGCCCAGCACCACCGCCGCCGCGCACGAGCGGGCATCGCACACTCCACCAGCACAGATGATCGGCAGCTGCACTCGCTCGGCGACCAGCGGCAACAGCACCATCGTCGACGCCCCCAGCGCCGACTTGAAACCGCCGCCCTCCACCCCCTCGACCACCAGCGCGTCGACGCCGGCGTCGGCGGCCTTCAACGCCGCCTTCAACGAACCCACCACGTGTACGACGGTCATCCCGGCGTCGTGCAGACGCGCGGTGAACAGTGCCGGGTCCCCTGCGGAGGTGAACACGTGCGCCACGTCGGCGGCCGCCAGCACGTCGACGATCGACGGATCCCGCTTCCAGCCCTGGATCATCAGGTTGGCCGCCACCGGCCGGTCCGTCAGTTCCCGTACCCGCCGCAGGTCCTCGCGTCCCTGCGGAGTCAACGTCTCGATCATCCCCAGGCCACCGCCCTCGGATACCGCCGCAGCCAGCTCGGCGCGGGCGATGTAGGTCATCGGCGCCTGCACCACCGGGTAGCGCACCCCGAGCAGTGCCTGGATGCGGTTGCTCACCGAGTTCAGCGGTAGAACGTCGCGGAGTTGTCGGCGGTCCACACGCCGTCGGTGCAGGCGAGGGCATAACCGTCAGGGGTCTGCGCCGCGGTGCCGGGCTGGGTGCACGCCGACCGCAGCGTGCGCACCCCGACCAGCGGCGACCACGAGATCCAGCTGCTGTTGGAACTGCATGCCAGCGTGTTACCCGCAGCGTCCACACCGAAGTTGAAGCGCATCGACTGGTTGCAGCGCTCACCCACCTCGACCCCGCGCTTGAGGTAGGGCACACAGTCCATGCCGTCACACGTCCTTGGCCCGGTCATCGGGGACGCCGACGCCGCTCCTGCACCGAGCACCACCAGCGGTGCCGCCACCAACCCTGCCACCAGCGCCGACGCAGCGATGAACTTCATGAGTCACACCCTAGGTGGCGCCCCACGGCGTAGGGTCACAACTCATGAAGTCGCTGGTGGGAATCTTCTCGGTGGGTCTGCTGTCCTCGGCCGCGCTGGTCGCCGCACCCCCGGCTGTCGCCGACGAGGTGGCCTATCTGGTCAACGTGCACGTCCGGCCCGGCTACAACTTTCCCAACGCCGAGGCCGCGCTCGGCTACGGGCGCAGCATCTGTGACCGGGTGGCCGCCCAGATGCCCTACGCCGAGCTGGTCGATCAGGTGAAGGCCGACTTCCGCACCACCGACTACTACCAGGGCGGCTACCTGATCAATCAGGCAGTCAATGAACTGTGCCCTGCGCAGATCTGGCAGTTGCGGGAGTCGGCCGCGGGCTACATTCCTTCGTGATCCCGCACCTGATCCCTACCTGATCGGTCCCGTCAGGGGCAGGTCACCTCGATCTCGAACGGCTTGTTCACCGGCTGCATCGGATTGGCCATGTCCATACCGGTGGCGGTACCGGTGATCTTGTAGGTGTCGCCGTCTTTCTCGACGGTGGCCTCGCCCTGTCCGGCGTTGGCCGCGTAGCCGAGGTTCATGCCGTTGACGTTGCCGAGCGCGACGGAGACGACGCTGGGCGGGTCACCTTCGGTGAGCACGGCCCCCAGGCCACCGGCGGGATCACCCATCGCGATGTTGATGTTGCCGCCCATGGTCGCGCAGGTGACCGTGCCGGCGACCTCCTGGTCCTCACCGTCGATGGTCACGGTGCTCTTACCTTCGGCCGATGCGACCGCCGAGGTCTCCCCGGTTGTTTCTGACTTCTCGCCGTTGGAGGAACAGCCCGACAGGCCGGCGACGATGAGCGCTGCGCCGCTGATGGCGACGAACACGGAACGCTTCACCACAATTCTCCTTTTGGTTGTGTGGCCCGCCGGGGGCGACGGGTCATCCAGAGCAGTATGGTGCGCTGTTTCACCGCGGACGTGGAGAATCGGTCGGATTCGTGATCAAGCCTTGCTCAGCACGCGATCTTGATTTCGAACGTTCCCGAGGACCGAAAGCTGGGATTGTCGGTCTCGAACCCGTCGGCCGTACCGGAGATGTCGTAGGTGCGGTCGGTCAACGACACCGACGCCTCACCGCCGAGCCCGTCGTTGAAGCTGCCGGTGAATCCGCCCAGGTCACGGATACCAACCTCGCGAACAATGAGTTCGTCGCGGCTCTCGATCAGCACCGACACACCGGAGGTCTGGTCGCCGGTGGACATGGTCGTCAGCCTCCCGGCCGGGGTGCACCGCACCGAGTCGGTGGTGCCGGCATCGCGGCCGTTGACGGTGACCTGCGCGGTGCCAG
Source organism: Mycobacterium sp. SMC-4 (assembly GCF_025263265.1). Taxonomy (NCBI): domain Bacteria; kingdom Bacillati; phylum Actinomycetota; class Actinomycetes; order Mycobacteriales; family Mycobacteriaceae; genus Mycobacterium; species Mycobacterium sp. SMC-4. The sequence continues at coordinate 5,149,385 of NZ_CP079869.1, read as the reverse complement.
GCACCAGCGCCCCGGCCGGTGGCTGGTACGGCGGGGGCGGGGATGAGCAGCCGGCAACGGCCAGCACAGCCACGGCAGCCGGCACGGCCAGGACCCCTCGGGTGATCACAGTGCAGAATCTACGACGTGGCCGCGCCGGATATCAGTGATCCATTCTTTCGGGTGCACGCGCAGCTACCCGGACGCCCGGGCCGCACCGGGGTGATCCACACCCCGCACGGAGACATCCACACCCCGGCATTCATCGCCGTCGGCACCCAGGCCACCGTGAAGGCGGTACTGCCGGAGACCATGAAACACCTCGGCGCCCAAGCCGTCCTGGCCAACGCCTACCACCTCTATCTGCAGCCGGGTCCGGACATCGTCGACGAGGCCGGCGGGCTCGGCGCGTTCATGAACTGGCCCGGACCCACCTTCACCGACAGCGGCGGATTCCAGGTGATGTCGCTGGGTGTGGGCTTCAAGAAGGTGCTCGCGATGGACACCGCCCGGGTTCAGGCCGACGACGTCATCGCCGAGGGCAAGCAGCGCCTCGCCCACGTCGACGACGACGGGGTGACATTTCGTTCCCACCTCAACGGCTCCACGCACCGGTTCACCCCGGAGGTGTCGATCGGTATCCAGCACCAGCTCGGCGCTGACATCATCTTCGCGTTCGACGAACTGACCACCCTGGTCAACACCCGCGCCTACCAGGAGCGTTCGGTCGAGCGCACGCACCGGTGGGCGGTGCGCTGCGTCGCCGAGCACCGCCGGTTGTCCGAGCTGCGCAACGACAAGGCACCCCAGGCGCTGTTCGGGGTCGTGCAGGGCGCCCAGTACGAGGACCTGCGTCGGCACGCCGCCCGCGGCCTGGCCGAGCTCGATTTCGACGGCTTCGGCATCGGGGGCGCGCTGGAGAAGCAGAATCTGGCGACGATCGTCGGGTGGGTCACCAGCGAGCTGCCCGAGGACAAGCCGCGTCACCTGCTGGGCATCAGCGAACCCGACGACCTGTTCGCCGCCGTGGAGGCCGGTGCCGATACCTTCGACTGCGTCTCGCCGTCGCGGGTGGCGCGCAACGCCGCGGTGTATTCGACGGGTGGCCGCTTCAACATCACCGGATCGCGGTATCGCCGTGACTTCACTCCGATCGACGCCGAATGCGACTGCTACACCTGCGCGCACTACACCCGCGCCTACCTGCACCACCTGTTCAAGGCCAAGGAGATCCTCTCCAAGACGTTGTGCACGATCCACAACGAGCGGTTCGTCATCCGGCTGGTCGACCAGATCCGGGCCGCCATATCCGAAGGCCGATTCGAGGATCTGCGCGAGCACGTGCTCGGGCGGTATTACGCCGCAACGTAGCGCCTGACCTGCGTCGCCGCCGACGCGTGCAGAATCAGGGGCATGACGACCGCCGCGGATCCCCAGTCGCTGCTGGTAACGCTGCTCGACCCGGCACACCGGGCCGACCCGTATCCGATCTACCGGAAGATCCGCGAGCACGGGCCGCTGCTGCTGCCCGATCTCAACTTGGCGGTCTTCACCTCCTACGCCGACTGTGACCAGGTGCTGCGCCACCCCGCCTCGGCCAGCGACCGGCTCAAGTCGACCGTGACCCAGCGGATGATCGCCGAAGGTGGGGAAGCCCGGCCGGTCGGCACCCCTGGGTTTCTGTTCCTCGACCCGCCCGACCACACCCGACTGCGTGGCCTGGTGAGCAAGGCCTTCGTGCCGAAGGTCGTCAAGAACCTGGAACCGGAGATCGCCACCTTGGTCGACGATCTGCTCGCGCACGCCGGGGAGTCGTTCGACGTGCTCTCGGGCCTGGCCTATCCGCTGCCGGTTGCGGTGATCTGCCGGCTGCTGGGGGTACCGCTGGAGGACGAGCCGCAGTTCAGTGCCGCCTCTGGGCTTCTCGCCCAGTCGCTGGACCCGTTCATCACCGTCACCGGTTCGGCCGGGCAGGGTTATGAGGAGCGCGTGGCCGCCGGGCTGTGGCTACGCGACTACCTGCGTGCTCTGGTCGGTGAGCGTCGCCGCCACCCCGGCGAGGACCTGATGTCCGCTCTGGTCGGAGTCGAAGAATCGGGCGATCAACTGACCGAGGACGAGATCGTGGCGACCTGCACACTGCTGCTGGTCGCCGGCCATGAGACGACGGTCAACCTGATCGCCAACGCGACCCTGGCGCTGCTCCGGGACCCGGCGCAGTGGCAGGCACTCGCCGCCGACGGGACCCGCGCCGGGGCAGTGATCGAGGAGACGCTGCGCTACGACCCGCCGGTGCAGCTCATCGGTCGGGTTGCCGCTGAGGACATCACCATCAACGGTTGCGACGTGCCCCAAGGCGACAACATGTTGTTGTTGCTGGCTGCGGCGCACCGTGATCCGGCAGTCAACGATCGTCCCGATCAGTTCGACCCGGACCGATCGGCGATTCGCCACCTGGGCTTCGGCAAGGGGCCGCATTTCTGTCTCGGCGCTCCGCTGGCACGGCTGGAGGCCACCGTCGCGCTGACCGCACTGACCACGCGGTTCCCGCATGCGACGCTGGCCGAAGAACCCGGTTACAAGCCGAACGTGACGCTACGCGGGATGTCCGAGCTACTGGTCTCGTTGTGAGACAGGCTATGTGACCAGCTCTTCGACGACGGCCAGGGCGGCCCGCTCACCGGCTTGGACCGCCCCTTCCATGTAGGCGCTCCACCGGGTGGCCGTGTCGGTGGATGCCCAGTGGATCGGTCCGATCGGCGCGGCCAGTGCATGCCCGTAGCTGGTCCACACCAGCGGCCCGAGATTGGCGTTGTAACAGCCGCGCGTCCACTGGCGTTGCGCCCACTCGCCGTCGACGTAGAACTCGGGACGATCGGCGCTCCGACCGTAGTGGCGCACCAGCTCGGCTGTCAGTGCCGCGCGCCGATCCTCGCGCGGCAGTCGCCCGTAGGTGCGGGCCTGTTCGCCCTCGAGGAACAGCAGGATCACGCCGTGGTCGTCGCCGGGTAGGCAGGTGTCGTTGGACATCCGCGCCGGACCGATGTCGGAGATCAGCTGACCGTTGAGACCGTCTGCGCGCCAGAAGGGTTCGTCGTAGACGAAGAACGCCTTCATGGCCGACGCATTGGGCATCCGCTGGGTGAGTTGGTCGCGATCGCCCGGCAACGCCGGGTCGTACATGATGCGCCCGGCCAAGGTCGGTGAGATCGCCACGATCACCCGGCGCCCGCGCGCCACCAGACCGCCGCGGCAGGTCACCGTGACCGAGTCGGCGTCATGCTCGATCTGCAACACCGGTGCGTCGAAGACGATGTGTTCGGACAGCTGCGCAGCCAACCGGTTCGGGATCTCGGCCGTGCCACCGACGAACCGGGTGGTCTGCGCTCCACCTTCGGATTCGGCGAACAGTTCGGCGGTGACGCCACAGGTCTGGATCGTGAACAGCAGATGCAGGAACGACACTTCCACGGTCGGGACAGCCAGAATGCCAACCGTGCAGATCTCCAGCAGTTCCCTGGCCACCGGCGACAACCCTTGCGCGTCATACCAGGCGCCCGCGGTGATGGCGTCCCATTCGGCGGCCCGTGGCGCCGTCCACGGCATGTCGGGCCGAACCTCGGCGGCCAGCTGATCCAGCCGCCGCAGCACCCGCTGCAGGTCGGCCAGCTCTGCGGCGAATCGGGTGTGAAACTCGCCCTGCCGCAACACCCCTGAGCCGGCCAACTCATAGGAGGTCTCCCCGTCGTCGTACTGCGGGTAGGTGTCCACCCCCAATTCAGCGGCCAGCGCGAACATGCGCTGATGGGTGTCGCCGATCCACTGCGCCCCCAGTTCCACCGGCAGCCCCGGTAGCACCTCCTCGGTGAGGATGCGTCCACCAACGCGACTGTCGGCCTCCAAAATCAGCGGGGACAGACCGGCCCGGGCCACGGTGCGGGCCGCGATCAGTCCGGAAATACCGGCGCCGACGACGATGACGTCAGCCTCATGGCGTGCCATGGGAGACACTTTCTCACGGTAGGTAGATCCACGGCGAGCATGGCAGGCGCTGCGGGTCGAACTCGTCGAGCATGCCGGTCAGGGTGCGGGCCGTATAGCCCAGCGAGCCGGCGATCTGCGACAGTGCTGAGTCCACACCGATCTCGGCGAGCGTGACCGCGCCGTCGCGCTTGGCCAGCCGCGCCCCGTCGGTGTTGAGCACCAGTGGCACATGGGCGTACACCGGCTGCCGGTGGCCGAGCAGATGCGCCAGATACGCCTGGCGTGGTGACGACGAGAGCAGGTCGTCCCCGCGGACCACCTGGTCGATGCCGGCCGCAGCGTCGTCGACCACGACAGCGAGGTTGTAGGCGGGCACACCGTCACCGCGGCGCACCACGAAATCATCGACGAGACCGGTGTAATCACCATGCAGTACATCGTGGACGGTGTAGGAGGCGACATCGGTGCGGAGCCGCAGCGCGGGTGGTCGCGCCGATCCTTGTCGTCGTCTCACGCGCTGAGCAGGGCTGAGATCCCGGCAGGTGCCGGGGTAGGCCCCTTCGGGAGCATGCGGAGCGCGTGGCGCGGAGGCAATATCCTTTCTGCTGCAATAACATTCGAAGACACGGTGTTGATCGACAAGCGTCTGGACCACCGCGTCGTAGCGTTGCCGTTGCTCGCTCTGCCGTTCGACGGGACCTTCCCAGGTGATGCCGATCGCGGCCAGATCGGCCAATTGCCGGTCGGCGATGTCGGTGTCGGTGCGATCGTCGAGATCCTCGACGCGCATCACGAACCGGCGTCCGGTCGAGCGTGCGAACAGCCACGCCAGCATCGCGGTACGCAGGTTGCCGATGTGCAGATCGGCCGATGGGCTCGGCGCGAACCGGCCCGCGCCGGCGGGGCTCGTCACGCCCGCCAGATTATCGGTGCGTCAGACTGATGGGGATGTCCGGGATGCCCTCCGATCACCGCAGCTATGCATGTGCCGCGCTGCCTGCGTACGGCCGCGCCCCAGATGCGCCGTTGCGGCTGCTCAGCCTGTCGGAGAACGCGACCTACCTGGTCGATGACGGCGACCCGTTGGTGCTGCGGGTACATCGTCCCGGTTACCACAGCCTGGCGGCGATCCGCTCGGAGTTGGCCTGGATGACGGCGCTGCGGCAGGACACCGACGTCGTGACGCCCGCGCTGATCCCGGCCGCCGACGGTCGCGAGGTGGTGGCTGCCGTCGTCGACGAGCGCACCCTGTACGTCGATGCCATGACGTTCGTCGACGGGTGCACCGCCGAGGAGCGTCCGGACGCGGTGGGATACGACGAACTGGGCCGGCTCACCGCGCAGATGCATGATCACACCGCCCGGTGGGCAGCGCCGGACTCCTTCACCAGGTTCCGCTGGGATCTGGACGCGACGCTGGGTCCGGCCGCCCGGTGGGGTGACTGGCGCAGCGCAGCCGGGCTCGGCGCCGACGGCACTGTCACCGTCGAGAAGGCCGCGGCACGCGTGGCGCAGACACTGACGGAGTTCGGGCAGACACCGGACCGGTTCGGCCTGATCCACGCAGACCTACGGATGGCGAACCTGATGGTCGGCGCGTCGGGGCTGACCGTCATCGACTTCGACGACAGCGGATGGTCCTGGTATCTCGCCGATCTCAGCGCGGTGGTGTCCTTCATCGAGGACACACCCGATGCGGGCCGGATGATCGCCGACTGGTTGCGCGGTTACCGCGAGGTGCGTTCGGTACCGAGCGCGCATCTGGCGATGATCCCGACACTGGTGATGTGGCGGCGGCTGATGCTGACAGCATGGGTCTCCTCGCACGCGGATTCCGACGCCGCAGTGACGTTCGGGCGCGGATTTGCCGAGGGAACAGTCGCATTGGCGCAGCGTTATCTCACCGACCGCGACTGGATGCGCTACGAGTAGGAAGGCTCTGCTTGGCCTCGGTGAGGTGGTCGCGCCAGCGATCATGCTCGATACGGTGCACGGCAGAGTCGCCGGAGAATGCGCTGGACACCACGACATCGGGGTTCAGCTCGGCCATTACGTCGAGGCTGTCGGCGATCGCATCGGCGTCGGCGGGCTGGTGAAATGCGTCGATGTAGCCGGCGTGCCAGCGACCGTCGGCCCCGCGGAACAAGGTGTCGCCGGTGAACAGGTAGCGTCCTTCCGCCCCGGGTACCAGGTAGCACACCGCGCCCGGGGAGTGTCCCGGGGTGGGGACGGTCTCGATGCCGAGTTGGTCGGTGTCGCGGTCTGCCACCGTGACGTCGACGTCGGCGTGCTCGGTGATCTCGGCGAGATCGCCTGCCGGAGCGTGCAGTAGTGCGCCGAACCGGGTTTTGATCGCGGCCAGTATGGGGCCGGCCTCGTCGCGGTGGGAGAGGTACTGGTGGGCCACCCCGCCCGCGTTCTCCAAGTCATCGAACTCGGCGTCGCTGGCAGGGGAGTAGAACAGCACGCGGTGTGGCGTCCAGAAGTAGGCGTGCGTGGTCAGGCCGGGGAACGGGGAGTCGACCTTGGTCTCCCACAGGTCATCGAATAATTTTCTCATGCACCCAGGGTGCAACCTCAACTTTGATTCAGGTCAAGAGGCGAGTTATCCCCAAACCCGGATTCATCCCCAGCGGGCACATCTACGTATCAGAGTCGAACAATTGTTCGATAAATTGAAGTCATGCTTACCGAAACGGCGCGGGAACGGTTCAGCACATTGCTGGACCAGGTCGACGCCGCGTACCGGGAGATGCAGCAGTTGTCCTCCGATGGCGTGGGCAACGGCTATCGGGTCGTGATGGCCGAGCGACTCGAGACCCAGGAGCGGCTCAACCGCGGGTTGATGTACCGGGTGTTCGGCGAGATCGCCGATCCGCCAGACGAATCCGGAATGGTGCCCGAGGTGCCGATGCGGCTCAGCATGCGGCTTCGGATTCCACCACGTGAGGTCAAACGGCGAATGAAGTGGGCAGCCAACATCTGTGCCCGCCGGCAACTCAGCGGCCCGCCCCTGTCGCCGCTGTGGCAGGCGGTGGCCGCGGCGGTGGCGTCCGGGCGCATCGGTGACGACCATGTCGCGGCGATCACGAAGACCCTCAAGAATCTGCCGATGTGCACATCGCCTGCTGACCGCGCGGAGGTGGAAGCCAGTCTGGTGCGTGAGGCGCAGCGAAGCGACGCTGACATCGTCACCGTGGTCGGTCGGCGTATCGACGATCTCTTCAACCCGGACGGACACTTCGACGAGACCGAACGTGCCCAGCAGCGGGGCGTGAAACTGGGACCGCAGAACAGCAACGGATTGTCACGCATCAGCGGCGTGATCGATCCGGAAACCAGGTCCTACATCGAGGCCTGCGCCGCGGCCGTACGGCCCGGACGTCACTGCCCCGACGGCACGGTCGAGGACCTACCGGATGACCGCAGCGCCGCGCAGCGCTGCCACGACGGAATCAAGCTCGGACTGAAGCTCGGTATCGCCTCCGGTGGAATGGGTTCGCACCGTGGACATCCGGTGACGGTGATCGTGCGGACCACGCTCGCCGAATTGAATCAGGCCGCCCACGCAGTCAGCAATCCGAACGTCTCGATGCCGTCGCCGGCACGCACCGGCGGTGATACCGCGCTACCGATGCGCGACCTGATCAGGATGGCCACCGATGCCATTCACTACCTCGCCGTCTTCGACGGTCACACCGACCGTCCGCTGTACCTCGGCAGGCAAACCCGGATCGCCACAACGGATCAGCGGATGATCTGCTACTCGCGCGATGGCGGGTGCACCCGACCGAACTGCACCGCACCCGGATACCACAGCGAGGTCCACCACAGCCCAGACTGGGCCGCGGGCGGCCGCACCGACGCCGATGCCCTGTTCTTCGCGTGCGGGCCCGACCACACGTTGCTGACCCGAGGACGGATGTCGGCGACCGCCCGCAATGGTCGACTCGCGTGGAGCGACGGCACGTCACCGCCCCGGATCAACCACGTGCATCATCCCGACGAGTTGTTGCGCGGCGACCCCGATCCTCCGCGGTGACGCGGGATCGCGATCAGGGCCGGCCGAGACCGGCGACGATGTCACCGAGCCGGTAGGTGACCGGGCGCTCGAGCTGCTCGTAGGTGCACGACCGCGGGTCGCGGTCCGGGCGCCAACGGTTGAACTGCGCAGTGTGGCGAAACCGCCGTCCTTCCATGTGGTCATAGCGGACCTCGACCACCCGTTCGGGGCGCAACGGCACGAACGACAGGTCCTTGCCCGCGTTCCACCGCGACCCGCCGCCGTAGCGGCGGGCCGCGTCGGGGTCGGCGGCGGCCTGGGCGGCCCAGTTCCACGGGTGCTGCTCGAATGTCGTTACCAGCGGCGCGAGTTCGGTCACCAGCTCACGTCGCCGCGCCATCGGGAACGCGCCGATCACACCGACCGATGCCAGGGTGCCGCCGTCGTCGTACAGCCCGAGCAGCAGTGATCCCACGGCGTCGGCGCCGGACTTGTGCGGGCGGTAGCCCGCGACGACGCAGTCGGCGGTGCGCTGATGCTTGAGCTTGAACATCACCCGCTTGTCCGGCTGGTAGGTCAGATCACGCCGCTTGGCGATCACGCCGTCCAGCCCGGCGCCCTCGAAATCGGTGAACCACCGCGCAGCCACCGCAGGGTCGGGCGTCACCGGGGTCAGGTGGACGGACGTGCCCGCACCGACGAGCGCGTCGACCAGGACCGCGCGGCGCTCGGCGAACGGGGCACCGGTGTAATCGGTGTCGCCGAGGGCCAACAGGTCGAACGCGACACACCGCAGGCGTCTGCTGCGCAAGCATGCGCACCCGAGACGCCGCCGGGTGCAGCCGCAGCTGCAGCGCCTCGAAGTCCAGTCGGTCGTCGGTGGCGATCACGATCTCCCCGTCGATCACACACCGCGGGGGCAACTCAGCGCGGGCGGCGTCGGCCAGCTCCGGAAAATATCGAGTCATCGGGCGCTCGTTGCGGCTGCCCAACTCGACCTCGTCGCCGTCTCGGAACAGGATCGAGCGGAAGCCGTCCCACTTCGGTTCGTAAAGGTAGTCGGCAGGGTCGCCCGGCACCTCGGCCACCGGCTTGGCCAGCATCGGGGAGACCGGCGGCAGCACGGGCAGGTCCATCGGTGAGTTCAGGCCCCGCCGCGCGGCCGGGCGCCGCGACCAAAGGTGATGTCGGCGCGTTCGGGATCCCAGTGGTTACGGAACACCACGTCCGACAGCGGGCGACGGCGCAACGGCCCGTGCCGTCCGCGCGGCCAGCCCACCACCACATGCCCGGCCAGGAACCACTCGTCGGGGATGCCGACGGCAGCTCGTAGCGCATGTTCACCGCCGTAGGACGCCCAGCTGGTGAGGCACGCCCCGAGGCCCTGGGCGCGTGCGGCGAGGTAGAAGTTCTGCATCGCCGGATAGATCGAGCCGCCCTGCAGGAATTCCGAGGAGAATTCGTTCTTGAACGCGGCGAACAACACCGAGGTGTATTCCCCGGCGCGGTCATGCAACTCGTAGGTGGCTCGGTTGTTGCGCGCGGCCCGGCTGTCGTCGTCGGGATCCGGACGGGTCATGCCGTAGATGGACTCGATGGACTGCAAGGCGATCCGGGCGGCCTCGGCGACCGCTGCGCGTTGCTCGGGACCATCGAGCACGATGAATCGCCACAGCTGGGCATTGGCGCCGTTGGGCGCCCAGGTGGCGGCCTGCAGGCAGCGGTCAAGCGTTTCGGTGTCGACGGGTTCATCGGTGAACCGCCGGACCGAACGCGCAGTGGACAACACTTCCCAGACGTCGTCGGAGGGATGCGGCATGACTGGGACTCTAGGTGCTCGACCTCAGACGTCCTCGAGCGCTTCGCCGATCTCCTGCGCGACTCGACTGTGCTCGTTCTGCAGCAGCGCATGCCCCGCCGCCAGCGCCAGGGCCACTGGCCACTCGATGATCTCGATCGCGGCCAGCGCGCCCAGCGCTCCGTAGAAGGCGAGTTGCTCGGGCCGGGGGATCCGGACCCGGCCGACGACCGGCAGATCGACGGTGAACGTCTGAGCCTCACGTACCCGCTGAACGGCGTCGCGGTGGGTGGCCTCGCTCTTCGGCGATGCTGTTGTGGAGGATTCGGCCATTCGTTACCTTCCCGTCATGGCGTATTCGGCACGTCGACGCTCGCGGTGCGGACCGTCGGGAGCGTGGCTGCTTCGACCGGTGTAACACCATCATCCGACCCGTTGACCGTGGTTTCCGGCGTCATCGCCATACCGTTACGTGAGCTGTACGCGGTGCTCTGGCGGCTCGGCGTCGTCGAGATCGACGACTGAACTCGGCCCAGTAACCAGGGTGCACAACCCGCGGCGGTGGTCGCCACCGCGGCGGTCCCGAGCCCCTGTGCCCAGCCGATCGGGCCCAACGGCGTGCAGCCCAGCAGCTGGCTCACACCCGGAGTGCTGATCAGCGTGGCCAGCGTGGCCAGCGACCCGATCGCGGTGCCCACCACCAGTGGACTGTGTGAATCGATGATGGTCTGGCCCAGCTGAGTGGTCACCAGCGCCACCAGTGCCACGGTCGAAGCCCGGCGCGGCGCCAGCGAGAACCCGGCCATTACCCACGCCCCGGTGGCAGCCGCGGCGGTGGTCGTGCCGCGGATCGCCACCGTGCGCCAGATCGCGGCGTGGTTGGGGCCGTGCCCCATCTCGTCGCCGTTGCGCCGGGTGGGGCTGACCGCCAGCGCCGCGGCCGGCAGCGCATCGGTCATCATGTTCACCAGCAACAGTTGGCGCGCATTGAGCGGGGACTGTCCGGTCAGCGCCGACCCGATGATCGAGAACGCCACCTCACCGGCGTTGCCGCCCAACAACACCGACACCGCGGCCTGCACGCGCCGCCAGAGCTGGCGTCCCTCGTCGAGGGCATCCAGCAGCGATCCGATGCGTCCGTCGAGCAACATCACATCGGCTGCGGTGCGTGCCGGATCGCTACCGCGTGAGGCGACGCCGATTCCGACGGTCGCGGCGCGGATCGCCGCCGCATCGTTGGCGCCGTCACCGACCATGGCGCACACCAGACCGATGCGCTCCAGCGTCTGCACCACCTGCACCTTGTGCTCCGGGGTCATACGGGCGAACACCAACCGGTCCCGCACGGCATTTTCCTGGTCGCGCCGCGACAGCGACTCCCAGTCCGTGCCGCTGATGACCTGATCGGAGGACGTCGCGATCCCGAGTTCGGCGGCGATTGCCGCCGCGGTGACCGGATGATCGCCGGTGATCAGCCGGATGCCCACCTTCTGCGCCTGCAGGGTGGCCAGCAGCGAGGCCGACGTCGCGCGCGGTGTGTCCGACAGTCCCAGCAGCCCGGCGAAATGCAAACCCTCGCTGCATAATTCGGTCAGCGCGTCATCGTCACGATGAGCGGTCTTCGCCTGTTGCTTGGTCACCGTGCGGCGGGCCACCGCGATGACCCGCAGACCGGACTTGGCCATCCTGTTCACCGCGGACCTGGTGGCAGAGTCGAGATCGGTGCAAGCAGCCAGCACGACTTCGGGTGCACCTTTGATGCACAGCGTGGTGCCGTCCAGCGAGGCCGAGAACGGCCGGCCCGACCGGAATGCCAGCCAGCTGGTGTTCGCGCTCGGCGCCGGCACCTTCCCGGCCGCTTCGACCACCGTGGCGTCGGTCGCGTGTTCGTGGCGGCGGCCGTTCTTCGGCGGCGTGGCCTGTGCTGCGCAGGTGAGCACCTGCTCGCGGGTGAGGCCGTCACCGGGATGGACCTGCGCGACGCGCAGCCGGTTCTCGCTCAGGGTTCCGGTCTTGTCGAAGCAGACGACGTCGACGCGGCCCAATGCCTCCACCGAACGCGGAGTGCGCACCAGCACGCCGGCTCGGGTGAGTCGCCGCGCGGCGGTCTGCTGTGCCAGCGTGGCCACCAGCGGCATGCCTTCGGGCACCGCGGCCACCGCGACGGCAACGCCGCTGGCAACCGCGCGGTGCAGCGGCACCATGCGCAGCAGGCCGAGCCCGCTGACCAGTGCTCCGCCGGCCAGGCTGAGCGGCAATGCACTGTCGGTCAGTGCCCGCAGTTGGGTCTGCAGACCCACGTCGGACTTCTCCGCGGACTGAACGTGGGCCGCCCGGCTTGCCTGGGTGCTGTCACCGACCGCGGTGACGATTCCCACCGCGGTTCCGGCGACCACCGTCGTGGTGGCGTGCAGCATGCAGCTGCGTTCGGCCAGTTCGGCGCCCGGGGTGGCCGTCGCGCGCTTGGGCACCGGCAGCGACTCGCCGGTCAACGAGGACTCATCGAGTTCGGCGTCGTCGGCCTCGACAACCCGCGCGTCGGCCGGTACCACCTCGCCCGGTCGCACCTCGATCAGGTCACCGGGCTGCAGCTGTGCGGCATCGATGGTTTGGTAGCCCTCGCCGGTGACCAGCCGGGCCGGTGGGACCTGCACGGCCAGCAGTCTTCCCAGCAGCCGCTCCGCCCTGACCTGCTGTGAGGCGGCAAGCAGCGAGTTTCCGGCCAACACCGAACCGACCAGGATCGCGTCGACGGGGGATCCCAGCAGCGCGCTGGCCGCGGAGCCGACCGCCAGGATCGGGGTCAGCGGGTCCGAGAGCTCTTCGCGAAGCGCGCCCGCCAGATCCCGGGCCAGCCGAAGTGGCGGCCCGGTGACCCGGGGAATCACGCTGACCGATGCGCTCGCAGCCGAGGCAATCAGTGACTTCTCTGCGGGGGTTTCGCGTTCAGGCTGCGGCAGGGCAACCCGCACCTCTTCGGGTGACATCGCGTGCCACTCGGAGACCGGGGCGGGGGTGGGAGTTTTGTCGTTGAGAGCTCCACGCGCCAGCAGCAGGCCGGTGGTGAGGCCGGCGGCCGCGCCGGCGGTCACCGGTCCGGGTCCGCGGCCCCGCACGCCGGGGATCATCAGCAGGGCGCCCAGCATCGAGGCGCTGGTCGCGAGTTCGACGCCGCGCCGGCTGGCTCGGCGTGCGGCGGGCAGGGCGTGCAGGATCCGCCACACCGCGGCCAGGTCGGCGGCGAGCAGGTCAGCCCGCCACGGGGGCCGGCCGTCGTCGGAGATCAGCCCGATGGAGACGTCCGCCACCGAAAGTGCTTGCGGCGCAGCCGAAGAGATGACCGCCACGGTGTGGCCGTCCTGCTGCAGGTCGACCACCGTGTCCAGCACCGCCGTGTCGACGGAGCCGGCCAGCGGGTACAGCTCGTCGAAAGACGGGCGCAGGTCGTCGAGTTCGTCACTGTGCACCGAGACCAGATCGACTCCGGCGCGACGCACCTCACCGAGCACACTGGCTGCCATCGGATGATGCACCCGCCGAACGAGCACCTCGGCCCGGGGCGCGCCGTTGGAGCTGCCGTTGTTGCGCAGCGGCGGGCGATGCCACCCGATGCCGAGTTCACCGCGTTCGAGGTGCTCGCGGGCCCACTGCCAGGCCGCGGCCCGGTCGCGATCGGAGATGCCGCGCAGTCGTCCGATCCGCAACTCGCCGGTCAGCAGAGCCCGGGGGTCGACGACGACGGCATCGACCCGGTCGAGTCTGCGGATCGCCTGGGGATCGAGAGCGACGATGTCGTGCTTGTCGGCCAGCCCGCGGCCCAAGGCGGCGGCGAATCCCTCGCGCGCGTTTCGGGCCGCTTTCGGGGTCGTCACGATGGTGGCGGTGGCGGCCTCGTTGATGTTGCGACTGAACAGACCCACCGTGGCCGCAGCCAGACCCTGTGCCACACCGCTGCGGTCGGCGTGACGCTCGATCGGACCGGGCGGCACCGGGCAGGGGCGCGCAGGGGAGGCTCCGGTGTCGGGATCCTCGGCATGCGGCGCGATGATCGGTTCCTGACGCTGCCAGGCGCGGGACCCGGCCAGGGCCTCACCGAGTAGGTGCAGGTGCCGGACCGCGTCCACGGCCAGCGACGACGGCGCCGTGGTCGCGGTGTAGACCGCCGTGGCAGCCAGTGCCAGCGCGGTGTCGGCGGCGTTGTGCCCGAGGCGGCGTTCCACCACCGCGCGCAGCCTCGGCTGGTAGTCGACCAGCGCCACGGTGGCCGCCAATCCCGAGGGCAATGCCGGCCACATCAGCGTGCGGCCCGCGAGGGCGGCGCACAGCCCGACACTGCTGGCGGTGGCGGCGAGTGCTCGTCCGGCCAGGACGATGCCGTCGCCGGGGAGGTCGGTCGGGCCGGCGTCGACGTCGGGGGCTGTGTCACGTTCGACCTCGGCCACCAATTGGCACAGCCGGGCCAACGACGGACCGTTGTCCTCGACGCTGACGATCACCCGTGCCAAGGTGTGATTGAGCCCGATGGTCTGCACGCCGGGTTCGGCGCGGACCGCCGCGAGCACCGCGCGGCCGAGGGCCTTACCGCGGTCACCGGTGAGGCCCCGCACTTCGACCCAGCAACGGTTGTCGTTGCGCCAGCACCGACGGCTGGGGTTGCCGCCGGTGAGCTCTTTGACCGCGGTCACGACGGCCGCGATGTTGTCCTGCTGCCCGGCGGCTTCGATCAGGTGACGCGCCGGCCAGGTGACGGCCGTCGCGGCGCTTCCTACGAACCTTACGAGGACACTCACTTCTTGGTTGCGCGCCGCGTCGCGGTCGCCTTCTTGGCCGGCCGTGACGACCCACGGGCCGAGGCCTTGGTGGCCCGGCGCGGAGCGGTCTTGGCAGACGTCGTCTTGGCAGGCGCTGAGGACTGCGCCCCGCCGGTGGTGCTGGAACCGCCGGACGCGCTGCCGCGCTGCGAGAGCTGATGCAGCACGAGCGCGGTCCCGCCGACAGTGACCAGGACCGGCCATTCCACCAACCCTGCGGCGCCGATGGCACCGATGGTCAGCGCGGCCGCGGCAGAGGATCTACTGCCGTTGTCGAGGCCTTTGCGAACTCCCGTCGCAGCACCTTGGACGGCGCCGACGGTTCCGCTGACGACCGCGCCACCGATCGCTCCGGCAGCCGCAGTAGTCACATTCGCTGTCTTGGTCACTGCTCGGGTGGCCGCCGAAACGATGTTCATCGCGTATCCCTCCCGTTCGATGTTCGTTGATCATTACCCGTGGAATCCGGTTCTACACGGCGAAGGTGAACGGGCCTGGTGCCGACGACCAGCGGGGGCGATGAGGGCGATGAGATTGTCGGGGTACCCGGGTCTAGGTGACTATGAACGACATGGCGTTACCGCTGTCTCCGCCGCTGGAGCCGATGCTGGCCAAGGCCCAGGCTAAGGTGCCCGACGAGCCAGGGGTGTGGTCCTACGAACCGAAATGGGACGGCTTCCTTCACTGGACTTGTCAAGGTTAAGGGGAGCCGCAGGTAGGTTGTCTCGCACGATCGCTACACAGGCCGGCGTGGACATGCCTGTCGTGCCGTGAGTCACCGTGCAGCGCCGTGCTGCGGCGACTACCAGCGCCTGTGGGCGGGGTCCGTCTGGTGGGTGTCGGCTTCGGTTCAGCGGCTTGGTCCCATCATTCCGTGACCCATGCCGGGACCCATCATTCCGTGACCCCTGCCAGGTGCCATCATCCCGCCGTCCATCATTCCGCTCATCATCGCCGGCATTCCTTCGACGACGAATCCGGTGACTTCGCGGGCGTGTTCGCGAATGGCGTTGGTCACTTCGGGGTCGGCGGAGGTCTCGACGACGACCACACCGCTGGGTGTGAGCGTGATCTGACGTTGATAATCGGCGGCGCGGCGGAACAGGGTGGGCAGGCTTGAACTCATGCAGGTGACTTCACTGCCTTGATCGAGGTGGGTATACATCGATGAGACGTGGGCTTGCAGTTCGGCGACGAGGTCGGCGGAGTCAGATTCGGTGGTGGTGCGCACCCCTCCGGGAATCTCTTCGACCCTGCGTCGAAGCTCGGTATGCCGCATGAACATGTTCATGTAGGCGCGCATATCCATTCCGGTCGCGCCACCCATCCCGGGTTGGGCACGGCTGACCGGTATGTCGATAATGTTGCGCAAGACGTACCCCAGGCCGAAGAGGGCCCCACCGGTGGCGAGCATTCTCAACGCCGCTCGCCTGCTCATTCCGTTCATCTCCGATGATCCCTTCTCGTGCTCGACATGTGCCGTGGGAATTTGTTGTCGGCGAACGCGTGGTGCGAGTTGCTCCCGTTCTGGGCGTTGGCGGCATCGTGCCCGACGGTGGGCGACTCGCGAGATAGTCTGAACTGCGCCTGCTGCAGCGTGAATGGGTTTACGCGCGCTACGGACGCGGTGTGGTCGGCGTGGTTGCCGGCGGCTGTGACTGGCCGGGACTCCAGGGGCCTGATGGTCCCATGTTCCCCGGTGACCACGAGCCCTGCGGGCCCATCATGCCCGGGCCCATCATGCCGGGTCCCATCATGCCGGGCGTTCCTTGACAGTGCCCCCGATTACCGCCGAAACCGTCGGTGGCTCTGCCGATGAAGAACCCGGAAAAGAACACCACCGCAACGATGAACACCGCGGCGGCGGCGATGCCACTCCACGCCAAGGCGTGGTTCACCCCTCTGCGCTCTCCGGCCACGGCGATTCGTTCGCTCGTTGATTCAGGTGTATCGGTCATGCTTCCAATCTCCTTCGTCGCATCCAATTTTGAGGTCCTCGGTGGACTGGCACCGCGCTATCGGCCGACGGTGAGCCCGGGACACTTGAGTCATCGCGATTCCTGGTGTTCGCGCAGCAGCGTCAGTCGCCGCCGAAACTCATCCTCGTCGATGTCGCCGCGCGCAAACCGTTGGGCCAGAACACCTTCGGGCCGTGGCGAGGCCACTGAATCCGCGCGGTTGCGCTGGGTATCGCTACCGGCGAGATACCGGACGGCCAGCACGACCGCGGTGATCAGGACGGCCGACAAGAGCACCATCACCGCGCCCATGAGGATCCAGCCGCCCCATCCCCAACCGCCCCACATGCAGCCGTCTGTGCCGTACATCATGGCTGCAAACCCCTTTCACTTGACTGGCCGGGAAATGTCTCACCAGAGAACACGATGTAATGAAGGGGTTCCCGACGGTAGGGCAGATGTGCCTCAACATGCCCACAATCGCGCGCGGAAACCAGCGAAGTGCCTGTCTCCATGAAGCGGTAGTGCCCGACGATCATCTTCCCCTGCTTCCCGGTTCGGTACCCATTCTGCAATACCCCCATAGGTATATCAAGCCCGGTTCCGGGGCTGGCCCCACGAAGGCTTGTCCGTCCATGGGTCACGGCGATCTCGCGGCCCGCGGGTATGCGCTTGATGAGCCGTCGGGTGTCGGGTGGCGCCGCAGCCACAGCCGGATCGCTTCCCGGCGACAGGCGCAGGTACCCGGAGATCATCGGACAACTCCCGGGATCATGAGGACGCCGCCGCTGCTGCGTGGGCTGTCGCGGCTCGGTCGGTCGGCGCAAGGGACAGGGGCTTGGCGCGGCCGGCGCGCACCCCGTTGGCGATGACGACGACCTCGGCAAGCTCGTGTACCAGCACGACGGCGGCCAGACCGAGCACACCGAGCAGCGCCAGCGGTATCAACACGGTGATCAACGCAAGTGAAAGGCCGACGTTCTGCAGCATGATCCGCCGGGCGCGACGGGCGTGGCTGAATGCCTGCGGCAGGTGGCGGAGGTCTTCGCCCATCAACGCCACATCGGCGGTCTCGATGGCTACGTCGGTGCCCATCGCCCCCATCGCGATACCGAGGTCGGCGGTGGCCAGTGCGGGGGCATCGTTGATCCCGTCGCCGACCATGGCTGTGTTGCGCTGAACACGCAGTTCTTCGATGAGGCGCGCCTTGTCCTCGGGGCGTAGCTCGGCGTGTACGTCGTCGATACCGACGTCTTTGGCGAGCGCGGCGGCGGTGGTGTGATTGTCGCCGGTGAGCATCGCGATGTGATAGCCGTCGCGGCGCAGCTGGGCGACGACCTCGGCCGCCTCGGGACGCAGTTCGTCGCGCACGGCGATCGCGCCGACTGTTTGGCCGTCGTCTTCGACGAGCACGGCGGTGGCGCCGGCCCGCTGCATCCGTACCACGTCGTCAGCCAACGCGCCCGCATCGAGCCACCCGGGGCGGCCCAGGCGGATCGTGTTGCCGTCGCGGCGGCCGGTGAGCCCAGCGCCGGTCACCGCCTGCACGTCAGTAGCTGGGGTGACCTCGTCGACGGCGGCCAGGATCGCCGCGGCCAGCGGGTGTTCACTGCGCGCTTCCAGCGCTGCGGCCAGATCGAGCACCTGCTCGCGAGTGGCGCCGTGGGTGGTGGCCACCTCGATGACAGCGGGCCGGTTGGCGGTCAGGGTGCCGGTCTTGTCGAGGGCGACGCCGCGCACCGCACCGAGGGCCTCCAGCGCGGCCCCACCCTTGACCAGCGCACCGAGCTTGCTGGCCGCACCGATCGCGGCGACCACGGTCACGGGCACCGAGATCGCCAACGCGCACGGCGAGGCCGCGACCAGTACCACCAGGGCACGTTCGATCCACACCGCAGGGTCGCCGAGCAGGCTGCCGATCACTGCAATCAGGGCCGCGGCGATCATCACCCCGGGCACCAGCGGCTTGGCGATGCGGTCGGCCAATCGCTGGGAGGCGCCCTTGCGAGACTGTTCGACCTCCACGATCTTCACGATGCGGGCCAGCGAATTGTCCTCGGAGGTGGTGGTGACCTCGACCTGCAGCACGCCGGTGCCGTTGATCGAGCCAGCGAACACCTCGTGGCCCGGTTCGGCTTCCACGGGCACCGACTCACCAGTGATGGCCGAGACATCCAGCGCGGTGCGACCGTCGCGGATGATGCCGTCGGTGGCGATCCGCTCGCCGGGCTTGACCAGCATTCGGTCGCCGACACGCAATTCACTTGAGGACACGACCATCTCGGTGTCGTCTCGCAGAACAGTAGCCTGATCAGGCACCAGCGACAGCAGGGCGCGCAGTCCGCGACGGGTGCGGGCCAGCGAATACTCTTCCAAACCCTCGCTGATCGAGAACAGGAACGCCAGCATCGCGGCTTCGCCGACTTCGCCGAGGAGCACCGCGCCCACAGCGGCGATGGTCATCAACGTGCCCACCCCGATTCTGCCTCTGGCCAGACGCTTGAGCGTGGACGGCACAAAGGTATAGGCGCCGACAACCAAGGCGACCGCTTCCAACGTGAGCACGACCGTCGGCGGCGCACCTGCCCCGCCGGCGATCAACCCGGCCAGCAGGAACACGCCCGCGACGGCCGCGAACTGCAGTTCCCGAACCTGCCACAGGGATTCGGCCTGCTCCTCGGACTGCCCGCTGACGTCGGCCTCGTCTCCGCCGCAACCGCAGGTGTCACTCATTTCTTGGTCACCGTCGCTTCTTCGTCGCATCGCCTCCGTAGACAGGGCACAGCACCACCTGGTTGCCGGTCGCGGCCAGCAGCGATTCCGCCGACGCGAGCAGATCCATCAGCTCGGGGCGAGTCAGGGAGTAGAACATCTGCCGGCCTTCCGGGCGCCCGGTGACCAGGCCGCACTCGCGTAGGCAGGCCAGATGCGCCGACACAGTCGACTGCGCAGTGCCCAACACCCTGGTCAGATCCACCACCCGGGCCTCCCCTTCGGTGAGGCGCTGCAGGATCGCCAACCGGGTGGGATCCGATAGGCCGCGAAACAGCGCTGCCGCCGACGCCAGATCCGCGGCCGATGGGGAAGTAGCCCCTCCTGCTGTCATCGCCATTCAACGATGATAACCGCAAACGCCTATCAATCGCCAGGGGTCGCTGGGCTCACTCGTCCGATGTCAAAACAAAGTCGCTGCAGAGTCCCATGCCGACGGCGCGACGGCGTCTTAGGCCCTTGAGCCGAGGCCGGGGATGATGTCGTCGAGCCGGAAGACAACTGGCTGTTCGAGTTGGGCGTAGGTGCACGAGCGTGGGTCGCGGTCGGGCCGCCAGCGGTTGAATTGCGCAGTGTGGCGGAACCGGTCGCCTTCCGTGTGGTCGTAGCGGACCTCGACGACCCTCTCGGGTCGCAGCGGGACGAACGAGAGATCCTTGCCGGCGTTCCAGCGGGAGCTTTCGTTCTTGCGGGGGGTGCGTTCACCGGCTTCGTGGGCGGCCCAGTTCCACGGATGGTCATCGAATGCGGTTATCAGCGGCTGCATTTCGGTGAACAGCTGTCGCCGCTTGGTCATCGGGAACGCGCCGATCACGCCGACGGAGGCGAGGGTGCCGTCGTCGGTGTAGAGCCCGAGCAGCAGGGAGCCGATCGCGTCCTGGCTGGCCTTGTGCACCCGGTAACCGGCGATGACGCAGTCGGCGGTCCGCTGGTGCTTGATCTTGAACATGACCCGCTTGTCGGGTTGATAGGTGACCGTCAAGGGCTTGGCCACGACGCCATCGAGACCCGCCCCCTCGAACTCCTCGAACCACCGATGCGCCATCGTGAGATCCGTCGTCGCAGGAGTGACGTGAACCGAGGGCCCGGAGTCGGCCAACGCCGTGACGAGTGCGGCGCGCCGCTCGGTGAACGGTTTCCCGGTGTAGTCATCGTCACCCAAGGCGAGTAGATCGAACGCTACGAAGGACGCAGGGGTCTGCTTGGCGAGCATCCGTACTCGCGAATCGGCGGGGTGGATGCGTTGTTGCAGTGCTTCGAAATCCAGCTCGTGGTTGGTGGCGATGATGATCTCGCCGTCGATCACGCAACGCTCGGGCAGTTCGGCGGTGACGGCGGCGACCAGTTCTGGGAAGTACCGTGTCAGGGGCCGCTCGTTGCGGCTACCCAGTTCGACTTCGTCGCCGTCGCGGAAGCAGATCGATCGGAAGCCGTCCCACTTCGGTTCATAGGAGGCACCAGAGGGGATTGTCGGCACCGACTTGGCCAGCATCGGCGAGACCGGCGGCATGACGGGAAGCTTCATCGTCTCATTGTGGTCTCTGCTCGGCGAACGGGTTGCCGCCGTGTGAAAGTCGTTGCTGGGCCTCGGATTGGCGGACGCGCAGATGCTTGATGCTTTCTTCGAGGGCGGCGACCTCGCCGAGCCATGCTCGGTCCTTTGCTTCGACGAGGCGCTGCTCGGCGTTCTCGGTCATCTCGTTGATGCGGCCCAACTGGGCGGGGTCGACGCGCAGGAACCGGCATCGGGTACACGCGTGTTCGTGGACGCAGGGTGTGCCGTAGGGGCGGTGGCACTCGCCGAGGGCAACGCGGCGCAGTAGGAAGTGCTCTTCGAAATCGGCCCATTCGTCGTCGTCGGCGACTGTCGCCTCCTCGAATGGGCGCAGTTGGCGGCGACGTTCGATGAACGCCTGATGGGCGGTGACGATCTGCTCGGGGAACACGGCGGTGTAGCCGCGGGTGGTGTCGAGGTTGAGATGTCCGAGTAGCGCTGCGGCGATGTGCAGCGGCAGACCGTTGTTGACGGCATCGGTGGCGAACAGTCGGCGGAAGTCGTGCGGGGTGAAGTGCACCGGTCGACCGGCATCGGTGAGCCCGGCGATCGTGGCGAGGTGGACCAGAATCTGGCGCACGTAGTGCCGTCCCAGCACTTCGTGACGGGTACCCAGAGGGCGTGCGAACAGGTGCGGGAACGGTTCGCTGTGGACCTTGTCGTTGGTGTCGTAGGCGATCGACAGCGGCACGTGATCCTTGCCGGCCTTGGCGCGGCGCAAAACCTCCAACAGCACTCCGACCAGTTCCGGAGTCATCGGGATCAGCCGCTCGCAATCGGTCTTGGACGGCACGATGTGGAGCAAGGGCACCAGCGTGGCCGTTGTGGAGGCGGTGTAGTGCCGCAGCGATAATTGGGTCAGTTCAAGAAGTTCCTCGATGCGAATGCCGGTGTGACGCAGTGTCTCCACGAGCGCCCAACCCCAGAAGCCCTCCTCTTCGAGCGCGGTTACGTCGATGCGCTCGGCACTGCCTCGGATCCATCCCGGCCGCTGCTGTCCGGGTGCCAGGTGCGCCCAAATCCGGGCGCGGGCGTCGCCGTCGCGCCGCAAGGGTGGGCAGTGCCGAAGGAAGGTGAAGCCGTCGATGACGAATTCCTGGTCGTGCGTGCAGGTCAAGGCACGCTGCAGAAGCGTTGCGGTGCGGTCCTTATGCGCTGTAGCCGCAGCCAGGAGTGCCGGCAGCAGCGGGGTAAGCATGCGGGTGCGATCCTGCATGGAGGCCTTCTGGCGGCGTTTCTGCTTGGCCGCCGCGCGACTGAGCGCCCGCGGTACTGGGCACGGCGCGACCCAGACACCCCAGCGGACGGGGTCGTCGTGCGACCACTCGGCCAGGTCGCGGTACATGCCGCGGATGGCGAACAGGATCGAGTGCACTTCGCGTCGCGGGCGGCCGTCGAGGGTCATCGCCAACCGTTCCCGCCACGCCGTCACCACCTCGGCCGAGATCGCCAGGTCCTTTTGGTCCGGATTGATCTGCAGGATCTCCCACCAGAACAATCGGGCCAGGCGGTAGGCAAGTCCCTCCAGCGAGCTGTAGTCCATGTTGGGCTGTAGCTCCTCGAGGTAGCCCACGAGGAGGTCGCGCACTCCTGAGGCGGGGATGCCGTATCGATCGACTAGCGTCGCAGCGCTGTGTTGGCGTGTGTTGCCTCGCGCCGACCACGTCGCCCGCAGCGTAGGCGCCTCCTCGGCCAAGGGGCCCAGGGCGACCAACAGCTCCCAGATGAGGTGTTCGCGGCGCTGTCGCCCCGAGGTGCGCACCACGTCGGCGTAGAACAGCAGATCGTCGCCGCACAGTTGTCCGATGTTCTTCCCGGTGCGGATCATCACCCGCGCCAATGCCTTTTCGGCGTCGTCCTGGTATTTGGGCACCGCGTCCCGGTAGGCGGGCAGCGTACGCAACCGTTCCAAGTCCGGCCCGCCATTGCTGTCGAGGAACCTGCCGAGGGCTACCCGCTGCTTGGAATCCAACAGCCAACTGTAGGACGGCCGCAGTGCGCGTACGCGCAGTAGCGCATTGAGGGCCTTGAGCGTGGGTGACCAATGGTCGTAGTGCGGCAACGCATCATGCTCGATCCAGGTGCGCGGAGCGGCGTCGTAACCGCTGGCCAGCCACCGCTCCTCCCACGTCTGCCCTGAATATTGAGCCAGGACACCCAGCAGGGCCTGCGTTCCCCGAACCATCGGCTGAAGCTGCTGGGGTGGCAGCGTCCGGTGGCGCTCGGTTACGACGTCGCACAACTCAGTGATGGTGAGATGCTGCATCGTCACACCGCGGGCGCCCTCTGGCGGTGATGGGGGCGCGTGGTTGGCGTCGTAGCCCCACAGGGGCCGGGCCAGGCCGGCGGGGCCGAACCGGCTGTCTGCTGGGATCGCTTGCAGATGCGGTGAATCAGGCCGTGACAGCAGCTGGACCTGTGGGCTCATCGCCCGCCGCGTCGCGGCGGCCTGCCGGCGTTGCGGTGATCGGATGTCCTCAGCGCTCAATTCGGCAGCCCCAACAGTTCTCGGACCGCTGCGGGGTCGTAGGCAGGTTCGATCGTCCATGCTTCGATCTTCGGTCGGGCGTGATGCTCAAGGACCTTGCCGATCAAATCTTCCAGGCGAGGCTGGGTGTAGATCTGAGTGGTCGTCACGCTGGCATGCCGCAGGACGGTTTGCACGTCGACCAGCGTGAACGCGGGGTCGGCCAGCATCCGCGCGGCGGCGGTGTGGCGGAAGTCGTGCAACGACCAGTTCGCGCCCAAGCTGGCGTTGGCGCGGCGCAGCACCGCGCGCATTGCGTGGTAGTTCAGCGGTGCCGGCTGAGAGCGTCGGGTCCACCACACCGGACCACCCGGCTCGATCGGCGGGCGTCCAGCCAAATACAGCGCCAGCCATACGAATGAGTCCACTGAGGCCGGAACGGTCTCCCGCATGCGGCTGCCCTTGCTGGTGACCGTGATTGTGTAGCGGCCGGCATCCAGATCACCGTGACGCAAACCGAGCAGCTCCGATGCCCGCACACCCGAGGACAGATAGAAACTCACTAACGCTCGATCGCGGTGGCTGCGCAACGCGTTGAACAGCGCTGCGGCGGCGTCATCGGGGATCGCCCGCCACACCGGCCGTGGGGTCTTCTGCCGGTAGTTGGCGCGCCGAAAGATAGCGAAGTCTTCCATCGGGTTGTGGTGCGCATGCGGTCGGCCACCTTGCCTAGCACGTTGTGCAGGAACGGGATTCACCAGCGGACCCAGATCGACGGCACAGGCGTGGTCATAAAACCCGAATAAGACTGACAGCTGATGGTTGATGGTGCGGGGGGCGTACTTGCCGGACAACTCCGCCTTGCCGGTCACTGCGTTCACCGACCCCGGTGGCGGCCCATCCGGTCGTCGGCGAAGACGTTGCGGATTGGGCGCCGCCCGCAAGTGCTCGACGAACGCGCGGACATCTACGCGCTCGGCTCGCTCCCAACTGATCAGGCGGTCATGCAGGAAACGGAACCACCGCAGAAGGTCGAACGCGTAACTTCGAACTGTGAGTGGACTGCAATCAGACGCCGCCAGTTCGCGAAGGTATGACGTCGCCCCGGGATGCTCGGCATCGGGGAAGATCACCCGCCACGGCAACCCGCTCGGCGCCGACTCCACCCGACCCACCTCGCCCATAGCCGGATCCTCCGCCCGCCGCAGCCACTCCATCGGAAGGCTCGCCGAAGTTCAGTCAACTAGACGCGCCTTGGTGTTCCGTGACGGCGGCCCGGGTCGCGACAGCGTGGTGCTGCTGTCTCGCAGCGGCAAGGATCTGGGCCGTTACTTCCCGGAGGTCGTCGAAGCGGTGCGTGCGGAACTCGCGCCGCGCTGTGTGCTGGACGGGGAGATCGTGGTTCCCCGGCCCATTGCCGGTCGAACCCGGTTGGACTGGGAATCGTTGAGCCAGCGCATCCACCCGGCGGCGAGCCGGATCAAGCTGCTGGCCGCGCAGACCCCCGCGCATTTCATCGGCTTCGACGCGCTCGCGGTCGGAGACAGGTCGTTGCTCAAGGAGCCGTTCCGGACCCGCCGGCAGGCGTTGGTCGACGCCGTCGAGGAGAAGCAGTGGTGTCATGTCACCCGTACCACCGAGGATCCCGATCTGGGTGCGCGGTGGTTGGAGCAGTTCGAGGGTGCCGGTCTGGACGGTGTGATCGCCAAACGTCTCGACGGGCCCTACCTGCCCGGTAAGCGAGAGATGGTCAAGGTCAAACACCACCGCGACGCGGACTGCGTGGCGATCGGCTACCGGATCCACAAGAGCGGCCAAGGGATCGGATCGATCCTGCTCGGGCTGTACCGCGACGACGGCGAGTTGCAGATGGTCGGCGGTGCCGCCGCGTTCACCGCGAAGGCCCGGCTGGCACTGCTGGGCGACCTGGAACCCCTGCGGGTCGGCGACGACCTGCGCGACGGGGAGCCCAGCCGATGGAACTCCGCGGCCGACAAGCGCTGGATCCCGGTGCGGCCCGAGCGGGTGTGCGAGGTGGCCTACGACCAGATGGAGGGCGACAGGTTCCGGCACGCGGTGAAGTTCCTGCGCTGGCGGCCCGACCGCGACCCGGGCAGCTGCACGTTCGACCAACTCGACGTGCCGGTGAACTTCGATCTCCACGACGTGCTGGAAGGATCCTGATGGCCGGAAAAGACTCAGCCGCAACCGAAGTCGACGTCGACGGGATAAAGGTCCGGCTGACCAGCCCGGACAAACCGTACTTCCCGAAGCTGGGCAAACACGGCACCAAAGGCAAACTCTTCGAGTACTACCTCGCCGTCGCCGGTCCCATGGTCGAACTGCTGCGCGACCGTCCCGTGCACCTACAGCGCTTTCCCGACGGCATCGACGGCGAGGAGATCTACCAGAAACGGTTACCGCAGAAGCGGCCCGACTACCTGCAGTCGTGCACCGTGACATTTCCGTCCGGCCGTACCGCCGACGCGCTGAAGATCACCCACGCCTCGGCCATCGCGTGGGCGGCGCAGATGGGCTCGGTGACGCTGCATCCCTGGCAGGTCCGTTGCCCGGACACCGAGCATCCCGACGAACTGCGCATCGACCTGGACCCGCAACCCGGCACCGGGTTCGTCGAGGCGCGCAGTGTGGCCGCCGACGTGCTCAAGCCACTGCTCGACGAGTTGGGGCTGGTCGGCTATCCGAAGACCTCCGGCGGGCGCGGGGTACATGTGTTCCTTCGCATCGCCACCGACTGGGACTTCGTGGCCGTGCGCCGCGCCGGTATCGCGCTGGCTCGCGAGGTCGAACGGCGCGCGCCTGAGGCGGTGACCACCTCCTGGTGGAAGGAAGAGCGGGGCGCGCGGCTGTTCATCGACTACAACCAGAACGCCCGAGACCGGACGTTCGCCTCGGCGTATTCGGTGCGCAAGACCCCGATCGCGACGGTGTCGACACCGCTGACCTGGGGTGAACTGCGAGAGGCCGACCCGGACGACTACACGATCCGTACGGTGCCCGACTTCGTCGCCGGTCGGCCCGACCCGTGGGCCGGTATCGACGACAAGGCCCAGTCGATCGAACCGCTGCAGGAGATGATCGCGGCCGATGAGGAACGGGGCCTCGGGGACCTGCCGTATCCACCGAGCTATCCGAAGATGCCGGGCGAACCACCGCGCGTGCAACCGAGCAAGAAGGTCGCTGCGCACTGGGACTCCGAGGGTAACCGCATAGCCGACTAGCGCGACGACGATACCCTGCAGTGCATGCCGACCGCACAGAGGTGGAACACCCTTCGCAAACTGCTGGCCGCCGTGGCGATCATCGGGTTGCTGGCCAGCGGTGTCGGTATCGCTTCGGTGATGATCTTCTCCCGGCCCGACCCCGACCAATCTGCGGCGCAGCGCACTCCGCCACCGCCGCCACCACCGTCGGTGCCGACGACCGAAGAGTTCCTCATCGGTGTCGTCGTCACCGCGCAGGAATGCGACCCGGGTGGGCTCTGTCGATACGTCTACACCATCGATCCGAAATACGTAGGCCTGCATGCTTTTCCGGAGACCCCGTTCACGGTCGAGTACGAGGTGGTCGGCGGCATCGAGCCCCAGCCCGGCGAATTCACCGTCGAGGGCCAGCAGGCCCAGATCCTCAAGGACGTCGTCGTCGAGGGTCCGCCCGGAGCGGTCCTGCAGGTCAACGTGCTGCGGGTGATCGGGTAGACATTTCGCTATGACGACACCGTCCGAGCGCAACCGCTGGATCCGTAACTTCACCCCCGCGCCGAATGCTCACATGCGGCTGCTGTGCTTCCCGCACGCGGGCGGCTCGGCCAGCTACTACTTCCCGCTGTCGCGGGCGCTGAGCCCGGAGTTCGACGTGTTCGCGGTGCAGTACCCGGGCCGGCAGGACCGGCACAGCGAGCCGTTCATCGAGACCATTGAGGAACTGGCCGACCGGGTATTCGACGTGCTGGGTGATCTGGCCGACGCTCCGGTGGCGTTCTTCGGTCACAGCATGGGTGCGGTGCTGGCGTTCGAGGTGACCCGCCGACTGGAACAGACAGGACGATCTCCCTCGGTGGTGTTCGTCTCCGGATCACGCGCGCCGCACCGTTACGCCGACGACGGTTCGTCGCGCACCGACGCCGACCTCATCGAGGTGATGCGTGATCTGGGTGGCACCGACCCCCGCGTGCTGGGTGACCAGGATCTGCTGGAAACCTTCCTGCCACCGTTCCGCAACGACTTCCGCGCACTGGCCGACTACCGGCGCGGCCCCGAGGCCGGCGTCAGCACTCCGCTGGTGGTGATGACCGCGACCGACGACCCGAAGACCAGCGAGGCCGACGCTCGCGCCTGGGACGCCCACACCACCGGTCCGGTCGAGGTGCACACGTTCACCGGAGGGCACTTCTACCTGGAGAAGCAGGCCCCTCGGGTGATCGACGTGATCGCGCAGCGGCTACGCAGCATCGACTGAACCGGACACTCAGCGCCCGGCGGGTACCACCCCGCGTGGCTGGGGCAGCGGCAGATCGTTGTAGGTGGCGATACCCGGGGGCGCGGCGACCACCGCGGGGATGGCGTGGATAGGCGGCATCGCGGTCATGATGTGGCCGAGCACGAAGAAGTCCTCGAGGGTCTTGGCGTTCTCGATCATGTCCTGCGGCGGCAGGAAACCGACCGCCATGTTCACCGTGGGCCGGCCGTCGATGGTGATCTTCCACCCGTCGCCGTCGAGCTGCCAGTCCGGCTCCAGGGTTTGGCCCTTCTTCCACCGGACGTTGATGTCGATCACGGTCTTGCCCTGATGGATGCCCTGCCAGCTGGCATAGACCCCGGCGACGTGACCGGCGGGGATGGTCCACGACGCCATCTGCAGATCCTCGGTGGTCTGGGCGTACTCGGACACACAGGTGATCTCGTCGAGTTCGATGCCCAGCGCGTCGGCGACCAGTTGCACGGCTTCGGCGAACACCGCGGTCCCGCGGGCGGCCATCGGCGGCAGCTCCGGGTCGTCGATCGCCGTGCCGAAGCCCACCGGGCGCTCGGTGTCGGGGGAGTCATAGAGCGTGGTGTCTGCCGACTCGGCGATGGTCACCTTGTCGATGCGGTCACACGCGGTTCCGGCGACGATGGCCAGCAGCTCGGCGAAGCCGGGGCTGACGCCGGAACCGAACAGCGTCGCTCCGCCGCGCCGACACGCGTCGGCGAGTTTGTCGCGGCCGTCGCCGAGGTTGCCTCCGGTGATGAACGACGCCGAGGCGACGACGTTGACGCCGGCCTCCAGGATTCGCACCAGCTCGTCGACGTCGATCCACATCGGGTTGTAGACGACGACGTCGGGCTTGAGCGCGAGCAGCGCGGCCACGTCATCGGTGGCGGCGACACCGAGTGGTTCGATGCCGGCCAGCTCACCGACGTCGCGACCGACCTTGTCCGCTGACCAGGCGTAACAACCGACCATCTCAAGGTTCGGATTCTTCGCTATCGCCGCGACAGAGCTCTTTCCGACATTTCCGGTCGTCCACTGGACGACCCGGTACGACGCATTGTTGGGCACTCGCTCAGCATAGGGATTCCGGTGGGATCGGCTCAGCGATTTGGCCGAATCACGGGCCCGGCGTGAGGACGGCCTTGCCCGTCCGCGTCTGCCCGGCGCGATCGATCCAGGTCAGGTCCACCACGTCGCCGGCGTAGTGCCGGTCGAGCACCGTGGTCAGCGTGGTCGCCGAATCGAGCGTCACGCCGTCGACCACGACCAGCAGGTCGCCGTCCATCAGACCGGCCTGCTCGGCCGGCCCGCCCCGCAGCACCTCTTGGATCACCACGCCGGGTGCATCGCGCGCAGCCGTGCGCACGCCGACTCCCAGCAGTACCGGCGGGCCGATGTGCACCGTGTCCGACGGAATGCCGGCCCGGATCTGGTTGGCGATCGCGACGGCGTCGTTGATCGGGATCGCGAAGCCCTTGCCACCCGGGCCCATCCGGAAGTTCACCGACGCGGCCGTGGTGATACCCACCACCTGGCCGTTTCCGTTGACCAGCGGCCCGCCGGAGTCACCGGCGCGTACCGGTGCGGCGAACTCGATGAGACCGGTCAGCTCGTCGGCCGAACCGGTGAGGGTGTCCTCGGCCTTGACCGTGCGGCCGAATCCTGACACGGTGCCGATCTCCTGGGTGAGTGGGCCGGTGGTACCGCGCGCGTTGCCGAGCGCCACCACGGGCTCGCCGGGCACCAGAGCGTTCGCATCGCCCAGCGGGGCGACCGGCAGGCCGGTGGCACCGATCAACTGGATCACGGCGACGTCGCGTCTGCGGTCGTAGCCGACCAGCTGCGCCGGGTACGGCCGGCCGTTGACGGTCGCGGTCACTCGATCGGCGCCCTGCACCACGTGGAAGTTCGTCATCGCCAGGCCGTTGGGGTCGATGACGAAGGCGGTGCCCAATCCGTACACCCCCTGGTAGTCCACCTCGGTGTCGATGCGCACCACGGCGGGCTCCACCTGCAGCGCCGCGGCGATCGGATCACCGGGAACGGCGGCCGCGGGTGCCAGCGGCGCAACGAGAGCGACGATCGCGGCAAACGCGATCACCAGGAGTCTGGGCGAGCGATACGGGCTCATACTCATCAATATTGGCGATGACGTCGACTTCTGTCGACGCGGCCTGGTTCGCTCAGTCCTCGACCGCGATGCCGCCGCGGGTCCGGCGGCGGCGGCCGCCAAGCCCGCTCTTGCCGGCGGGACGGCGGTTCTGCAGTTTCCCTCCGGCATCCTGAGCAGGCTTTTCGCCGTCCTCGTCCGGTGCCTCGGATGCCGCGGTGGGTCCCGGCTGAGGGGCATCATCGGTTGCTGCGGAGCTGTCTGCTGCGGCTGCCCCGAGGGTGTCGGGGGCCTCATCTTCGGTCGCTTCGAGGGCGGTCTCGGTCCCGGTTTCGGCGGCTTCAGTGGCTTCGGTGGCCTCGGTGGCTTCGCCGGTGCTCACCTCGTCGGTCTCAGCTGTCGCTTCGGCCTCAGCTGCCTCGTCATCCTCAGCCGGCCCGCGGCGCCGCGACGTGCGCTGGGAAACCTTCACCGGTTTAGGCGGCGGCGGCGGTAGCTCGGCGACAAAAGCCAGGTAGAACGACCCCATGCCGAGCAGGGCGATCGCTGCGGCAGCGCCGTAGATCCCGAACAACCACTGGCCTGCGGAGTCCACAGAAAGCCAGATCTCACTGATGGCGGTGCCGAGGATCAGCACCCCGGCCAGCACGTGTAGTGCGATCGAGGTGGTGCGCAGGTTCAGCGCCAGCGCGGGCGTGCCGAACTCGGGACGGCGGGTACGCAGCAGGGTCAACAGCACCGGTATCGCGGCCAGCCCGATCAGCGCGGCGGTGACGATGCGCAACGCCGTGCCCAGCGTGTGCGAGGTCTCGCCGAGCAGTTCGAAGGTGCGCGGCAAGACGAAGAAGAAGTAGAGGACACCGGCGGCCAGGGAAAACGACGCGTGCCATGTCACCGCGGCGGTGCGGCCCATACCCCTCCTCGATCGTGGGGCCCGGGGCGCGACCGTGTGTCGAGAGCGGTCGCGGCCCCGGGCTGAGGTGCGGAGGATGCGGGATTTGAACCCGCGAGGGCTGTTAACCCAACCCGCGTTCCAGGCGAGCGCCATAGGCCACTAGGCGAATCCTCCGTCGGCCATGGTAACCGACCCACCCGGGCACCCATAAATTCCTCACCGGCCTACCCGGCGCAGCTCGGATGCCGACGGTATTAGACTCGCCGTGGACCCCGCGCGGCGTCCATCCTGTGAACTCCCCCAGGGCCGGAAGGCAGCAAGGGTCAACGGGCTCTGGCGGGTGCGCGGGGTCCCCTCATCTGTTGAGAGATCCACGCACGACGGTGAAAGGCGAGCGGTGTCTTTTCAGTCACTGGGCCGTGACGAACTGCTCGCGCAGCACGAGCTCCAACAGCGCAATTACGCGGACCTGCAGGCACAGGGACTGCGGCTGGATCTGACCCGGGGAAAGCCGGCGCCCGACCAACTCGATCTGTCCAACGCCCTGTTGGCGCTGCCCGGCCAGGGGGAGTTCAGAGACGGTGAGGGCACCGACACCCGCAACTACGGCGGCCTGCACGGGCTGCCGGAACTGCGCGCCATCTTCGGCGAGCTGCTCGGCATTCCCGTCCAGAACCTGATCGCAGGCAACAACGCGAGCCTCGAGTTCATGCACGATGTGGTCGTCTACTCGCTGTTGCACGGCGGCGTGGACTCGCCCCGGCCCTGGATTCGCGACATCGTCGACGGCGCCGGGGTGAAGTTCTTGTGCCCGGCCCCGGGCTACGACCGGCACTTTGCCATCACCGAGAGCCTCGGTATCGAGATGATCACCGTGCCGATGCTCGAAGACGGCCCCGACGTCGACATGATCGAAGAGCTCGTCGCCGCCGACCCCACCGTCAAGGGGATGTGGTGTGTGCCGACGTACTCCAACCCCACCGGGACCGTCTACTCCTGGGAAGTTGTCCGCCGCCTGGTCCACATGCAAACCGCGGCAGTCGATTTCCGGTTGATGTGGGACAACGCCTATGCGGTGCACACGTTGACCCACGACTTTCCCCGACCCGTCGACGTGCTCGGGCTGGCTGCGGCGGCCAACCACGCCAACCGGCCACTGGTTTTTGCCTCCACCTCGAAGATCACCTACGCGGGTGCCGGCGTGAGCTTCCTGGGCGGGTCGCTGGGCAACATCGCCTGGTATCTACAGCACGCCGGGAAGAAGTCGATCGGTCCCGACAAGGTCAACCAGCTGCGGCACCTGAGGTTCTTCGGCGACGCCGACGGGGTGCGGGTGCACATGCGCCGGCACCAGGAACTGCTGGCGCCGAAGTTCGCGCTGGCACTGCAGATCCTCGAGGACCGGCTGGGCGAGTCGAAGATCGCGTCCTGGACCGAGCCCAAGGGCGGTTACTTCATCAGTCTCGACGTGCTGCCGGGCACCGCCCGGCGGACGGTGGCGCTGGCCAAGGATGCCGGCATCGCCGTGACCGAGGCGGGCGCGTCGTTCCCGTATCGAAAAGACCCGGAAGACAAGAACATCCGCATCGCGCCGACCTTCCCCGGCGCCGATGACCTGCGCGTGGCCATCGACGGCCTGTCGACATGCGCGCTGCTGTCGGCGACCGAGCACCTGCTGGCGCAGCCGGCGGAGAAGTAGTCGGCCCCCCTCGGTAGCCTGCTTGCGTGGCGCTCTACCGCAAGTACCGACCGGCGACCTTCGCAGAAGTCGTCGGCCAGGAACACGTCACCGAGCCGCTGTCCACCGCGCTCAACTCCGGCCGTATCAACCACGCCTACCTGTTCTCGGGCCCGCGGGGGTGTGGCAAGACGTCCTCGGCGCGCATCCTCGCGCGGTCGCTGAACTGCGTGCAGGGCCCGACGGCAACCCCGTGCGGGGTGTGTGACTCGTGCGTCGCGCTGGCCCCCAACGGGCCGGGCAACGTCGACGTCGTCGAACTCGACGCCGCCAGCCACGGCGGCGTGGACGACACCCGTGAGCTTCGTGATCGGGCGTTCTACGCGCCGGCCCAGTCGCGCTACCGCATCTTCATCGTCGACGAAGCCCACATGGTCACGACCGCGGGCTTCAATGCACTGCTCAAGATCGTCGAGGAGCCCCCCGGGCACCTGATCTTCGTGTTCGCGACCACCGAGCCGGAGAAGGTGCTGCCGACCATCCGTTCGCGGACCCACCACTACCCGTTCCGGCTGCTGGCGCCACGCACGATGCGCACGCTGATCGAGAAGATCGTCGCCGCCGAGGACGTGGCGGTCGACGACGCGGTGTACCCGCTGGTCATCCGCGCCGGGGGTGGCTCCCCGCGTGACACCCTCAGCGTGCTGGACCAGTTGCTCGCCGGTGCCGACGGGAACCACGTCGCCTATCAGCGCGCGCTGGCGCTGCTCGGTGCCACCGACGTCGCGTTGATCGACGACGCCATCGACGCGTTGGCCGCCGGTGACGCGGCCGCGCTGTTCGGCGCGGTGGAAGGTGTCGTGGACGCCGGACACGACCCGCGCCGCTTCGCCACCGACCTGCTCGAGCGCTTCCGAGACCTGATCGTGCTGCAGGCCGTGCCCGATGCGGTGGCCCGCGGGGTGGTCGACGGGCCCGAGGACGAACTGGAGCGGATGCGTGAGCAGGCCGCCCGGATCGGGACCGCCACCTTGACCCGCTACGCCGAGGTCATGCACGAGGGGCTCGGCGAGATGCGGGGTGCCACCGCGCCGAGACTGCTGCTCGAGGTCGCCTGCGCGCGGCTGTTGCTGCCGTCGGCCAGTGACACCGAGGCCGCGCTGCTGCAGCGGGTGGAGCGCATCGAGACCCGGCTGGACATGTCCATCCCTGCTGGGCAGGACGCCGTGGCGTCGGCGCCCCGCAAGCAGTTCGTCCGCAAGAGCGAGGCCCCCGCACCGGCACCCGACTCGCCACCTCCGCCCGACTCGCCGCCTCCATCGCCGGTACCATCCGCGGCCCAGGCTGCACCGCCACCGGCACGCGCCACGTCGCCACGCGCTCCCGAACCGCCCCGGGCGGCACCCACACCCGCAACCCCCGAACCCGCTTCCCCGCCACCGGTCCGTCCGCCGGCGGCCCCGGCGGTGGAGGCCCCGCCCGCGACTCCGGCTGCCGCCGTCGCAGCCGGTCAGCCCAACGCCGCAGCGGTACGCAGTATGTGGACCACGGTTCGGGAGAAGGTGCGCGAACGGAGCCGGACCACCGAAGTGATGCTGGCCGGGGCGATCGTGCGCGCCGTCGAGGACAACACCCTCATCCTGAGCCACGAATCCGCGCCGCTGGCCAAAAGGCTGACCGAACAGCGCAACTCCGACGTGATCCGGGAGGCGCTCAAGGACGCGCTCGGGGTGAACTGGACCATCCGCTGCGAGGTCGGCGCGGCCGAGCCGCCCGCCCCGGCGCCGGCGCGCGAGCCCCAACGCGCGCCGGCCGAGCCGCCGCCCCCACCTGAGGAGGACGTCGAAAGCATGCTGGCTGAGGCCAGCCACGTCGACGCCGCTCCGCGTCGGGATCCCGAGGAGGCCGCGCTGGAGCTGTTGCAGAACGAATTGGGGGCGCGCCGCATCGACGGCTGAAGCCCGCCGCTCAGGCTCAGGCGGTCCACCAGGGCCGCAACGGCAGGCCGCCGTCACCTCCGCGATCGTCGACCTTCACCGCCAGTACCTGGTGCAGCTGAATGGCATTCTGCTCGAAGCCGACTCGTGAGGCTGCCATGTAGAGCCCCCACACCTTCGCGGTGGCCAATCCGACCTCGGCGACCGCATCGTCCCAGCGCTCGACGAGATTGCGGCACCAGTCACGCAACGTCAACGCGTAGTGGTGGCGCAGATTCTCCTCGTGCACGACCTCCAGACCGACGTCCTGCACCTCGGTGATGATCCTTCCCGAACCGGTGAGCTCGCCGTCGGGAAACACATAACGGTCGATGAAGCCGCCGGCGGAGGCGGTATGCCGGTTGTTGTTGCGGGTGATGCAGTGGTTCAACAACAGTCCGCCGTCACGCAACCGCGACTTCAGAAAATCGAAATAGCCGGGATAGTTGGCTACGCCGATGTGTTCGGTCAGCCCGATCGAGGACACCGCGTCGAACTGCGTTTCCCGGACGTCGCGGTAATCACTGTGACGCACCTCGGCCAACTCGCCGAGTCCGTCTTCGGCGATCGCCTTCTGCGCCCATTCAGCCTGGTTCTTCGACAACGTCACGCCGAGTGTCTTCACGCCGTGGCGCGCCGCATAGCGCACCATGCCTCCCCAGCCACATCCCACGTCGAGCAGTCGGTCCCCGGGCTTGAGATTGAGCTTCTCGAAAACCAAGCGGTACTTGTTGTCCTGCGCTTGTTCCAATGTCGCGTCCGGATGTGGGTAGCACGCGCAGGTGTAGGTCATCGACGGCCCGAGAACCCATTCGTAGAAGGTGTTCGACACGTCGTAGTGGTGGTGGATCACCTCGGCGTCGCGAGTCTTGCTGTGCCGCAGCCCTTCGGCGACGCGACGCCACCGGGGCAAGGCTTCCTGCGGGGGTGGGGCGATCGGCTTGAGGTGTTCGATACCGATCGAACGGACGATATTGGCCAACACCCGCGCCGGTGGCCGCTTGAAGACCAGCCGATCGGTCAGCGCCGTGAGCAGAGGATAGGGATCACCCGGATGCACTCCGCGCATCTCCAGGTCGCCGGCGATGTACGCGCGCGCCAACCCCAGGTCGTTGGGCGCGGTTGCCAGATAGGTGGTGCCGCGCGGGGTCAACAGCTCCAGTCCCAGGGGGGCGTCCTGCGGGCCGGTGCTGCTGCCGTCGTAGGCGTTGAACCGCAACGGCAACCGGCCACCGACGAGGATCTCGAGAATCTCCGACAGCGAGAGCTTGCCGTGAGTGTGGTCAGCCGTGGTCATTGACATCGCACCGCCTTCGCGTACAGATCGAGGAGCCGAGAGTCCGGGTCGTATACCTTCTTCACCGTGGTGTACACCTCGCCGCCGTAGAGTTCGTCGAAATCCTCTCGGGAGTAGAACGAGTCGGAGTACAGCGACTTGTGCCCGTCAAGATCACTGACTTTACGCTCGATGAGCTTATTGGTGTACCCGTCCTCAGGCCCCACCGGTACCGATGACCAGAAACCCACGTTGACGTAGGTGTGGTCGGGCCGGATGGGGTACAGCGGCCAGCTGTCCGAGGACTCACGAAGCCGCAACGGGCACAACCAGATCGGTTCGATCGGCACCGTACGCAGAAACCAGTCGACGAACTCGACAGTCCGTTCGATCGGCACCTCGATGTCCTGGACCACACGCTCGCGCAGTGGACGGCCAGGGGAGCGGAGGCTGCGGTTCTCGATCCGGTCGGCGATGCCGAAACGCTGGTCGTAGGAGATCAGCTTCCAGTACACGCTGCTGCGCCGGTAGCGCCGCGGCCACCAGCGGCGGATGCGCGGATTCTGGGCGCCGAATGCCCGCGAACACCAGAACCAGTCGGTGTCCCACCGCCACAGGTAGTCATGCACAGTGAGCCGGTCGTGCTTCTCACCGTCGGCATGCTGTAGGGAGCGGTAGTAGATGTGCCGGCCGGTGTAGTCGCTCACCGGGCCTGCGGTGGTGGTCTGCGTGCCGACACACAGATAGCTCTCGTCGGCGCTGAACACCACACCGTCGAGGTAGTCGACGGGTTCGCCGTGCAGGCCGCCTGTCTCGACGATGCGGTCCATCGCCTCGACCAGATCCGCCAGCGAGTGAAAGCGTATGTGGCGCAGTGCGACAAATGGCTTGACCGGCTCCAGCTCGATCGTCAACCGCACTGAATATCCCAGAGTTCCATAGGAATTCGGGAAAGTGCGAAACAGGTCGGAGTTCTCGTCGGGCGCGGCGCGGATGACGTCTCCGGTGCCGGTGAGGATGTCCATCTCCAGCACGGACTCATGGGGCAGACCATTGCGAAACGAAGTCGACTCGATGCCCAGGCCGGTGACCGCGCCACCCAAGGTGATGGTCTTGAGCTGCGGAACCACCAGCGGTGAAAGTCCGTACGGCAGTGTCGCGGCGACCAGGTCCTCATAGGTGCACATGCCCGCGACCTCTGCGGTGCGCGCGTCCGGGTCGACGGCGATGACGCCGGTCAGGCCCGAGACGTCAAGACCCGGCGCACCGGTTTTCGCGCGGGCGCGGAACAGATTCGACGTGGGCTTGGCGAGACGGACGGTGGCATCGGCGGGGATGGCCCGGTAGCTGGCCAACAGTCGCTGCACACCGTCTGCATGCGCAGCCCGTGCGTCGGTCGAGGCAACAGACACACATATACGCTAGTCCGCAGCGGCAACGGATGCTAACGCTACTGACGAGGAGGGTGCACTGATGGGACAGGTCAGCGCGACGAGTTCGGTTCTGATCGATGCCGATCCGGTGGCCGTGCTGGCCGCGGTCGCCGACTACGAGGCGATGCGCCCCAAGATCCTCTCCGAGCACTACAGCGGATATCAGGTACTCGAAGGCGGCCAGGGCGCCGGCACCGTGGCCCAGTGGAAGCTGCAGGCCACCAAGTCGCGCTCACGCGAGGTCAAGGCCACCGTCGATGTGGCCGGCCGCACCGTCATCGAGAAGGATGCCAACTCCTCGATGGTGACCAACTGGACCGTCGCTCCGGCAGGTCCGGGCTCTTCGGTGACCGTCAAGACGTCCTGGAAGGGTGCCGGCGGCATCGGGGGATTCTTCGAGAGGACGTTCGCCCCGATCGGGCTGCGCAAGATCCAGGCGCAGGTCCTGGGCAACCTCAAACGCGAGATCGAGGGCACCGTGGCCGTCGAGGGCACCCAGGGCTAGGCGGCGCGGGCGCTCGTCTGGGTCGACAGGAACGCCACGATGCCGCGCACCACGGCGTCGGCGTACTTCTGTCGGCCCTCCGGCGTCTTCATCAGCGCGGAGTCGGCCGGATTCTTCATGTTGCCCAGCTCGACGAGTATCGACGGGTACTGGGCCAGATTCAGTCCGGCGATGTCGGAGCGCGGGTTCAGTCCGGAGGACCCGATGTAGGTGGCCGGCGGGATCCCGGAGGCGGCCAGCTGGTCGCGCATCACCCGGGCGAACTGCACCGAGGGCCCGGCCTGCGCGGCATTGAGCGGCGGCGCCGAGTACAGCACGTGGAAACCGCGTCCGGTGGGCGGTCCACCGTCGGCGTGGATCGACACCACGGCGTTGGGCGAGAGCGCGTTGGCCATCGCGGCCCGCTCGTCGACGCAGGGACCCAAGCCGGTGTCGTCGCCGCGAGACATCGCGGTACGCACACCGAGCGCGTGCAGGGCCGCGCGGATGCGCAGCGTGGTGTCCCAATTGAAGGTGTGCTCCGGGTAGCCGTCGGCGGTCGAGGTGCCGCTGGTCTGGCAGTCCTTGGTGCCGCCGCGGCCGGTGGGCACCTGGCGACTGATCGACGCGTCGTTGGAACCGTTGTGACCGGGATCGAGGAACACGATCTTGCCGGCGACATTGGACGGGGCAGCGTGGGCGGGAGCGGAAAGCGTGGCTGCGGCGACGATCGTGGCCACCGCAGCGGCTCCGACACGCAGGATGGCTGGCACGGGCACGGCGCCACGGTAGCGCCGCTGCGGACTACCCTGGAAGTCCGAAGTGCCGCTTGTGGACGAGCGCAACCAAGTCGAGACCGATATTAGATCGATCTGTATACCGAACACGCAAAGAGGATCAGTCATGCAGCCCGGTGGCCAACCAGATATGTCCGCACTGCTCGCTCAGGCCCAGCAGGTGCAACAGCAGTTGATGGAGGCGCAGGAGGCGCTCGCCAACGCCCGGGTGCACGGGCAGGCCGGCGGCGGTCTCGTCCAGATCACCATGCGTGGCAGTGGCGAGGTGGTCGGCGTGTCGATCGACCCCAAGGTCGTCGACCCCGCAGATATCGAGACGTTGCAGGACCTCATCGTCGGCGCGATCGCCGACGCCGCCAAACAGGTCACCATCCTGGCCCACGACCGGCTCGGTCCGTTGGCCGGCGGTATGGGTGGCCTGGGCCTGCCGGGGATGTGACGGTTGTTCGAAGGACCCGTCCAGGACCTGATCGACGAACTCGGCAAGCTGCCCGGAGTCGGGCCTAAGAGCGCCCAGCGCATCGCGTTCCACTTGCTCTCGGTCGAGCCGCCCGACATCGACCGGCTGACCGCGGTGCTCAATCGGGTCCGCGACGGGGTCACCTTCTGCGCGGTGTGCGGCAATGTCAGCGACGCAGAACGCTGCCGGATCTGCAGCGACTCCCGCCGCGACGCCTCGCTGGTGTGCGTCGTCGAGGAACCCAAGGACGTCCAGGCCGTCGAGCGCACCCGCGAGTTCCGCGGCCGCTATCACGTGCTCGGCGGGGCGCTGGATCCGCTGTCGGGGATCGGTCCCGACCAGTTGCGCATCCGCGAGCTGCTCAACCGCATCGGTGAGCGCGTCGACGGTGTCGACATCTCCGAGGTGATCATCGCGACCGACCCCAACACCGAGGGGGAGGCCACCGCGACCTACCTGGTGCGGATGCTGCGTGACATTCCCGGGCTGACCGTCACGCGGATCGCCTCCGGCCTGCCGATGGGCGGTGATCTGGAGTTCGCCGACGAGTTGACGCTGGGGCGGGCGCTGGCCGGCCGTCGTGCGATGGTGTGAGGCGGGGACCCGATTCGCGGCTCGCCGCGGGGGCCCGATTCGCGGCTCGCCGCGGGGGCCCGATTCGCGGCTCGCCGCGGATGGTCTCGTAACCGAACTGGTCCTGCAGATTGGCATAGACGTCTTTGAGCTCATCGGCGTCGGCGGCATGGTCCAGCCTGCCCCCGGACAGCTCGGTCACCCTGGCCAGGGTGCTGTCGCGACGGGCACCGCCACCTGCAGATCCTTGTGGTCCAGGAAACCGTGGGCAGTGCCGAACGAGATCGCCGAGATCGGGACGCCTTGCTCGTTGGCGGTACGGGCCGCGGTGAACGCCC
Organism: Mycobacterium sp. SMC-4; assembly: GCF_025263265.1. NCBI lineage: Bacteria > Bacillati > Actinomycetota > Actinomycetes > Mycobacteriales > Mycobacteriaceae > Mycobacterium > Mycobacterium sp. SMC-4. Next base: position 5,109,544 of record NZ_CP079869.1, on the reverse strand, counting down.
CCTCGACGCATCGGGGTTGGAGGGCACATTCTCCTCACCTGTCCAGCAACTCCATGTTGGCGAACCGCAGCATCCGCCGGTGCCGATGGCGTGCGGCGACGAGGTAGAGCGCCACCAATCCGGCGATCACCACCAGGAACAGGAAGAACCACCCACGTTGGAACCCCGACATGCTCATCGGTCCTAACAGCGGCAAGGTCATCTCAGACAGTCGCTTCCTGGTGCTCGGGGTGGTCAGTTCGAGGGAGCATCGGTGCGGTACACCGCATCCTCGGTGGTGTTGGTGTCGGCACTGGTGTGCCAGTGCACCGTGTGCACGCCAGGTTGCTGAGACAGTTGCGCCACGAGGTGCTCCAGCCGCGTGGGAGCGTCACCATCGACGAGCAACGACGCCGTCACGTCGATGTCGTCACCCGAGCGACCCGCACGGATGCCGCGCAAGATCACGTCGTGACCGCCGGTGTGAGCGACGATGTGCGCCCGCACCTGTTGTTCGATCTCCGGGCAGCAGGTGAGGTTGAGCTGGTGCGGTCGCAGGTCTTCGTCGGGCTCAGGGGATGTGTCGTGATCGATGAGCCGACCGAGGGGACGGCCCAGAAGGTGGGCCGCAACGATGGCCACGGTGGCGGTCAATGCGAACAACAACAGCCCCTGGGCTGCCAGCACGCCGACGGCAGCCGAGCACCACAGGGTGGCGGCGGTGTTGAGGCCGCGGACGTTGAGTCCGTCACGCAGAATCACCCCGGCACCCAGGAATCCGATTCCCGAGACCACGTATGAGGCGACGCGGGTAGGGCTGGTGTCGTCGCCGACGGCCACCGAATAGAGCACGAAGAGTGTCGCCCCGGTCGCGACCAGGGCATTGGTGCGCAGACCGGCCATCCGGGCACGCCATTGCCGTTCCAGTCCGATCAGCGCGCCGCATCCCAGCCCGACTCCGAGCCGCAGTACAAAGTCGACGATGGACAGAGTCTCCATGGCGAAAGTCCTTTCCGAGGAGCAGATTCGGCCCATGGGCAGGCAACGAAGCGGGCAGGCGCCCTCGATGCAACGCAGTGACATGGGTGAACTGTGAAAACACCTGCTCGGCTGTTGCACTGGGCACGGCGGGCCCGTCGTCGTGGTGGTGGGCCACCGTGATCACCCGGTCAACCACGTGGTGGCGCAACCGCTGTCGCAGGTGTTGATTCGGGCCGCGTCAGCGGACCGGGTTCGGCCTCAGATCCGAAAAACCCGTCGTGCGACTGCGACCCGAGCTTCTAGACCCAGGACTCATGTGTCACACCTCCTCTGGGTCGGGGTACTGAACACATCCTGCCACAACAATCAAACAAATGTACAAGTGTTTCTGTGACGGCCTAGCCTGAGACGGGCTGTGTGCGTGACCTCAGTCCTACCGGTAACCGCCGGTACCCGTGCAGAGTCACCAGGCCGCGCCGCTGCGCAGGACCCTGCATCGTCAGGTCCGGAAAACGGGTGAACAACTCCCGCAACGCCGTCGCGCCCTCGATGCGAGCCAGCGCCGCGCCCAGGCAGACGTGGATACCGGTCGCGAATGCCAGATGTTCGCGCGCGTTCGGTCGGGAGATGTCGAACCGGTGGGGATGTTCGAAGACCTGCGGGTCGTGATTGGCGCCGCCCAGCAGCATCACGATGACTTCACCCCGGGACACTTTGCGCCCGGCGATCACCTTGTCGCATAGTGCAGTTCGGGCTGTCATCTGCACCGGGCTGTCGTAGCGCAGGATCTCCTCCACCGCTGCGGGCCACAACGAAGGGTCCTCGCGCAGCAGGGCCAGTTGCTCTGGGTGGTCGAGCAGCGCAACGATGCCGTTGCCGATCAGATTCACCGTCGTCTCCACCCCGGCTCCGACGAGTAACGCTGCATTGGCGATCAATTCACGACCGGCCAGGCTGCCGTCGAGGGCGAGCTTACTGAACGGTGTGCCGTCCGCGCCGTGGGCGTGCAGGCGACGAAAGTGTGCACCGAGGTAGTTCTCCACATCGGTGAGCTCGTCGATCGCGGGGCGGAATTGCCGCCACGCGATCCCGATGTCGAGCAGCGCGGCCACCCGCCGGCCCCAGCCCAGGATCCGCGGCCTGGCCTGGTCGGGCACCCCGAGCATCTCCGAGATGACCGCGGCGGGCAGTTGCGCGGCGTAGTCGGCGATCAGGTCCACACGGTCGCGGCGCTCCAGTTCATCGAGCAGGCCCGAGGTCAGATCGCCGATCCGGGTGTCGAGTTCTGCGATGGACCTTGGGCTGAAGCTGCGCGCCACCAGGCGTCGGTACTCGGTGTGCTGTGGCGGGTCGACCATCAACATCGACGGCGGCTCCACCGGGTTGGGCAGCCCCGGGTCCACCCGCCGGACGAGTCCGAGCAGACGGTCGGGAAGTCCGGTCTCCGACGGGTCGGCCACCCCGAAATCGTTGTCCCGAAGCACCGTCCGACATACGGCGTGATCGGCGGTGGCCCACACCACGGGTGTGCGCAGCAGCGGTCCTGCATCGCGGATCTCCTCGAGCAGGGCCAACCGGTCACCGTGCCCGAGCATCAGCTGCCCCAGCGGCTCACCGCGGCGCGCGCGGACCGTCAGGAATGCCCGCGGCACGCCGTGCACGGTGGCCCAGCGCAACCAGATGGCCGGGCGGGACCTCATGCGACCGTCAGACCACCGGCGCGTGGACCGGTGAAGTAGTCGACCATCCGCTGCTCACCCCGATCGAGGGCGCGAACCCGCACCGACCGACGTGCCGCGGTGTCCAGCAGAGCCCGCAGTCCCGGGTTGGCCGCGGCGAGCTCGGCACGGGCCCGCTCGGCGGGCACGTCGTCGTAGGACGCCTGGTCGAGTTTTGCCGCCAGCATGGTGACCCACCGGTGCCGCAGCGCCAGCAGCAATCCCTCCTCGTCGCCGAAGAGCCTGCGGACGTCGTCGGAGGCACTGGCCATCGCCAAAGCCTCCTCGGGGTCCGTCGTCGCGCGTTCGACCATGTCGGCCATGAACGCCATCCGCTCGTGCAATTGAGACCATGTCATGGCATCGACGTTACGAATCCGGCCCTACGGTGTCGTCGTTCCCAGGTCCGATCTTGTGCTCCTACCGTGGTAGGAGAACCGGTGCCTACCACGGACTGATGCCACCGACCCGATCACGCCGATAAACTGGCCTGATGCTGGCTGCGGTGAAGCGTCGACTGCGGGGGTATGCGGCTGCCAAGGAGGCCAGTCTGCCCGGCGGTTTCTCCTGGCCGACCATCGTCAGCGTCGACGTCACCTTGACCATCATGCTGGTGATCGCCGCCGTCCAGCGCCCTTTCAGCGAGTGGTGGATCGGTGCTATCGCACTGGTTCTGGCCAGCCTGCCGTGGTTGATCTTCGTGACCTTCGACGTGGTGGCCTTCGAAGCGGTCGCATTGGGTGTGGCGTGGACAGGCGCTGTCACCCTGCTGTTGTTCGCCACCTCCACACCGATCGAAGGAGATTTCGCGCCGGTCGTGCTCAGCCTGGTGACCGGTGTGGTCGGGTCGGTGGCGACGCTGCGCGGAGGCCTGCTCGCGGCGGCCGCAGCGGCAGCCGTACTGCTCGGTGCGGCGGCGTTGGACCGGGTGCACACGCCGATGCTCTACCTGTCCTTCATCGGAATCGGTTGGCTGGTCGGCTATCTGATGAGGGTTCAACAGCAGCTGCTGATCGAGCAGCGCAGAGCGCAGCAGAAACTCTCCGAGCTCGCGGCAAGCGACGAGCGCCGCCGCATCGCTCGTGAGGTGCACGATGTCATCGCCCACTCGCTGAGCGTGACGCTGCTGCACGTAACCGGGGCCCGCCGCGCCCTGCGCGAGGACGGTGAGATCGACGAGGCGGTCGAGGCGCTCGAGCAGGCCGAACAGCTGGGTCGTCAAGCCATGGCTGACATCCGTCGCACGGTCGGGTTGCTCGATGACGGTGTCAACAAGGTCACTCCCGAGCCCGGCGTCGCCGACATCGCGACACTCGTGGACGACTTCGTCCGTGCCGGTCTGGCGGTCACCTATGATGCGCGTGGCCAACTGGACAGGATCTCGGCGGCCGCCGGGTTGGCGCTGTACCGCATCGCCCAAGAGTCGCTGGCCAACATCGCCAAGCACGCGCCCGACACCTGTGCGCGCATGTCGCTGGAACTGGACGCCTCGGCCGCCGTGCTCACCGTCGCCAACCGGTTGCCGGTTCCCGTCGTCGGCCGGTGCGGCACCGCCGGCCGCGGGATGCTCGGGATGAGGCAGCGGGTCGAGCTCCTCGGCGGACGAATCCAGGCCGGCCCGAACGACGACGAATGGACGGTGCGGGCGGTCGTCCCGATCGACGAGGACCCCGCGTGCCCTTTCCGGTGGTGTTAGCTGATGACCGGCGACGTCGTCACCGCGCTGCTCGTCGACGACCAGGAACTGGTGCGCTCTGGCCTGCGCCGCATCCTGCGCCGCAAAGACGGCATCGTCGTCGTCGCTGAGTGTTCCGACGGCGACGAAGTGCCCGCTGCGGTCGCCGAGCACCGGCCTGACGTCGTGGTGATGGATCTGCGCATGAAGCGGGTCAACGGGATCGAGGCGACGCGCGAGCTCACGGCCGGTGGCGGACCGCCGGTTCTGGCGCTGACGACGTTCAGTGATGACGAGCTGCTCTCGGGCGTACTACGGGCCGGGGCAGCTGGATTCGTGCTGAAGGACTCGCCGGCCGAGGAACTCATCCGTGCGGTGCACGCGGTGGCCCGTGGAGACGGCTATCTGGACCCTTCGATCACCGGTCGGGTGCTCAGTACCTACCGGACCGCAGCCGAGGAACCGGACGTCGAGTCGGTAGACGACCTGACACCTCGCGAGCTCGACGTGTTGCGGCTGATGGCCAAAGGCCGTTCCAATTCCGAGATCGCCGCCGAGCTGGTGATTTCGGGCGTCACGGTCAAGAGCCACATCGGCCGCATCTTCCTCAAGTTGCGGTTACGTGACCGGGCCGCAGCGATCGTGTACGCCTACCAGCACGGCATCGTTGCGGCCCGATAGGTTCACACCCGCCGGGGCGCGGCCAGCCGTTCCCGGCGCAGCTGCCGGACCTCCGGCAGGTCCAGCGGTGCCAACCGACCCACCACCTTGGCCAGCAGGTGGTCGGCCAGCTCGGGGTTGCGGGCCAGACAACAGCCATGCAGGTACGTTGCGACGACAGAACCCTGCACGGCACCGTCGTAACCGTCACCGGCCCGGTTGCCCGCGCCCTTGGTCACCGCTGCCAACGGTCGGGCATCGGTGCCCAGAACCGTTCCGCCGCGGTGGTTCTCGAATCCGGTGAGCGGCTCGGTCAACCCGTCGACCAAAGGTGTGGCGGCGACCTCGCCGATGGTGCGCTCGGGCTGCGGTGAGGTCGTCACGTCCAGCACGCCGACGCCGTCGACCCGCTCGCCGGCCGAGGTCTCATACCAGTGTCCGAGGACCTGGATCGCCGCACAGATCGCCAATACCGGCGCGCCACGTGAAATGGCCTGCTGCAGACCGGGATAACGGCTCAGGTGCCTGGTGGCCAAACGTTGCGCGTAGTCCTCGGCCCCGCCCAGGGTGTAGAGGTCCAGTTCGGCCGGCACCGGGTCGTCGAGCGTGATCTCGACGATCTCGGCGGCAATGCCGCGCAGCCGCAACCGTTGGCGCAGCACCAACGAATTGCCGCCGTCACCGTAGGTGCCCATCACGTCGGGCAACACCAACCCGATCCGCACCGTGGACTCGCTCACTGCGACAACCGCCTGTTCAACTGCAGGAACGCGGTGTAGTTGGCCAATACCTCGACATGACCGGGTGGACACGACGCGATAGCGGCCATCGTGTCGTGTACCAATGTGTGCTCGACCCCCGCGTACCCCAGTCGCACCGCCAGATCGGTGCCGCGCTCCCCGGAAGCGACCACCGGGACGTTCTCGAAGTGTTCGAATCGCACGTCCCACAACCACGACAGGTCCTCGCCGTCGGGCACCTGGCCGTTGACCGAGATCACCACACCGGCGGCGTCGCGATCCAGCATCGACAACGCCTCCTGCCAGCCGGCCGGGTTCTTGGCCAGCAGCATCCGCACGGTGTGCGCGCCGACCTGCACAGTCCGATATCTCCCGGCCACCTCGTCCACGGCCGAGACCGCAGCCACCGCTGCGGCGGGGTCCGCGCCAAGGGCCACCGCCGCGGCCACCGCCTGCGCGGCGTTGCCCCGGTTGACCGTGCCGGGCAGCGTCAACGTCATCGGCAGCACCAGACCGTCGGGGCCGTGCAGGTGCGAGTCGTCGAACCACCAGTCCGGGTCAGGGCGCTTGAAATCGCAGCCGGTGGAGTACCAGTGCCGGTCCTGTCGGACGATCACCTCGCCGGTGCGTGGACAGCTCACCGAATCGCTGGCCCAGCTGCCCCCGGCGGCCACCCACACTGCGTTGGGGCTGTCATAGGCGGCCGAGGTCATCAGCACGTCGTCACAGTTGGCCACCACGACGGCGGCGGGGTGGCGGGCCAGTCCGGCGCGCAGCGTGCGCTCGATGTGGTTGATCTCACCCACGCGGTCGAGTTGGTCGCGCGACAGATTCAGCAGGACGATCACCGCGGTGTCGACCGCGTCCAACACGTGCGGTACGTGCATCTCGTCGACCTCGAGCGCGGCCAGCGGCGCCCGCGGCGCCAACGCCAACGCCGCGACCAGGCCCGCGTCCATGTTGGCGCCCTCGGCATTGGTGGCCACCTGTCCGAGCGTGCCCAGCGCGGCCGCGGTCATCCGGGTGGTGGTGGACTTGCCGTTGGTGCCGGTCACGACCACCGCGCGGCGGTCGCGGCCCAGCTGGCCCAGAATCGAGCGGTCCAGTGTCATGGCGACCAGACCGCCGATCATCGCTCCCGCGCCCCGACCGGTCACCCGTGACGCCCATCGCGCCGCGGCGCCTGCCGCGAGCGCCACCCGTCCGCGCGCAGTGACCATGCCGGGAGTGTAGAAGAGCGGCCGACACGCGGTGAGATGGAGCACGGCTTGTCGGCGGTGCGTGCCATCCTCGGAGAATGAGCCCGACCGTCGCGACCCGCTGGGGCAGGCCAGCTGATCAGCCCGGGTCGGGCTGGGCCGTCGTCGACGTCGAGACCACCGGTTTCCGTCCTGGTCAGGCACGGGTGGTCAGCATCGCCGCGCTGGCCCTCAGCGACGACGGCAACGTCGAGAACAGCTTCTACAGCTTGCTGAACCCGGGTGTCGATCCCGGTCCCACCCATGTGCACGGCCTCACCGCCGAGATGCTGGCCGGCCAACCGGCCTTCGGTGACATCGTCGGCGACCTCGCCGAGGTGCTGCGCGGACGAACCCTGGTCGCCCACAACGCCGGTTTCGACTATGCGTTCCTGGCCGCCGAGGCCGAACTGGTACACGCCGAGCTGCCCGTCGATTCGGTCATGTGCACTGTCGAGCTGGCCCGGCGATGCGATCTGGGGCTGGAGAATCTCCGTCTGGAGACCCTGGCCGCACACTGGGGCGTCACCCAGATCCGGCCGCACGACGCGCTCGACGACGCGATGGTGCTGGCGCAGATCCTCAAGCCGGTGCTGGTGCGCGCAGCGGAGCGTCGCAAGTGGCTGCCCGTGCACCCGGTGACGCGGCGGCGTTGGCCCAACGGGCGCGTCACCCATGAGGAAATGCGCCCGCTCAAGGCGCTCGCCGCGCGCATGCCGTGCCCCTACGCCAACCCGGGCCGCCACGTCGCCGGACGACCACTGGTGCAGGGCATGCGGGTGGCGTTGGCCGCCGAAGTCGACTGCACCCACGAGGAGCTCGTCGAACGACTCCTGGCGGCCGGTCTGGCTTACACCGACACCGTCGATGCCCACACGTCGCTGGTGGTGTGCGACACCGCGGCGCCCGAACAGGGAAAGGCCTATCAGGCCGGCGAATTCGGGGTCCCGCTGCTGGGCAGCGCGGCGTTCCTCGCCGCGCTGGACGCGGTCATCGGCGGCTCGGCCATCGAAGAGTTCACCGAGGCCTCACCGGCCGGTGATCAGTTCACCCTGTTCTGACGTACCGAGCGCGCGGGCTTTCAGACGGTCGAACTCGGTCTGGGAAATCGTTCCGGCATCCAGCAGCGCTTTGGCGTCGGCGATGTCCTGGGCTGGACTGCGCCCGGCTGCCTGCCGGATGTAATCGTCGGTCTCCCGTTTGGCCTGCAGCGCCTGTTCACGGGCCCGCTCCGCCATGCCTCGGCCGCGGACGATCAGGTAGACCAGCGCAGTCAGATACGGCAGCGCCACGAGAAAGATCACCCACACCGCCTTGATCCATCCCGAGGTCTTGTGGTCGCGCCAGAACAGGTCGGCCAGGATGGTGAACAGGATGAGCAGATAGGCGATGAACGCGAAGATCACGAGCATCGACCAGAAGTAGTCCCAGAATGAATCCCACATGACGGCTCCTTGACCCAGGTGACACGGTGTGCGTGAGCCTCAGTCAAGCCGTGCTGCCGGAGCCGGAGCAGAGTCCAAAGACCCCGGAATTCGGCGGCGATGCCTCGTCAGGCGTGCGCGGCCCGGTGACCGCCGACACCGGCGTAATACGCGAGGCACTCCCGTGACGCGGATGCGTCACGAGACCGAGATTGACTGCGCGCAAAGAACCACGCCAGCGAATGCCGTGTTCTGCCCAGCAAGCCGAGTCCAGTAGGAGGCGCCGTGTTCGAACCTGCCCATCCGTCCGCGAGATCGCCCAAGCCCCCCGCCGGCCTCGATCGCCGTAGCTTCCTCAAGGCCGGCGGCCTGACCATCGGCGGAATCGGGCTGGCATCGCTTCTCGCATCATGCGGGGCGGGCGGCTCCGCATCCAACGGTGGCACCCTCACCCTGAGGATGCCGTTCCTGGCCGACATGCAGGTCCCCGATCCCGACATCATGTACGAGGGCGAGGGTGCCCAGGTGATGCATCTGGCTTACGAAGGTCTGGTCCGCTACGAACCCGCCTCGGCCGAGATCATCCCCGCGCTGGCGAAGTCGTGGACGGTCTCGCCGGATCAGCTCGTCTACACCTTCGTCCTGCATCCGGGCGTGAAGTTCCACGACGGGACTATCGCTGACGCGCAGTCCTGGGTCGAGAGCTTCACGCGTCGCGCGGCCGTCAACCAAGGGCCGGCATACATGGTCGAAGGAGTGGCCGGCACCGCGGCGCCCGATCCCACGACCTTCGTCGTCACGCTCTCTGAACCCAACAACGCGTTTCTGCATTATCTGGCCTGTCCATGGCAACCGTTCGCGGTGAGCCCGACGGCGGTGGCCTCCAACGCCAAAGGGGATGATCTCGCCCAGGATTGGCTCAAGACCCACGATGCAGGATGCGGGCCTTACACCTTCACCGAGTTCGTTCCGGGCAGCCACTACACGCTGGCTGCGTTCGACGAATACTGGGGCGGAAAGCCGGCGTTCGAGAGTGTCCGAATCGAGATCACCCCCGACATCACGACGCAGAAGATGCAGCTCGACTCCGGCGCGTTCGATATCGTGACCAAGGGTCTGGCCATCCCTGATGTGCTGGCATATCAGAACAATCCGCAGTTCTCGGTGGTGAACGCCGTCGGTGGGGTGGGTGAGGCGATATGGCTCAATCCGATGTCAGGCATCTTCGCCGACGTGGAGCTGCGCCGGGCGTTGCTCTCCGCTCTGGATCGCAGAAGCATCGTCGAGACCGCGTGGGGTGGTTTGGCGACGGTGCAGGAGACGATGTGGCCGGCCAAGTCACTGCCCCCGGAGATGGCGCCGTTCCCGGCCGAGGTCGACACCGCAGCGCTGGAGGCGAAGGTGGCGACACTGGCCTCGAAGAAGGTCGACCTGGCCTGGGCAGCCGACGGCGGAGCACCGCGACAGCAGATGGCCGAACTGGTACAGAGCCAACTGGCTGCACTCGGACTCGATGTGACCGTACGGACGCTGCCGGTGGCTGAGCAGTTCGACCTGGCCAATCAGCCGCCGGAGAAACGACCCGACATGATGGTGACTTTCCTGGGCGGGGACACCCTGCACCTCGACACCACCTTCCGCATCCTGATGCGCACCGGGGCCAAGCCGCTGAACTTCTACCAGTATTCGAACCCCGAGCTGGACATGCTGATGGACCAGGCAGTCCAACAGCCCACCACGGAGCAGATGAACGAGGTATATCGGCGGTGCAGCGAGATCGTCCTCGACGAGGCGGTCTTCATCCCGTTGTGCCTGCCGCCCAATTCGATGGTGGCACACACCTACCTGACCGGCATCGAGAGCAATTCATTCTTTCCGCAGATCTTCTGGCCGCCGGCACTCAAACGAGCCTGACGGTCCGGGAGGCGGTTCGGCAGGGGGCCGCCTCCCGGAACCGCCAGATCATCCGGTGGCAGAGAGCGCGTGAAATCCGCTGCGGTGGAAGATCATCGGAGCAATATCCGGGTACATCGCCAGCGCCATGACCTGCAGCACCACGATCTCGTGGTCACCGGCCTCGATACGTTTGAACGGTGCGCACTCCAGCCACAGCGTGGACCCGTGCACGAAAACGGCACCGCTGTCGGTGGCCTCCCAATCGACACCGGCAAAACGGTCTGCGGTTTTGGCTGCCAGCGACCGCGCGACGGTCCCGTGGTCGCTGGCCAGCACGCTGAGTCCGAGCCGCTCGAGTCGCGCCAGCTTGGGCCACGTCGTCGAGGTGTTCGCGACGCACACCGACACCAGCGGAGGGGCCAGCGACACAGACGTGAAGGAACTCGCCGCCATCCCCTCGGCGATGTTGTCGATCAGGCCGCAGAACGCGGTCACCCCGCTGGGAAAACACCCGAGCGCCTGACGTAACAGGGTCTGGTCGAACTGTCCCTCGACTGCGGCGATCATACCGACACCTGCGGCACGAACCGACGCGCGATGGCGAGCCAGGTGTCCAGCTCCGGTGACGTCGCGTAATCGGAGTCGAGCAGATACAGACTCGGCGCCGGGCAACTGGCCCCGATCTCGACCAGCACCGGCCGCAGCGTCAGCTCCGGTGCCAATGCGTGGGTCGGCGAACCGCCGAGCATCAGCGGGAATGTCGTGAGCCCACCGAGCTCACCCTGTCCGAACTGATCGAGGAAGAGCTTGAGCAGCCCGGTGTAGGTCGCCTTGAACGTCGGCGATGCCACCAGCAGGCACTGCGCCGACTTCACGATCTCTTTGGCTTGGGCCACCTTCGGGTCACCCCATCCCAGCAGACCGGAGCCGAGGTCGACGACATCGATGACATGTTCAGGTGTAGCGCCGCTGAGTCGTTCGGCGACCAGCTCCGCTGCGGCTCGTGTCCGCGAGTTCGGCTTGGGATTTCCCACTACTACGACGGTCATGCGCAGCCCTTCTCCGTTCACCCGGTCAACGTGTTCTTCCATGCAGTCAAGAAGACGTTGATTTCTCAGGTCCGGCCACCGGGTAAATCCTGCATTGCGCCACAGCTGGGGCTGCCGAAACTTCAGCGGCGCAATCCGATCGACATCGGTACGTCGTGAACCTGTCACGCACAACGGTTTTGCTGTCGCTACCCAAGGTCGGGTCAATCCACTTCCGGCAGCGAACGAAAGACCAGCCCGCCATGAGCATCGACAACCCCCCAGTGCCGAGAGCGTCCGGGCCGACGACGCGGCCGACAGCGGTCCGGGAAACCGCGCCGCGTGCCAGCGTGCGCGAGCTGTCGGTGACGTTCCGGCGTCGCGGCGTGCCGTTGCATGCGCTGCGGGGCGTGAGCCTCGACGTCGCACCCGGTGAGGTGCTCGCGCTGGTCGGGGAATCCGGCTCTGGTAAGAGCGTGCTGGGTTTGAGTCTGCTCGGTCTACTCGCCGGACAACCGGCTCCGTCGATCTCCGGTCGAGCCGAGGTTTGCGGCATCGACATGGTCACCGCAAGTCCACAGGAACGGTGCCGGGTGCGCAAGACCCACCTGGGAGCGGTGTTCCAGGATCCGATGACCTCGCTGGACCCGACGATGCGGGTGGGAAGGCAGATTGTCGAGGTGACCGAGGACGCCGGCGAGGCCCAGCGACTGCTTGAACTCGTCGGCGTGCCTGATCCGGTCCGACGGATGAAGGCCTACCCTCATGAACTTTCCGGGGGGCTGCGGCAACGGGTGATGATTGCCATGGCGGTGGCCGGCCGTCCGGACCTGGTGATCGCCGACGAACCCACGACGGCTCTCGATGTCACGGTGCAAGCTCAGGTGCTTGCACTGCTGCGGGATCTGTGCCTGGAACTGGGCACGTCGTTCATCGTGGTCACCCACGACATCGGGGTGGCCTCGCAGATCGCTGACCGGGTGGCGGTGATGTACAGCGGCAGGCTGGCCGAACTCGGCGCGATGGACGAGGTGCTGGCTGCACCGTCGCATCCGTACACCCTCGGACTGCTGGATTCACGTCTGGACCTGGATATCCCCGTGGGACAACCGATCAGCGCACTGCCCGGTCAGCCGCCGGACCCAAGAGAAGATCAAGCGGGCTGTGCGTTCGCCCCACGCTGCTGTGCTGCCACCGCCGCCTGCGCGGAGCTGGTTCCCCAACCCGTACCGGCTGCCACCCATTCGGGGGTCGCAGCCTGCATCGTGGCGGGCGCGACCACCCAGACCCAGAGCCGTCGGGACTTCCGGCCGTTTCCGCCGATGATCGAGCTCGACCAATCCAGGCTTGCGGTGCAGATCAACGGTGTGGAGAAGCGGTTCAGCGTGCGGCGGGGCCCCTTTCGCCATGACGATCTGCATGCGTTGCGGCATGTCATTCTCGACGTCTCGCTCGGCGAATCCATTGCCGTGGTGGGGGAATCCGGGTCCGGGAAATCAACATTGTTGCGGGTCGTGGCCGGGCTCATCAAACCCGACGGCGGCACAGTGCAGTGCGACGGCGTCCGGCCGCAGATGATCTTCCAAGACGCCGGGGCGTCCCTGACCCCGTGGATGACAGTGGGAGAGATCGTCGGCGAGAGACTTCTGCGATCCACCAACCGAAGCCGTCGGCGGGAACGTGTCGACGCCGCTCTGCGTCAGGTCGGACTGCCGCCCGACGTCGCGAATGTCAAAGCGTCGAGCCTGTCGGGCGGTCAACGCCAGCGAGTCGCCTTCGCCCGGGCTGTCATCGACCCCCCTCGACTTCTGCTGTGCGACGAGCCGACCTCGGCGCTCGACGCGTCGCTGGCCGGATCAGTACTGAACCTGCTACAGGAGCTGCGGCGTGAGCTTGGTATGGCAGTCATGTTCGTCACCCATGACCTCGCCGCAGCACGGTTCATTGCGGACCGGATCGCGGTCATGTATCTCGGCCAGATCGTCGAGCTGGCGCCCACCCAGGAGATCATCGACAACCCGAAACATCCCTACACAAAGGCGCTTCTGGCTGCTATACCCAGTCCGGGCAAGGCGCCGGTGCGGTTGCCTGGTGAGCCCGCCAGCCCGCTTGCGGTGCCGAGCGGATGCGCCTTTCACCCACGGTGCCCGCAGCGTGTGGACCGTTGTGTAACGCAAGCACCGACATTGCTTGCCACTGCAGACGCCGGTAGGCACCTGGTGTCCTGCCTGCTCACCGAAACGCAGGCCGGGCGCCAACTCGCGGGTTGACCGTTCACGCACGGAAAACCAAACACCCCGCGGTTCCACAGTTCCGCGGAGATCCGATGAATCAGGAGATGACGATGACAAAGAAGTTCCACCTGGGCTGGTTCATGAACTTCATTCCGCCGGAATGGGACACGCCTTGGGCGTCCCCGGATGTGGCTCAGTGGCCCAACGGGCGCTTCTACGTAGATATGGCACGCAGTATGGAGCGAGCGTGTTTCGACTTCATCATGATCGAAGACACCGTGATGGTGGCCGATGCCTACGGCGGAACGATGGAAGGTTCGCTGAAGAACTCGGTCTTTGCGCCCAAACATGACCCGGTTCCGCTGGCAGTGTTGATCGCGGCAATGACGTCCCACCTCGGTGTGGTGGCCACGATGTCGACGTCGTTCTATCCGCCCTATCTGCTCGCTCGACTCGCCTCAACCGTGGATTCGATTGCCGGCGGGAGGTTCGGCTGGAACATCGTATCCTCAGCAGAAGATCGGGCCGCGCAGAACTTCGGGTTGGACGGACTGCCCGAGCACGACGAGCGTTACAACGTCGCTGACGAGTACTACGACCTGGTCTGCGAGTTGTGGGATTCGTGGGACGCCGATGCGGTGGTCATGGACCGGGAAACACATACCTACGCTGACTTCAAAAAGGTGCGCACCATCGACTTCGTCGGCAAGTATTTCAAATCGCGCGGCCCGCTGAACACTGTGCCGTCCCCCCAGCACAAGCCGACCATCCTGCAAGCGGGTGCGTCGCCGAGGGGCAGGGCCTTCGCCTCGCGGGCCGCCGACGCAATCGTGGCGGTGGGTACCGGGGTGGAGGGAATGAGATCTTACCGCGACGACATCCGGGCCAGGGCCGAGGCCGCCGGCAGGAATCCCGATGACATCAAGCTGATGTTCTGCGTATCACCCATCGTCGCGCCGACCGAGGCCGAGGCCCGCGCCGACTACGAACGGCTGGTCTCGTCGGACAGCTACATCGAGAAGTCGTTGGCTGGGATCTCGTCGAATACCGAGATCGACTTCAAGAAGTTCGACTGGGACGAACCGCTGCCCGAGGGACTGACCACCAACGGTGAACGCGGATCGCTGGAGCACTTCATGCGCGGTGATGGCAGTCCTGGTCCGAAAACACTGCGGCAGTTGGCCATTGAATGGGGACGCACCGGCATCGAACTGATCGGGACGCCTGAGCAGGTCGCTCGCAGAATGGGCGAGGCGATGGAGGAGATCGGAGGCGACGGCTTCCTCATCATGAAGTCGGGCTGGGACCTCAACCGCAGTTACATCTCGTCGATCACCGACGGCCTGGTGCCCGAACTGCAACGGCTGGGCCTGACCCGCACCGAGTACACCGGCACCACGTTGCGCGACACGTTGCGGGAGTTCTGAGCGCACGCCCGGCCAGAGTCGCCCGGGCCCGGCGTATTCCATCCACAGTCGAGACGAGGAGATGTCGATGGCGGTCACCGAGAACGCCGGATCAGCGAAGTACCCGAGCTTTCCGCTGCCAGCCGGGTTGGTCCGAGCCTCAGGACGGGTGGGGCTGGCGACCCGCCAGTATTTCTTGGGTATGCCCGGGACCGGATACGCCGCATTCGGGGCGCTTGCGCTGCTCTTCGTGGTGACGATCTTCGCCCGCCAGATCGCGCCCTTCGACCCGCTGCTGGCTGTGGGCAAACCGATGACCGCACCCAATGCCACCAACTTGCTCGGCACCGACACCGTCGGTCGAGACGTTCTGAGCCGAGTGCTGTGCGGTATGCAGATGAGTTGGTTCGGCGCCCTGGCGGTGGTGGCGTCGGCGGTTCTGGTCGGAGGCCTCATCGGGCTGATCGCCGGTGCTCGGGGAGGCTGGCTCGACGCGGTGCTCATGCGCATGACCGATGCCTTTCTCGCCCTGCCTGGGCCGATTCTGGCACTGGCCATCGTTGCCGCCCTGGGTCGTTCGTACACTCACACGTTGATCGGCGTTGCGCTGGTCTGGTGGCCGCTCTATGCCCGCATCGTGCGGGCCGAGGTCCGCCGATTGCGGGTATCACCGCACATGGAGGCAGCCCGCATCGGCGGAGTCAGCGGTTGGCGGCAGTTGCGACGACACCTGCTGCCGGGCGCGGTGCCGGTGACGATCGTGACGGCCAGCCTGGACATCGCGGCACTGGTGCTGATGCTGGCCACCCTGTCGTTCCTGGGTCTAGGTGCGCCCCAGCCCGCCCCGGAACTCGGGGCGATGAGCGCCCAGGGTGTCACCTACATCTTCAGCGCTTGGTGGATTCCGGTGATGCCGGCCGCCGCAGTCGCTTTCCTCGCGATCATCGCCAACTTCGCCGGTGACGCCTTGCGCGACCGTATCCGGGACCGCTGATGTTGGCCATCCTGTCCCGGCGCCTGCTCGGTGCGATCCCCGTCCTGCTGGTACTCGTCATCGCGGTATTCAGCCTGCAGCAGGTCGCACCGGTGGATCCGGTCGCAGCCGTAGTGGGAGCGAAGGCCTCGCCGGAGGTATACGCCGCCGCCCGTGCGCAACTGGGCTACGACCAGCCGCTACCTGTGCAATTCTGGCGTTACCTGGTCAGGTCGGTCCAAGGTGACCTCGGTCAATCGAGCCTGACCCGGACCCCGGTGTTGTCTGACATCGCAACGTTCCTGCCCGGAACTCTTGAGCTGCTTGCGGTGGCGATGCTGTTCGCCGTGGCCATCGGCGGTCTTCTCGGCGTGGCGACGGCGCAGCGCTGGCGTGGTTCGGGAGTGCTGCGTGTGGTGATGATCTCGGGTGCGTCGGTCCCGGTGTTCCTGGCTTGTCTGCTGGGCATGCTGCTGTTCTATCGCCACCTCGGAATACTCCCGGTCACCGGGAAGACGTCCTACCACGACGCACCCAGCGGCCCGACGCAGTTCCTGCTCGCCGACAGCCTCATCGCCGGGCGACCCGAGGTCTTTGTCGACGGGCTTGCTCACCTCCTCCTGCCCGCGTTCTGCCTGGCGCTGACGCCGGCGGTGGCAGTCGGGCGGGTACTGCGCAGCAGTCTGGAGACGACGATGCGCACCGATTACATCCGCACGGTCCGCGCGAAAGGTCTGTCTGAGAGACGAATTCTGTTCGTGCACACTGTGCGCAACTCGCTGGGCCCGGTATTCGCACTGATGGGGTTGCAGCTGGCCGTGGTGATCGGCAACTGCATTCTGGTCGAGCTGATCTTCGCTCGCCCCGGTATCGGCCTCTACATCGCACGGGCGATCGACAAGGCGGACTTCAATGCGATCGCCGGCGTCACTCTCGTCATCGGTGCGCTGTACGTGCTGGTCAACATCGTCGTCGACGCGCTGCAGGCCGTCGCTGATCCGAGAGTCGCACTCTGACAACGGCACTGCCTTGCCTGCTGGTCAGTTCGTTCTTCTGGCACCTGACCCGATGGATGGGCCTGTTCACCGGAACCTACCTGGTCACCGAGATGGGTGAGCCGCCGATCGCCAACCAGCTCGTCGGTGTCGCATTGTTCGCCCCGATGCTGCTCGGCACGTATGCCGCCGCGCGCCTGCGCACCGCCGCAGACGCCCGCAGACTGGTCTCTGGCACTGAGAATGCGCTCTTGGCAGCAACGGTCGTGATGACGTGTCTCGTGGCTTCAGACCATGTGCACACCTGGATGGTCTATCCCTTCATGCTGGCCTATGGTTTCGGCGGGATGGTCAACATGACCGCCCAACGGGAACTGCTGTTCTGCATGGCCGGGCCGCGTCACGCCACACGAGTTCTCAACGCCGAGGTCACCGCAACGGCCTGTGCCATGATGCTCGGCCCGTTGGTGGGCGGTCTGTGCATTGCCGGATTCGGGATCGGCGCAGCATTCGGTGTCTTGGCACTGCTGCTCGGCTGTTCCATCCCGCTGCTCTGGATCTCGACGCGCAGGTTGTCAACGGCGTCACCGGTGGTGTTGAGCGTGCCGACACAAACTGCGGGACAAAGACATTGGCGCGTTCTTCGCAACAGAGGGGCACTGCAGGTCATTCTTCTCGTGACGGTCATCTGCAACGTGTGCTACTTCGCCTTCATCCCGTTGGTCCCGGTGATCGCCCGGCGTCTTGACAGCGGACCGCTGCTGGCCGGGGTGGTCGGCTCGACCGCCGGGTCGGTGGCGCTCGGCGTCGCCGCGGCGCTCGTCGTGCGTCCGCTACGGCGGCCGTTGCCGGCGTACACGCTGGGGGTGGCGTTGTGCCTGTCGGGACTGTTGCTGCTCGCGTGTGCACCACTGGTGTCGGTCGCGTTGCTCGCGCTGGTCCTCGCCGGAGTTGGGCAGGGACTGTTCGGATCGACGCAAGCCACTCTTCCGGTGGCTGCCGTGGACTCCCACGAACGAGCCGTCGCGCTGGGTCTGCTCACCACCACCATCGGTCTTGCCCTGCCGATCGGTATGGTGCTTCTCGGCCTCACCGCGACTCTGCTCGGAGCCCAAGCGGCTCTGACGGTTTCGGCCCTGGCAGGCTTGGCGGCACTGGGCCTGACAGCGCTCAGCCAGCGCGACGGGCAGTGGAAAGGAAGGCGACTCGATCCCCTCGCAGGCGCAACTGAGACAGCGCCCGGGGCTGACCCGAATCGTCGGATATGACGTCTTCCACCCACAGCAGGGGTGCACCGAGCTCGACACCGACAAGCTCTGCGGTCTGGTCGTCGGCGGCCACGGCACCGATGGTCGTGCTGCTGTCGCCGATGCGCAGCCCCAGTTGCCGCTCGAGTATGTGGATGACGTCGGGTTCGTAGCTGCCGGCTTCCAACGACTGCTCTTCGCCCAGGGCGATGTAGTTCACCGAGATGCCCAGCGGTGTGCCCGCTTCCAGCATCAGGCTCTCGATCATGAGCACGGTCCAACCGACCGGCAGGTGAAGTCGGTCTCGAACCAATGGCGGACAGCCCAGCGGCCGGCATTCGAGAATCTCTGCTTCGACCGGGACAAGTCGGTCGACGGGTAGGATCACCGGTCTGGTGGCGCGGGTACCGTTCTTGGGCTCCCGGGTCACCAGGCCCTCACGCGCCAGTTGCTGCAGGACCGCCCTGACGGTGTTACGGCTGGCAGACAGCGCATCGGTCAACTCACGCTCCACCAGTGGAAGACCGGGCCCGGAGGTCACCAGGCACGAGCGGAGCAGATCGTAGGTGCGCCGTGGTGAATTGTTCAGTCGGTCGGGGCTCCGCCGCTGCCGCTGATAGAGAACCTCGGGACGGACCTTCTCGGTACTGGGCACGCGCGACCGAGAGGTGACCGACATCGAATCTTCGGCTGGTGACACGCCTCTCACGCCCTTCCCTGCATGAACCCCTGAGACATTGGAACAGCCGATTGTTAACGGCGACCGGCGATGTTGATTCCTCCGGGTTACACAGCCGGCATCCGCCGACCCACGGTGTGAGCCAACCGGGCGCAGCCCAGAAGTGTGACCGCGATCCCGGCGAACAGCGCAGGCACCCCGATGTGGGAGGCGAGCACGGCACATCCGACGGAGCCGACCAGCAGACCCATCCCCGCCGAGATCCGAAACTTCGCCACACCCGCCGAGGAATCGCCGACCTGGGCCACGATCAGCACAGGCAGGCTGGCGGTTGCTCCGGCCAGCGAGATGCCGAAGACCGCAGCCATCATCAGGTAGGCGCTGGTAGCCGAGGTGAGCGCCAGTCCGGTGGCACACAGTGCACCCAGGCTCAGCGAGACCAGCAGCATCCTGATCGTCCCGGTACGCCGGATCAACCGGTAGGCGAGCCACAGTGCGACGATCTCGGTGGCCGACATCAGTGCGATCGCCGCGGTGATCATGGCCACGGGATATCCGCGAACAGCGCCGGCAAGCGGTAGTGCCGTGAAAAGAACGCCTCCCCGGAGGAATTCACCGCTCATCGCCAGCACCAGCGAAGTGGTTCGGGCAGGTGTTCTCGCGAAGCGCGGCAGGCCGATGCGGGGTGCGGCGACGCCGGGTGGCGCATCCAGCCGGGGTAGCGCAGCTGCGACTGCGGCTGCGACCGCGATCGAGAATACCCCCGTGCCGATGAGGGCGAGCCGGTAGCCGAAGCCGCTGTCCACGAGTGCGGCGACCAGCAGGCCCCCCGGGGCGCCGAGCGCGCCGCCGATGATGAACGCCACGTTGAACCTGCCCAGTGAGCGCGCCACATCGACACTCGGCGGCACCACCCGCACCGCCGCCTGCAATCCGGCGCCCAGTACACCCCCGCCGCCGATGCCTTGCATGATGCGCGAAACCATCAGGACCACACCGTCCTGCGCGAGACCCATTCCGATACAGGACAATCCGAACACAACGAGGCTCACCACCAGTGCCGACCTGGCATCCAATCCGGGGATGAATCTGGTGCCGAGGACGTCAACGGCGATGACGCCCAGTGCAGCGCCGAGCATGAACAGCCCCAGATAGGCACTGCTGGAGCTGAAGTCGTGAGCGTAGAGCACCTCCAGTGGTGCAGTGAGGCTCATGGTGAGACCTCCGGTGGCCATCACCGGCAGAAACCAGCGATAGGTTGAGAGCGCCTGGCTGGTCACCGGACCACGGTCCGAAGATGTCCGCTCTGGTGCACTGCTGCTTCGGGCAGACACACGAATTCGCTGATATCGATGCCATAGGCCTGCAACCCCATCAACTTGACGGGGTTGTTGGTCAGCAGTCTCATCCGCCGCACTCCCAGGTCGGCCACGATCTGGGCGGCGATGCCATAGTCCCGCTCGTCACCGTCACCGTCATGACAACGCGCCGAGCCGCCACAGATTCGCTGGAGGTAGGCCGCGCCGTGACCCTCGTGGCCGCGCAGATACACCACGATTCCCCTGCCCTCGGCGGCGAGCATCCGCATGGCGCCCTGCAGCTCAACATCGCAGCTGCACCGCATCGATTTGAACACGTTGCCGATCAGGCACTCTGAGTGCACACGGACGAGCGGTGGCACCGTCTGCGGGCCCGCGACGTCACCCAGCACCAGGGCGACGTGCTCACGACTGTCGAGCAGCGAGCGGAAGCCGTGCGCATGGAACACACCGTGCCCGGTGGGCAGGCGGCCCGCCGCCTTGAACTCGATTAGCTTCTCGGTACGCCGCCGATAGGCGATCAGCGCGGACACGGTCACCACGGGTATCCCGTGTCGAGCCGCGAAGACCCGCAGTGGTTCGGGCCAGGCCGGTGCGCCGTCGTCGGCAAGTACCGCGCCGGTCACGGCCACCGGCGGTAGGCCGGCAAGTCCGACCATGTCCACCGCCGCCTCGGTATGTCCGGCACGGCGCAGCACACCACCCTCGGCGGCGCGCAGTGGAAAGACATGCCCGGGTCGGGTCAGGTCGCCCGGACCGGTAGCAGGGTCTGTCAGCAACGAGATCGTTCGCGCCCGATCGGCTGGGGAGATCCCGCTGGTGACACCGTCTCTGGCATCGACAGACACCGCATGTGCGTCGGCCCGGACGTCCCCGTGGGACGCGACCATCGGGGGCAGGTTCAGCCGGTCGAGGTCGCGCCCTGACATCGGTACCGACACGATGCCGCCGGTGTGCCGGATCATGAAGTTGACCCGCTGCGCTGTCGCATGCGACCCGGCGAGTACCAGAGTGCCGCAGTGGTCGGTCGGTTCGCCGTCGATGACGATGGCCATGTGACCGCTTCGCAACGCTGCGACGGCATCTTCGACCGCGCCGTGGGGTGTGTCCGGGACAGACCCGTCGGGGCGCAGACCGATCAGTGACACCTCAGAACTCACGCAGATGATCGCGCAGCATCGCGGTGGTGTACTCGGTGCGTGTTCGACCGAGTCGCTGCAGCGCCGGTACCAGCCCGTCGGTGATCTCGGTGACGTAGCGGCGGTTCAACCGCATCACCGGGCTGGTGATCAGGTAACCGTCACCACCAACCTCGTCCATCACGTCGGACATCTCCTGGGCCACCTCGGCAGGCGTGCCGGTGAACTGGACGTGGCTGGTCATTCCGCTGCCGGTCACCAGTTCGCGCAAGGTCTTATCCTTCCCCCGCCCCACGAAGCTCTCCAGTGAGCCTCGCTCGCCGTTGGTCCACACTTCGGGCAGCGGCTCGTCGAGGTCGAACTGTGCAAAGTCGATCTCGGTGATCGAGGAGATCTCGGCCAGCATGTACTCGATGTAGAGCGGATCATTGAACCACCGGTCCCGTTTGGCGAACGCTTCTTCGGTGGTGTCGGCCACGATCGGCGAAACCAGGTAGAACACCTTGCAGTGGGCCGGATCCCGGCCATTGGCCTTCATCCGCTCGTGAATGTCCTCGCGGTAGGCCTTCATCTTCTCGGGCCCGTCGGCGGGGGCCACGATGGTGTCGGCGTGCTGGGCGGCCAGCTCCCGCCCGGGAGGGGAGGCGCCCGCCTGAGCAATGGTCGGCCGGTACTGAGGGGACGGGGCGGTGTTGAGCGGGCCGCGAGATTTGTAGTACTTGCCTTCGAAGTCGATGGTCCGGACCCGGTTGTGGTCGGCGTAGGTACCAGTGACGTGATCACGCACGATCGCGTCCCGGTCCCACGATTCCCAGAGTTTGGTGACCACTTCCATGTATTCGGTAGCCCGCGCGTAGCGCTCGTCATGCTCATAGAGTTTGTCGAGACCAAAGTTCTGTGCTGCCCGGTCCTCACCTGAGGTGACGACGTTCCAACCGAACCGGCCGCGGGCAATGTGATCAACGGTGCTGCACAGCCGCGCCAGCAGGAACGGCGGATAGAAACTCGTGGACATCGTCGGCACCACACCGAGGCGGTTGGTGGCGTTGGCCATCAGCACCGCCAGCGGAACCGGATCGTGTTTGGGGTTGACGCCGTGTTTGAGGTCGTGTTCCATGCTGCCGCCGTAGGCCGTGGACACCATGAGCTTGTCCTCGATCAGCACGTAGTCGAACTTGGCCCTTTCCAGATCCCGAGCCATCTCGACGTAGAACTCGCCGGTGAAGTCCCGGCCACCGTCGCCCCATGGTCCGTTCCATTCGTCGGCGACGAAGTTGAGGAACCACGCCAGATGAAACTTGCCGCTACCGGTCATTGCTGTGCTCCCCTTCGACGTGTTGCCCGCTAAGGCAAACAGGGGAGAGTTACTGCGCCGTGTCGCCGCAGTAGCACCGGTATTGCGCGGATCAGCCGGCGCCTAATGCCTCGTCAGGCGCGTGCGGCCCGATTGACCGCCGACACCACCGCGCGCAGCGAAGCCGTCGTGATCGACGTTGCGATGCCCACACCCCACACGGTGGTGCCGCCGATCGACGCTTCCACGTAGGCCGCGGCCTGTGCTTCCTCGCCGGCCGACATCGCATGCTCGGAGTAGTCCAGAACGTTGATGTCGTAGCCGATGGCGCCCAGCGCGTCGACGAACGCGGCGAGCGGACCGTTCCCGGCACCGATGATTTCTCGTTCGACGCCGTCCACCTTCACCACCGCGGTGATGGTATCGGTCCCGCCGTCGACTTCGGCGGCGTCGACGCGCTGCCGGATCCGCTCCAACGGCCTGACCGGGGCCAGATATTCGTCGTAGAACGCGTCCCACATCTCCTTGGGAGATACTTCGCCGCCCTCGCCGTCGGTGATCTGCTGAATCACCTGGGAGAACTCGATCTGCAGCCGGCGCGGCAGGGCCAACCCGTGGTCGGCCTTCATGATGTAGGCCACGCCGCCCTTACCGGACTGCGAGTTGACCCGGATCACGGCTTCGTAGGTACGGCCGACGTCTTTCGGATCGATCGGCAGATACGGGACCTGCCAGAGAATTTCGTCGACGGCGGCGCCCACCTCATCTGCGGCAACCTTCATGCTGTCCAGGCCCTTGTTGATGGCGTCCTGATGACTTCCGGAGAACGCGGTGTAGACCAGATCCCCGCCGTAGGGGTGACGTTCGGGTACCGCCAGCTGGTTGCAGTACTCGACGGTGCGGCGGATCTCGTCGATGTTGGAGAAGTCGATCTGCGGATCCACACCGCGGGAGAACAGGTTCAGTCCCAGCGTCACCAAGCACACGTTGCCGGTGCGCTCACCATTGCCGAACAGGCAGCCCTCGATCCGGTCGGCGCCCGCGGCGTAACCCAATTCGGCTGCGGCGACGGCGGTACCGCGGTCGTTGTGCGGGTGCAGGCTCAAGATGATCGAGTCCCGCGGACTCAGGTGCCGGTGCATCCACTCGATGGAGTCGGCGTACACGTTGGGTGTGGCCATCTCCACGGTCGCCGGCAGGTTGACGATCAGCGGCCACTCCGGCGTCGGCGCGATCACCTCGGCGACGGCGTTGCATACCTCGACCGCGTACTCCAGTTCGGTGCCGGTGTAGGACTCCGGCGAATATTCGAAGCGCCACAACGTTTCCGGATACTTCTTGGCCTCCTCCACGCACATCCGCGCGCCGTCGGTGGCGATCTGCTTCACGGCATCCCGGTCGGCGCGGAAGACCACGCGGCGCTGCAGGATCGACGTCGAGTTGTAGAAGTGCACGATCGCGCGCGGCGCGCCCTGACAGGCCTGGAAGGTGCGTTCGATCAACTCCGGACGACACTGGGTCAGCACCTGGATGGTGACATCGTCGGGAATCGCGCCCTGCTCGATGATCTCGCGGACGAAGTCGTAGTCGGTCTGGCTGGCCGACGGAAAACCGACCTCGATCTCCTTGTAGCCCATCCGGACCAGCAGGTCGAACATGCGGCGTTTGCGGGCCGGGCTCATCGGATCGATCAGCGCCTGGTTGCCGTCGCGCAGGTCGACGGCAGCCCACATCGGGGCGGTGTCGATGACCTTGTCGGGCCAGGTCCGGTCGGGCAGCCGGATGGGCTCGACCTCCTCGTCGAAACTGCGGTAGCGGTTCACCGGCATGGACGAGCCACGCTGGGTGTTCCAGGAGGGCTGGCCGGAATTCGGCGGACCGGCCGGGGTGGTGATGGTGCGTACCGAGCTGTACGCGTCGGGATTGAAGTTCTCAGTCATGTCGGTGCTCCGGGATCGGGAAGGACTTCAGACCGGCGCATCGCGAACACCCGCGACGGGAGGCCGGTCTGGATCAGACCCCGTCGCGGCGTCCGAGAAGGAGCACCCGCTGCACGGTGTCGACTGTACTCGCCGGTGTGCGCAGGTCAAAACGCGAGTTCGTCACACCGCAGAGTCGGGGAATGCGATCACCGACAGGAACCGGATCGGGACTTCGACGAGGTCGACGGGCCCGTGGGCGCCCTCGCCGTCGAGTTGCAGGGAGTCCCCGGGGTGCAACCGGTACACCGAGCGGCTGTGGCTGTAGTCCATGACGCCCTCCAGCATGTAGATGAACTCGGTGCCCGGATGCTGGAACAACGGGTAGGTCTGGCTCTTCTCCGACAGCGTGACCTCGAGACATTCCAGTCGCTTGTGCTCACCGCGCAGCGAGCCCAGCAGCTGGTACTCGTGGCCCTCCCGGGTGCCTTCGCGCACGATGCGCGCGCCGGTGCCGGCCTTGACGAACGCTGCCGGCCGTTCTACATCGGCGCCGCGGAACAAGCTGGTCACCGGCACGTCGAAGCCCTTGGCCAGCAACGCGAGGGTGGACAGGCTGCAGGAGGTCTGGGCGTTCTCGATCTTGCTCATCATGGCCTTCGAGATGCCGACCCGGGCCGCGGTCTCGGCCACGGTCAGCCCCTGCTGCAACCGCAGCAACCGGACATTGCGGCCGATGGCGGCCTCGATCTCCAGCTCCTCCACCGGTGCGGCGGGATCGCGGTCCCGGGCGGTGCCCGAGGTATTGCGCAGCAGCGGGCCGAGGTCGTCCGGAACTTCTGGGAGGTCCACGATCTCTGTCTAGCGCATCTGCCCGGCACCGACGTAGGGGTACGGCGTCTTGAGGGGGTCGTTCTCGGCGAATCGGGTCAACCGGAAGTCCGATGCGGGGATTCGTGGGTCACTGCTGTGGCCGTCGACGACGAGGTCGGCCACCAGGCGCCCGACCGCAGGAGCAATCTTGAAGCCGTGGCCGCTGAAACCCACCGCGACCACCAGCCCGTCCAGCGGGGTGGTGGAGATGACCGGGTTCCAATCAGGGGTGACGTCGTAGCAGCCGGCGTAGCTGCCCGAGATCGCGGCGTCGGTGAAGCCCGGAAAGCGGGTGCCGACCTTGTCGACGGTGAGCTCGACGAAGTCGTCGGTGGCCCGGTTGAGGTAGTTGTCGGGGTCTGCCGGATCGATGTCTGCGTAGCTCGGCAGATCGCTGTTGCCGAACAGGATGTCACCGCCGACCTCCGGGCGCACGTACTGCAGGGAGACCAGATCGGAGAACACGGGCAGCCGGCTCACCGCTGCACTCGTGATGCCGGGGGTGATCATCACGATCTGCTCGCGGATCACCCGGATCGGGATGTCGATGCCGTAGCGCGCCAGCAGCGGCCGGGTCCACACGCCGGTGGCGACCACGACGGTGCCGGCTGAGATCTCGGTGCCGTGGGCGGTCCGGATCCCGGTGACTCGATCGCCGTCGACGAGCAGGTCGGTGACCGGGGTGCCCTGGCGCACCCGGACCCCGGCCGCGCGCGCCGACATGGAGAATGCCTGCGCGGTCTGGTAGGCGTCGCCGTAGCCGCCGCGGGCCTCCCAACCGAAGGCAGCGAACGGTGTCAGGTCGGCGAACGGCCACAATCTCGCGACCTCTGCCTTGTCGATCTCCTCGGTGTCCACCCCGACGGCGCGTTGCGCGGCAAGGCTTTTGCGCATCGACTCGACGTTCTGGTCGCCGACGCCGACGACGTAACCGGTCTGGCGGAACCCGATGTCGTGGCCGAAGATGTCGGCGGCCGCTTCGAAAACTTCGAGTCCGTCGGCGGCCATTGCGGCCAACGAGCTGACCCCGTAGTGGCACCGGATGATCCCGCTGGACTTGCCGGTCATGCCGGAGGCCACGGTATTGCGTTCGGCCACGACCACATCGGTCACGCCGCGCCTGCTCAGTGCCCAGGCCGCCGCGGCGCCTTCCAGACCGCCGCCGACGATGACGACCTCCGCGGTCTCGCTCACCAGGCTCCTCCGTGACGACCGGGAATCCAATCGGTACCGGCCAGCGGAACCCGGGCCATCGCCGCGGCCTCGATGCTCACCGCGACCAGGTCGTCGGGTTCGAGGTGGCAGACGTGTGATTTCCCGCAGGCCCGCGCGATGGTCTGGGCCTCCATCGTCAGCACCCGCAGATAGTTGGCCAGCCGGCGCCCACCCGCGACGGGGTCGAAGCGAGCGGCCAGCTCAGGGTCCTGAGTGCTGATGCCTGCCGGGTCGCGGCCGTCCTGGAAGTCGTCGAAGAATCCGGCAGCACTGCCCAGCGTCTCGTACTCTGCCGCGTACCGCGGATGGTTGTCGCCCAGAGCGATCAGCGCCGCGGTGCCGATCGCTACCGCGTCGGCGCCCAGCGCCAGGGCTTTGGCGACGTCGGCACCGTTGCGAATGCCGCCGGAGACGACCAGCTGGACACCCTTGCGTCCGGCTGTACCGTCTCGGTGCACGCCGAGTTCCTGCAGCGCCTGGACCGCTTGCGGGATCGCCGCCAGTGTCGGGATGCCCACGTGCTCGATGAACACCTCCTGGGTGGCAGCCGTACCGCCCTGCATGCCGTCGACCACCACCACGTCGGCCCCGGCGTGCACAGCCAGCTTGACGTCGTAGTAGGTGCGGGTCGCACCGACCTTGACGTAGACCGGCTTCTCCCAGTCGGTGATCTCGCGCAGCTCGTTGATCTTGATGGTGAGATCGTCGGGACCGGTCCAGTCCGGGTGCCGGCACGCACTGCGCTGGTCGATACCCTCGGGCAGGGTGCGCATCCCCGCGACGCGTTCGGAGATCTTCTGGCCCAGCAGCATCCCGCCGCCGCCGGGCTTGGCGCCCTGGCCCAGTACCACTTCGATCGCGTCGGCCTTGCGCAGGTCGTCAGGGTTCATCCCGTAGCGGGACGGCAGGTACTGATAGACCAGGTACTTGCTCTGTCCGCGTTCCTCGGGTGTCATCCCGCCGTCACCGGTGGTCGTGGAGGTGCCGACCTCACTGGCCCCGCGGCCCAGTGCCTCCTTGGCCGGGCCGGACAGCGCGCCGAAGCTCATCCCCGCGATGGTCACCGGGATTTCCAGGTGCAGAGGGTGTTTGGCGAACCGTCCACCGAGCACCACATCGGTGGCGCAGCGTTCGCGATAACCCTCCAGGGGATAGCGCGACATTGACGCACCCAGGAACAACAGGTCGTCGAAGTGCGGAAGTGGCCTTTTGGCGCCCCACCCGCGGATGTCGTAGATGCCGGTGTCGGCGGCGCGCTGGATGGCCGCGATGGTGGCCCGGTCGAAGGTGGCCGATTCGCGCAGCCCGAGCTGCGCGCGCTGATCAGAAGTGGTCATCAGTAGGCACTCGCATTGTCGACGTGGAAGTGGTAGAGCCCGCGTGCCGATCCGTACCGGGTGTAGGCATGGGTGTCGTCGGCCTCGAATCCTGCTGTTTTGAGAAGCTTTTCAAGCTCCTCGTGATGTTCTGGGCGCATTGGCTTGGCGACACAGTCGGCACCCAGCGACGCGACGTCGCCGCGCACGTAGATGCGTGCCTCGTAGATGGAGTCCCCCAACGCCTCCCCGGCATCACCGCGGATGACCAGACGTCCCGCTTGGGCCATGAACGCACTCATGTGCCCGACGTTGCCTCCGACGACGATGTCGACCCCTTTCATCGAGATCCCGCAGCGCGCAGCCGCATTGCCCTCGATAACCAGCAGACCACCGTGCGCGGTGGCCCCGGCCGACTGTGAGGCGTCGCCTCTGACCCAGACCGAACCGCTCATCATGTTCTCCGCGACGCCGGTCCCGGCATTGCCGTCGATGACGATGTCGGCGTGCTGATTCATGCCCGCGGCGTAGTAGCCGACGTGACCGTCGATGGTCACGGTGACCGGTGCATCGAGACCGACTGCGACATTGTGCGCACCTGCCGGATGTGCGATCAGGAAATCGCCGGTCAGGCCCCGAGCGTGCAGGGCGGCGTTGACCTCGCGCAGCGGGGTGGTCCGTAGGTCGAACCTGGTCACCGCAGAGGCTGTGCTGCTCATCTGCTCCATGCGTACACCACCTCGGGTTCGGGTTCCCAGATTCGGGCCCGCTCGACATCGGGAAGTCCGGCCAGTGCCCGGTATTCGCTGCCCATCGCCACCCAGTCGTCGGTCTCGGCGATGACTGCCGGCTTGCACGCGATCGCGTCGCGTACCACCGCGAACGAGTCCCGGTTGGACACCAGCAGCGTGTAGAAGCCGTCGAAGGTTGCGCACAGTTGTTTCAACGCGGTCTCGACGTCGAGTCCCTGCGACAGCAGGCCGGCGATGAAGCGCGCGCCCACTTCGGTGTCGTTGTCGCTGTCGAACGCGACGCCCACGGCGCGCAGTTCGCGCCGGATGGTGGCGTGGTTGGCGAACGAGCCGTTGTGCACCATGCACTGGCCGGGGCCCACCGCGTACGGGTGGCATCCCGCGGGGGTCACCGCGGATTCGGTGGCCATCCTGGTGTGCCCGACTCCTTGCCAGCCCTGGGCACCGGTCAGGCGCCATCCTGCGGTGAGCGTCCGCGGGTGCCCGACTCCTTTCAACACCGCGATGTCTGCGCCGAACCCGGCCACCAGGGCATCCGGAAAGGCCGAGTGCAGCGCATTGAGAAGTATTTCGGAGTCGACGTCGGCCGAGAGCACATAGCTGCGGTCGACCGCGACGCCGGAGACGTCAGCACCCAACGCTGCGGCGACCGCCGCGGCGACCTGATCGGCGTCATCGCGGCGGCCGGTGCCCAGGTCGGCGACCGAGACACACCCGCGGCCCGGGGGTGACCACGACGGGTCTCCGTAGACCGCGACGCCGGCCGAATCGCTGCCCCGGTCGCCCATTTCGCAGAGCATGCCGGTCAACAGCTCCCCGAGTCGGGGGTAGAGCTCGGGTGTCCGCAGATGCAACCCCACGATCCCGCACATGGCGTCATCCCTTCTGTGTCCGATCGATGTGGCTCAGAACGCCGTGAGATAGCTGTCGAGCTCCCACGGGCTCACCGAGCTGTGATAGGCGAAGAACTCTTCTCGCTTGGCGTTGGCGAAGTACGCGGCGACGCCGGCGCCGACACTGTCGAGCACGCCGGTCACCACCGGGTCGGTCTCGAAGTCCTCGACCGCGTGCAGCAGGGTGGGCGGCAGCGGTCGGGTGCTGACCCCTTGGCCGACGGCCCCGGGGTTGGTGCTGCGCTTGATGCCGTCGATGCCGGCGCCGAGGGCGGCTGCGATCGCGAGGTAGGGGTTGGCCGAACCGTCGCCGCCCCGCATCTCGATGCGCTCGGAGTCGGGTACCCGGATGTAGTGGGTGCGGTCGTTGCCACCGTAGGTGGGTAGCCGCGGCGCCCAGGACGCTCCCGATGACGTCGTGGCGGCACCGGTTCGCTTGTAGGAGTTCACCGTCGGCGCGACGACGGCCTGCAGCGCACAGGCATGCTCGAGGATTCCGCCGATGAAGCCGTAGGCGGTGTCGGAGAGTCCCAGACCCCTTTGGTCGTCTGCGGCCGGGAACACCGGGGTGCCGCCGCTGGTCAGGGACAGATGGAAGTGCAACCCGTTACCGGTCTTGTCGCCGAACGGTTTCGGCATGAAGGTGGCGATCATCCCGCGCTCGGCGGCGATCATCGACAGCAGGTAGCGCAGGGTGATGACCCGGTCTGCAGTGGTCAATGCGTCGGCGAACTTGAAGTTCTGCTCGAACTGGCCATTGCCGTCCTCGTGGTCGTTGGCGTAGTTCGACCAGCCCAGCTGGTTCATCGCGCTCGACACGGCGGTGAGGTGGTCATACATCCGGGTCACACCGCGGGCGTCGTAGCAGGGTTGGGCGGCGGTGTCGGCGCGGTCGGCCACCGAGACGGTGCCGTCGTCGTCGCGGCGCAACAGGAAGTATTCGACTTCGGCCCCGACCCACGGTTCGAAACCGGCGTCCGAGCAGCGCTGAATCAGGGACTTGAGGATGACCCGGGGTGCGAACGGCCAGGGCGCTCCGTCGACGTGCGGGTCGCAGTGCACGATCGCCAGCCCCTCTTTGATGAAGGGAATGGGGGTGAAGGACTCCGTGTCGGGCAGCGCCATCAGGTCGGGGTCTTTGGGCTCCTGGCCCATGGCGCCGACGGCGTACCCGGCGAAGCCGACACCTTCGGTTGCCAGTAGGTCGACGGCTTCCACCGGAACCAGCTTGGCGCAGGGCTTTCCACGGAGGTCGACGAAGAGCGCGAGGATGAACTTGGTCCCGGCGCTGTGGGCCAGCTCGGCGAGTTGTGTGGTCATCTGAAATCACCTGTCTCTTGTTAGGAATCAAAGTATCAGGCAGGGAAACATCCTGCGCGGCGAAGGCCCCGTTCACCGGACAGTTACCGCCGCGGCTGTTACGCCAAGCGACGCGCTACGTTTCGGCGGGGTAACGAGCTGCGAAGGAGCGCACGACTACGGTTGGTCGGGTGTGTACGCGTGTGGTCTATCTGGGTACCGGCGAACGGATTGTGACCGGACGATCCATGGACTGGGTGGTCGAGATCGGAACGAACCTTTGGGTGTTGCCCCGCGGCACCACCCGGCACGGCGACGCCGGCCCCGGCTCGGCGACGTGGGTGTCGAAATACGGCAGCGTCGTGGCGACCGGTTACGACATCTCCACCACCGACGGGCTCAACGAGGCAGGACTGGGCGCTTGCCTGCTGTGGCTGGCCGAGTCCCGCTACCCCGACAGTGCCGGTGACGGGAGCAGCCCGGCGTTGTCGGTGGCGCTGTGGGCGCAGTACATGCTGGACAACTTCGCCACGGTGGCGCAGGCCGTCGCCGCGCTGACGGCCACTCCGCTGCACGTGATCAGCGCTGAAGTCCCCGGTCAGAATCGGCTGGCGACGGTCCACTTGGCCCTGTCGGATGCCGGTGGTGACAGCGCCATCATCGAGTACATCGACGGTGTCCAGGTCATCCACCATGGGCGCCAGTACCAGGTGATGACCAACTCTCCGACCTTCGACAAGCAGCTCGCGATCACCGAGTACTGGGACCAGATCGGCGGCACGGTGATGCTGCCAGGAACCAACCGCGCCGCCGACCGGTTCGTGCGCGCCTCGTTCTACGTCAACGCGGTGCCCAAGACCGCCGATCCGCTGGAGGCTGTCGCGGTGACACTCGGCGTCGTGCGCAATGCCTCGGTGCCCTACGGGATCACCACACCCGACGAGCCCAATATCTCTTCGACACGCTGGCGTACCGCGATCGACCACACGTCGCTGCGGTACTTCTTCGAATCGGCGTTGTCGCCGAGCACCTTCTGGGTGGACCTGAAGAACCTCGACTTCGGTGACACCGCGCCGACCAAGCGTCTGGTCCTCGGCGAGGGGCAGAAGGCGGTGTTCACCGGTGAGACCAGCGCGCAGTTCGAGCCGGCCGAACCGTTCACGTTCCTCGGGTTGTCGGCCTAAGGGCCTGCTGACTGCGGCAGTCTGACCACCAGGTCGTCCAACGGCAGCCGGTATCGAGGCTGATGATCGCGCTCGGCGATCTCGGATGCCACCTCGGAGTAGTCGCCGAGGTGGCCGACGGCGATCACCATCAACGGGTCCAGGCGGTCCGGGAGTCGGAAAGCCTCGGCCGCCGCGGCCGCGTCGAAGCCGGCCATCGGGTGGGTGATCAGCCCGCGCGAGACAGCCTCGATGGTGATGTTGGCCATAGCGGCACCCGCGTCGACTGCGGCGTAGCGCCGCGTCTTGTCGTCCTCGCCGGCGTCGGCGCACAGCATGATCAACGCGCCGGCGGCCTTGGCGTAGCTGTTGCCCCGTTTGAGCAGCCCGGCCACGGTGGCGAACGTCGGGTCTGCACGGACGCCGACAACGAAGCGAATGGGTTGCCGACGGCCCCACGTCGGAGCCCATCGTGCGGCCTCCAGCAGCGCAATCAGATCGTCTCGGGGCACCTGCGCGACGGGGTCGAACGCGCGCGGACTCCAGCGTTGGGCGATGGGAGGATGGATCGGCACCGAGGTGTCGGCCAGCCGACCGCGCGGAGCTGCGGACACCCACCGCACGCTACCGGCCGGCAAAACCAGGTGCGCGCTGCCTTTATCCTTTATGGGATTCCCAGGTCGCGAAACGGTAGTGAAAGGTTGTGCAGTGGCGCTCGTCGTACAGAAGTACGGCGGATCCTCGGTGTCCGACGCCGAGCGCATCCGCCGGGTGGCCGAGCGCATCGTGGAGACCAAGAAGGCCGGTAACGACGTTGTCGTCGTGGTCTCGGCGATGGGCGACAGCACCGACGAGCTGCTCGATCTGGCCAAACAGGTCAGTCCCGCTCCACCGGCGCGGGAACTGGACATGCTGCTGACCGCCGGGGAGCGGATCTCCAACGCACTGGTCGCCATGGCGATCGAATCACTGGGAGCCCAGGCGCGGTCGTTCACCGGCTCGCAGGCCGGGGTCATCACCACCGGCATCCACGGTAACGCCAAGATCATCGACGTCACCCCGGGCCGGCTGCGCCAAGCACTCGACGAGGGCCTGATCGTGTTGGTAGCCGGATTCCAAGGCGTCAGCCAGGACACCAAGGATGTCACCACGCTGGGCCGCGGCGGCTCCGACACCACCGCGGTCGCGGTGGCCGCGGCACTGGATGCCGACGTGTGCGAGATCTACACCGACGTCGACGGCATCTTCACCGCCGACCCGCGCATCGTGCCCAACGCCCGCCGCCTGGACAACGTCTCGTTCGAGGAGATGCTGGAGATGGCTGCCGCCGGCGCCAAGGTGCTGATGCTGCGCTGCGTCGAGTACGCCCGCAGGTTCGACCTGCCCATCCACGTCAGGTCGTCGTACTCCGACCGGCCAGGCACACTCGTCAAAGGATCGATGGAGGACATCCCGATGGAAGACGCCATCCTCACCGGAGTTGCGCACGACCGTGGCGAGGCCAAAGTGACCGTGGTCGGCCTGCCCGACGTCCCCGGCTATGCGGCGCGGGTGTTCCGTGCCGTGGCCGACGCCGACGTCAACATCGACATGGTGCTGCAGAACATCTCCAAGGTCGAGGATGGTAAGACCGACATCACCTTCACCTGCTCGCGGGAGAGCGGTCCCGGGGCGGTGGAGAAGCTGGTTTCGCTGCAGGAGGAGATCGGCTTCACCAAGGTGCTCTACGACGACCTGATCGGTAAGGTGTCGCTGATCGGTGCGGGCATGCGCTCCCACCCCGGCGTCACCGCGACGTTCTGTGAGGCCCTGGCCAACGCGGGCATCAACATCGACCTGATCTCAACCTCCGAGATCCGGATCTCGGTTCTGATCAAGGACACCGAGCTCGATCGCGCCGTGGCGGCGCTGCACGAGGCATTCGGTCTCGGCGGCGACGAGGAAGCGGTGGTCTACGCCGGGACGGGGCGCTGAGATGCCAGGGCGAGCGAAGCGACGGGACAAATAAATGGGACTCTCGATCGGTGTGGTCGGCGCGACCGGCCAAGTCGGCCAGGTGATGCGGACTCTGTTGGCCCAGCGCGAATTTCCTGCCGATGAAGTGCGGTTCTTCGCCTCGGCGCGATCGGCGGGCAAGAAGCTCGAATACGGTGGTCGTGAGATCGAGGTCGAGGACTCCGAGACTGCCGACCCGTCCGGCCTGGACATCGCCCTGTTCTCGGCCGGGGCGACGATGTCGCGGGTGCAGGCACCGCGCTTCGCGGCCGCCGGTGCGGTGGTGATCGACAACTCCTCGGCGTGGCGCAAGGACCCCGACGTGCCGTTGGTGGTGTCAGAAGTCAACTTCGACCGCGACGTCGCCGATCGGGTCCGGTCCCTGCCCAAAGGCATCATCGCCAACCCGAACTGCACCACCATGGCCGCGATGCCGGTGCTCAAGCCGCTGCACGAGGAGGCGGGGCTGGTCCGCATGATCGCCTCGACCTACCAGGCGGTTTCGGGCAGCGGGCTGGCCGGGGTGGAGGAGCTGTTCGGCCAGGCCAGTGCGGTCGTGACAGGCAGCCGCGACCTGGTGCACGACGGCGGCGCGGTGGATTTCCCGGCGCCGGACAAGTACGTCGCACCGATCGCGTTCAACGTGGTCCCGCTGGCCGGTTCGCTGGTCGACGACGGTTCCGGCGAGACCGACGAGGACCAGAAGCTGCGCAACGAGAGCCGTAAGATCCTCGGCATCCCGGACCTCGCGGTGTCCGGCACCTGCGTGCGGGTGCCGGTCTACACCGGGCACTCCCTCTCACTCAATGTCGAGTTCTCTCAACCATTGTCGGTGCAGCAGGCCACGAAGCTGCTGGATTCGGCCCCCGGTGTGAGGCTGGTCGACGTTCCTACGCCGCTGGCCGCCGCGGGCGTCGACGAATCGCTGGTCGGCCGGATCCGGCAGGATCCCGGCGTACCCGGCGGCCGCGGGCTGGCGCTGTTCGTCTCGGGCGACAACCTGCGAAAAGGCGCGGCGCTCAACACCATCCAGATCGCCGAGTTGCTGGCCACCCGGTTGTAAGTTCCCCGCCGTGCGCCGACGTCGTACTCCACGCGCGATTGTCGCGGCGTTGGCTGCGTGGTGTGTGGTGTCGCCGGCCGCGTGGGCCACACCGCAGGACGCGGTGGTGGGCCCCCTGCTGCCCGGCCAGGTCATGCGGCTGGCGCCGGTGGCCGGAACCGGGACTGCCACCGCCGACTACGGTATCGGCGCCACCGACCTCTGCGAGTTCATGGAGTTCCCCAGCGGAATCCTGCAGGTGTGCGGCGACAGCTTCGCCGGGCAGGGAGTGGGCTACGGCGGCTGGTATTCGCCGATCGCGTTGCGGGTGGTGGGTGCGTCGCTCGAGGAGGGTGACGTGCGCTACGACGGCGTGACCGGGGTGTATGAACCGCTGCTGGCCGACCCGGCGCCACCGGGCGTCTCGCAGCTGCCGGCCGGAGTGATCGAGATCAATCGCCAGAACTGGCTGATGGTCACCACCACCAAGACGCTGCGGCCGCAGACCTCACGACTGGTGAAAGCCGAAGCTGGACAAGGGCAGTGGGAAACGGTGCCGGGATCGGTACGGGAAGCCGGCCATGCCGGCGGTGCACAGTCGCAAATCAGTGGTTACTACGACCCGATTCCCACCCCCGACTCGCCCCGTGGGTGGGTGTACATCGTCGCCAACAACTTCGACCGCAGTGCGCCGGTGTCGCTGTATCGCGCCACGCCGCAGAACTTCACCGACCGTTCGGCATGGCAGGGGTGGGACGGCGGTGACTGGGGCAAGGACCCGGCGCCGCTGTGGCCCGACCGCGTCGGTGAGCTCAGCGTCCGCCAGATCGACGGTGCGACCGTGCTGTCATACTTCAACGCCTCCACCGGCAACATGGAGATCCGGGTGGCCAACCACCCGACGCAGCTGGGTGCCGCGCCGGTGACCACCGTGGTCGTTGCCGCACCCTGGCCGGAGCAGGTGGAGATCCTGCCGCCCCCCTATGACAACCGGCTGGCCCAGCCCTACGGCGGCTACATCTCGCCGCGATCGACGCTCGACGACGTGCGGGTGTTCGTCAGCCAGTGGAACACCACCCCACGCGGCGGCACCCCGTACCGGGTCATCCCGTTCGCGGTCAACCCGTTCAAACCCTGGTAAGCGCTCATAGCGGATTCACAGCGAGGACCTAGCCGTGGCTGTGGATGGCGGCGAACACTCTCGATCATGAGTGAGACGACACCTCCACAGCAGCCCGAACCCGCCACCGCACCGATCGGCACACCACCGCCCGTCGAGCCGCCAACGGTCTACGTCCAACAGCCACCCAATCGGCTCAACAAGGTCGCCGCCTGGGTCGGGATCGTGGCCGGCATCGTGTTCGTCGTCGCCGTGATCTTCGGCGCCGGCGTCTTCGTCGGCAAGAACGTCGGCAGCGGCCCACGCCACCACCCCGGCCCCGGACTGGTGGTGCATCCGGGCCCCCCGATGGGGCCGATGGGCCCGATGGGCCCGCGCGGAGGGTTCGGCCCCGGCGGACCGATGATCGGAGCACCAGGTCAGCCAGGCGCTGCGGCGACGACACCCCCGACCACCGCGCAACCGCGGCCCTGACAGAGTCGCGGTCGGCTGGGTGGATCGGCCGGCATTCGGGTACCCGGGCAGGTGAGGACAACTGCCCAGCCCAAGCCGCCCTGCCGCTAGGAGATGAGATGACAGACAAGTTCGCGACGACCGACGCCGGCGCCCCGATCCCCAGCTTCGAGCATTCACTGACGGTCGGATCCGACGGGCCCATCCTGCTGCAGGACCACTACCTGATCGAGCAGATGGCCAACTTCAACCGGGAACGCATCCCGGAGCGGCAACCACACGCCAAAGGCGGGGGAGCCTTCGGAGTCTTCGAGGTCACCCACGACGTCAGCGCCTACACCAAGGCGGGGTTTCTCCAGCCCGGGGTGAAAACCGAGATGGTGGCCAGGTTTTCGACGGTGGCCGGGGAACGCGGCAGCCCGGACACCTGGCGCGATCCCCGCGGCTTCGCGCTGAAGTTCTATACCGCCGAAGGCAACTTCGACATGGTCGGCAACAACACCCCGGTGTTCTTCGTCCGTGATCCGATGAAGTTCCAGAACTTCATCCGCAGCCAGAAGCGGATGGCCGCCAACAACCTGCGCGACCACCATATGCAGTGGGATTTCTGGACGCTCTCACCCGAATCCGCACACCAGGTCACCTGGCTGATGGGCGACCGCGGCATCCCCAAGACGTGGCGGCACATGAACGGCTACTCCAGCCACACCTACAGCTGGCTCAATGCCAACGACGAACTGTTCTGGGTGAAGTACCACTTCAAGACCGACCAGGGCATCGACTTCCTCACCCAGGAGGATGCCGACCGGCTCGCCGGTGAGGACGCCGACTACCACCAGCGGGACCTGTACAACTCGATCGAGGACGGTAACTTCCCGAGCTGGACGCTGCACGTGCAGATCATGCCGTTCGAGGACGCGAAGACCTACCGCTTCAACCCGTTCGACCTGACCAAGGTGTGGCCGCACGGCGACTACCCGCTGCACGAGGTCGGCAAGATGACGCTGAATCGCAATGTCGTCGACTACCACGCACAGATGGAGCAGGCGGCGTTCGAACCCAACAACATCGTGCCGGGCACCGGCCTGAGTCCCGACAAGATGCTGCTGGCTCGCGGATTCTCCTACGCCGACGCCCACCGGGCCCGGCTAGGGGTCAACTACAAGCAGATACCGGTCAACGAACCGCAGACCGAGGTCCGTGCCTACAGCAAGGACGGCGCCATGCGGATCCGCAACGCGCCCGACCCGGTCTATGCGCCGAACTCGATGGGCGGACCGGAAGCCGATCCCCGTCGCGCCTCCGAGGTGCATTGGGCCTCCGACGGCGACATGGTCAGAACCGCCTACGCCCTGCGCGCCGACGACGATTGGGGCCAGGCGGGCACCATGGTCCGTGAGGTGCTCGATGACGAAGCGCGGGAACGACTGGCGCACAACATCATCGGCCACGTGCTGGACGGTGTGAAGGAACCTGTGCTGTCGCGGGTATTCGAATACTGGCGCAACGTCGACCCCGACCTGGGCAAGAAGGTCGAAGAAGGCGTGCGCAACGGCGGTTAGGGTGCGGCCTGGGTTGCGCCGAGTGTACGAAAGATGACGGAAAACTGCGATTTTCCGTCAATAAGCGTGCACTCGGCGCACCATCTCAGCCCTGACCTTGACCCGGGTACGGCAGCAGCGCCATCTCACGGGCATTCTTGATGGCTGTGGTGACCTGGCGTTGCTGCTGCACCGTCAGGCCGGTCACCGACCGGGACCGGATCTTTCCGCGCTCGGAGATGAACTGGCGCAACGTCGAGGTGTCCTTGTAGTCGACATACTCGATGCCCAGGGTCTTCAACAGGTTGCGGCGCTTCTTCGGCGGCGCGGCCTCGCGCCGCTTGGCCTTGCTCGATGTGCTCTTCACCTGCGGGCTCACCAGCTCGACTTCCGGACTCCGGGCAGTTGGCCCTGATGTGCGAGCTCGCGCACCCGGACCCGAGACAGCCCGAATTTGCGAAGATGTCCACGTGGCCGGCCGTCGACCGAGTCGCGGTTGCGCAGCCGAACCGGGCTGGCGTCGCGGGGTTGACGATTCAGCTCCGATTGGGCGGCGAGCCTGTCCTGGGGTGTGGTGGCCGGCGACTTGATGATCGCCTTCAACTCGTTTCTGCGTTCGGCATAGCGGGCGACAATCTCGCGTCGTCGTTCGTTCTGGACGATCTTGGACTTCTTGGCCATCAGCGCTCCTCTCGGAAGTCGACGTGTTTGCGCACCACCGGGTCGTACTTGCGCAGCGTCAAGCGGTCCGGGTCGTTGCGGCGGTTCTTGCGGGTGATGTAGGTGTAGCCGGTTCCGGCAGTGGAGCGCAGCTTGACCTTCGGACGGATCTCGTTGCGTGCCATCAGATTTTCTGACCTTCCCGGCGCAGCCGCGCCACCACCGACTCGATGCCGTCACGATCGATGATCTTGATGCCTTTGGCGCTGACCCGCAGCCGGATGCGCCGCCCCTCCGAGGGCAGAAAGTACGTCTTGGTCTGGATGTTGGGGTTCCAGCGACGGCGGGTGCGGCGGTGCGAGTGCGACACCGAGTTGCCGAAGCCGGGCGCGCGACCGGTGACCTGGCAAACAGCGGACACAGCAGCTCCTTTCTTAATGAAAACGGTTTTCGACAAGCCGGTAGTCGAACTGTAGCGTGAACCCACGGTCAATTGAAAATCATTCCCATCTCTGAGGAGGTTCCATGCAGAGGCGCACCCCGGTCGTGGTGGTGGCCGGACAGTGCGACGCCGATGACGTCACCGGTGCTCTGTTGTCCAGCGACGGCACGGCGGTGGTGGAACACCGGTTCGACGGACACGTGGTGCACCGCAAGACCACATTGATGCAGAACGGACTGCCCACCGCCGCGGAGGAAGTGCTGGAGCTCACCAACTGCTGCCTTTCGTGCACGGTGCGCGACGGACTCGTCTCGCACCTGCGACGACTGCACCGCACTCCCGACGTCGCCCGCATTGCGGTGCGCCTGGACCCGTGGATGGAACCGGAACCGGTCTGCTTCGTCCTCACCCGGTCGCCTGCGGCCCGCGACGTGACGGTGTCGGCGGTCGTTGCCACCGTCGACACCGCGACCTGGCTCACGCAGGCCGTCGGTGACGATGAACTCGACGACGGACGAACTGTCGCGCAGGTGGTGGTGTCCCAGGTCGAATTCGCCGACGTCGTCGTGCTCACCGAGCCGGACCCCGACACCCTCGCCGTCGCCCGTCGGCTGGCCCCCAGGGCCCGGATCACCGTCGGCGCACAACGGCTGAATCTTGCGCTGGCCAACCTGGACATCGACGCGCGCCGCGGTCGCAGCGATGACCTGCACGGATCCCTGCTGGCGGGCCAGCCCCCGCTTGCCGAGGCCGGACCGGTGCGCCTCGTCGAGTTCGCGGCTCGTCGGCCCTTCCACCCCGCGCGGTTGTACGCAGCCGTCGACGCACTGCTCGACGGTGTGGTGCGCAGCAGGGGCAGGGTGTGGCTGGCCACCCGTCCGGAGCAGGTGATGTGGCTGGAGTCGGCCGGTGGCGGCCTGCGCCTCACCCCGGAGGGAAAGTGGTTGGCCGCCATGTCATCCCAAGAGGTTGCCTACGTCGACCCGGAACGACGCGCCATGGCCGATCTGATCTGGGAACACCGGCACGGTGACCGGCACACCTCGCTGACCGTGCTGGTATGTGGGGCCGACCCCGACGAGATCCTCGCGGCCCTGAACGGGGCGCTGCTGACCGATACCGAGATGGCGCGCCCGCAGGACTGGTGCCGTTACGAGGATCCGTTCGGCGGGCCTGCCGATCAGGCTCAGCTGGCATGATCGCAGAGATGAGTATCGACGTCGTCTACACCGCAGAATCCACCGCGAGCGGAGGCGGCCGTGACGGCCACGTGAAATCCGCTGATGGCAAGCTCGACCTCGACACCCGCCCACCGAAAGAAATGGGTGGCAGCGGTGACGGGGTCAACCCCGAACTGCTGTTCTCCGCCGGTTACTCAGCCTGCTTCCTGGGTGCGCTGCGACTGGTCGCCAAGAACGAGAAGGTGACCCTCGACGAGGCCAGCGGAATCACCGCCAAGGTGGGTATCGGCAAAGACGATGACGGTGGGTTCGGACTGACCGTCGAGTTGATCGGGTATCTACCCGGACTCGACCAGGGCGCTGCCGAGGACCTGATGAACAAGGCCCACGGCGTCTGCCCGTACTCGAAAGCCACCCGCGGCAACATCGACGTCACGCTGCGCGCGAAGGTCTGAGATGCGTGGCGTAGTCGCAGTCGGCGCTGCGGTCGGGGTCGCTGCGGCGTTGCTGTCGGCGGCCCCGGTCGCAGCGCGCCCGTCTGACCCCGGCGTGGTCAACTACGCGGTCCTGCCGAAAGGTTCGGTCGGCAACATCGTCGGTGCCCGGATGGGATTCGAGTCGACGTTCTCGCGACCGTTCCAGGCGTACTGGGTCGACAACCCGGTCTGCAACAACTGGGCCGACATCGGCCTGCCCGAGGTGTACAACGACCCCGACCTCGCCGCGTTCAACGGCGCGGTCACCCAGCAGTCACCGACCGACTCGACGCATCTGGTCAAACAGGCGGTTGGGGTGTTCGCGACCGCGCAGGCCTCCGAGCGCGCGTTGCGCCGTGTCGTCGACCGCACGGCCGGTTGCGCCGGACAAACCACTGCGATGCACCTGGACAACTTCACCACCGAGGTGTGGACGTTCGCCGCCGGCCCGGTCTCGGCCACCGACGTCGACTGGGTCAAGCAGGAGGCCGGCACCGACCGACGCTGCTTCGTCACCACTCGGTTGCGGGAGAACGTGCTGCTGCAGGCGAAGGTCTGCCAGTCGGGCAACGGTGGTCCTGCGGTGAACGTGCTGGCCGGTGCGATGCAGAACCTGTTGGGGCAATAGCGAATCCACATACCGCCTACGCTCCTAATTGAAAATGGTTGCCGTTACGGGTTAAGTACTCGTCATGCGCTGCCGCCTTCACCGCCCCAGGACCTCTGTGCTCGCCGCTCTGATGGCGGCGGTCGCAGTATTTGCTGCAGCCGGGTGCTCCGATTCCGGTGGCACCGACCGTCACGACGCAGTCGGTGAACTGAAGGTGGCGACCTCGATCCCGCCGATCCAGAGCCTGGTGTCAGCGGTGGCCGGCGACCGAGCCGAGGTCAGCAGCATCGTGCCGGCCGGCATGGACGGGCATACCTATGAGCCGACGCCCGGCGATGTCCGGATGCTGGCAGCGGCCGC
Source organism: Mycobacterium sp. SMC-4 (assembly GCF_025263265.1). NCBI lineage: Bacteria > Bacillati > Actinomycetota > Actinomycetes > Mycobacteriales > Mycobacteriaceae > Mycobacterium > Mycobacterium sp. SMC-4. The sequence goes on along the minus strand of NZ_CP079869.1, from coordinate 5,067,609 downwards.
TGTGGTGTTCCTCCCCGACGCCGACCTGAATCCGAAACTGACGCGGCTGGCCAGGCAGAACATTGCCGAGGACGCACTCCTGGTCGACGTGAATGCGCTGGTGGTCCCCGACGACGAGGCGATCTTCTCCGACATGCACAGCCATGGTGACGGGGTGGTCCACGGGCATGACCGAAATCCCCATACCTGGACCAACATGGCCTACGTGCCGGCGATGGTCGACGAGATCACCGCCGCGCTCAGCGCTGCCGATCCCGGCGGGGAGGACACCTACGCGGCGAACCGTGACGCGCTCAACGCCGAGATCGCGGAGTTCACCGCAGCCGCCCAAACGGCACTGGCAACCGTGCCCGCCGAAAACCGCACGCTGGTGGTGTACCACGACTCCTGGTCATACTTCGGGCGCGAGTACGGCTTCGATGTCCAGGGAGCCCTCCAGGCGGTGGACTTCGCCGAGCCGTCTGCGGCAGAAATGCGCACGATGGTCAGGCAGGTTCAGGCTGCCGGGGTGCCGGCATTCTTCGGCAGTGAGGTGTTTCCCACCGCCGTGCTCGAACAGGTTTCCCGGGAATCCGGCGTTGACTACGTCGGGAACCTTTCCGACGACCAGCTTCCGGGTGCGGCGGGCGACGCCGAGCACACCTACCTCGGGATGATGGCCGCCAACGTGCGGTTGATCGTGGAGGGCCTCGGCGGTGACGCGTCGGCCCTCGATGCGGTCGACCCGGCCCGTGAATAGTCCTGTCATCTGTCTGCGCGGTGTCACCGCCGGCTACCGCGGTGTCGCCGCCGTCGAATCCATTGACCTCGACGTACACGCAGGAGAAATGGTCGGCCTGGTCGGACCGAGCGGCTCGGGCAAGTCGACCTTGCTGCGGGCCCTGATCGGAACCGCCGATCTGTATTCGGGAACTGTGCTGCTCAACCGGAGAGCAATTCGTCGCGGACGCCCCACGCGCGACGTCGGCTTCGTCCCGCAATTGACCAGCATCGAGCCCGATCTCCCCGTCCGCGCCGAAGATGCTGTGCTTCTCGGTCTCGCCGCGACCAGCAGCCGCGTGCCCTGGTATTCGAAAGCTGAACGAGCCAAAGCGCGCGCTCTGCTCGAACGCCTGGGACTCTCGGGCTGCCGACGAACACCGATCGGGGAGCTTTCCGGTGGACAGCAGCAACGGTTGCTGCTGGGTCGAGCGATGATCGGTGACCCCGGCCTGGTGCTGCTCGACGAACCCACCAGCGGTGTCGACCTGCAGACCTTGCAGGACATCCTGGATCTCCTGGGCGATCTGCGCGACCGGGGGACCACCGTGGTGTTGACCACCCACGACCTGAACTGGGTGGCTGCGGGGCTACCGCGGGTGGTGTGCATCAACCGTTCGGTGATCGCCGACGGCGCACCGACCGAGGTCCTCACCGAGGACACCATCGAACAGACCTACGGGGCACGGGTCCGCATCGTCCGAGACGGTGACCGTGTCCTGGTGACCGACCAACCGACCGTGCCCCACCGATCGCCCCTGGATTCTGCATGCACCTCCTCACCGAACCGTTCGACTACGGGTTCTTCCTCAATGCGCTGATCGCCGGGATCCTCGTCGGCGCTCTGTGTGGAGCATTGGGCGTCTTCGTCGTGCTTCGACGGATGAGCTATATCGGCCAGGGGTTGTCCCAGAGTGTCCTCGGTGGCGTCGCTCCCGCTGTTCTTGCCGGTATCGACCCCTACCTCGGGGCGGCTGCGGCAACGATCGTCGCCGGCCTGCTGATCAACATCATCGGGCGCCAACACGGTGTTCGTCCCGACGCCGCGATCGGCATCGTGTCCACAACCATGTTCGCCGCCGGTGTCGCGCTGGTCTCGGCGAACCGGGACCGCGCGGTCAACCTGACCGACCTGCTGTTCGGCAACATCCTGGGCGTCACCGACGCCGATATCGTCCTCGTCGGCGTCGTCGCGGCCGTGGTGGCCGTTGGGGGGTTCGTCTACTTCAAGGTCATGGCGTTCACCATCGTCGACTCCGTCGCCGCCGCGGCCCATGGGGTTCGGGCCGCGACCGTCGAGTTCGCGTTCACGATCGCGCTGGCAGCAGTCGTGGTCGTTTCGATCCGCGTCGTCGGCGTGCTGCTGATCGCCGCGGTCATCGTGATTCCCGCGTCGACTGCCCGCCTCGTCGGGCGATCCCTGGGTCTGCTGATCGCCGTGTCAACCGGCCTGGGCGTGCTCGCCGCAGCGGTCGGACTCTTCGTGTCCTTCCACATCGAGATCGCCAGCGGACCTGCCATCGTGCTGGCCAGCAGCGCCGCATTCGCGCTCACGATGGTTGCCACCACGGTGACGGGTGTTCTCACGCTGCGTCGCGCGCGGGTACGCCACAGCCCGCCTCGCTAGGTTGGGGTTACTGCTCGACAGGATCTCAGCGGTGAACGCACCATTAAGTCACCAGAATTTGTCGGTGCGCTTGCCCAAGATGGGTACGACAGAGGCGATCGCTGCACACCCGGAGGGGGTGGCTGATGGCAAGCACCGTGACATCTGACGGCGTCGGTCAGCGCATGGACACGTTGACCAGTGCCGAGGATGGCGCACACCGCATTGTCGAGACCTGTCTGACCGACGGCCCGGTCGGGCCGGTGGGTTTGGAGATCGAGGCCCACTGCTTCGACCTGACCGATCCGCACCGCCGGCCCGGATGGGCCGAAGTGACCGCCACCCTCGCCGCCCTGCCACGGCTGCCCGGCGGCAGTCTGGTCACCGTCGAACCGGGCGGTGCGGTGGAGCTGTCGGGTCCGCCGCTCCCCGACGTGAGCACCGCGGTGGCGGCCATGCGTTCGGACCACGCGCTGCTTCGTGCGGAGTTCGCGCAGGCCGGGCTCGGGCTGGTGCTGCTCGGCGCCGACCCGCTACGGCCCGTGCATCGGGTCAATCCGGGCGCGCGCTATGCGGCCATGGAAACGTTTTTCCAGGCCAGCGACACCGGTGCCGCCGGAGCGGCGATGATGACCTCGACAGCCTCGGTGCAGGTCAACCTCGAGGCCGGGCCGCGGTCCGGCTGGGCTGATCGGGTGCGGCTGGCCCACGCGCTGGGGCCGATGATGATCGCTATCGCGGCGAATTCACCCATGCTGGCCGGGGGCTTCACGGGGTGGCAGTCCGCCCGCCAGCTGGTGTGGAGCCGGCTGGATTCGGCGCGCTGCGGGCCGATCCTCGGCGCCAGCGGGGACGACCCCGCCAGTGACTGGGCCCGCTACGCGTTGCGCGCACCGGTCATGTTGGTGCACAACCCGGACCCGACACCGGTGACCCAGTGGGTGCCGTTCGCCGATTGGGCCGACGGGCGGGTGCTGCTCGGGGACCGCAGGCCCACGATGGGCGATCTCGACTATCACCTGACCACGCTGTTCCCACCGGTGCGGCCCCGCGGCTTCCTCGAGGTGCGATATCTCGACAGCGTTCCCGATGCGGTATGGCCCGCGCTGGTATCCATGCTGACCGTGCTGCTCGATGATCCGGTGGCCGCCGACATCGCCGCCGAGGCCACCGAACCGGTGGCCACCGCGTGGGACCGCGCCGCCCAACTCGGCCTGCAGGACCGCCGCCTGCAGCGCGCCGCGCTGCGCTGCGCACGGGCCGTGGCCGAACGGGTGCCGGGTTCCCTCGAGGAATCGATGACGACTCTCCTACGTTCGCTTGAGCAGGGTCGCTGTCCGGCCGACGATTTCGCCGACCGGGTGGTGGCGCACGGGGTCGCACCTGCGGTCACCGCACTGGCACGAGGGGAACTGTGACAACACGCGAGACGCTCGCCGACCAACTCGGCCGGGCCCGAGCCCGCACGCTGAGCTTGGTCAACTTCGACGACGACGAAGTGTGCCGCCAGTACGACCCGCTGATGAGCCCGCTGGTGTGGGATCTGGCCCACATCGGGCAGCAGGAGGAGTTCTGGTTGCTGCGCGGAGGTGATCCCGGACGTCCCGGCATCCTGAGCCCGCAGGTCGATTCGCTCTACGACGCGTTCGTGCATTCGCGGGCCGCCCGAGTCGACCTGCCGCTGCTGCCGCCGACCGAAGCTCGTAGCTACTGCCGCACCGTCCGCGGCAAGGCTCTCGACGTCCTGGACAGGCTGTCCGACGACCATCCCGACCTGTTCGCCTTCGGACTGGTGGTCAGCCACGAGAACCAGCACGACGAGACCATGCTGGCTGCGCTGAACTTGCGTGCCGGTCAACCACTGCTCGAAAGTGGGTCTGCGCTGCCCGCGGGTCGCCCGGGAGTGGCGGGTACGTCGGTGCTGGTGCCGGCGGGGCCGTTCGTGCTCGGTGTGGACGCCACCGCCGAACCGTTTGCGCTGGACAACGAACGTCCTGCGCACGTCGTCGACATCCCGGCGTTTCGCATCGGCCGGGTGCCGGTCACCAACGGCCAGTGGCGGCAGTTCGTCGACGACGGGGGTTACCACCAGCGTCGTTGGTGGTCTGACGACGGCTGGGCCTACCGGCAGCGCGCAGCATTGACCGCCCCGTTGTTCTGGAACGCCGAGAGCGGCACCCGCACCCGTTTCGGTCATGTCGAGGACATCCCCGCCGACGAGCCGGTCCAGCACGTCACATACTTCGAAGCCGAGGCCTATGCGGCGTGGGCCGGCGCCCGGCTACCCACCGAGTACGAATGGGAGAAGGCCTGCGCGTGGGACCCGACCACCCAATCGCGCCGCCGATACCCCTGGGGTGCAACAGAACCCACGGCCAAGCTGGCCAACCTCGGTGGGCAGGCGCTGCGCCCGGCGCCGGTGGGTGCCTACCCGGACGGGGCATCGGCCTACGGTGCCGAACAAATGCTGGGCGACGTGTGGGAGTGGACCACCTCGCGGCTGCATCCGTGGCCCGGGTTCAGCCCGATGATCTACCAGCGCTACTCGCAACCGTTCTTCCATGGCCAGAGCAGCGGCGACTACCGGGTGTTGCGCGGTGGCTCGTGGGCGGTCTCGGCGGATATCCTGCGGCCCAGCTTCCGCAACTGGGACCACCCGATCCGCCGACAGATCTTCACCGGGGTGCGGCTGGCCTGGGACGAGCATGTGTAGGCACCTGGGTTGGCTGGGGCAGCCGCTGTCGGTGGCGGCGTTGCTGCTCGACCCGCCGTCGGGGCTGCTGGTTCAGTCCTACGCGCCACGCCGGCAGAAGCATGGCCTGATGAACGCCGACGGTTGGGGTGTCGGGTTTTTCGACGACCAGGTGGCACGGCGCTGGCGCAGCGCATCGCCGCTGTGGACCGACGCCTCCTTCGCGTCGGTGGCGCCGGCCTTGGTCAGCAGATGTGTGGTCGCCGCGGTGCGGTCGGCCAGCGTGGGAATGGCCATCGAGCCCAGCGCTTCGGCACCGTTCAGCGACGGCCGCTGGCTGCTGTCGCACAACGGCCTGGTGGACCGGTCGGTGCTGCCGCTGTCCCGACACGCCGAATCGACCAACGACAGCGCGCTGTTGGCCGCACTGATCTTCGACCGGGGCATCGACGCGCTGGGTGACACCGTCGCCGCCGTCGCCGCCGACGACCCGAACGCCCGGCTGAACATCCTGGCCGGCGACGGATCCCGACTGGTGGCCACCACCTGGGGAGACACCTTGTCGGTGCTGCGTCGCGCCGACGGTGTGGTGCTGGCCAGCGAACCCTACGACGACGACCCGGCGTGGCAGGAGGTGCCCGACCGCCATCTGGTCGACGTGGTCGGGACACGCGTCACGATCACCCCGCTGAGATGACCACTGAAAGGACTCTCATGACCCTGTCGCTGGAGAACTACCTGGCCGCGGACGCCGCCGACACGGCGCTGCGCCGCGACGTGCGCGAGGGTCTCACGGCGTCACCGAAGTCGTTGCCGCCCAAATGGTTTTACGACGCCGCCGGTAGCGATCTGTTCGACCAGATCACCCGGTTGCCGGAGTACTATCCGACGCGCGCCGAAGCCCAGATCCTGCGCACCCACGCCGGTGACATTGCGGCTGCGTGTGCCGCCGACACACTGGTCGAGCTCGGTAGCGGCACCTCGGAGAAGACACGCATGCTGCTCGACGCGCTGCGCAGCCGGGACCTGTTACGCCGATTCGTGCCCTTCGACGTCGACGCGAGCGTGTTGCAGTCCGCCGCCGCAGCGATCGGGCAGGAGTACCCGGGTGTCGAAGTTGCGGCCGTCTGTGGCGATTTCGAGCAGCATCTGAACAAGATCCCGGCGCAGGGTCGGCGCCTGATCGCGTTTCTCGGCTCGACGATCGGCAACCTGACCGCGGGACCACGCGCCGAGTTCCTGGGTGCGGTGGCGGCCCTGATGCGGCCTGGCGACGCATTCCTGCTGGGCACCGACCTGGTCAAGGACACCGAGCGATTGGTGCGCGCGTACGACGACAGCGCCGGGGTGACCGCGACGTTCAACCGCAACGTGCTCGCGGTGATCAACCGGCAACTGCGCGCGAACTTCGACCTCGATGCCTTCGATCATGTCGCGCTGTGGAACAGCGCCGAGGAGCGCATCGAGATGTGGCTGAAATCCACTCGGGCGCAACGGGTGCAGATCTCCGACCTCGACCTGGAGGTGCAGTTCAGTGCCGGTGAACCGATGCTGACCGAGGTGTCCTGCAAGTTCCGCAAGTCCGGGGTGGACACCGAACTGGCTGCGGCCGGGCTACGCCGGACCCATTGGTGGACCGACGATGCCGGTGACTTCGCGCTGTCGCTGTCGGTGAAGTGAATCTCGCACAGCGGTGGCGGGCTGCTCGCCCGCCGGTGGCCGGAGTCCACCTCGACAGTGCCGCCTGCTCGCGGCAGAGCCTGACAGCGATCGAGGCGGCATCCCGACACGCCCGCCACGAGGCCGAGGTCGGCGGTTACGTCGCCGCCGAGGCCGCCGCGCCCGCATTGGAGGCCGGCCGGTCCGCGGTGCGCGCACTGACCACGATGGCCGACGGTGAAGTGTTCTTCACCACCGGATCCGGTCATGCGCTCGACATCATGCTGGGCAGCTGGTCGGGTCCGCGCACGCTGGCCTGTCTACCCGGCGAGTTCGGCCCGAACCTGGCGCTCATGCAGCGGCACGGTTTCGCCATCGGCTTTCTGCCGGTGGATGGATCGGGCCGGCTCGACGTCGATGCCGCCGCCGCCACGCTGGCCCACGACCCGCCCGCGCTGGTGCATTTCACCGTGTTGGGCAGTCATGTCGGCACTGTGCAACCGGTCCGCGAGATCGCCGAAGTGTGCCGCGAACGCGGCATCCCGTTGATCGTCGACGCGGCACAGGGATTCGGCCAGCTGGACTGCACAGCGATCGGCGCCGACGCGCTGTTCACCTCCTCGCGCAAATGGACCGCAGGGCCACGCGGTGTGGGTCTGCTGATCACCCGTCCCGCCCTGCTGCCCGAGAATGAACAGCAGCGGCTACGGCACTGTGAAACCAGTGTCGGCCTGCATCTCGGCCTGTGCGTGGCGCTGGGCGAACTGCTCTCCTTCGGTGCCGCCGACGTCCAGCAGCGGCTGCGCGAGGTCGGGGCCCTGACCAGGACCGCCCTCGGCGGGCTCGCGGGTTGGTCGGTGCGCGAGAGCGTCGACGAGCCCAGCGCCATCACCACGCTCTATCCGCCCGATCACGTCGATCCGGCGACGGTCCGCGCACGGTTGATCACCGAGCATGCGATTGTGACGACCTACCTGGGGACCGAACGTGCGCCGCGGGAAATGACACGACCGGCACTGCGAGTCTCACCCCATGTCGACGTCACCGACGACGACCTGGACACCCTGGCCGCCGCCCTGGCCACGGTCACGCGCTGACCGTCTGATTTTCAGACGAACGCGCGCAATGCGTCGGCGAACTGCGCATCTGAAACACAGAATTTTCGTGAATTTATCGATGGTGGGGGTTCGCGGGGAGTACAAATTGGCCATCCGATCGAATTCGCCTCGCTACCAATAGTTGAAAAGGGCAACAAATGGCTGAAAAGAACGACAAGAGCAAGGGTGCGCCGAATGCGGAAGCTGAATCCGTCACGCTGAAACCCGAGCAGTACCGCTCCATGATTCTGGCAAAGCTGAGGGCCGATATCGCTGCCAAGAAAGCGCTCTACGCCGCGGCTGACAATGCCAGTCTTGAGGAGTTATCAAATATGTCCTACTGGAAAATGCAGTACTACAAGATGCACTATTGGAAAGCACACCATGTCAAGATGGCCGATCCTGAGTGACGACTGTCGCCTCCGCGCAGCGGCACAATGCCGGGCCCGACGATGCGGTCACCATCGCTCAGATCGTGCTCAAGGTGGTCAGTGCCTGCAACCTCGACTGCAGCTACTGCTACGTCTACCACGCCAAAGACAACGGCTATCGCGAGCGACCAGGGCTACTGTCCGACGAACTGATCGGCTTGTTGATCACGCGGATCAACGAGTACGGCGCGGTGCGACCACATCATCGGATGGGTGTCTGCCTGCACGGTGGTGAGCCGCTTCTGATGGGCCCTGAGCGGTTGCGGTCGTTGGTCGAGCGTCTGCGATCTGAGGCAGGCCCGGCCCTGGGTTCGTTGAATGTGCAGACCAACGCCACCTTGATCGACCGCGAGTGGGCGAAGCTACTCAAAGAGCTACGCATCTCGGTCAGTGTCAGCCTGGACGGTCCACCTGACATCAATGACGTTGCGCGGGTCGATCACATGGGACGCGGCTCCGCAACAAGGACAGAGGCCGGCATCCGCCACCTGATGGACGCGGGTGTTCACGTCGCAGTGCTCTCGGTCGTCCGTCCTGGTGAAAACGGCGCTGAGACATACCATTACTTGCGCTCTCTCGGCGTTACCGACTTTGACTTCCTGCTGCCTGACGTGACCCATGACGACTGGCGAACGCAATTCGGTACTTACGGACCTACGCCGGTCGCCGATTACCTGCTGCCGGCGCTGACGGCCTGGTTGGCCGAGAACGATCCGAGTGTCTCGGTGCGCTTGTTCGCCGACATGTTCCGACTGATCCTCGGGGACAGCGGGGGCACGGACGCCTTCGGTGGTGGGCCGATGCACTACGCCATCGTGGAGTCCGACGGCAGCATCCAGGCCAACGACGCCCTGCGGGTGTGCGAGGCGACACTCAATCACACCGGGCTGAACATCGCGACGCACGGTTTCGACGACCTACGTCACTCCAGTCCGCTGGCCCGTGCGCTGTTCGAAGGAGCAATTCCCCCTCCGCGAAAATGTGGTACCTGCCCGGAATTGCTGACATGCGGCGGTGGTTATATGCCGCACCGCTACAGCCGCGAACATGGTTTCGACAATCCATCCGTGTGGTGCGCCGACATTGTGAAGCTCTTCGGACACATGCGTGCAGTCGTGCGCGCGGACTCCGCGCGTTCACCTGCGGTCGAAGCCGGGGGTACATAGCTCGATGACGACACCGGTCGGGTCCGCACAATGCCCCCCTCTGGTCACCGTCGACACCGCACGCTATTTCGCATCGCCGGAACTCGGTGCCGATCCCGACCTCCCACAGACCCTGATAGGGCTGTATGCGAGCGCGCTGTTCGAGCTCGCGTTCGATTGCTGTAGCAGTGCGCCGGCGGACATCTGTGCGCAGGTCGAGATCATCAAGAGCCAGCCTCTGCCCTGGTCCGCGGCCTGGCATCCTGACCTTGCGCGCGTGGAACGGCTCCTGGCCACCTCGATGCACGGCGAATCAACATTGAATGTCCTTGGACCAATGTTGTTGCGCCTGGGCGCCGAAGGCGTGCTTGTCGAGGCGGATATCGGGTTGGATCCACGGCAAGCGGCGTTCTGGGGCACGCTGCGACTCCCGGAAGCCGATCGCGCGACGTTTCGGCGAGACCACGATCGCGCCGAGATACACCTATATCTGCGGGGAGGGCTGATCGCGACCGTCGTAGCGGACCGGGATGCGGCCAGCGGGCTCTGGCGCAGCGACGCCATTTCCAGCGTGGGGACCGTGCAGATGTGCGGGCATCCCGTCCCGGTGTGGTTGCCCAGCGACGGAAGTGGCTTCCCGCTGCCCGGAAAGCGGCAGGCCCTGCCCGACGCAACGACACGAGTGGCTCCCGCTCTCGACGGCGCCACCTCGTTTCTGACTCGGCACGCACCGAACTTCGTGCCTTGGATCGCCAGCGGGATGCGACACATCGTCGCGCTCGACGGATCCGATGGAGTCCTCATGAGCGCGTCAGTCGAGGAGTTCCCCGGACTGACCTTCCTGTCGTTTCCCAATCCGGCCGTGGAACTGGCGGAGTCCCTCATCCATGAGGCCAGCCATCATCACTACCTCGCACTGCGGCGGTTGGCCCCGCTCCACGACGGCACCGACACGAAGCAGTACTTCTCCCCGATCAAGAAGCAGGGGCGCCCCATCGACATGATTCTCTACGCGTTCCATGCGTTCGCCAACGCCGCGATCTACCACCGCAACCTCGTACGTGCTGAGCCGAAATATTATCGGCTCAACGGACGGACTCTCGACGAAAGCCTCGAGCGTATCCGCGTGCACGACAGGTACCTCGCAGAGACGCGTGCCTTGACCGAGGCGGGGGAGACCTTGTGGAAGACGTTGTCGGAGGCGCTTTTCCAGGGATGAAGACTTCAGATGAGACACTCGGCTGTGCATTCAGGCAGGCCGGTTTGGTCAAAGTCCGGTCTGTGGGCAGGCGCCCGTTGACCGAGTGCTTTCTCGGCACTCAGATCGGAACGGAAGCCGAACTGTTCATCAAGGTTCTACATACCGACACCCCTGGCGTGTGCAGGAACTTCCTGCGTGAAATCGACCTGTTGACAACGATGAGCGGCAGGCCGGGATTTCCGGTGTTGCGTGCGTGCTCCAGAGTCCCGGGCGCGGCTTTCCACGCCTGTGACCGGTTGCACGCGCCGCGTTTTGATCAGTGTGCACGCGACGGTCGCCTGGAGATAGAGGTACTTGGCGAGCTCATGTGCGGGCTGGCGAGATGGCTTCAACGATTGCACGCCTTCGGCTATGTCCATCGTGATCTCTCACCCGACCATGTCTTCTCGGGCCAGCAGATCACTGTTGTCGACTTCGGTTTGGCCAGGAGTTCGCATGAGCTGGCCGCCGATGACCGGCGTCGGTGTATCGGATCGGATGTCCAAGCCCTCGGACTCATCCTGTGGGAGATGATCTGCGGACAACAAGTGTTCACCTATCGTAGCCCGGTGCTTGCGCTCGAGATCCCGCCTCAACTGGCGCTGATCGAGTCGCTCGCGCTGCCGCCTCCGATAGCTCGCACACTGGTTGGCTGTTTGACCGCGCAATCGGAAATGACACCGAGGATTCGTCCCCAAGCCTTCGAGTCGGCGGACGACATCGTGGCCGCACTCGGCTCCTAGCGGCGGACCCGGGATGACGATCCGTCATGCCGTCGGTGGTCAGACGAGCATGCGCAATGCGTCGGCAAATTCCGTGCAGAACCAGTCCACGTCGTCGGTCGAGAACACCAGCGGTGGACGGATTTTGAGCACGTGGCCCTCGGAGCCGCACACCGAGATCAGCACCCGGCGGTCACGCATCGCGTTGATCAGGTCACGGGCCGCGGCCCGATCCGGCCTGCCGGTACCGGCATCGTCGACGACCTCGACGGCGAGATACAAACCGGCCCCGCGGACATCGGCGATGCGCGGGTGCTCGGCGCAACACTGTACGAGACCCTCATGCAGTGCCCGCCCGACCTGCGATGCGTTGCGCATCAGCTGCTCGTCCTCGATGACGTCGAGTACTGCCGAAGCAGTGGCCATCGACACCGGGTTGCCGGCAAAGGTGTTGAAGTACGGCACTTCCCGGGCAAAAATGTCGAGAACCTCGCGTCGCGCCGCCACCGCGGCCACCGGCAGCCCGTTGGCCATCGGCTTGCCCAGCGTCACCAGGTCGGGCGCGATGCGATGTCGGACGAACCCCCACATCGCCTCCCCGGTGCGGCCGAAACCGGGCTGCACCTCGTCGGCGATGAACACCCCGCCGGCCGCCCGCACCGCGGCCACCGCGGGCGCCAGCACCGACGGTTCGGGATAGATGCCGTCCGAGGAGAAGATGGTGTCAACGATCAGGCAGCACACGCCGTGACCCGACGCCTGCAGGTCGGCGATCGCCGCCTGGACATCTGCCAGGAACCGGGCCGGTGCGTCGGCGCCGAGGCGGTAGCTGTCGGGCGCGCCGACGGTGCGCACGTGGCCACCCATTACCGACGCGCCACCGATCGACGGAGAAATCTCGGTCACCGCTGCGGTATTGCCGTGATAGGCCTCACGGGTGACGATCACACCGCGGGCTTCGGTGTAACTCTGCGCGATCCGCAGAGCCAAGTCATTGGCCTCGGACCCGGTGCAGGCATACATCACCTGGTCGAGATGCAGCAATCCGAGCAGGCGTTCGGAGTACTGCAGGATTTCCTCGTGCAGGTACCGGGTGTGCGTATTGAGAGTCTCGGCCTGCCTCGTCATCGCTGCCACCACGCGCGGATGGCAATGCCCGACGCTGGCGACGTTGTTGTAGGCATCGAGGTAACGCAGGCCCTCAGCGTCGAACAGGTGGCTACCCCGACCGCGCACCAGGTGCACCGGCCGTTGGTAGAACAGTCGGTAGGCCGGGCCCAGCAGGCGGCTGCGGGCCTGGATCTGGCGACCGAGCCCGGTGTCGGTGTTCACCTCTGCGGTATAGCTGTTGGAATCCATGATGTTGGAGAACCCCACTGCGAACCCGTCCCTTCCGTTGCGGGCAAGGCCATCGACATTTGGTCTGGCCGAAGCCGAGCCGCGAACACCGAACGTAGCGCGGTGAGGGCCATTTCTACTAGTCCCAAGGTGCCCGGGCAACCTGATATGCGCTGCCTCGCAGCATTCTTCGTTACAGCAGTGTTTCAGATCCGCTGACCTCGCTACGGTCCGGTAAACGCCACGGTTTTGGTCTGCCGGCCGACGTCATTTGGTCCACACTCCTCATATGGCCGGGCTACCCGTTGATCACCAGTTGTTTGCCCGGGCCGCGCTGCACCACTACCGGCTCGACCCAGACACCCCGCTTCGCCTGCTCAGCCTGTCAGAGAATGCGACCTATCTCGCCGGCGATGTGGACGGTGACGCCGACCCCATCGTGTTGCGGGTGCACCGGCCGGGCTATCACGACCTGGCCGGTATCCGTTCCGAGCTGGACTGGATGGCGGCGCTGCGAAGCCAGACGGTGGTCTGTACCCCGGAACTGGTGTCAGCAGCCGATGGCAGCGGCGTGGTCACCGCGCGCGTCGGTGGGCGCGAACTGTACGTCGACGCGGTGACCTACATCCCGGGGTGTACCGCCGAAGAAGCGCCGCAGGCAGTCGGTTTCGCCCAGTTGGGAGAACTCACCGCCCACATGCACGAACACAGTCGGCGGTGGAAGCCGCCTTCGGGCTTCACCCGGTTCCGGTGGGACCTCGAAGCGATTCTCGGCCCGCGCGCCCGATGGGGTGATTGGCGGTCAGCGCCGGGGCTCACGTCCGCCGATCGAACCGCGATTGGGCAGGCGGTCACCGAAATCACCTGCCGTATCACTGATTTCGGCACCGCGCCGGACCGCTTCGGGCTGGTCCACGCCGATCTGCGCCTGGCCAACCTGATGATCGACCCGGCCGGCGGCAGCGGCCAGATCACCGTGATCGACTTCGACGATTGCGGGTGGTCCTGGCACCTGGCCGATCTGAGCTCGGTGCTGTCCTGGATCGAGGACACCCCGGCCGTCGCCGGGATCATCACCGAGTGGTTGCGCGGATACTGCCGGGTGCGTCCGCTTCCCGTCGACCACCTGCTGCTCATCCCGACCTTCGTGATGCTGCGACGCATCCAGCTGACCGCCTGGATCGCCTCGCATGCCGACGCCGACGCCGCGATCGCCGTCGGAGCCGGCTATGCCCGAGGTACCGCAGCGCTGGCCCGGCGCTACCTCAGCGACCCGACGTGGTTACAGGACGCTGTGCTCGCCCCGACCCGATAGGAGAAACATGTTCGATGTGCAGGACCGTGCTGTGCTTGTCACCGGGGGCAGCAAAGGGATCGGACGCGGTATCGCCAAGGTCTTCGCCCTCGCCGGCGCGAACGTGGCCGTGGCGGCCCGCTCGGTCACCGACCTCGACGACTGTGTCGCCGCGCTCGACGGGCTGGGCCCGGGCAAGGTCATCGGGGTGGCGACCGACGTGTGCGACCGCTCGGCGTGCGACGACATGGTCACGGCGGTGGTGGACGCCTTCGGCGGCCTCGATGTGGTGTGCGCCAACGCCGGCATCTTTCCCGAAGCCCCGTTGGCCACCATGACGCCCGAGCAGCTCGCCGAGATCTTCGCCGTCAACGTCAACGGCACGTTCTTTGCCGTGCAGGCCTGCCTGAGCGCGCTGATCGCCTCGGGCCGTGGTCGGGTGATCCTGACCTCGTCGATCACCGGGCCGATCACCGGATACCCGGGATGGTCACACTACGGCGCCACCAAGGCAGCACAACTGGGCTTCATGCGCACCGCTGCCATCGAACTGGCGCCGCACAAGATCACGGTCAACGCGATCCTGCCCGGCAACATCATGAGCGAGGGCATGGTCGCCATGGGTGAGGACTACATCGCCGGGATGGCCCGCAGCATTCCGGTCGGTGCATTGGGCGAACCCGAGGACATCGGCTATCTGGCCGCGTTTCTGGCCAGCCGCGAGGCCGGCTACATCACCGGCCAGGCCATTGCCGTCGACGGCGGCCAGGTGCTGCCGGAGTCGTTGGACGCGGTGGCCGGCTGATCATGTCGGGTTCGACGGGCGGGCCGGTGGCCGAAGAGGTGCGCCGACGGATCCTGTCCCTGCTCGCCCAGGGGGCGCTGCAGCCGGGTTCACGGTTGGGCACCGAACGCGAGATGGCCGCGGCGCTCGCGGTCTCACGTTCCACGCTGCGCAGTGCGTTGCTGCCGCTGAGCCAGGCCGGGGTGCTGGAACGCCGGCCCGGCCGCAGCGGGGGGACCTTCGTGCGTGCCGATGTCGTGGAGCGCCACGCGGCCGAACTGACCGGATTGCCTGCACGACTGCACGACAGCGGTCACACCAGTGCCAGCACCGTATTGGGTACGAGCCGCCGTCCGGCCACCCAGATCGAGGCCCAGGCTCTCGAGATCGCCCAGGGCTGCGACGTCATCACCGTTCGTCGGCTGCGCTACGCCGACGGGGTGCCGCTGTCGTTGGATAGCGCGTGCTTCGTCGCGGACGATGTGGCCGACCTGCTCGAACAGCCGCTCGGCGGTTCCCTGTACGAGCTGCTGCGGGTGCGCTACGGACTGACACCAGCCGACACCACAGAGACGATCGAGGTGGTCAACGCCAGTCCGCGGGAGGCCGAATGGCTCCAGATCGCCGAGCGTAAGCCGCTGCTGGCCATCACCCGGGTGACCCGCGACGGCGCAGATCGTCCGTTCGAGTACGCCTATGACCTGTTTCGCGCCGATCGGATCAGACTCACCGCGCGCAGTCGTTGCGAGGCGCCGGCGGTGCATCGGTCGGTCCGCGGCGCCGCGACGCTGCCGGTCACGGCCTAAGACTGCTTGTGCGCCGAGAGCAGGAAGGCCTGCATCCGCAGCCGTCCACTCTCGTCGAGAAGGTCCAGCGGCGGCGGCGGACCCGCCGTGCGCGGCACATTCGAGTGGATCAGGGCGGGCCGGATGTCGTCGATCACCCAGTACCTGGAAACAGCTTCGCGCAGTTCGATTTCGGAAACCTCGTTGGGTCCGGGTTGCATCTGCTCGGGGAACGCGCCCTTGGCGAAGACGAGCACGAAATAGCCGGCGCCCGGCGCGGCGGCCCGGTGGATCGACCGCAGATAGGCGTCGCGGGACTCGACGGGCAGTGAGTGGAACAGGGTGCTGTCGACCACGGTCGCGAACTGGTTGTCGAACCCGTCCAGCGCGGTGATATCGGCCGCGACGAACCTCGCCCGGTCCGACAGGCCGCGCTCGGCGGCCGCGGTGGTGGCCGCGGCGACCGCGGTGGGGCTGACGTCGACCCCGGTCACCGTGTATCCGTCGGCGGCCAGCGCCAACGACAGCTCGGCGTGCCCGCACCCGGCGTCGAGGACCTCGCTGCGGAATCGTCCGGCCCGCCACAACGCCGCCAGCTCGGGTTGGGGTTCGCCGATGTTCCAGGGGGGCTCACCCTCGAAGTCCCCTTCCCCGCGGTAGGCGCTGTCCCAGTCCATCACTTCGGTCATGAGCACAACCGTACCGACGGCAGGTCAATCCGGGATGTCCCAGGTGTGCACCGGTTCGTTGCCGTGCATGTGCACGCAATACAGCCGTAGCATCTCGGCCAACGCATCCGGCCGGCTCATACCCCGGCCCTGCAGCGCGTCGACGGTGTGGGCCTGCCAGGTCGCGCCGTTGCGGCCGGTCTTGGCGCGGCCCTCGATCACCCCGAGATAGCGGTCGCGGACTTCGGCGGCCACCTCCCAGCGCCGTAGCCCCTCGTCGGCCAGCGGCAACAGCTTGCGCAGGATCAACTCGTCGGGTGTCACCTCGCCCAGCCCGGGCCAGTACATCCGGCAGTTCATGCCGAACTGTGCGGCCTGGACGAAGTTGTGTTCTGCCGCAGCGAAACTCATCTGGGTCCACACCGGGCGGTCCTCCTCGGACAGGGTGCGCAGCATCCCGTAGTAGAACGCCGAGTTGGCCATCATGTCGATCACGCTGGGGCCGGCGGGCAGCACCCTGTTCTCCACCCGCAGGTGCGGGCGGCCATCGACGATGTCGTAGACCGGGCGGTTCCACCGGTAGATGGTTCCATTGTGCAAGCGCAGCTCGGCCAGCCGAGGTGTGCGCCCGGCTGCCAGCTCGGCGACCGGGTCCTCGTCGGAGAGCTCCGGCAACAGGGACGGGAAATAGCGCACGTTCTCCTCGAACAGATCGAAGATCGAGGTGATCCAACGCTCGCCGAACCACACCCGCGGTCGCACGCCTTGGGCCTTGAGTTCCTCGGGCCGGGTGTCGGTGGCTTGGGCGAACAACTCGATGCGGGTCTCGGCCCACAGGTGATGGCCGAGGAAGAATGGCGAGTTGGCGCCCAGCGCCAGCTGCGGGCCGGCCAGCACCTGAGCGGCGTTCCAGTTGTTGGCGAAGTCGGCAGGCGACACCTGGAGGTGCAATTGCATGCTGGTGCAAGCGGATTCCGGGGCAATGGTGGCAGCCTGCAGGCTGAGCCGCTCCGGGCCGGAGATGTCGATCATGATGTCCTCGCCCCGCGCTGTGAAGATCGAGTCGTTGAGCGCCTGATAACGCGTCGACTCGCTCATCCAATCGCCGGTCAGATGCTGGGGCATGAGCGTGGGAAGGATGCCGACCATCACGATGTGGGCATCGCTGACGTTGGCCTTGGCCTCGGCGGCGTTGAGGCTGGCGCGCACGTCGTCTTCGAGCTCGAGCGCGGCCCGCCCCGGCAGCCGCCGTGGCGGCACGTTGAACTCGATGTTGTAGGCGCCCAACTCGGTCTGGTAGGCCGGGTCGGCGATCGAGGCCAGCACCTCGGAGTTGCTCATCGCCGGTTGGTACTGGGAGTCGACGAGGTTGCACTCGATCTCCATGCCCGTCAGCGGCTTCTCGAAGTCGAAGCTGGACTGGGCCAGCATCGTCTCGAACACGTCGAGGCACAGCTGCACCTTGCGCCGGTACTCACGCCGGTGTTCACGGCTGAACTCGGCGTGTTTCAGCTCCTGGCCCACGTCATGAGCCTATCCGGCGCGCCACCATGATCTGCGGTCCCAGACATCCACCGCGCAGCTCGACCTCGATGTCGGGACCGGCGTGGCGCGCCAGCGCCCGCAGCGCGGACGGGCTGTAGGCCCGCAGCGAGCTGATCACCCCGTCGTGCACGAAGGGCACCAGCGGCGCCCACGGCAGCATCGTGGCCAACCGCAGCACGTGCAGTGGCGCCGGCGGACGCGGTAGGTCGATGACGAGCAGGGTATGCGCGGCGCGGGTACCTTCGGCGATCACCCGCGCCGCCGCATCAGGGGGCAGGTGGTGAAACGACAGGGCGAACACCGCCAAGTCGAACGACCCGTCAGCCGCGTCGATCGCGGTGGCATCCATCTGACGAACCTGCGTGCGGCCATGCGATCCGAGGTCTCCGGCGGCCATGGCCGCCACCGAGGCGGCGTCGACGTCGGTGACCGTCAGCCGCGCCGTGGGATGCCAGTCCAGCAGTATCCGCGACAACGCGCCATGACCGGCACCCAGCTCGAGGATCTTCGGGTCGGCGACGTCAGCGACCACGTCGAGCGCGGTCTTGGCGAACCGGCCGTGATTTCCGAAGACCTCACCGGTCCAATCCAATGCCCGGATCACGCTGCGCTTCTTGCGCTCGAGCTCGGCGTCTCCGGCGCACTCGCGGTCGAGATACTCCTGCCGGCCGGTCCACAGCAGACGGTCCAGACACGACGCGTCGGGGCCGCCGCGCGGCATCGCTGAAATCTGATCCGCCATGTAGTCCATCATGGACGAATGGCCGACTTCGTCGCAGCAATCGACCAGGGCACCACCAGCACCCGGTGCATGATCTTCGATCACGCGGGCGCCGAAGTAGGTCGTCACCAGCTCGAACACGAGCAAATCCTGCCCAAGGCCGGGTGGGTCGAGCACAACCCGGTCGAGATCTGGGAACGCACCGGAGCGGTGCTCGCCTCGGCGCTGAACAACACCAACCTGTCCACCGTCGACCTCGCGGCGCTGGGGATCACCAACCAACGGGAGACGTCGCTGGTGTGGAACCGGCGCACCGGCCGGCCCTATCACAATGCGATCGTCTGGCAGGACACCCGCACCGACCGCATCGCCTCGGCACTGGATCGCGATGGTCGCGGCGACGTGATCCGGCGCAAGGCCGGACTGCCGCCGGCCACCTATTTCTCCGGCGGCAAGCTGCAGTGGCTGCTCGACAACGTCGACGGGCTGCGCGCCGACGCGGAGAAGGGCGACGCGCTGTTCGGCACCACCGACACCTGGGTGCTGTGGAACCTGACCGGCGGGCATCGCGGCGGCGTGCACGTCACCGACGTCACCAATGCCAGCCGCACCATGCTGATGAACCTCGAGACGCTGGACTGGGACGACGAACTGCTCGGGTTCTTCGGTATCCCGCGCGCGATGCTGCCCCAGATCCGGCCGTCGTCGACGACAGAACCGCACGGCGTGACCGTGGAGACCGGACCCGCCGACGGCCAGATCCCGATCACCGGGATCCTCGGCGATCAGCAGGCTGCGATGGTCGGTCAGGTCTGTCTGGAGGCCGGCGAGGCCAAGAACACCTACGGCACCGGCAACTTCCTGCTCATCAACACCGGTGAGGAGATCGTGCGCTCCGGCAACGGACTGTTGACCACGTTGTGCTACCAGTTCGGAGACGCGAAACCGGTTTACGCCCTCGAGGGTTCGATTGCGGTGACCGGATCGGCGGTGCAGTGGTTGCGCGACCAGCTCGGCATCATCAGCGGTGCGTCGCAGAGCGAGGCGCTGGCCCGGCAGGTCACCGACAACGGCGGGGTCTACTTCGTGCCGGCGTTCTCCGGGCTGTTCGCGCCGTACTGGCGATCCGACGCGCGCGGTGCCATCGTCGGGTTGTCGCGCTACAACACCAACGCCCATCTGGCACGCGCCACGCTGGAATCCATCTGCTACCAGAGCCGCGATGTGGTCGACGCGATGGCCGTCGACTCCGGCGTCACTCTAGAAGTGCTCAAGGTCGACGGCGGTATCACCGCCAACGACCTGTGCATGCAGATCCAGGCCGATGTGCTCGGCGTCGAGGTGGTCAAACCCGTTGTCGCCGAGACGACTGCGCTGGGCGCGGCCTACGCCGCCGGGCTGGGCGTCGGGTTCTGGGACGGACCCGAGGATCTGCGCGCGAACTGGCAGGAGGGTAAACGCTGGACGCCGCAGTGGTCGGCGGACCAGCGCGAAGCCGGCTATGCCGGCTGGCGTAAGGCCGTCGAGCGCACCCTGGACTGGGTCGACGTCGACTGACGTGTGGTCGCAGCGCTACTGACCCGCGGCGACCAGTTCACGCAACATCAGGTCGGGGTTGTCCCGCTGCACGGTCTCCAGCCGCCACTTGGTCGCGAACACCGCCAGCAGCGCACCGTCGGTGCGGGTGAACACCTCCACCGACGGCAGTCGGGCCAGCAGCTCGACATCGTCGGGGCCACATAACCGGGCCACCGTGTAGGGCAACGGTTCCAGCGTGATCGGCGCACTGAACTCACCGGCCATCCGGTGGCTGGCCACCTCGAACTGCATCGGGCCCACCGCCGCGAGCACAGGGGCCTGGTCGCCGCGCCGGTCCGAGCGCAGCACCTGCACCACACCCTCCTGGTCGAGTTGCTCGATACCCTTGCGGAACTGTTTGTGCTTGCTGGGATCCGAGCCGCGGGCCACCGAGAAGTGCTCGGGTGAGAAGCTCGGGATGGGCGGATACTGCACCGCAACCTCGGCGTAGAGGGTGTCTCCCGGTCGCAGCGCAGCCGCGTTGGCCAGGCCGATGACATCACCCGGCCAGGCCGTGTCCAGCGTCGAGCGCTGCTGACCGAACACCGACTGCGCGTACTTGGTGACGAAGGGCTTGCCGGTGGTGGCGTGGGTGAGCACATCCCCCCGTTCGAAGGTGCCCGAACACACCCGCGCGTAGGCGATGCGGTCACGGTGCGCCGAATCCATGCCGGCCTGCACCTTGAACACGAACGCGCTGAACGGGGACGCGGCCTCGCGCCGGTTGCCGTCGACGTCGAGCTGCCCGCTCGGTGACGGTGCCAGCTGGGCGAGCACGTCGAGCAGCTGGTTGACGCCGAAATTCAGTGCCGCAGAGGTGAACAGCACCGGCGTCGATGAGCAGTCCAGGAATGTCTCGGCGTCGAAGTCGGCCCCGTCGGCGCTGAGCAGCTCAGATTCCTCGACCGCGGTGTCCCAGTCTGCGCCCGCGGCGGCGTGAGCATCGGCCGCGTCGATGTGCTCCTCGGGGGCGGCGGTGGCCCCGCCCGCGGTACGGGTGAACCGGATGAACTTCCCGGTGCGTCGGTCCAGCACTCCCTTGAAGTCGCCGGCGATGCCGACCGGCCACGTCAGCGGGGTGGGCCGCAGGCCGATGCGCTCGGAGATCTCATCCATCAACTCCAGAGCGTGCCGGCCCGGCCGGTCCCATTTGTTGACCACCGTGATGATCGGGATGCGGCGGTGCCGGCACACTTGAAACAGCTTGAGCGTCTGCGGTTCCAGGCCCTTGGCGGCGTCGATGAGCATGACCGCGGAGTCCACCGCGGTCAGCACCCGGTAGGTGTCCTCGGAGAAGTCCGCGTGGCCGGGGGTGTCGAGCAGGTTGATGATGCAGGTGTCACCGGCGTTGGTGGTGTACGGGAACTGCAGCGCCGTGGAGGTGATCGAGATACCGCGGGCCTTTTCCATCTCCATCCAGTCCGACACGGTGGCGCGTCGGCCCGCCTTGCCGTGGATGGCGCCGGCTTCGGTGATCGCTTTGGCGTGCAGCACCAGCGCCTCGGTCAGGGTGGACTTGCCGGCGTCGGGGTGGCTGATGACGGCAAACGTGCGGCGGCGGCGCGCCTCGATCGAGACCTTGTCAGAGCGCGGCGCGACCGTCGCCGCCCCGGAGGAGTTCGTCATTATGCGACGATTTTATTGGTCGCGGTCCCCCAAGCGTTAATCGTTGCTCTGGTCGAGTACCTGTTTGGTCTGCTCGTCGAGCACGATGTCGCGCACCGCGGTGTTCTCCTCGAGGTGGGCCAGCGAGGACGTGCCCGGGATCAGCAGCACGTTGGGCGCCACCGACAACGTCCACGCCAGCACGATCTGGGCCGGCGTCCGGCCCAGTTTCTGCGCTGCCCGGCTCACCGCCGGATGGTTGAGCACCGGGTTGTCGGGCAGGAAGCCTGAACCCAGCGGGAAGAACGGCACGAACGCGATGTCGTGCTCCGTGCACAGGTCCAACACCGGCTGCGAGGTTCGGTCGAGCAGATTGTAGGCGTTCTGCACGCACACGATCGCGGTGCGTTGCAACGCGATTCGCAGATGCTCGGCATTGACGTTGCTCAGCCCGATTCCGGCGATCAGTCCTTCGTCATGCGCGGCGATCATCGCCGAGAGCTGGCGCTCGAAGAGCTCTTGGTTGACATCGCTATCGAAAATCCGCAGGTTCACCGCGGCCAGCCGGTCGGTGTCTAGGGTGCGCAGGTTCTCCTCCAGCTGTGCCCGCAGGTCGTCGGGCTCCTGGGCGGGCAGCCAGTTGCCCTCGTCGTCACGCTTGCCACCCACCTTGCTGACCAGCGCGAGGTCGGCCGGATAGGGGTGCAGGGCCTCGCGGATCAGCTGGTTGGCGACGTCGGGACCATAGATCTGGGCGGTGTCGATGTGATTGATGCCCAGCTCGAGCGCGCGACGCAGCACCGCCAGAGCCTGGTCGTGGTCGCGGGGCGGCCCGAAGACGCCGGGCCCGGGCAGTTGCATGGCGCCGAAGCCGACGCGACCGACGGTGTAAGAGCCGAGGTGATAGGTGTCCATGCCTCACAGCTAAGCGATTTCGGCGCGCTGGCGCACCCTCAGCGTCGCTCAGCGCGCCGAAATCGCCGGGGGGAGATCAGTCTTCGCCGAGGATGTGGTAGATCTCGCGGCGGGCGTTGTTGACCACATCGACGATGCGCTGCTGCTGCTCGGGTGTGGCGGTGTGCGCAGACTGCGCGATCGCGCCCATCAGCTGACCCGCGGCGGTACGCAGGCCCATCGCGGCGGGATCGGCGTCTTCGGTGATCGCGTCCCACGGGGCCGTCTGGATCTTTTCGGCCGCGGCGCGACCGTCTTCGGTCAGCTCGAAGAGCTTCTTGGAGCCCTCGGTCTCGGTCGCCGTGAGCAACCCTTCGTCGACCAGCAATTGCAGGGTCGGGTAGATCGAGCCGGGGCTGGGCTTCCACAGCTGCTGGCTGCGCTCGTGGATCTCTTGAATCATCTCGTAGCCGTGCATCGGCCGGTCGGTGAGCAGTTTCAAGATCGCTGCGCGGACGTCACCACGCCGGCCACGTCCAGCGCCACGGCCGCCGCCACGTCGGCCGCCCGGTCCGAATCCGCCCGGTCCGAATCCGAAGCCCGGTCCGAAAGGCGGCCGGCCGGGGCCGAAACCGCCGGGGCCGAAACCAAATCCCGCTTCGCCGCGGTGTTCGCGGAGGTGGTCGCGGAACTCGCGGCGGGCCTGGCGTCGGCTTTCGCGGCCGACGCTGGGGTTCATCGCCGGGGAGCCGAAGCCGGGGTTGCCGAACGGAGTTGATGGGGGTGTGAAAGGGGGTTTCATGGTGGTTCTACCTCTTCGGTTGAGGGAAGCATGTCACTTCCGATGCATTGACGATATATCGGAAACTATCGCGATGCAACGTGTTGAGACATCAGTAGGCTGGGCGACACAGCCACTCGGTGCGGGAGATCGAACATGACAGAAACCACCACCAGCAGCGCCGACCCGGGCGGATCGATCTTCGCCGTCGGCAACTACGCACCGGTCGCCGACGAACTCACCGAGTTCGGCCTACCCGTCGACGGCGCCATCCCGCCCGAGCTGACCGGCTGGTATCTGCGTAACGGCCCCAACCCCCGTACCGCCACCGGGCACTGGTTCACCGGTGACGGCATGATCCACGGCGTGCGCATCGAGAACGGCCGCGCCGCGTGGTACCGCAACCGCTGGGTTCGCACCGACAGCTTCATCTCCGACTTCCCGCTCTACAACGCCGACGGCACCCGCAACCTGCGGGCCAGCGTGGCCAACACCCACGTCGTCAATCACGCCGGCAAGACGCTGGCGCTGGTCGAGTCGTCACTGCCCTACGAGATCACCACCGACCTGGAGACCGTCGGTGCCTATGACTTCGACGGCCAACTCGTCGACTCGATGACCGCGCACCCGAAGATCTGCCCGACGACCGGCGAGATGCACTTCTTCGGTTACGGCAACATCTTCGCCCCGCACGTCAGCTATCACCGCGTCGACGCTGACGGCACGCTGGTGATCAACCGCGGTCTCGACGTGCCGGCGCTGACGATGATGCACGACTTCGCGCTGACGCCGAACTATGCGGTGTTCCTGGACCTGCCCATCGTCTTTGATCTCGACATCGCGATGCGCGGCAACGGGGACATGCCCTACCGCTGGGACGACGACTACGGCGCCCGGCTCGGGCTGCTGCGCCGTGACGACCCGTTCGGCCAGGTGCGATGGATCGACATCGACCCGTGCTACGTGTTCCATGTCGCCAACGCCTACGAGACCGAATCGGCGACCGGCCGGTCGCTGGTCCTGCAGGCCGTTCGCTATCCCGAATTGTGGCGTGAAAACGGTGGTTTCGACGCCGAGGGGGTGCTCTGGACCTGGACGGTGGACCTGGCGACCGCGACGGTGACCGAACGCCAGCTCGACGACCGGGCCGTCGAGTTCCCCCGAATCGACGACCGGCTGGCAACCCGACCCGCGCGATACGCGGTGTCGGTCGGCGATCGCAGCTGGGTGCGGCACGACCTGGTGACCGGTGACGCGGTCGAACACCGCTTTCCGGCGTCGGGTCCGGGCAACCCGGGGGAGGCGGTGTTCGTGCCGTCCGCCGACGGCCCGGCTGACGAGTCCAGTGGGTGGTATCTGGGCTACGTCTACGACGCGCAGCGTGACGGCAGCGATCTCGTCATCCTCGACGCGTCCGACCTCGCCGCCGACCCGGTGGCGACAATCCATCTGCCGCAACGAGTTCCGTACGGCTTCCATGGCAACTGGATCGCCGACTGATCGCTCAGGAGGGCGGTGTGAAGCCGCCCCCACGGGGAGCCGCTGGTGGCCCCTGGGTGGGCCAGGCCACCGGCTGCTGCGGCGGCTGCTGCGGCGGACCGGGGGCTGCCGTGTTCAGCCGCATCAGTTCACGGCGATGGCGTTCGGCCAGTACGGCAGCCAGCACCATGGCCGGGGGAGCGCCGGGTGGCGGCGGCGGTGAGATCTGCGCCACCACATCGGTGGCGATGTGGTAAGCCATCTGGTCGCGCATCTGCGGT
Organism: Mycobacterium sp. SMC-4; assembly: GCF_025263265.1. Lineage (NCBI taxonomy): Bacteria > Bacillati > Actinomycetota > Actinomycetes > Mycobacteriales > Mycobacteriaceae > Mycobacterium > Mycobacterium sp. SMC-4. The sequence continues at coordinate 5,042,505 of NZ_CP079869.1, read as the reverse complement.
TGCAATTGCCCAGCGCGTGCCAAGAATTGGCGCGCCAACTCGGCCTGCTCCGGGCGTAACCCGGACAACTCCAGCGCCGAGGCCCAGCCGGCCAGCGGTGCGGGCATCAGCGGCGGTGGCGCCATCTTGGGTGCTCGTTCACTGATCACCACGGTTCCGGCGAAGATGTCTCCGATCCGCTTACCTTTCGGCGAGAGCAGGCTGCAGATGACGGCGGGCCCGCCGGTCAGCATCCAGATCTCGATGACGCCGGCCAGCGCGCGAAACAGCGCCTGGCGGAACCGCTCGGGGCTGCCGTCGTCGGAGACCACCCGCAGGCCCATCACGATCTTGCCGAGCGTGCGGCCGCGGGTGGCGGTTTCGAAGATCAGCGGGTAGCCGACCAGCGCCAGCACCGTGAAGATGATCAGCACCGCAGCCGAGAACGCGGAGTCGAACTCCGAGAGCGTCAGCGCCCACAACATGACCCCGGCCAGATAGACGACAAACACCACGGTGACGTCGATGAGGATGGACAGCGCGCGCACCGGCAACTGGGCCATCTGGATGTCGAGGACCACCGCGTCACCGGTCACCACGGGCTGCTGCTGACCGACCATAGCTGCCACGCTACTAAAATCGGTCCTCGTGGATGTCGACGCGTTCGTTCAGGCGAACCGCCCGGCGTGGGACCGGCTGGAGCAGCTGGTCAAAAAGCGCCGCAGTCTCAGTGGCGCCGAGGTGGACGAGCTCGTCGACCTGTACCAGCGGGTGTCCACGCACCTGTCGATGGTGCGGTCGGCGTCGTCGGACGCTGTCCTCGTCGGCAAGCTCTCCGGGCTCGTCGCGCGGGCCAGATCGGTGGTCAGCGGCGCGCACGCCCCGTTGTGGCAGGAGTTCGTGCGGTTCTGGACGGTGTCGTTCCCGGTGGTGGCCTACCGGTCGTGGCGGTGGTGGCTGGGCTCGGGCATCGCGTTCTTCGCCGTGGCGGTGGTGATCGGGGTGTGGGTGGCCACTCATCCCGAGGTGCAGGCCGCGGTCGGGACCCCCGCCGAGATCGAGCAGCTGGTCAACCACGACTTCGCCGACTACTACAGCGAGCACCCGGCAGGGTCCTTCGCGCTACAGGTGTGGGTGAACAACGCGTGGGTGGCGGCCCAATGTATCGGCTTTTCGATTTTGCTCGGAATCCCGATTCCCTACGTGTTGTTCCAGAACTCGGCGAATCTGGGTGTGATCGGCGGTCTGATGTTCTCCGCCGACAAGGGCGATGTGTTCCTGGGTCTGCTCACCCCGCACGGGTTGATCGAGTTGACCGCGGTGTTCCTGGCCGCCGGGGTGGGGATGCGGCTGGGCTGGTCGGTGGTGTCGCCGGGGGACCGGCCGCGCACGCAGGTGCTGGCAGAGCAGGGCCGCGCGGTGATCTCGGTGGCTGTCGGACTGGTGGCGGTGCTGCTGATCGCGGGCGTGGTCGAGGCGTTCGTGACACCGTCGGGGCTGCCGACCTTCGCCCGCATCGCGATCGGGGTGGCAGCCGAGGTCGCGTTCATCGGCTATGTCGTCCACTTCGGCCGCAGGGCGGTACGGGCCGGGGAGACCGGCGATATCGACAACGCTCCCGACCTGCTCCCGACGGCCTGAGAGACGCTACAGCCGGCCGGCGGCCTTCATCGCCAGATAGTGGTCGGCCAGCGCCGGCGCGAGGTCGTCCGGGGCGGCGTCGACCACCTCGACCCCGTGACCGCGAAGCCGCGCGGCGACATCGCGACGGTCATTACGGGCCCGCTCGGCGGCCGCGGCGTCATACACGGCGACCGCATCGGAGCGGCCGGCAGCCAGCGTGTCGACTCGCGGGTCGGCCACTGCCGCGAGCAACACCCGGTGCTTGGCCGTCAACGCCGGCAGGACCGTCATCAGGCCTTCGTCGATCGCCGAGGAGTTGAGGTCGGTCAGCAGCACCACCAGTGCGCGTCGGCGCACCCGCCGCTGGATCGCCGTCACCATCGCCCGAGGATCCGACTCGACCAGGGCGGGCTCCAGCGGCGCCATCGCGTCCACCAGACGTGCCAGCAGTTCGGTGCGCCCGGCGTTGAACACTCCGGCCCGGGTGACCCGGTCGTGGGCCAGGAAGTCGACATGGTCGCCGGCGCGTGCCGCCAGCGCCGCCAACAGCAGCGCGGCGTCCATCGACCAGTCCAACCGAGGCCACCCACCCCGGTCCTCGGTCGCCGGCTGCGTCGGATCCACACCCACGCGGCCGGCCGACGTCCGTCCGGTGTCGAGCACGATCACCACGCGGCGGTCTCGCTCGGGACGCCAGGTGCGCACCACCACATCGGCCCGACGCGCGGTGGCGCGCCAGTCGATGGATCGGACATCGTCGCCGACGACATACTCACGCAGCGAGTCGAATTCGGTGCCCTGACCGCGGATCAGCACCGGGGTCAGGCCTTCCAGTTCACGCAACCGCGCCAGCCGCGACGGCAGGTGCTTGCGGGACAAAAACGGCGGCATGATCCGGATCTGCCAGGGCACCCGGTGGGAGGCCTGGCGGCCCGCCAGGCCCAGCGGACCGATCGAACGCGCGGTGACCAACGCCGAGACCTGATCCCCGCGTCGCACCGGATTCAGCTGTGTCTGCAGGGTGATACGTTGTCCTGCAGCGAGATTCACCTCATGTCGGCGCGGCTGCGCGCGAGCACTCGGAGCCCAGGCATCCCGGATGAACCCCCGAAACCGGGCACGATTTCCGTTGTTCACCGTCAGGGTAGAGGCCACGGGTTGCCCGAGGCGCGCGGAGGTGTTGCCGCTACGGGCCAGCGTCAGCGCCCGCGGACCGGCGGCCAGGGCGACGTCGACGGACACCGCGACGGCCAGTGCTGCCATCAGGATCGCGAACGTCAATCCCGCATTGGGCGAAGCCACCACCGGCACCGCGCACAGCAGTGCGATCAACCCGACACGTCCCGTGAGGATCAAAGCGGGACAACCTATCTCGGCACCGGCACCGCTGCGAGGATGCCTTCCAGAACACTGTCGGCGCTGGCACCCTCCAGCTCGGCCTCTGGGCGCAGCCCGATGCGATGACGCAGGGTGGGTCTGGCCATCGCCTTGACATCGTCCGGGGTGACGTAGTTGCGCCCGGAAAGCCACGCCCACGACCGCGCGGTGGCCAGCAACGCGGTCGACCCACGCGGCGAAACGCCCAGCTGTAGTGACGGAGAATGCCTTGTCGCGCCGACGATATCGACGATGTAACCGAGTACCTCGTTGGCCACCAACACCTGCCGGACCGCTTCGCGGCCGGCGGCCAGCTCTGCCGGGCCGGCCACCGGCTGCACCGCGGAGAGGTCGCGCGGATCGAATCCGCGGGCGTGCCGGTCCAGTATCGCGATCTCCTGGTCCCGCGGTGGCAGTGGCACATTGAGTTTGAGCAGGAACCGGTCGAGCTGAGCTTCGGGCAACTGGTAGGTGCCCTCGTACTCGATCGGGTTCTGCGTGGCCGCCACGATGAACGGATCCGGCAGCCGGCGCGGATCACCGTCCACGCTGACCTGCCGCTCCTCCATCGCTTCCAGCAGCGCGGCCTGCGTCTTCGGCGGAGTTCGGTTGATCTCGTCGGCGAGCATCAGGTTGGTGAACACCGGTCCGGCACGGAATTCGAACTCGGCGGTGCGCGCGTCGTAGACCAGCGACCCGGTGACGTCCCCGGGCATCAGGTCCGGGGTGAACTGGACGCGTTTGAACTCCAGTCGCAGCGCCGCGGCCAGGGTGCGCACCAGCAGCGTCTTGGCCACCCCGGGAACGCCCTCGAGCAGCACATGCCCGCGGCACAGTAGCGCGATGACCAGTCCGCTGACCACGGCGTCCTGTCCGACGACCACCTTGCCGATCTCGGTGCGCAGCGCCATCAGCGCGTTGCGGGCGGACTCGTGGGTGGAGGGCTGTGTCACGACTGTGCGACCTGCCTTTCGATGTCGTCGAGTGCGCGGGCCAAGTTCACCAGATCGGTGTCGCTGGCCGGCGCCGGTCCATAGAGGGTATGGGTGATGGTGGCCGGGTCGCCGACACAGCGGCCGGCGACGGCGTGGGAGACCGTGCTCGGCGCCGCGCCGGGATCCAGACCGAGGCGGGGCAGCATGCGCTGCAGCGTCGCGGTGCGCAGCGCCTCGGCGGCGCGGTCACGGGCCCGGCGAGACCGGTAGAGCCGGCCCCGGCCCTCCACCGTCTCCGATGCGCGCACCACGACGGGCAACTGTTCGGCGACCAGTGGGCCCAGTCGGCGGCCACGCCACAGCGCCAGCAGCGCGACCGCGACCACCAGCTGCCAGACCAGCCAGCCCACCTGTGGCGGGATGAGATCGGACACCGAGGCCCCACCGCCGGAGGAGAATCCTTCGTTGCGCTGCGGTGCGTACCAGATCATTCGAGGCTGGGTGCCGGTGAGGTTGAGCGCCAACGCGGCATTGCCCTCGTCGAGCAGCGCGGAGTTCATCAGGAAATCAGCACTGCCGACCACCGTGACGGTGCGCCCGTCGGATCGGTAGCGCGCCAGAACCCCGTCGTAGCAGCGCGTCACCTCGGTGTCGTCGACGGCCTCATAGGTGTCGGCGGCGCCGAACCGTACGGTGCCGGCCCGGGTCGCCGCACGCAGGTCGCAGCCCGGCGACAGGCCACCGAACTGCACGGATTCAGCCCGGTTCAGCAGCGGTGCCAGCTGTTCGCGCGTCTTGCCGATGGGTTCGATCACCAGGCGGTCACCGGGCACCTCGGCAAGCCGACGTAATTGGTCGTCGTCGTAGAGGTGAAAGGTCTGCGCAGCCACGATCAAGGTGTCGGGTCGGGCTTGCCGTTCGACGTCGGCGACGGTGTCGGCCACCACCACCTCGACACCCTGATCACGCAGCAGCGCCATCAACGCGTGGGTGCCTTCGGCGCCCGTGGAGTTGGCATCGAGGCGACCGCCGGGACGCGCCGCGGTCAAATAGGTGGTCAGCGCCGCGACACCGACGACAGCCACCAATGCCAGCGCGATCCAGCGTCCGTTGCGCACCCGCTGGCCCACGGTCGGCCCGACGGCCGTCGACGACGTCACGGTCATCGCACCTGCGCCCAGGCCTGCGGCGCCTCGGGCGTCGACCCGACGGCGGTGGAGGTTCGTCCGGCCAGATCGTCGTCCAGCGCGCAGATCATCGCGTACTGCTCCTGCGAGCCGGGACGTTCCCCATAGGTGACGTCGTTGAAAGCCGTTGCCGCGGAGCTCAACCGGTCGGCCAGATCGGCAAGCAGGGCACCGGCCGCGGCGGCCAGTTCGGTGGCGGTGCGGCCGGGCACCGGGCCCAGGATGTCGTTCTCCTCCAGCCGGCGCGCCACCGCACGCACCCGGTGCCGGATGGCTGCGGCCCAGTTACCTTCTGCAGCATGGCGTTCGGCGATCTCGCGGTGCTCGGCGGCGCTGAGTTCGGTGTCGCCGAACAGGGTGTCGGCCGAGCGTCGTTCGGTGCGCATGGCCCGGCGCGCGATGCGCACCGCCACCGCGATCGCCACCCCGGTGAGCAGCGCGAGCACCGCGACGGTGAGCCAGCCGCCGGGGATCTCGGCTGCGCCGGCGGCCAACCGGTACAGCAGATCGTCGATCCAGCTCAAGAATCGCTCGGTCAGCGACGGTCTCGGATAGATCAGTTTGCCGAGTTCCTGCTGCGCGGCGTCGTGGGCCGCATCGCGGTCGATATCTACCGGTGCCACGTCAGCGCTGGCCGGTCAACCACAGATCGTCGGTCGAGTCAGCCGATGCATCCGGATCGGCCCCCTGACCAGCTGCAGCCCCGGTTTGCAAGACCAGGTCGAACGCCTCGGCACGGATACGTCGATCGGTGTACTGCAGCACGACCACACCGGCGTTGAACGGCCCGGTGATGATCTGACCGATCGCCCCGCCGACCGCGATCAGTACCAGGGCGATCATCGCCGTGGTAGTCGCCGAGGCGGTGCCGATGAGGATCTCCCCGCCGAAGGTGAACGGGATGGCCACCGCGCCGGCGACGATCTGGGCGACCAGCATGGCCAGCAGGCGGATACCGAAGACCCGCCAGAAGTCACCTTTGATCAGAGCGAAGGACCGCTTGATCGACGAGATGACGTCGCGGCGTTCGAGCACGATGGCAGCCGGTGCGAAGGTGATCATGGTCGCGATGTAGGCCACGAATGCCACGGTCACCAGCACCAGCGGTGCGCCGACGAGAAAGCCCATCCACCCGCCGGCGCTGACGGCGATCCCGGCGATGATCACCGCGACCACCCCGAACAGCAGGATCACCGCGAGCATGGTCAGCACGCTGAACCCGATCAGCGCCCACACCCTGGGACGCAACCGTTGCCACGCTTGGCCGATGGTGATTCCGGCCCCGAACACCGAACGGCCGATCACCACCGTGAGCAGGCCGCTGAGCAGGATGGTCGACAGCCCAGTGGCGACGGCCGCTGCGATGCTGGAGGCCATCGATGCCAGACCCGAGCCGCCGGCCAGCAGCAGCATGTCGTTGGACTCCAGCTCGCCGCCCAGGGACCCGGCGAATGCCAGCGGCCACAGCGACAACACCAGCGCCAACAACTGGGTGGCGACCACCACGATCGTCGTGAGACCAAGCGTGGCTTTGGGATTGGCACGCATCGAGGCGATCGCACCGTTGAAGATGTCGCCCAGCATCAACGGCCGCAGCGGCACGATGCCGGGTTTGAGGGCCGGCCCCGGCCCGTACTGGCCGGGTGGGTATCCCGGCCGACCATAGCCCGGAGGTGGATAGCCCGCAGGAGGGTATCCCGGTGGGGGGTACCCAGGTGGCGGATATCCGGGCGCGCCGTAGCCCGGCGGTGGGTACCCCGGCACGCCGTAACCCGGAGGCGGATACCCCGGCGCACCGTAACCCGGAGGGGGATACCCCGGCGGGGGGTAGCCCGGGGGTGGGTAGCCCGGGGGGACGCCGGGGTGGGGGCCGTATCCGCCGGCGTCGTTGGTCATGATTCCCATCTTGGCGAGCACTGTGACAAATGACAACGTGGCCCGTCGCCCGTCAACCCGGCAGGCGGCCCCAGAGATCGTCGAACGACAGTGCGTCGAAGAAGGCCGACGCGGCGACGACCCGGTCCCCCTCCAGTGTCAGGAACCAGGCGTAGGTGTTGCGGTAGACGACCTCGTCGCGCGCGACACCCTCGGCGTCGAACAACACGATCACCGTGTCGCCGTCGGCATGGATGCGGCGGATCGACGGCACCAGCGGCCGGGACATGCGCGCATTGAAGGGCCGGATCACCGAGCTCAGGAAGTCCTCCTTGCCGTGATAGACCCGCGACGCCGCACAGTTGCCCATGATCTCCCAGGTAACGTCATCGGCCAGCAGGTCATAGGGACTGCCGGAGCCGGCGGCCCAGGCGTCGAACGCGGCGCGCACCGTGCTCGCGTTGCGCGACTTGTCGCTGTCGGTCATCGCGCACTCCTGCTCAGTCGTAGACGATCACAGCGCGCCCCAGCACCTCACCGCGGGCGACCGCGTCGAGCGTCTCGTTGACGTCGTCGAAACGTACTCGGGTGACCGAATGACTGATCTGGCCCGCCCGGGCCAGTGCGAGCACCTCGGTCAGGTCGTTGTAATTGCCCCAGAATGACCCGAAATAGGTGTATTCGCGGGCCACCAACGGGAACAGCGGAACGTCGATCCGATTGCCGATCAGACCGACCGAGGCCACCGCACCCTCGGCTGCCAGCAGCGAGAACACCAGTCGCAGCGACTCCTCGGAGCCGGCGCACTCGATCACGGCGTCGAGTTCGGGTCGTCCGGTCAGCGACTCGAGCTCCGTGCGGACCCCGTCGGCGTCCTTGCCGCGCACGTTGATGCCGTGGTCGGCGCCGTTGTCGGTGGCTATCTTGAGCTTGTCGTCGGTACGCGCCAGAGCAACCACCTGGGCACCGCCGCCGAGCAGCTTGGCGTACTGCACGGCGTAGCTGCCGAGGCCGCCGACACCCGACACCGCCACGGTGCGTCCCGGCCCCAGGTGACCGGCCTCGCGCAGCTTTTTCAGACCGCGGTATGGCGTGAGACCGGCGTCGGTCAACGGCGCCAGATTCGCTGGTGAAAGGTCCCCGGTGCCGGGCATCTTGATCAGGTACCGGTAGTCCACGGGCAGGTACTCAGAGTATCCGCCGTGACGGCCGAAGCCCGCCCACACCCCGTGGGCGCACAACTGTTCGTTGCCCTCGTGGCACTGTCGGCACGCGCCATCTCCCCAGCTACCGAACACCACGACCTGATCGCCCTCGGACAATCCCGCGGATTTCGGCACCGCTGAACCCATCCCGTCGACCCAACCGGCGACTTCGTGCCCCGGGGTGATGGGAAAGTCCATCGCCAGCCCATTGTCGAAGTAGCCGTCGACAAGCTGAAAGTCGGTGCGACACATTCCTGCCCCGCCGACGCGTACCAGCACCTCATGGGGGGCGGGGCTGGGCACATCGACCTCCTCGAGGCGCAACGGCTGTTTGTACCCGTACATCCGGGCGGCTCGCATCTTCATCTGCACTCCCATCGAGTCCGTCGTCGTCGATGTCATGGTGTGCTGCCGGCAGCAGGGTTCGCATCGGCCACTGGCCAGTGCAGTATCAGCGTGTGTCGATTCTGGTGAGGGCCCACTCGAGTTGGCTTCTGGATTTGATGCCGAGTTTGGTGAAGACCTTGCCGAGGTGGTATTGGACCGTGCGAGAGCTGATGAACAGCCGGGCTCCGATATCTGGGTTGGACAACCCCTTCCGTGCCAAGCGGGCGATCTGCGCCTCCCGTGCCGTCAACGTCACGTCTGTCGGTGCCGCGATCCGCGGCCGGACCGTCTCTCCCGTGGCAGCAAGCTCGATACGAGTACGGTCGGCAAACGCCGACATGCCAATCTGCTCGAAAAGGCCGAGGGCCGAGCGCAGGTGACGCCGCGCGTCGACCCGCCGACGCCGCCGGCGCAGCCATTCCCCGTACACGAGGTGTGCCCGCGCCAAATCCGGACGCAGACCTCCAGCGCCGAGACGCGCTACCGCCTCCTGGTAGTTCTGCTCTGCGGTGGGTCCTTCACTCACCAGTGCGCGCGACCGCGCCTCGATGCCCAGTCCCCAGTCGGTCTTGCTGGGGGTGGTGGTCTCGGCCAGTTGTTCGGCGGCCCGCCGTGCTGCGTGGAGGTCTCCGAGACGCGATGCGGCCTCGACGAGTTCGGGCAGCGCCCACCACGATGCGGCGCCATCGCCCCGACAGGACGCGGCGTCTTCGGCGCACGCATACGCGGTGCGATAGTCACCCCTCGCGTTCGCGAGGGTGGCGGTCGCCCACGCGATGACGCTCAGTCCATGGCCCTCACCGCGGCCTTCGGCGTCGGAGCGCGCAGCGTCGCACAGGGCCGTCAGCTCGTCGCGTCGTCCCCGCCAGGCTTCCAACACGATCGAGCTGTAGGGGCTGAGGTGCTGGCCACTGGCATCGATGACGGCGCGCATCTCCTCGGTGATCTGCGCTGCCTTGTCGAATTCGCCCGTGAACAACAGCGGCACGAAGCGGCAGCTGTAGGCCAACGGAAGGTGGCTCAGCGCGCCGGTCGCACGGACCTGCTCCAGGTAGCGCACCGACAGCCGGGCGTGCTGCTCGAGGTCCCACAGCCGCGATGATGCCAGGCATGCCAGCAGCATCCACCGCAGTTCCCGGTCGACGGGCATGCCCGTCCCGTAAGCCTCGATGGCGCGGCGCAACTTCGCGCTTCCGGCGTGCATCCCGAGGTATTGCTCGGCCAGTCCGTCCAGCAGGTCGTGCTCCGGTCCGGTCATGTCGGGCCCGCGCGGTGCGAGGCGGGCAGCCGAACACACGTCGAGCAAATTGGCCTCGCCTGCCAGGCGGCCGGCGAACAGCGCGGCCGACATCGCGTCCAGATAGGTTTCGCGGGCCAGCGTCGCGTCGATGCTCTCCAGCCGCCGCGCGGCCGCGAGCAGAAGTGGAGCGGCATCGTTGCCGTGTCGTCCGATGAAACTGAGCTGGGCGCGGACCAAATCGGCGCGGGCACGCTGCATCTCGGTGCAAGCGCTGACATCGACCACCGACAACAGGTCGCGGGCGGCATCGAGCACACCGACCTCTGCCTTCGCCTCGGCAGCGGCCAGCGCCCTGTCGCAGCGCCGCGACGGATCGGCGGTAAGGATCGTCGCGCGCTCCAGGAATGCTGCGGCTGCTGTTACCCCGCCGCGCCCCCGTACCCGCTCGCCGCTGCGTTCGAGCTGCTCGGCGACCGCATCGTCGGGTTCGACCGTGGCATGGCCGAGATGCCATGCACGCCGGTCCGAGTCGACGCCCTCATCCATCACGGCTGCCAACGCGCCGTGGATCCGCTGTCGGTCCGACAACGGGACACACCGGTACGCCGAGGACCGGATCAACGGATGACGGAACACGATTCGGTGGCCGATCTCGATGAGGCCTGTTTCGAGGGCGGGAAGGGCGGCGCTGCCGTCGATGCCCAGCACTTCGGCTGCCCGCCACGTCAACGACGCGTCCCCGGCCGGGTCCGCGGCGGCGAGCGCGAGCAATCGACGGGCGGAAAGCGGTAGGTCGAGGAGCTGACGCCGCAGCACACCATCCAGACTGTGGACAGCTGGGGCGTCGGGGGCGCCAAACCCGCCGGCCAGCTCCGATGGCCTCAGGGAGCGCGGAAGTTGCAGTAGAGCAAGCGGATTGCCATGTGCCTCGGCGATGATCCGATGCCGTATTGCGCTGTCCAAGGGCCCGGTGAGGCTGCGGGCCAGCAGCACGGCGGACTCGTCGTCGTGCAGTGGGCCGACCACCAATCGTGCTATGCCGTCGAGATCATCGTCGATGACCCGCGTCGCGAAAACGGCACCGACCGGCTCCGCGTCGAGGCGTCGGGCCGCGAAGGAGAGGATCCGCCGAGACGCGGTGTCGAGCCAATGCAGATCATCGACGAAGAGCATCACCGGCCGTGCGCGGGCCGCTTCGGACACCAGGCTCAATACAGCGAGGCCCACCAGCATCGCGTCCGGGCGCGGCCCTGCACGCTCACCGATCGCAGCGAGCAGGGCGTCACGTTGCGGGGGCGGAATGTCATCGATCTCTGCCCGCAGAGCGGTGCACAGCGTGGGCAACGCCGCGAAGGTGAACTCCATCTCCGACTCGACGCCGGTGATCTTGCAGACCCGCAAGGCTGACGCCTGTTCCTGTGCGTATTCGAGGAGCGCGGTCTTGCCGATCCCGGCCTCGCCGGTGAGCACCAGCGCCCGGCTGCGGCCGGAGCGCACGGTGCTGAGCACGTCATCGAGCGCACGTCGGTGGACTTCGCGTCCGACGAGCTGCACCGGGCCTCCTGGCTCAGGTGATCATGGTGTGGCAACCTGCGACTTCCGACGTTATCCGGGCAGGTGAGGACGCGTACAGTTTTGCCTGGGGAAGCTCGGGTACCCCGTGCCCATGACGCGTTTCGGCTACACCCTGATGACTGAGCAGAGCGGACCCAAAGACCTTGTCCGTTACGCCGTTTCGGCGGAGGACGTCGGTTTCGACTTCGAAGTGTGCAGCGACCACTACTTTCCCTGGCTGGCCGCCCAAGGCCACGCGCCGTATGCGTGGTCGGTGCTCGGCGCGGTCGCGCACGCCACCGCGCGGGTCGAATTGATGACCTATGTGACCTGCCCCACCATTCGCTACCACCCGGCGATCGTCGCGCAGAAGTCGGCCACGGTGCAGATTCTGGCCGACGGACGGTTCACGCTGGGCCTGGGCAGCGGCGAGAACCTCAACGAACACGTCGTCGGCGCGGGTTGGCCGACCGTCACCCGGCGCCACGAGATGCTGCGCGAGGCCATCCAGATCATCCGGGAGCTGCACACCGGTGAGCTGGTCGACTGGAAAGGCGAGCACTACGAGGTCGACTCGGCGAGGATCTGGGATGTCCCCGACGTGCCGGTGCCGATCGCGGCGGCGGTGTCGGGGGACCGCTCTGTCGAGCACTTCGCGCCGCTGGCCGACCACCTGATCGCCGTCGAGCCCGACAGCGACGTCGTCGACAAATGGCACGACACCCGCCGAGCCACCGGCCTGCCGGGCGATGTGCGGGTGATCGGCCAGATCCCGATCTGCTGGGACCCCGACCGCGAGGTGGCCGTCGAGCGGGCCCACGAGCAGTTCCGCTGGCACGCCGGGGGCTGGGCGGTGAACTCCGACCTGCCGACAACCGCCGGTTTCGACGGCGCCACCCAGTTCGTGCGTCCCGAAGACACCGCCGAGTCCATTCCGTGCGGGCCCGATCTCGACGCGATCGTCGACGCCGTGCGGGCGTACTGGGAGGCCGGCTTCACCGACATCGCCATGGTGCAGGTCGGTGGGGACAGCCAAGACGAATTCCTGAGCAAGGCAGCCGCGCCATTGTTGGACAAGCTGCGCAGCGCCGCGAAATGAGAGGTTCGCGATGACACGAGGCAAAGGCATTTACGACGACGAGGACGGCACCCACACATCGTCGGCCTCGGCGCAGAACCGGGTCGAGAGCGATGGGGACATCGACGAGAAGACCCCGGATGTCGACAAGGGATCCGAGGAGCCGACCGCCTGACCGTGGGGTCTCGACGTCAGCGGGCGGCCACCGGGTCGCCGCGCCGTTTGGTCTCCAGTCGGTGCCAGGTCCACCAGAACAGCAGGGCGGCGACGATCGATCCGGTGGCGGCCAGCCACTGCGAGCTGAGGAAGAGCCTCCAGGTGGTCGGATCGTCGTTGACGTAGGCCGACGCGGCCAACAGCATCTGCCGCGCACCCAGCGCCAGGCTGGCTGCCCCGATCGTGGCCACCAGCACGACGAAGACCGTCCGTAGCGTGTAGCGGCGCGGATCCGGTGAAACCACGGCGCGGATCCGGCCGGTCTGGGCCAGCAGCAGCGCTGCTGCCGACGCGACGAACAGTGCCACCGCGTTGGCGGCCAGCGTGTCGGAAAGCCGGTGCGCGCCGATGATGACGGTGTAGGCGCCGATGCCGACCGCCCACGTGAGCGTGACGAACATCGCGACGCCGCGAAAGCGGTACGGCATCACGATCAAGGTCGCGAACAACAGGCACATCGCCGCGGTGGTGTGTCCGCTGGGCAGCGTGTTCTCCGCGACGGTGCCGTCCGCGGCGGTCAGGTCGGGACGGGACAACGCGTAAACCTTCAACACCTGGGTGAGCGCCTGTCCGCCGAGGATGACGCCCGCTCCGGCAACCGCCAGCCACACCTGGCGACGGAGCAGGCCGATCGACGCGACCACAACCGTCGCAGCCAGTTGCGAGGTCAGCGAGATGGTGTGGAACGCCTCCAGCGCGACTCGACGCAGCTCGGGGTTGACCTGATCAGCGCCGCGCAGGGCCGCGTCCTCCAGTCGTTGGCCCGTCGTGGTGTGCACCGCCACCAGGTAGACCGCGGTGCCGAACAGCAGCGCGACGATCAGCACCGCCGCCCACTGGAATCGGGCGCGCCGTATTCGGTGATCGGCGGCGATCCCCGCCGGCCGCTGTGTCCTGGTCACCGGTGATCGCCCCGGATCCTGTTCCAGGACAACGGAAAAGTCGCCCGACCGGAGATCCGGGATCGCGTTGACATGTGCACCTATCGAAGTCGGGGACCGGAAGTCCGGCGCAGGGCGGACCGGGCCGACATTACCGCCGGTATGCCACCAACACGACGCCGATGAACAGCGACACCGCCCCGGTGGCCGCCAAAACCGTGCCCAGTCCCAGGCCCGGGATCACCGCCCCGGCGAGGGCCGGTGCCGCCACCGAACTCAGCGCCCCGACGACCAGACAGGCTGTGAAGGCGGCGCCGGCCTGGTCGGGGACCAGTTCGGCGGTCCAGACCGCCAGCACCGCCGAACCGGTCATGTAGCCCACACCGAAAATGCACGCCGAGACCGCTGTCGCGGCCAGCGAATTGCCGGCCAGTCCGAGCAGCGCCAGCGCCGCAGCCACCAGCAGCAGGCACAGTGCGGCGACCCGGCGGCTGCCCAGGCGTTGGGCCGCCGCGCCCGTGGCCACCGCCACCAGACCGGTGATGCCGACGACGGCGTAGAGCGCGGGCACCACCCATGCCGGGAGGTCGCCGCGGTCGAGAATGTCTGCCGCATAGGTGAAATAGATGACGATGGCCGCGAAGTACACCACGGAGTAACCGGCCGGGACGAGCAGCGTCCCGGACAAAGGTTCGGTCCTGCGCGTGCCGGTCCGGGGTGCGGTCGGCGTGGTGCGGGGCACCAGCGCGAGGTTGACGACGGCGGCGAGCACGGCGGCCAGCGCGATCGCCGCCCAGACCAGGCGCCACGAGCCGATCACCGCCAGGACCCCCAGGCCGCCGAGGGCGATGAGCCCGACGCTGGTCCCGGTGGTGATCACCGCCAGCGCCCTGGGCTGCTGCCGGGTGGCCACGGTCCGGGTCACGATGTCGGAGTACGGCGCCCACACCCAACCACCGGCCCCGCCGGCCAGGACGGCGCCGACGGCCAGCAGCCAGGGGGACTGCGCGACCGTCACGAGCACCGCCCCGAGTGCACCGCAGGCCCCGCCCACCGTCGTCGGCGCCCGTGACCCGCGGCGCGCGGCGAGTGGACCGGCGAGCAGCAGCCCGGCGAGGTAGCCGACGAAGGTGGCGCTGGCGATCAGCCCGAGCACGAGTTCGGACAGCCCCAGCTCGCCCCGGATGCCGGGCAGCGTCAGACCGTAGGCGTAGCGGGCCATCCCGAAGGCGACCCCGACGACCGCGGCGCCGGCGATACCGACCCGGATGTCCGCGGAGATCGCCATGGGCGTCGAGGCTACGTCGACGCGGCCCCAGAAGTGGAAAGGCCCTGAGCCGGTCTCCCGGTCAGGGCCTTCCAGTGCAGTCACACGAGTCGGGGTGGCGGGATTCGAACCCACGACCTCTTCGTCCCGAACGAAGCACGCTACCAAGCTGCGCCACACCCCGGGTGAAGCCACGACAGCCTATCGCACCCGACGCCGTCGAAGCCAAACGCCCATTGCTGCGCAACACGCCGCGGGATGGATTTCCGGTGTCGGTGGCGTTGTGCACACTGAGCAACAGATCTCGAAGGAAACGAGGCACGATATGACCGGGCTCGGGGCGTCGATCTACGTGGGGTTCTTCGTGTTGGCCGCGCTGTGGCTGTTCTTGACTTCAGACGGCCCACTGATGCGCAGTTCGGATCGCGGCCAGCGTCCGGATCGTTCGAACTCGGCGAGCACCGCGGCCGGCTCGCAGAGGTCCATGCCGTGGCTGATCAGCCATTGGTCGCGGAAATAGGTCTCGTCGTAACGGTCCCCGCCGTCGGCCAGCAGTGTCACCACCGACCCTCGACACCCCGCCGCCACCATCTGCGCCAACAGAGCAAACGCGCCCCAGATGTTCGTGCCGGTCGACGGCCCGACCCGGCGCCCCAGGACCCGGCTGATGTGATGCGCCGCGGCCACCGACGCCGCATCGGGCACCGAAACCATCACATCCACCACGCCGGGCAGAAATGACGGCTCGACCCGCGGCCGCCCGATGCCTTCGATGCGCGACGAGGAATCGGTGACCACATCGGGATCCCCGCTGGAATAGGCCGGGAAGAACGCCGAGTTCTCCGGGTCCACCACGCACAACTTCGTCGCATGCCGTCGGTACCGGATGTATCGGCCGATGGTCGCGCTGGTGCCGCCGGTGCCCGCACCCACCACGATCCACTCCGGGATCGGATGCGCCTCAAGGGCCATCTGCTCGTAGATCGACTCGGCGATGTTGTTGTTGCCTCGCCAGTCGGTGGCGCGCTCGGCGTTGGTGAACTGGTCGAGGTAGTGCCCGCCCGTCTCATCGGCCAGCCGTTGCGCCTCGTCGTAGACCTGACCGGACTCGCTGACGAAATGGCAACGGCCCCCTTGGGATTGGATCAACGCGACCTTCGCCGCGCTGGTCGACTCGGGCACCACCGCAATGAACGGCAGGCCGAGCATGGCCGCGAAGTAGGCTTCCGAGACCGCCGTCGATCCCGACGACGCCTCGATCACGGTGGTGTCCTCGCCGATCCAGCCGTTGCACAACCCGTAGAGAAACAGAGACCGCGCCAGCCGGTGCTTGAGGCTGCCGGTGATGTGGGTGGTCTCGTCTTTGAGGTACAACGCTACATCGTGGTCGGCGGCCCAGACGGGCAGCGGATAGCGCAGCAGGTGGGTGTCAGCGCTGCGGCGGGCGTCGGCCTCGATCATCCGCACCGCATTGTCGACCCATTCGCGTGACGGTCGCCTACACCCCGCCGGGTTCACCGCGCCGATACGGTCGGGTGCGACTGACTGGCCGTCGACCCGGCGTCCGAACCGCCCGTCGGGGCGGCCACCAACGTCAGCAGCGTGGCCTCCGGGCGGCAGCAGAACCGCAACGGCGCGAACGGCGATGTCCCGATCCCCGCCGACACGTGCAGTTGGGTGCGCGCCCCCCACCGTGACGGGCCCTTGGCGCGCGACCGGTCCAGGTCGCAGTTGGTGACGATGGCGCCGTAGAACGGCACGCACAGCTGCCCGCCGTGCGTGTGGCCGGCCATCACCAGCTGGTAGCCGTCGGCGGCGAACCGATCCAGCACCCGGGGCTCCGGCGAGTGGGTCAGTCCCAGCGTCAGGTTCGCGGTCGGGTTGGCCGGACCGGCGATGGTCGCGTAGCGGTCCCGCGTCAGGTGCGGGTCGTCGACTCCGGCCGCAGCGATGTGCAGGCCGTTGACCTCGAACTCGCGTTTGGTGTGGGTCAGGTCCAACCAGCCGCGCTCGGTGAACGCCGCGCGCAGGTCCTGCCAGGGCAGCGGCTCACCGTGGATGCGGTGGCTGGGTTTGATCAGGTAGTTGGCCGGGTTCTTCAGCCGCGGTGCGAAGTAGTCGTTGCTGCCGAAGATGAATACTCCGGGCACAGCCAACAGGTCCCCGAGGGCCTGCACCACGGCCGGGACCGCCTTGGGATGGGCCAGGTTGTCCCCGGTGTTGACCACCAGATCCGGCTCCCACTGGGCCAGGTCGCGCAACCAGGCCTGCTTGCGGCGCTGCTGCGGGCGCATGTGGATATCGCTGAGATGCAACACCTTCAGCGGCGACGAGCCCGGAGACAGGACCGGCATCGTTGCCTGACGGACGACGAAGGCGTTGCGCTCGATCAACGAGGCGTAACCGATTCCCGCGACGAGCGTGCCCAGTGTTGCGGCCGCGGTGGTCTTGAGAGCAGGCATTGGCCCAGCTTACTGCCAGCGGCGCTCACCCACCGATCTCCCCGCTGATCAGCCCGGCGGTGGCGGTGGAGGCGGCGGCGGTCCCAGCACCGGCACGGTGATCGGTGGCAGGCCCGGGATCTCGATCACCTGCTGGCCGACCGGCGGGGGCGGCAACCCGGGGATCCCGGCCGGCGGTGGCGGTGGTGGCGGCGGCGGGGGGGCGATGCCGTTGGACACCTGGATCGTGATGATCGACCCCGGAATGGTCTGCCCGCTCGGCGACGTCCCGACGACGGTGCCCCGCGACGACGTGCTGTTCACCGGCGAGGACTGGTCGGCGACCTGGAATCCGGCATCGCGCAGCCGCTGACGGGCGGTGTCCTCGCGCAAGCCCGCGACACTGGGCACCCGCGACCCCGGCCCGCCCTCGACGTAACGGGAATCGGTGGGCGGCAACACGACCTCACCGAAATTGGTCGCGATCGGCTGCATCGCGCTGAACCAGGTACGCGCCGGCTCGTTGCCGCCGTACAGGTTGCCCGACCCGCACTGGCGCAGCGGGTATGAGCACAGCTCACTGGGTGCGGTGGAGTCGTCATAGATGTAGCTGGCCGCGGCGAGCTGGTTGGTGTATCCGAGAAACGCCGCCGACCGGTTGGATTCGGTAGTACCGGTTTTGCCCGCCGAGGGCAGGTTCCAGCCGACCGAGCCCGCCGCGCCGGCTGCGGTGCCGGCGCCACTGTCGTCCTTGCTCATCGCGTTGGTCAACGTGTTGGCCAGACCCTCGGGAACCGCCTGTTCGCAGGTTTCGGTGGTCACCGACACCTCTTCACCGTGGCGGTCGAAGACGGCCTCGATCGGGGTGGGCGGGCACCAGGTACCTCCCGATGCCAGCGTTGCGCCGACATTGGACAGTTCCAGCGCATTGACCTCGATCGGCCCCAGCGTGAACGAGCCGAGATTCTGCCGCTTGATGAAATCGGCGAGACTCTCGTTGCTCTCCGGGTCGTAATCGCGTGCCGTGCCGGGCAGCGCATAGGACCGCAGCCCCAGCCGCACCGCCATGTCGACGCTGCGCTGCACTCCCACCTGGGCGATCAGCTTCGCGAACGCGGTGTTGGGGGAGGTCGCCAACGCATCGGTGACATTCATCGAACCGCGGAAATTACCCGCGTTCTGCACACACCAGGTCGCCGGCGGGCACCCCCGCGCCCCGCCGCTGCCCAGGCCCTTGGCTTCGAAGCGGCCCGGGGCGTCGAGCTGGGCATTGATGCCCATACCCATCTCCATCGCAGCCGCGGTGGTGAAGATCTTGAACACTGAACCCGCCCCATTGCCGACCAGCGAGAACGGCTGGGGCTGCATGGTCTCCCCGGCGTCCAGGTTCAGCCCGTAGGTTCGATTGCTGGCCATCGCGAGCACCGGATGGGACTCCTTGCCCGGCCGGACCACGCTCATCACACTGGCCACCCCGCGCAGACTCGGGCTGGCGAGATTGTCGATCGCCGACTTCACCGAGGACTGCACGTCGGGATCCAGCGTCGTCTTGATCAGGTAGCCGCCCTTGGCCACCTGGTCCTTGCTCAGGCCGGCGCGTGCCAGGTAGTCCAGCGCGTAGTCACAGAAGAACGCGCGGTCACCGGCGGCGATGCAGCCCCGAGGCAGCTCCTTGGGCTGCGGCAGCACCCCGAGTGGCTGCAGTTTGGCCTCGCGAAGCTCGCCGGCGTATTCGGGCAGGTTGTCGATCATGGTGTCGAGCACCACGTTGCGGCGGGCCAACGCACCGTCGGGATTGGTGTACGGGTTCAGGGTGCTCGTCGACTGGACCATCCCGGCCAGTAGGGCCGCCTGCTGCCAGTTCAGCTCCGAAGCGTCGATGCCGAAGTAGGTCTGTGCGGCGTCCTGCACGCCGAACGCACCGTTACCGAACGACACCAGGTTCAGGTAGCGCGTCAGGATCTCCGGCTTGGTGAACGTCTTGTCCAGCGTCAGCGCCATCCGGATCTCCCGCAGCTTGCGCGCCGGGGTGGTCTCGATCGCTGCCCGCTTCTCGGCATCGGTCTGCGCGATCACCAACAGCTGATAGTTCTTGACGTACTGCTGCTCGATGGTCGAGCCGCCGCGGGTGTCGAGGTTTCCCGAGAGATATCCGGACAGGCCGGTCAGTGTGCCCTGCCAGTCGACGCCGTTGTGTTCGGCAAACCTCTTGTCTTCGATGGAGACGATCGCCAGCTTCATCGTGTTGGCGATCTGTTCACTGGGGATCTCGAACCGACGCTGCGAATACAGCCAGGCGATGACGTTGCCTCTCGCGTCGACCATGGTCGACACCTGTGGCACCTCGCCCTCGACCAGTTGGGCCGAGCCATTGGCCACCACGTCGGAAGCCCGGTTGGACATCAGCCCCACGCCACCGACGACGGGGAACATCAACGCGGCCGCGATGACGCTGGCCAGCAGGCAGCACCAGGCCAACTTGATGACCGTCACCATCTTCGGCGGTGGCGGTGTCGGCCGCGTCTCGGACTGCTCCGGCATGGGTACAGAGTAGCGACGCTGCCAAGTCCGCCACCGCGCGAGCAGCGACAACGCGTTGCGGCACCGCGTGCCAAATATGTGAATCGCACACTGTACCGGCACGACGGCACGGTCGTCCCAAAAAACTGGTCACGAACGTATTGCGCAAACCGCGCCTGACCACCTAAATTGAGCGCACAGTGCGATACAGGTCACACCCAGTACTCGCAGTGTGGCGTAGATCGCACCCCGTGATCGACGTCCGTGCTAATTCGTCTGCGTTGTCGGGGCGCGGCCAGAACGAAGGGGATCGCAGGTGTCAGTGACAAAGCCCGCCGTGCGCAAGGCCACCGTGAATCCGTCGGCTCAATCCACTCTCCATGGTGCCGAAGCTGAAGCCCGTATCGCGTGGGTGTCCCAGGCGCGGTGCCGGCAGACCGATCCCGATGAGCTCTTCGTTCGCGGCGCCGCCCAGCGCAAGGCCGCCGTCATCTGCCGGCACTGCCCGGTGATCGCCGAGTGCGGCGCCGACGCGTTGGACAACCGCGTGGAGTTCGGTGTCTGGGGCGGAATGACCGAACGCCAGCGGCGCGCCCTGCTCAAGCAACACCCAGACGTGGTGTCGTGGGCTGACTTCTTTGCCGCGCAGCGCAAGCACCGCAGCGCTGGCTAAGTCCAGCGAACCTCAGCGAACCTCAGCCGGCCTGCGCGGCCTCCCCGGTGATCTGATCGGCGATCGCGCGCAGCGCCTCCAGATCCGAGACGTCGAAGGGCAACGACGGGACTCCGACGATCGCCACGTGCGGGTTGGCGCCGGTGAACCGTGACAACAACCGAACCTCCCGTTTGGCCGTCGACGCCCGTTCCGCGTGAATGCGCAGCGCCGCCGCGGCCACCGAATCCGGATTCGTCTGCGTCAACGCCTCGGCCGCATCGGCGGCCTTCTGCGCGCCGAGATCGCACAGAGTCGGGTGGGTGCGGTTGAGGATCAACCCGGCCAGCGGCATGTGCTCGCTGGAGAGCCGGTCGACGAAGAACGACGCCTCCCGCAACGCATCCGGCTCGGCCGCCGACACCACCACGAACTGCGTGCCACGACGCTTGAGCAAGTCGTAGGTGCGATCGGCCTTCTCCCGGAACCCGCCGAACGTCGCATCCAGCGACTGCACGAACGACGCCGCATCCGAAAGCATCTGTGAGCCGAGGATGGTCGACATCCCCTTCATCGCCAGGCCCACCGCACCGGTGACCAGCCGGCCGAAGCCCCGGCCCGGGGCGAGCAGAAGTCGCCAGAGCCGACTGTCCATGAAGCTGCCCAGTCGTTTCGGGGCGTCCAGGAAGTCCAGCGCGTTGCGCGACGGCGGGGTGTCGACGACGACCAGATCCCACCGGTCCTCAGCCAGTAGTTGTCCCAGCTTCTCCATGGCCATGTATTCCTGCGTGCCCGCCAGCGAGGTCGCCACAGTCTGATAGAAGGTGTTCTCCAGGATGGCGTCGGCGCGGTCGGCGCCGGAGTACTGCACCACCATCTCGTCGAATGTGCGGCGCATGTCCAGCATCATCGCGTGCAGTTCGCCGGGAACCTCGGGCGCCAAGGGCACCCGCTGCGGAGTGTTGCCGAGGGTTTTGATGCCCAGTGCCTGTGCCAGCCGCTTTGCCGGGTCGATGGTCAGCACCACCACGGTGCGGCCGTACTCGGCGGCCCGCAGTGCCATCGCAGCGGCCGTGGTGGTTTTACCGACACCGCCCGCCCCGCAACACACCACGACGCGGTTGGATCGGTCTTGCAGAATCGAGGCCATGTCGAGGGCCGGTGGGGTGGTGCTCATCGATGTCCTCCGCTCACCGCACGCCCTGGCGGGCGAGCTCTTCGGCCAGTTCGTAGAGACTGCCCAGGTCCACGCCGTCGGACAGGGTCGGCAACTCCAGCCTCGGCACGTCGATCTCGTCCAGCTGTTCGGCGCTGTCGGTGCGTGCCGCGATCCGGGTCGCATGCTGAATGGTCTCGGTCAGCAGACCAGCAAAATCATTGTCCGACAACATGATTCCAGCTTTTTCGAGCTCTCCCCGGAGGGCGTCGGCGTCGACGTGACCATCGGCGGCCTGGGTCAGCGCGTCCGGGGGCAGATGCGCGGGAATGTTGCGATTGACGATGACGCTGCCGATCGGCAGGTTCATCTGACGCAATTCCTCGATGGCTTCGACCGTCTCCTGGATCGGCAACGCCTCCAGCAGCGTCACCAGATGCACCGCGGTCGCGTCGGAATGCAGAATCTTGACCACGCCCTCGGCCTGTGAATGCACCGGCCCGCCCTTGGCGATCTCCGACACCGCCTTGGTGACGTCGAGAAACCGGGCGATCCGCCCGGTCGGGGGCGCGTCGACCACCACGGCGTCGTACACGGCGTGCTTGGTGCGGTCCTTGTCGTTGCGGGTGACTATTTCCTTGATCTTGCCGGTCAACAGCACATCGCGAAGACCCGGCGCGATCGTCGTGGCGAACTCCACCGCACCGATGCGCCGCATCGCCCGGCCGGCCAGACCGAGGTTGTAGAACATGTCGAGGTATTCCAGGAATGCGGCCTCGGTGTCGATGGCCAGCGCATTGACCTGACCGCCGCCTTCGGCCGTGGCAATCTTGACCTCTTCGTACGGCAGCGGAGGAACGTCGAAAAGTTGCGCAATGCCTTGGCGCCCTTCAACTTCGACCAACAACACCTTGCGGCCGTTGGCGGCCAGGGCCAACGCCAGGGCTGCAGCAATCGTCGTCTTGCCTGTGCCGCCTTTGCCGGAAACGATGTGCAGGCGGGCTTTGGTCAGGCGAGACGGCCAGCCGGCCGCCCTGGGACCGGTCGTTGTCCCGTTCGGTGTGGTTGCCACCAGTGCATGCTAGCCAAGCCGGTGGTGGCGACCGATAGGCTCGGTGCCATGACCGATCAGGCCCGCTGGGAATACGCCACCGTCCCGTTGCTGACGCATGCGACCAAGCAGATCCTCGATCAGTGGGGGGAGGACGGCTGGGAACTCGTCTCGGTGCTGCCCGGACCGACCGGCGAGCAGCACGTCGCATACCTCAAACGGCCGAAGTGAGCCGCTGGTCGGCCCGGTTGGGCGAACTCGGCATCGCGCTGCCTGAGGTGGTGGCACCGCTGGCCGCCTACGTTCCGGCGGTCCAGACCGGCAACCTCGTCTACACCGCAGGTCAGCTGCCGCTGGTGGCGGGAAAGCTGCCCGTCACCGGCAAGGTCGGTGCCGAGGTCTCCACCGAGCAGGCCAAGGGCCTGGCCCGCCAGTGCGCGCTGAACGCGCTGGCAGCGGTGGATGCGCTGGTCGGTCTCGACAGCGTGGTGCGGGTGGTCAAGGTGGTCGGCTTCGTCTCCTCGGCGCCCGGCTTCAACGGCCAGCCCGGCGTCGTCAACGGCGCATCGGAACTGTTCGGTGAGGTCTTCGGGGACGCCGGGGCACACGCCCGCTCCGCGGTCGGAGTGTCGGAGTTGCCGCTCGACGCCCCGGTGGAAGTGGAGATCATCGTCGAGGTCGGCGGCTAGCAGTGCCGTGAGCGGTCTGGATCATCCCGCCTACGGCCTGCTGAGGCCGGTGACCGAGACCGCCTCGGTGCTGCTGTGCGAGAACCCGGGCCTGATGACCCTCGACGGCACCAACACCTGGGTGCTGCGCGGACCCCACAGCGACGAGATGGTGGTCGTCGACCCGGGACCCGACGACAAGGACGAACACATCGAGCGGCTCGCCGAGCTCGGCCCGATACCACTGGTGCTCATCAGCCACCGGCACGGCGACCACACCGGCGGCATCGACCGCATCGTGGAACTCACCGGCGCCGTCGTGCGGTCGGTGGGCAGCGGATTCCAGCGTGGCCTCGGCGGCCCGCTGACCGACGGCGAGGTGATCGATGCGGCGGGTCTGCAGATCACCGTGCTGGCCACTCCCGGCCACACCGCGGACTCGGTGTCGTTCCTGCTCGACGATGCCGTGCTGACCGCCGACACCATCCTGGGCCGGGGCACCGCCGTCATCGATTCCGAGGACGGCGACCTCGGGGACTACCTGGAATCGCTGCACCGGCTTGCCGGCCTGGGGCACCGGCGGGTCTTGCCGGGCCACGGACCCGAACTCGACGACGTCGTCGCGGTCAGCCAGAGCTACCTGAACCACCGCGACGAGCGGCTGAATCAAGTGCGCGCGGCCCTGGCCACGCTCGGCGATGACGCCGACGCCCGCGCGGTGGTCGAACACGTCTACACCGACGTCGACGAGAAACTGTGGGACGCCGCCGAATGGAGCGTGCAGGCCCAGCTGAACTACCTGCGGCAGAGCTAACGCGCTCGGCGCGCCAGGCGTTCGCTGTCGCTGATCAGCACACTCTTACCCTCCAAGCGGATCCATCCGCGGTGGGCGAAATCGGCCAACGCCTTGTTGACCGTCTCTCGGGAGGCGCCGACCAGCTGGGCGATCTCCTCCTGGGTCAGGTCATGGGTGACCCGCAGCGCGCCACCCTCCTGCGTGCCGAAGCGTTGAGCCAGCTGCAACAGCTGCTTGGCCACCCGGCCGGGCACGTCGGTGAAGATCAGGTCGGCGAGGTTGTTGTTGGTGCGGCGCAGGCGGCGAGCCAACACACGCAACAGCTGCTCGGCGATCTCGGGGCGGTCGGCGATCCAGGCGCGCAGCGCGTCGCGGTCCATCGACACAGCGCGCACCTCGGTGATGGTGGTGGCGCTCGACGTCCGCGGCCCCGGGTCGAAGATCGACAGCTCGCCGAACATGTCGGACGGACCCATGATGGTCAGCAGGTTCTCCCGACCGTCGGGGGAGCGGCGGCCGATCTTCACCTTGCCCGAAATGATGATGTACAGCCGGTCCCCGGGCTCACCCTCGGCGAACACGGTGTGTCCACGCGGAAAGTCGACGGGTTGCAGCTGCTTGGTCAGCGCGGAAACGGCGCTGGGTTCGACCCCTTGGAAGATTCCGGCCCTGGCCAGGATCTCGTCCACGTTGCCCCTCTTATAGGTGTTCGATGAATAGACATGCGCGAGCCGGCCTCTGGAAGCGATCGCGGGATCAGTCTAGAGGTACGGCGCCCGGTGACCAGCCCACGCTACACAGGATTGGCGTGCCGGGTCTGCTGAAATTCAGTATTGCCGCGATGATGGAAGTACTGCCGCGTGGGCAAACCAGATGCCGGTGTCACGGTGGAGAGTCCGCCGGTGGCCGAGTCCACCTCGCCGCGGCGCTGCGCCACGTTGTGCAATGCGCCGTCGATCCCGTCCCTGGCCAGCGCGTCGACGTCACCGGCCTCGGCGTTGTCCAGGAACTCGGCAACATCGGCCGCTGAGAACGTGTCCCGACGCAGGCCGGCCTCAAGGCGCTCGAGACCGAAGGTCGCCAGCATCAGCAACCCGGGAATCAGCGCGACGAGCAACCACGACACACCGCAGAAGTAAACACGCTCAAGGTCTCAGCAGGATCACGAAAAGCCCTCGTTAAGGAGTGATCCTCGGCTCGGCGAGTCGGGGCGACTGCGTACCCTGGCCTGGTGAGCGTGCGGGCGTCGAGCAGGAAATGGGACCGGGAGACCCCACTGGGTCTGGTCCGGCGTGCCCGCCGGATGAATCGGACGCTCGCGCAGGCGTTTCCGCACGTGTACTGCGAACTGGACTTCACTGACCCGCTGGAACTGACGGTGGCCACCATCCTGTCGGCGCAGAGCACCGACAAGCGGGTCAACCTGACCACGCCCGCGCTGTTCGCCAAATACCGCACTGCGCTCGACTATGCGCAGGCCGACCGCACCGAGCTCGAAGAACTCATCCGGCCCACCGGGTTCTTCCGCAACAAGGCCAACTCACTGATCGGGCTGGGACAGGAACTCGTCGAACGGTTCGACGGCGAGGTCCCCAGGACCCTCGACGAGCTCGTCACCCTGCCCGGGGTGGGCCGCAAGACGGCCAACGTCATCCTCGGCAACGCGTTCGACATCCCCGGTATCACCGTCGACACCCATTTCGGCCGGTTGGTCCGACGGTGGCGCTGGACCGCCGAGGAGGACCCGGTCAAGGTCGAGCACGCTGTCGGTGAGCTCATCGAGCGTTCCGAGTGGACGCTGCTCAGCCACCGGGTGATTTTTCACGGCCGCCGGGTGTGTCACGCCCGTAAGCCGGCCTGCGGGGTGTGTGTGCTGGCCAAGGACTGCCCGTCATTCGGCGCCGGACCGACCGATCCGCTGGTGGCCGCGCCACTGGTGAAGGGACCCGAGACCGAGCATCTGCTGGCACTGGCCGGGCTCTGACGGGCGGTCATGAGTACGTCTGTTCGATGGAGTGTGATCGCGCTGGTTGTCGTCGTGGCGCTGGCCGCGGCGCTGTGGGGCGAACTCGGCAATGACCGCGACGGCGGCACCGCGTCCTCGGACTCGGTTTCCGCGCGCGACCGGCGCGACGCCGACACCCCCGAGGCACTGGCCGGACCGCGGGCCCGCGCCGACCTGGCACCGTGTCCGGCACCCGAGGGCGGGCCCGGACCGGAAGCGTTGCGCGGTGTGTTCCTCGAGTGCGCCGGGGACGGCTCCCGGGTCGACGTCGCCGCCGCGCTGTCGGGCCGCCCGGCCGTGCTGAACCTGTGGGCCTACTGGTGTGGCCCGTGCGCCGACGAGCTGCCCGCGATGGCCGAGTTCCAGCGGCGTGTCGGGTCCGCGATCACCGTGCTGACCGTGCACCAGGACGAAAACGAGCAGGCCGCGCTGCTGCGGCTGGCCGAACTCGGGGTGCACTTGCCGACCCTGCAGGACGGCCGGCGCACGATCGCAGCGGCTCTGCGTGTGCCCAACGTCATGCCCGCGACGGTTGTGCTGCGCGCAGACGGTAGCGTGGCCGAAATTCTGCCTCGGTCATTTGCGACCGCTGACGAAATCGCCGAAGCGGTTCAGCCGACGATCGGAGTGGCTTGAGGATGGCCCCGGGAGCTGGGACGTGAGCTGGGAAGACCGGCCAGAAAACGATGCCGGCGAACTGATCGCGGACGCGACTCCGGGGTGGCTTGCGCCGCTGGTCGACCGTCCGCACGCGGTGCGCAACGCCTACCGGCGCCGGGTGCCGGCCGAGGTGCTGGCGGCGCTGACCGCCGCCAACGCCACCGCGGCGGTCACCGGCGTCCGCCGCGACGCCGCCGTGCTGGTCCTGTTTTCCGGACCGGCCGACGGCCCGGCCGGCCACTTGCCCGTCGATGCCGACCTGTTGGTGACCGTCCGGGCCTCGACGCTGCGCCATCACGCCGGACAGGCCGCATTTCCCGGCGGAGCCGCCGACCCCGAGGACCGCAGCCCCGTCCACACCGCGCTGCGGGAGGCGACCGAGGAGACCGGACTGGACGCCACCCGGCTGCAACCGCTGGCCACACTGGAGAAGATGTTCATCCCACCCTCGGGTTTCCACGTCGTCCCGGTGTTGGCCTACTCGCCCGATCCGGGGCCCGTCGCCGTCGTCGACGAGTCCGAGACGGCGCTGGTGTCCCGGGTCCCGGTGCGGGCTTTCGTCAACCCGGAGAACCGAATCATGGTGTATCGCAAGGAAAACACTCGACGCTCCGCGGGCCCGGCATTCTTGCTCAACCAGATGGTGGTGTGGGGATTCACCGGCCAGGTCATCTCGGCGATGCTCGATGTCGCCGGCTGGGCCACCGAGTGGGACACCGACAACGTCTACGAACTCGACGAGGCAATGAGGCTCTTGGACACCGACGGCAGCTACGGTGAAGCGCAACGATGACCGCGTCACAGTGGCTGGACATAGCCATCCTCGCCGTAGCGCTCATTGCCGCCGTGTCCGGCTGGCGATCAGGGGCGCCGGGTTCCCTGCTGGCCTTGATCGGGGTCGCGCTCGGCGCGGTGGCCGGTGTGCTGCTGGCCCCACACGTCGTCGACCACATCGACGGTCCGCGCACCAAGCTGTTCGTCACCCTCTTCCTGATCCTGACCCTGGTGGTGATCGGCGAGATCGCCGGCGTGGTGCTCGGGCGGGCGGTGCGCGGCGCGATCCGCAACCCCGCGCTGCGGGTGGCCGATTCGGTGGTCGGCGTAGCGGTGCAACTGGTGTTGGTATTGACCGCCGCATGGCTGCTGGGCACCGCGCTGATGTCCTCGCCGCAACCCAACCTCGCCGCGGCGGTGCGCGACTCCCGGGTCATCGCCGAGGTCGACCAGGTCGCCCCCGACTGGTTGCGCTCGGTTCCCGACCGGCTGTCGTCGCTGTGGGCCACCGCGGGCCTGCACGACGTTCTCAAGCCGTTCGGGCCGACCCCGGTGGTCGCGGTCGACGAACCCGACCAGTCGCTGAAGGAGTCCGCGGTGGTCGGCATGACCCGGTCCAGTGTGGTGAAGGTCCAAGGGGTGGCCAACAGTTGCCAGAAGATGCTGGAGGGCACCGGTTTCGTGGTATCGCCCAACCGGGTGATGTCCAACGCACATGTGGTCGCCGGCTCGGACACCGTGACCGTGGAAGTCGACGGTCAGACCTACGACGCGACGGTGGTGTCCTACGACCCGGATGCCGACATCTCGATCCTCAACGTGCCTGACCTGCCCTCGGCCCCGCTGCAGTTCGCCGACGACGAAGCGCCGTCGGGAACCGACGGCATCGTGATGGGCTACCCGGGCGGCGGAGACTTCGTGGCGACGCCGGCCCGGGTGCGCGAGACCATCGAGCTCAACGGCCCCGACATCTACCGCACCAAGACGGTGACCCGCGAGGTGTACACCATTCGCGGCGAAGTCGCGCAGGGCAACTCCGGGGGGCCGATGATCAACCGCGGCGGCAAGGTGCTCGGGGTGGTCTTCGGCGCCGCCGTCGAGGACAAGGACACCGGCTTCGTGCTGACCGCCGAGGAGGTGTCCCGGCAGATGGCCAGGGTGGGCAACGTCGACCCGGTACCGACAGGTACCTGCATCAACGCGGGCTGATCAGTAGATCTGCCGCAGGAAACGTGACAGCTGCGCGTTGACCGCACCCGGTGCTTCCTCGTGGGCGAAGTGCCCGGCGCCGCCGATCGAGACGTATCTGCCGTGTGGGGCGTAATCGCGGGTGCGGTCCACCGGGTCGGCCAGCACATAGGGGTCGGACTCGCCACGCAGATGCAGGACCGGAACCGAGATCGGGCGCTTCATCGAGCGCATGAACCGCCGGCCCTCGCCGCGCAGCTGGCTGCGCACCGCCCAGCGCTGATACTCCAGCGCCGAATGCGCCGCCGACGGGATCTGGATCGCGCGCCGCAGCTGGCCCATGGTGTGCGAGAAATCCTCGGTCTGCTGCCACGCGGCACCGGCGCGACTACGCACCAGCCGCTCCACCTCGGTGGCGTCGGCGCGGGTGAGCACATGCTCGGGCCAGCGCGGCACCTGGTAACGCAGCATCCACGGCAGCAGGGCGCCGCCCTGGTCGCGGCGCCGCAACGCCGAGGCCCGCAATGCCGCCGGATGCGGTGAGCTGACCACCGCGATCGCATGCACCGCGCGCGGATGCAACACCGCGGTGGCCCAACACACCAGACCACCGTCGGCGTGGCCCACCAGCGTGGCCGAGTTGTGCCCCAGCGCCCGCACCAGTCCCGCGGTGTCGCCGGCCAGCGTCCACCCGTCGTAGCCGCGGGGTGGTTTGTCGCTGCTGCCGTACCCGCGCAGGTCCACCGCGACCACCCGGGCGCCGGACAACCCGCGCAGCTGATGGCGCCACGACCACCAGAACGAGGCGAAGCCGTGCAGCAGGATGACCAGCGGCCGGTCGGTCAACGGTCGCGAACCGTCCAGCGCCCCGGAGGAACCCTCGGCTTCGACGACGTGGAACCGAATGCCGTTGGCGTGCACATCGAGATGTCGCCACGGCCCGTCGATACGTACGACCGACGGATCGGGTCGGCCCATTACCAGCCGGACGGGTCGGCCGTCGCCTGCTTACCGTCGGTCGTCGCGACGGCCCTCTTGTCCGCGCCCGGGGTCAGCGCCTCGGGCAATTCCTTGACCGACTCGATGGTCTTCTGGGGGCCCCGGATGCGGCGCACCTTCAGATAACCGAACAGCGCGAGCAGGCAGGTGACGACCACCATGATGCCGAACACGATCAGGAACGCCGCCCACCGCCACAGCCACTGGTCGAGGAGTTCGGCGAGGAAGAAGAACAGGAAGAACGTCGAGTAGAACAACACGACCAACGCGGCGATGAAGAAGACGCTGCCGGTCAAGCCCTTCTTCACATCCCGGGTGATCTCCGCCTTGGCCAGCTCGACCTCGGCGCGCACCAGCGTCGACACCTGGGCGGTGGCGTCCTTGACCAGATCGCCGATCGACGGGTCGGGCTTGGGTGCGTGCGGGTCCACCAGCGGTATCGACGTCACGGTGTTCGGCACGCCGTTCTTGCGATCGCTCACGCAATCATCCTTCCCGCCTGGTCCTTCGGTTGCGGCTTATGTTGCCACGTGGCGTAACGCTAAACGACGCCGCCGTGACGTTAGACTGCCGACGTTCTCTACAGATGGCGGGTCGGGCACATCGATTGGGGTTATTGGTGACAATCCACGGCCGCTGTCTGGCTGTTCGCGCGCTGCTCACGGCCGCGGCGGTGTTGGCGGCGTGCACGCTGGGCACGGTCCCGGCCGCCGCAGCACCGACGGTCACGCTGGGCGGAGGTTCCGGACTGGTCATCGACGGTGAGACGTTCTGCACGCTGACCGCCATCGGCACCGACAACCGAGGCAGCCTGGTCGGATTCACCTCGGCCCATTGTGGAGGCCCGGGCGCGGTGGTGGCTGCCGAAGGCGCCGAGAACGCCGGCCCGGTCGGGCGGATGGTGGCCGGCAACGACATCCTCGACTACGCGGTCATCGAGTTCGACCGAGCCAAGGTCAACCCGGTCAGCGAGATCAACGGCTTCCGGATCGACGGGCTGGCGCCGGACCCCCGATTCGGCGATGTGGCCTGCAAACTCGGTCGCACCACCGGGTATTCGTGTGGCGTCACCTGGGGACCGGGCACGGAACCGGGCACCATCCTCAACCAGGTGTGCGGCGGGCCGGGTGACTCGGGCGGCCCCGTCACCGTCAACAACCGGCTGGTCGGCATGCTCCACGGCGCGTTCTCCGAGTCGTTGCCGACGTGCGTCGTCAAGTTCATCCCGTTGCACACCCCCGCGGTGACCATGTCGTTCAACACCCAGCTCGGTGACATCACCGCAAAGGGCAGGCCGGGCAGCGGCTTCGTGCCGGTTCGCTGAGGCGCTACTTGCTGGCCCGGATCGCCTCGAACACGCTGGGATCCACCAACGTCGAGGTGTCGCCCAACTCGCGGCCCTCGGCGACATCACGCAGTAGCCGGCGCATGATCTTGCCGCTGCGGGTCTTCGGCAGCTCCGGTACGACGTGGATCTCGCGCGGCTTGGCGATCGGCGAGATCTCCCGGGCCACTTCGGCCCGCAACTCGTCGACCATGTTCGCCTCACCGCCGTGTGCGCTGGTCTTGAGGATGACGAACGCGCAGATGGCCTGGCCGGTGTGCTCGTCGGTCGCGCCGACCACCGCGGCTTCGGCCACCCCGGAGTGGCCGACCAGCGCCGACTCGACCTCGGCGGTCGAGATGCGGTGCCCGGAGACGTTCATCACGTCGTCGATGCGGCCGAGCACCCAGATCTCACCGTCGCTGCCGATGCGCGCACCGTCACCGGCGAAGTACCAACCCTGTTCGCCGAACCGCGACCAGTAGGTCTCCTTGAATCGCTCGGGATCACCCCAGATGCCGCGCAGCATCGCCGGCCACGGCTGGTCGAGCACCAGGTAGCCGGTGGCATGCTCGCCGTGGTCGGGGGAACGTTCGAGTTCGTTGCCGTCGTCGTCGACCACCTTGGCCGAGATCCCGGGAAGGGCGCGCATCGCCGAGCCCGGCTTGCACGTCGTCACGCCCGGCAGCGGAGAGATCATGATCGCGCCGGTCTCGGTCTGCCACCAGGTGTCCACGATCGGCGTCTCGTCCTTGCCGAACGCCATCCGGTACCAGCGCCAGGCCTCCGGGTTGATCGGCTCACCGACCGATCCGAGCAGCCGCAGCGACGACAGGTCGTGCTCGGCCGGGATCTGGCGGCCCCAGCGCATGAATGTCCGCACCAGCGTCGGTGCCGTGTAATAGATGGTGACGCCGTACTTTTCGATGACTTCGAAGTGCCGGTGCTCGGTCGGCGAGGCCGGCGTGCCCTCGTAGACGACCTGGGTGACGCCGTTGGCCAGCGGTCCATAGACGATGTAGCTGTGCCCGGTCACCCAGCCGATGTCGGCGGTGCACCAGTACACATCCTTGTCCGGTTTGACGTCGAAGACGTAGTGATGGGTGTAGGCGGCCTGGGTCAGGTAGCCACCTGAGGTGTGCACGATGCCCTTGGGCTTACCGGTGGTCCCGGAGGTGTAGAGCAGGAACAGCGGCTGTTCGGAGTCGAACGCCTCCGGCGTGTGCTCGGTGGAGGCCCGCCCGACGGTCTCGTGCCACCACAGATCGCGGCCGTCGGTCCACGGCGTGTCGATGCCGGTGCGGCGCACCACCAGAACGTGCTGGACCGGGCTGTCCTGACCGAGGTCGCCGATCGCGTCGTCGACGGCGTTCTTCAACGACACCGCCGACCCGCGCCGGTACTGACCGTCGGTGGTGATGACCAGCTTGGCCTGGGCATCGTCGATCCGGGCCTTGAGCGCCGAAGCGGAAAAACCGGCGAACACCACGCTGTGCATGGCGCCCAACCGCGCACACGCCAGCATCGCGACGATGGCTTCGGGCACCATCGGCATGTAGATCGCCACCCGGTCGCCGGCCTGCAGGCCCAGCTCGGTCAGCGCGTTGGCGGCCCGGCACACCTCGTCTTGGAGTTCGGCATAGGTGATGTCGCGAGCATCGTCGACCGGTTCGCCGACCCAGTGGATGGCGATGCGGTCACCATTGCCGGCCTCAACGTGGCGATCGACACAGTTGTAGGCAACGTTGAGCCGGCCGCCGACGAACCATTTCGCGAACGGTGCGTCCGACCAGTCCAGGACCTCGTCGAACGGGGTGTCCCAGGCCAGGCGTTGCGCCTGCTCGGCCCAGAACCCGAGCCGGTCGGCGTCGGCCTGCTGGTAGAGCGCTTCGGTGGCGTTGGCGTTCGCGGCGAACTCGGGTGCCGGTGGGTAGGACGACGGAGCGTCGACGTGCGTCTCGGTCATGGTTGTGAGGGTAGTCACTACGAGGCCCACAGAAACCGCCAACTCACAACTCGCGCTGCAGGCGGTGGGTGATCCGCGACGAACGCGATGACTGGTCGGTCCAGCGGTCGGCTAGCGTGTGCGACCGTGACGAGCAGCACCTCCGGTCGAGATCCGTTGGCGCCGTTGACGGAGCTGAGTGGGGTCGCAGAAGCCGCCGCCGAGGCCGGTGAAGCATTGGGCCGCGCGCACCGGCACCGCACCAATCTGCGCGGCTGGCCCAAGACCGCTGCCGAGGCCGCACTGCGCGCGGCGCGGGCTTCCTCGGTGCTCGACGGCGGAGCCTTGCAGTTCCCCGCCGAGGGCACCGAGCCGGTGCTGGCCGGTGCGTTGCGGGTCGCCGAGGCACTCGAGGGCGGGGAGGGGTCGTTGGTGGGGGTGTGGCGGCGGGCGCCGCTGCAGACTCTCGCGCGACTGCACGCGCTGGCCGCGGCCGACCTGGTCGACGCCGACGCACTGGGCCGTCCCCGGTCAGATCCCGACGTGGGTCCCCGGCTGGAGATGCTGGCCGCCTTGGTGACGGGTGCGACGCGGGTGCCCGCGGCGGTGCTGGCCGGTGTCGCGCACGGTGAGCTGCTCACGCTGGCGCCGTTCGGCAGCGCCGACGGCGTGGTGGCGCGGGCGGTGTCTCGGCTCATCACGGTCGCCAGCGGGTTGGATCCGCACGGGCTGGGCGTGCCCGAGGTGCACTGGATGCGCCGTTCAGGTGACTATCAGGCCGCGGCGCGCGGATTCGCCTCCGGTACCCCGCAGGGCCTGACCGCGTGGCTGGTGCTCAGTAGCGAGGGGTTGCACGCCGGCGCGCGGGAAGCGCTGTCGATCGCCGAGGAGATGGTGTAGTCAGGGGTGTAGTCAGCAAACAGAAACGGGCGGCGTCCGAAGTACTTCGAAACGACTTCGGGCGCCGCCCGCCAAGCACTGGCCTCCGGTTACCAAGCGTGCGTGTGGGGTTGCGCGGGTTGGCCTCGGCGCGATGCGATGCGCTTCGACTGTAGCCCCACCCAAAAGGCCGTCGCCGTCGATCGCTTTTCGCAAGTACGCAGGCCCGCAACGCTTTTACCTATTCCGCGGTATGTGCTCCGCGTGGGTTCCGGGACCCGTGCTGGGAGTCCGGGGTCGGGAGGTAGAGCCTTCTCTTCCGGCTCGACCTTGGCCTTGCCCGGCTTCCGTATCTCCTTTGTACTACGTGACCGCGATCACATCAAGGCCCCATTGTGGCGCCGCGCCCGGATTGTTACCGGAACCGGTCAGCTATCTCGCTTTGGTACAGTTCAGAACGCGAATCGGCGCAGCAGCGTGTACGTCAGCGCCCCGGCTGCCAGCGCGCTGAATCCGACGGCGGCCGTGGTCGCGACCGCGGCCCCCGACGGTGCTGTGAAGCGGTCGCGCAGTGACACCGGCCGCGAGAAGGTCAGGATGTCCCATCCCCGAGAAGTGGCCTCCTTGCGCAGCGCCCGGTCCGGGTTGACCACCGTCGGATGGCCGACGGTCTCGAGCATCGGGATGTCGGTGACCGAATCGGAGTAGGCATAGCAGTGTTCGAGCGCGTAACCCTCGCGGGCGGCAAGCGCACGAACCGCGGCCACCTTGCCCTCGCCGAAGCAGTAGAACGCGATGTCGCCGGTGTAGCGGCCGTCCTCGACCACCATCCGGGTGGCCATCGCGTGGGTGGCCCCGAGCGCCCGTGCGATCGGCGCCACGATCTCCTCCCCGGAGGCCGACACGATCACGACGTCACGGCCGCACAGTTTGTGGTCGGCGATGAGTTCGGCGGCTTCGGCGAACACCAATGGGTTGACGATGTCGTGCAGGGTTTCTCCGACGATCGACTTGACCTGTTCGACGTCCCACCCGGCACACATCGTGGTGATGTAGGAGCGCATGCGATCCATCTGCTCGTGGTCGGCCCCCGACATGAGGAACAGGAATTGGGCGTAGGCGGACTTCAGCACGGTCCGGCGATTGATCAGACCCTGATGGAAGAAGGGTTTGCTGAAAGCTAATGTGCTGGATTTGGCGATCACGGTTTTGTCGAGATCGAAGAACGCTGCGGTACGCACATGGCGGTCGGGCCCGGTGGCGCCGTCAACCCGGGAGTCGCTGGTCGTCGGCTCGGATGCGGTCACATCGGCCAGCATAGAGCCGACCGATGTGACAAATACTCGCCAGCTGTACAAATTGGCAGTTCACGACACGTGTCCGCGTCTGTAATCTTTCCCAGATTTACATCACGTTTGGGTATTTCACTCTTGCGCCGGCCCGTTCCCGCGTGTGTATAGTGGGCATCACTCGGCTTATGCCGGGTGTGCATCAGCCCGACCCCCCGGGGCTGATACACGACGACCTCCGCCTCCTCCCCCCCCTGGCGGGGGTCGTCCCTTTTCTGGGGGTTGTTTCGCAAAGCGGATAGATCAACCGCGCCAATGAGATTGCGGAACGGTATTTTCGGCAATCGGGCCGCCGGTTGCTCCCCACACCGAACTTCATCCCCAGATTTCCCCGGTTCGGCCGGCGGTTGGTGGCGTCCGCGCGGCGCAGCTTCGAGGCTGGCCTCATGACCGCCAGCGCCCCCCACGCCGCGTCAGCTGCGGCGATTTTGACGCTGTGCGACGACCACGTGTTATGCGCCGACATCGAACGCGTGGTGGCTGCCGCCGGGCTGACCATGATCCGCGCCGACGACCCGCCCACCCGCCGCGCGTGGACCAGCGCTGCCGCGGTCCTGCTCGACGATGCCGCAGCCGCTCGGTGCGCGCCGCGCCGGCTGGCTCGCCGATCCCGGGTTCTGCTGGTCAGTGCGGTGGCGCCCGGTCCGACGCACTGGCAGGCGGCAGTGGCGGTCGGGGCGCAGCAGGTGCTCCAGCTGCCCGCCCAGGACGGCGACCTGATGGCGGTGCTGGCCGAGGCGGCCGATTCGGTACGCGACGCCGCGACGCGCGGTCCGGTGGTTGCGGTGCTGGCGGGCCGCGGCGGTGCGGGGGCGTCGATCTTCGCAACCGCGCTGGCCCGCGTCGCCGCCGAATCCCTTCTGGTGGAAGCCGATCCGCTGGGCAGTGGGCTGGACCTGTTGTTGGGCAGCGAGACCGAACCCGGCCTGCGCTGGACGGATCTGTCCCTGACCGGCGGACGGCTGAGCTATCCGGCGCTGCGCGATGCGCTGCCACGCCGCCACGAGGTCAGCGTGCTCGCCGTCAGCCGGATGTTCGGCGCCGACCGAGCCGGCAACGTCATCACGGCCAACATCACCGCCGCTGCACTCGAATCGGTCATCGACGCCGGCAGCCGCGCCGGCGTGCCGGTGGTCTGCGATGTCGCGCGGCAAGCCAACGCAGTCAGCGACGTCGCGTTGGCGCTGGCCGACCTCGTGGTGCTGCTCACCGTGGCCGACGTGCGTTCGAGCGCGTCGGCCGCCGCGACGGCCCGGTGGGTGGCTGCGGCCAACCCGAATACCGGCCTGGTGATTCGCGGGCCGGCCCCGGGCGGCCTGCGCCCCGCCGAGGTGGGCCGCATCGTGGGCCTGCCCGTGCTGGCCGCGATGCGTCCCGAGCCGGGCCTCGATCCGGCGCTGGAACACGGCGGGTTGCGGTTGCGGCGCCGAAGTCCGATGGCCGCCGCGGCTCGCGCCGTGCTCGATGTGTTGCGCGCCAACCCCCATCTGGAAAGCCCGGTCGAGGCGGCCGCATGACGTCGCCGCTGATAGACCGGGTGCGCGAGCGCCTCGCGGCAGAGGGCGCCGCGCTACGCCCCAGCGTCGTGGCCGCCGCGATACGGGCTGAATCAGGTGGTGTCCTCGGTGACGCCGAGGTGCTCAGCAGCCTGCGTGAACTGCAGACCGAACTGATCGGTGCCGGCATCCTGGAACCGCTGCTGGGGGCACCGGAGACCACCGACGTGCTGGTGACCGCACCGGATGAGGTCTGGGTCGACGACGGGACGGGGTTGCGGCGCACCGCGGTGCGGTTCACCGACGAGGCCGCCGTGCGTCGCCTGGCGCAGCGGCTGGCGCTGACCGCGGGGCGGCGGCTCGACGAAGCTCAGCCCTGGGTCGATGGGCACCTCAGGACGCTGCGCGGGCCTTCCGGGGCAGCGCTGACGGTCCGTCTGCACGCGGTGCTGCCTCCGATCGCGGCCGCCGGAACGTGTGTGTCCCTGCGGGTGTTGCGTCCGGCCACCCAGGATCTCGACGAACTCGCCCGGTCCGGGGCAATCGCCGCGGAGGCCCTGTCCCTGCTGCGAGACATCATCGCCGCGCGGTTGGCATTCGTGGTCTCCGGCGGGACGGGCGCCGGGAAGACGACTCTGCTGGCGGCCTTGCTCGGCGCGGTGCCCGCTGACGAGCGCATCGTGTGCGTGGAAGACGCCGCCGAGCTGGCCCCGCGACACCCGCATCTGGTGAACCTGGTGGCCCGCGCCGCCAACGTCGAAGGCGTCGGTGAAGTGACGGTGCGCGATCTGGTCCGCCAGGCGCTGCGGATGCGCCCGGACCGGATCGTCGTCGGCGAGGTGCGCGGCGCAGAGGTCGTTGACCTGCTGTCGGCACTGAACACCGGCCACGACGGCGGTGCCGGCACCGTGCACGCCAACAGTCCGGCCGAGGTGCCGGCCCGTTTCGAGGCGTTGGCCGCGCTCGGCGGACTGAACCGGGCCGCGTTGCACAGCCAGCTCGCCGCCGCGATCTTATCTGTAACAGTAATAGCTGTGTGTAAGACAGTTACCGAGGTGCGTTTGAATGCGCGGGATCTACGAGAAACACAGTGTTATCTGTAACGGTGTAACTGACGAGCGAGCCCGTTTTTGGGGGTACCCCATGCGATTCGATTGGTATGGCTCATCAGCCGCTGTTGCCGTTGCCGCGTAGACGGTGGATCTCGCCGTGGGCTGCGGCGAGCTGTTGTTGAAGGTCTCTGATTTCTGATTTGAGGGCGGCGATATAGTCGTCGTACTGGCGTTTCTGGGTGCGTAGTTGTTGGCGCAACGCAGCATCGACTGGCGAACGGGAGTTTGATGCTGTCGGTTCAGGGTCGGCGATCTGGGGCCGTGGTGTAGCGGAGGCAGCGCGGATTTGGTCGAAGAGGTCGGTGTGGTTGTAGATCGTTTTGCGGGCGACCCCTGCGTGGCGGGCGACTGCGTGGGGGTTGATATTCATTCCGGCGCGCTGCATTTCGCGTAGCGCCTTCTTGATTTTGCGGCGGGCGTCGTTGCGGCTTTTGGTGCTGGCTTTTCTGAGTCCGGCGGTGGAGCGGGCAGCGGTCATTGATCCGTGGTGCGGGGTTGCTGGGCTTTGTCGAGGGCTGACTGGTGGGCGCCGCGGGTTTGGATTTGCAGCAGCGGCAGTCGCTTCCCCGCCCCGGTGCCGGCACCGGATACCGCCTCTTCGGCTCCGGTGGCCGACAGGCGTTCGATGATCGCTTCCAGTGATCGCAGTTCACGGCGGCGTTCGATCACCCAGATGTTGTCCTCACCGAGTTCACGTCCGCTGCGCCGGCGATACTGGTCACGGCGGGCGGCCAGCAGCGCCTCGGTCGCGGCGTGCTGCTGACGCAGCTCATCGAGGTGGGTGGCATCGGTGGCGAAATGACCGCAGCCCAGACAAGCATTGCCCTTGTCGCACTGTTTGAGCGGCGGGAGCAGACAGACCCCGTTGGGCAGGATCCGGTCGGTGCGGGCACCGAGCTGCGTCATCTCATAGATGTCGCTGGGGCTGATCGAGATATCGGTGCCGTGGGCGCCGATCTTCTTGTGCTTGAGGAACTCTGCCTCGGCGGTGGCCGCCAAGGTGGCCGCGTAACGGGCCGTCATCTCAGGGCTTTTATGACCGAGATAGCGCTGCACCACGTGGAACGGAACGCCATCGTTGAGCAGCTCGGTGGCCCGGGTGTGGCGCAACCGATGGGTCTGGGTGAAGCGCAGTCGTCGGCCGGCGCTGTCGGTGAGATCGTGGCAGTCGTCGAGCTTGGCCAGCGCTGTGCGGTAGGTGTTGTAGGAGCGGGGCTGCTGACCGCGGTGCTGATTCTTCACGCCGAGGAACAGGTATCGGGGCGCCAGGTCGGGATATGTCGCCTTCAGCCAGCTCTGCTGCTCGGTGATGATGTCAACGATGGCCTGCTCAACGAGGATGGTGGGAATGACGTCATCGACTTTGGTCTGCTGGTAGCGCAGCCGGGCCACGAACGTGTCCGGGTCGCCGTCGGTGGGGCGTTCCAGGCCCGGGATGGCCTGCAGCGGATCATGGTCGAGCATCAGGATTTCCGACGCCCGGCGCCCGGTCAGGGCCTGCAGCAGCCAGATCCGTGCGGCCTGGGGGTCACCGAGGCCGGCGGCGACGGTGATCGTGCCGTCGGCTTTGGTCAGCACCACCTTGCGCCCGGCGGGGGCTGCCAGGACGTCGAGATAGGTGAGCATGCGCTGCAGGTCGGCGGTGGCATACCAGGTGAGCTCGCGTTCGCGGCGCCGCTGTTTGGGCGCGTGCAGCGGTGACCACAGCGCGGTGTGGGTCAGCGTAATATCGCGCCAGCGGGGGTTGGCCGTCGCGGTCGCCGCATCGGCGGCGTTGTCGTGCATGAAGGTGTAGAACGCCTGGGTTTGGGCTTGCAGGGTGGCCACGGTATCCGGTGTGAGGCGCTCAGACTGGCTGGCCGCGGCCGGGGAACGCAGATACCCGAGATAGTCGAGGAACACGGTGCGCAGCTGATCG
Source organism: Mycobacterium sp. SMC-4 (assembly GCF_025263265.1). NCBI lineage: Bacteria > Bacillati > Actinomycetota > Actinomycetes > Mycobacteriales > Mycobacteriaceae > Mycobacterium > Mycobacterium sp. SMC-4. The sequence goes on along the minus strand of NZ_CP079869.1, from coordinate 5,002,768 downwards.
GGATCGGTGCTGATCAGCGGATCATCGTGATGGCCGTAGTCGTGGGCGAACCGGCCCAGCTGCGAGCCCAGGTTGCGGGCCCGGTCGGCGGCCGAGGACCACACCAGCAGGTCGTAGGTCAACGCGCTGCGCAGCCAGAACCGCAGCCCTTCGCGCAGCCACGCCGGCTCGATATCGCGCAGCCGCACGGCGGTGTCGTGGCGGGGTTCGTGGTCGCGGCGCGGGATCCGCGGGTCGGTGCGCAGATCCCAGATATCGTGCTCCCACCACGGGGTATCGGTGCAGCGCACCGATACCCACAGGTGCAGATGCTCGATGACATGGCGGATGTTGCGCCGCGATCCCGCCGACGGGAGCCGCATGTTGCGGCGCTGAAAGGTCAGGACCGCCTGGCGGAGCACGGCATTGGGGTCCAGGTCGGCGATGCTGGCCGGTGCCCTTCCGGTGCAGGTGCGGTGTTCGGCGATCGCGGCCGGCAGGGTGCGGGTCAGCCAGGCCAGCAGGGAGGGTTCGATCTTGCGAAGCTGCTGGTCCCAGCACACCCAGACCCACCAGGCGATCTCGTCGCCGAACCGAGTAGGGGCGTCGGGGGTGAAATCGTGGGCGGCTCCGGCGCGGTGTGCTTGCAGGTAGAACTGGTTGCGCAGAAACACCTGATCAAACGGAGCGCTGTAGATCGCATAGACCGGCCGACGCCACGCCTCGGGGACCTGTGCCCATTGAGTCGCCCATGACCCCAGTGCGGGGGCGAGGACCGGCGTGGGTGCGGGCGGGTCAGTCGGTGTGGTCATGGTGCAGCCCTTTCCAGCCAGCGACGTAGCTGCGCCATTGGGCCAGGGTGCGCATCTCGGCGTCCTCGGTGACCCATCCGTAGGTCGAGAGCGTGGTCTGGATATCGGCGTGGCCCAGGCGGCGCATCACCACATGCGGCGGGGCCCCGGAGAGCAGCAGCGCGGTGGCGTGGGTGTGGCGCAGCCAGTGCGGTGACCACCGATCGGGCAGCACCCCGCCGGCACGTTTGGTCACCGAATCGATTTTGGCGTAGACGGTTTCGGCACGCATGGGCCGGAAACGCTGCCCGTGGGTGAGATTGACGAACACGAAGTGAGTGTCCAGGTCGGGCACGTCCAGATCGGCGCCCTGGTCGACCAGGTGCCACACGTAGGTCGAATACAGTGCCTCCAGATCGTCACCGATGTAGATGCGCCGGGCCAGTAGCGTCTTGCCGCGGGCCCCGCGCGGATGGTCTTGTCGGGCGGCCACGTCGATGAACGGTGTCCCGCCGGCGCCGATATGAAAATCGTGGTGCCGCAGCGACAGCGCTTCACCCAGTCGCATCCCGGTCTCGGCGAGCACCGCGAACAACAGCCGGTCCCGCAGCCCTGAGGGCGGCCCCGACCAGTCCTGTCCGGTCTGGGTGGCACAGCCATCAAGGATCGCAGCAACTTGGGTGGGCAGCAGCACCGGAGTGGCGGACTTGTTGCCGCCGCGCACCGTGTAGATGGGCCGGTCCTTGGACCGTGGTGGGCGGCCCACGCCGGCCAGCATCGGGATATACCGTGACCGTGATCGCTTGCCGCGGCTGGTGAACAGTCGCTGATACGGGCCGGCCAACCCGTTCGCGTCTGCGTGGTAGCGGTAGAACGCCAGCACCGCCGCGGCCCGCAGCTGGGTGCTCGCAGTGCCCAGCCAAACCTCCGGTGCGCCGATCCGGGCGGTGCCCGGCAGGTCCCCGGTGCGCAGGTAGGCCAGAAACTGCCCGAACAGGCTCGTACTGATGTCCTGCCAGTCGGTGCCGGTGTGCTCCAGCACCGTCCACCACGCCGCCAGGCCGGCCGCATACGCCTTCACGGTGTTCGGTGAGGACCCGTCATCGCGCAGGAACTGCAGGTACTCCTCGGCTGCCTCGATCGGCAGGTGATCGGGGCCCAGCACGGTGTAGGTGTCCGGGGCGCCGGTCAGCGCGATCCGTTGTGTCCGTGCCATCCCCGATCCGCCCCCGCAATTCCCTGTTAGGCCTGCCGGCGAGGCCGGCGTAGCTGCACCACCGTGTCCCCGCGGTCCAGGACCGCCTCCTCATCGAGCACCGTCGAAGCGGTGTTCGGGGCCGCGGCAACCTTGGCGGGAGCGTCGCGCTGGCCGGCCAGGATGTCGGCCAACAAGTCTGTGGGGTAGATCAGGTCGTGGGCGGCCAAGGCCTCCACGCTGACCGAGCCGTAGCATTCCTCCATCCACCGGCGCAGCAGCCGGGGCCGCTCCGGTGTGCGGGCATTCCAGCCCGGTTCGGTCTTGCCCCAGGTGTGCCCGGTCTCGGAGTTGATCCGCGTGTAGAGCTGGCGCTGCAACGTATCGGCGCGGACCTCATCGATCAGCTTCGACTCGCGAAGGTGAATGATCAACGCCCCCAGGGAAATACGCCACTTCACCTTCGCATCGACCAGATCGCTGAGCGTGGGAACCGGCGGCACCTCTTTGGCGAGCACTTCGGCTGGCGCCAACAGTTCTGAGGCGAACCGGGAGGCTTCGCGCTCCTGGTCATCGCTGACATCGCCGTAGCGGTGCAACAACAAGTGCCCGATCTCGTGGGCGACTGTCCAGCGGGTGCGCTCCCAAGAATCCAACGCCCGCAACAACACCAGCGGCCGTTCCCGATACTCCCCGGTCCGCGCCGAGCAACCCAGATGCTTCTCGGTCAACAACCCGGCCGGCCCGTCCTCATCGGTGTCCCAGTCCACCACTCCGGTGGAGCGTGAGTGCTTCATCCGCATCACCACCGGCACCCCGGCAGCTTCCAGCTCGTAGGTCAGCGACTTGATCGGCACCCCTGGCGCCACCCCCAGCCAGCGCCGCGCCTGCGCGGCCGCAGTCACCACATCGGTGCCCGCCGGTAACGGCTCCAGCAGCACCGGGGGCAGCTTGGCCACCGCATTGAGCTGCCCGAGCAGATCACCGACGACGTTGGCGAACACCGCCAAGTACTCCTTCTCGGTGACCGTGGTGGACTTGGGCGCCCGGAACAACAGATCCCGCGCCGTCACCCGCGACGCCGGTGCGGTCGTGAAAAATGTTGGCGGGAAACGCAACAACGCCGCCAGCCGATCGAAATCGGCGCCGTCGAGGACCGCGGTCTCGGACTGCTCCAACCGCGTCTGGCGCGGAGAGCGCCAACCCAGATGATCCATCACCGCGGTGCCTGACAGTCGCCGCAGCACCCGGGCCTGGCGGACCCGTGTGCCGAACACCTCTACCGACGCCATCACCGACCACCTCGTCCCCACACGCGCCCGGCCGGTACCAGCTCATCGTCTACGCCTCGGCTTCCCCGGTCTCGGGAGCAGTTCTGGGCAAGAATTCCTCGAAGTCCTCGCGCACATCCTCGTCGTCGCCCTCGGCCGCGCTCTGCTGCTCGGCAACGGTCTTCGGCCGAATCGCCAGCGGTAACGGCTCGAACCCCAGAATCCGCTCCTCGTTGGTGTCCAGATCGGCCACCACCGCCAAAATGCCACCACCCACCGACAACCGGCCCGGGGTCTCCCACCAGTACACAACCAGCTCGTAATCGTCGCCGATCCCCGCCGGGCCGAACACCCGCTGATCCTCGGGCTCGCCGGCGTCGAGCGCCATCTGCTTGCCCGGCTTGGACTGCGGCATCGACTGCGGGAGCAGCGCACCGATATCGGCGGCCCGTTGCGGGCTGATGTGACGCACCCGCGCCCACGCCATCCCCGCATCGCCGATGCGCACCGACGAACTCGGGCCCGTCGACATCCGCAACGTCGACCCCGGTCCGCAGGAGGCACCCTCTGGCGCCAGTCGCGGCGTCGGGGCCTTCGTGCTCTGCGCGTCGATGCCGTTCATCGCCAGCACGTGGCTGCGTACGTCCTGACACAACGTCCCGCCCTGAATCTGCATCGGGTCGGGGAATACGCGGAACCACCGCGCCAGCGACGCGTCGAATGCCACGCCGATCTCGCCGAGCAGTCTCGCCAACGCGAGACGGTGCAGGGCCACGAGCTGTCTCGCCAGCTCCACCGGAACCACCATGGCGGAAATACTGCACGGTTTTTCCTACACCCTTTCGGAGGCGCGCCGTGTGTCGGGTCGGCAATGTTTCATTGCTTAGCATCCTCAAATTATACATGTATAAGTGGTCCTGAACTGCGGATATCATGCGTGTCGCGCGATGCTTGAACCTGGATCTCGGTGCGAGCCTGCCGCCCCGAGTCCCGATGACTGGCACGGCTGCCGTCGGTCCGTGTGGGTCGGAGAGCGTGTTCCTTCACTGTGACCACAGTGACGATAGTGACGCATGGGGTGATGCGGGCGCGGGAGCCGGTGCACGTGTGTCGCGCTTGATTGCCAATGCAGGTGCGATCACCCGTGCGCCGGCCGGCGCACCTCGGTCACGCTGGCGGCCAGTGAATCGTACGGAAAGTGAATGGTAGGCAAACAGATCGGCGTTGCCCCATGCGGTGTCCCTGGTCGGCGCGGTACCCGGGTCGAGTACCGCGCGCCCGGCCTGCCCACCCGCTACCGTAGGTACGGGATAGACCAGACCGTCGGCGAAAGGGAGGCCGGGTGTCCACGCCGCGCAAAACGCCGGTGCGTCAGGCACCCGATGATGCCGCCTTGGCCTGGGAATTGGCCGCCAACGCGCGCCCGTACCTCAGCAGAGTCGACGCCGACCGCATCTACATCACACTGGGTATCGGCGAGACGTTCGCCGCGATCGAGGCCCTGATCACCGCCATCGCACGCAACGCCATTCCTCTCAACCACGACCTGGTGGCCACCACCGCCAGCTGGCTGGACTGCTACCACGGACAGGGTGCCGAACCACGTCTGCGTCAGCTTCTCACCGAGGTCATCGCGCCTGCGTCGCAACAACAGGCGCCCGCCGCCGGCGAGCGAACCGGCCCTGGGCCGCACGCAGCGCAAGACCGGTACCGCCGATCCGGTTAGTCGTTAGCGCCTCATCAACGCGGCGTCCTGGACGGCCGGACTAGCCTCAGGGACGGGACATGCCATCTGGCCGGTGTCGCGCCGGGCGAACCCCCCTCGTGCGGCGCGACACCACCCACATCGCTCGATACGTCTTTGGCCGGGTTCCGCGCCAGGTGATCGCGCTCGCCGAAAATCCTCAGGTGTGCTCGTTGAAATTCCTCACCTGTGAGCACCGGTCTGTGTAGTGGTTCGCGGGTGCCGGTGGTGGCTCGGCGGAGGGTGTCGGCGGCGGCGTGGTGGTCGCGTAACCGGTAGGACTCGCCGTCGAGGTTGATGACCACCGACCGGTGCAGGAGTCGGTCGAGCATGGCGGCGGCCACGGTGGTGTCTCCCAGGATGTCGCCCCAGGCGCCGACGCCGCGGTTGGTGGTGATCACGATGCTGGTCTTCAGATAGCGTTGGGACACAACCTGAAACAACGCCGAAGCAGCCTCAGCGGGCAGTGGCAGATAGCCCAGTTCATCAATCACCAGCAGCGTCGGTCCGGCGTAGAACCGCATGGTGGTGGCCCAGCGTCCTTCGATCGCGGCGCGGTGACATCGTGCGGCCAGATCGGCGGCGGTGGTGAAGTAGGTGCGATACCCGGCATGGGCTGCGGCCCTTGCCAATCCGACTGAGAGGTGCGTCTTTCCTGTCCCTGGCGGACCGATCAGCAGAACGTTGGTCGCTGATTCGAGGTAACGGCAGGCGCCCAGCTCGTCGATCAGGGCGCGGTCGATACCGGCGGCGGCATCGACATCGAAATCAGCCAGTGTGGCAGGGGTGGGCAGGCACGCGAACCGCAGGCGCCCCGCCAGACGGCGGGCGGTGGAGGCATCGACCTCGACGGCCAGCAGCCGTTCCAGGGCCACCGTGAGTGACAGGCCCTCGGCGGTGGCCTGATCCAATACCGACGGCAGCGCCTCGGCGGCGGCGGTGAGTTTGAGCTCGGCGAGATGGGAACGCAGCTGCTGATAGCGGCTCGCCGTCCCGGTCGGTGTCTGCTTGTCGGTGGTGCCGGTGGTGGTTTTCGGGGTGCGTGCGGTAGGGGTCATTGCAGGGTCCTTTTCTGGGCGGCCCGCTCGTAGACGGACAAGTCGATGACAGTGAAATCATTTGGTGGCGCGTCGGATTCGGCAACACCGGAATCTGCTTGGCGGAGTTGAAGGAGTTGCGCGGCAGCTGTTTTGGCGTCCGGTCCGGGTGGGATGCGTTCCTTGCGGCGATGTGGTCGCCCAGTCGCTGCGGTGGCCATCGCGGCGGTATCGAGAGCGATGATGTGGCCGCTGTCGCGGACCATCACCCCCAACCCGTCAGTGGCGATGCGGTGCCGCGCCACCACGATTCCGCCCGTGGTCGCGACGTCGAGGTGCTCACCACCAATCGGATGACTGACCCGCACCTGGGCGGAGGCCAGCTCTGGTGGCACCGAGTACCGGTTGCCGCGGAAGGACACCAACGCCTGCCGCGAGGCAATCCGGGTCTCGGACACGATCACCGGATACGGCACCGCCGGCACCGGGCTCAGCGGCTCGGTCTTGGCTACCACGGCCACCGAGGACCGCCCGTCAGCGGTGGCCCGGATCCGGGTGTCACCACGCAACCGGGCGAAGCGGTCCACACTGACCTGGGCCGCCTCGACGGTCATGTCGTCGGCGAGAGTGCGCCACCAGCGTTGCGCAGCAGTGTGATTGACCTTCTCCACGACACCTTTGCGATTCCCGCGCCGCGGCGGACAGATCGCCACCGAGACCCCGTAGTGCTTGGCGACCCCGGCGAAGCTGGCGGTGACCCGCCCCGAGCCCGGATCGCAGACCGTGGCCATCCGGTCGAACCGCCAGACCCGGGTCAGCCCGCCCAGGCCACGCACGATGCGGTCGATGGCGGCGACCAGGTGCGGTTGATCCATCGACGGTGACAGCACCGCCCGCCACTTCCCGGAATGCGCGAGCGACCCGACCAACAGGAAGGCTTTCTTGCCCCAACCCCATGATGCCGGTGGATCGGGCAATTCCAGCCAGTCCCACTGAGTTTCCTCACCAGGCGCATGCGGGATGATCGCGTTGGGCCGGTCAGTGGCGGTGCGGCAGGCCTGGCAGTCCGGGCGCAAACCACGGGTGCGGATGTTGCGAGTCAGGCTCTGATACGACAGCCCGAAGCCCAGGACCTCGAGTTCGTCGTAGAGGGTGCGGGCCCACAGATGCGGGTCCTCGACCAATCGCGCCGACACGTAGTCGACGAACGGGTCAAACGGATCCGGGCCCGGCCGCGCCCGCACCCCGGGCTCAGCGTCACCGGCCAAATACTTGCGAACCGTTTTGCGGTCGAAACCGGTGTGGCGGGCGATCGCAGAGATCGACCAACCACGTTTTCGTAGGGCGTGTACTTCCATGTCGTCCTCCCATGTGAGCATGAGAAAGCGGGCCTCCTTCGACCGAGCTACTGGCGTCAGACACCAGCAGCATCGAGGGAGGCCCGCCCTTCTCGGCGGAGCCACACGGGTGGGGAATTTCGATGAGCGTCAGTGGGGAATTTCAGCGAGCGCGGTCACCAGGAAAGGTCGCCTCACTCAAACCTGTATCGCCCTTTGCCTACGGCTTGCACGACCCCGGGGGATTCGACCTGAGCCGGGCCGATGCTGTCGTGGGGACTACGGCCTCGCGGTCCGGTTTCCCATGCTGGTCCGTGGGAGTGGGATTTGCCGTGGCCATCTTCGAGGTCAGTTGCAGCCCCCGGCGGAGACCCATCGTCCGTTGTAGCCGATGCAGCCGCTGACATTCGAGCCAGGCGGTGGCGGCGGCGGTGGTGGCGGGTCTTCGGGCAGCGGGGCGTAGTAGGCCGGTGGCGGGACGTAGGGTGCGACCGCGTCGGCGATGTTGACACATCCCCCCACTGAGATCCGGCGCCCGGCGCTGGCGCAGACGTCGGCAAGGGCAGTACCGGCCGGCGCGGCCAACACGATGACGCCGGGCAACGTCAAGAACGCGAGCGCCACCGTCATGGCGCGGGCCCGGATCGACCGACGGGATCTGTTCACGATTGTTGCCCTTCGAACGCGTTCGGGGTGCCGTATCCGCAGCGGTTGCGGAAATCGACGAGCGGCTGGCGGATACCCTGCAGCTCTGCGTGCTCCTGCGGATGGGCGTCGAAGTAGGCCCTGGTGGATTCGGGCACCTCCTCGTGGGGCTGGCCGTGCAGGTCGGTGAAGAATTCGTTCAGCTCGGGGTGGGTGAACAGGTAGGCCGAGGTGGCCGCCGCGACCCCGGACGCGATGCCGGCCATATCGGCGGCAGAACAATGGGGTGGGCGGGCCGGATCCGACGCCGGGTCCGCAGCTGCCACCGCACCACCGAGAAGCGCACCGGCGGTAAGCGCGAGCGCTCCGGCGCCCCTGAGTCGGTTCAGTGTCAGCCTCATCGGTGATTTCCTTTCGTCGGTTCGGGTCGGGGTCATTGGCGGGCCAGCGCGATCCGGATCGCATCTGCTGGTGAGACGAGATGATTGTCGGCCTCTGCGGCGTCGGCGATGGCCAGCTGCACGCCTTTGACACGACCATTGAAGGCGTTGCGGCCCGGTGGGTAGTCGGGTGAGACGGGGGAGCCGGTGTCCACCCCGACGTCGCAGCCGTCGTCGGCGGAGAACACGTTGGCCAGGGTGGCCTCGACGCGCCCTTCGCCGGCTTTCTCGCCGTCGATGTAGAGCGTGACGTCGCCTCCCTTGCCCAGACCGCCACCGGCGTAAGCGAACTCCATGCGCACCTGATGCTCACCCGCGGGCAGCGCCTCGGTGGATTCGGCGTAGAAGTGGGTGATCCCGCCGAGGTTGTAGCAGTACTTGAGCTTGCCGCCCGCGGCGTACAGGCTCCAGCCGCCGATGCTGGCGCCCTGAGCCACGATCACCCCTTCGGCGCCGACGTCGGGCACCACAATCTCGGCGGTCACCGAGTGCGATTTGTTCTTGACGTTGAGGACGCAGTTCTCCGACAACCGGCCCATGCCCGCAAATAGCACTTGGGTGTTGCCCGTGATGAGTTGGGGGCGCCCGGCCAGGTCGGAATTCAGCCGCCGCGCGGTGTCGTCGTCGAGGGGCAGCACGTTGTAGCGGGTGGCTTCGATCAACCACAACCGCTGCAGTTCGTGAAGCTTCTCGGGCAACTCCTCGGCCAGATTCTTGGCCTGACTCCAATCCTGGCTGGTGTCATATAGTTCCCACACGTCATCGTCGAAGGCGACCGTCTGTTCGCCCATCAGCAGCCAGGGCGTCTTGTGCTTGGTGACCGCGGTCCAGCCCTTGTGGTAGATGCCGCGGTTTCCGAACATCTCGAAGTACTGAGTTTCGTGCCGGTCGGGTGCTTGCCCGTCGTTGAACGAGTACAGCATGCTGGTGCCCTCGATGGGGTGTTGCTGGATGCCGTTGACGAACACCGGCTCCGGTATGCCAGCGGCCTCCAGGATCGTCGGCGCGACATCGATGACGTGATGGAACTGGCTACGGACTTCGGCCTTCGCGGTGATGCCCTTGGGCCAGTGCACGATGGTGCCGTTGCGGGTCCCGCCCCAGTGTGAGGCCACCTGCTTGGTCCATTGATAGGGGGTGTCCATCGCGTGTGCCCAGCCGACTGCGTAGTGGTTGTAGGAGTCCGGGCCCCCGAGATCGTTGATCTTGCTGGTGAGGAACTCCGGGGTCTCGATCGCGGCCATGCCGTTGAAATTCAGCATCTCGTTGTAGGTGCCGTTGAGCGTGCCCTCCGCGGAGGCGCCGTTGTCGCCGACGATGTAGAACACCAGGGTGTCGTCCAGCACGCCGAGGCGCTCGAGGCTGTCGACCAACCGGCCCACGTGGTGGTCGGTGTACTCCAAAAATCCTGCGTAGACCTCCATCTGGCGGCGCAGGACCGGTTTGAGGTCCTCGGGCATGTCCTCCCACGCGGGGATCTCGGGATGCCGTGCGGTGAGCTCGCAGTCCGGCGGAATCACGCCGAGTTCCTTTTGCCGGTCGAAAGTCTGCTCACGCAGCTTGTCCCAGCCGTCATCGAAGCGGCCCTTGTACTTGTCGGCCCACTCTTGGGGCACGTGGTGCGGGGCATGGGTGGCCCCGGGTGCGAAATAGGTGAAGAAGGGTGTGTCGGGGGCCAGCGCCTTCTGCTGGCCGATCCAGGCGATCGCCTTGTCGGTCATGTCTTCCATGAAGTGGTAGCCCTCTTCGGGGGTGCGGTCGACCTCCACCGGTGTGGTGCCTTCATACAGGCTGGGGTACCACTGGTTCGCCTCGCCGCCGATGAACCCGTAGAAGTACTCGAAACCTCCGCCTGCCGACGGCCACGCGTCGAACGGCCCGACCGGGCTGGTCTGCCACACCGGCACCTCGTGGCACTTGCCGAACTGGGCGGTGTTGTATCCGTTGAGCTTCAGCGTCCGCGCGATCGGCGACATAGTATTCGGCAGTACCGAACTGTACCCCGGTGCGCCGGTGGCGATCTCAGTAATCCCGCCCATACCGGCGGAATGGTGATTGCGTCCGGTCAGCAGCGCCTGGCGGGTCGGCGAGCATAGTGCGGTGGTGTGGAAGCGATTGTATTTCAGCCCGCCGGCGGCCAGCCGTTCGGCGACCGGTGTCTGACATGGCCCGCCGAACGCGCTCGACGCGCCGAAACCCACATCGTCGAGCAGGATCAACAGCACATTCGGTGCGCCCGCCGGTGGCCGCAGCGGCTCGATCGGCGGAAACGCGCAGTCCGGGTCCTTCGCGTCGTAGGTGATCAACCCGGTACGGGTCTTACTCGGAATCGGTAGATGCGTTCTGTTCACCACGTCTTGTTCGCTCATACTCCGCGACTCCTTCGTTGTTTTGTTTCGGGTGGTGGCTGTCACCAGTACCGTCGCGCGCACCTGTCCACGGTGTCTGCTTGGCGGGGTAATCCATTCTGCCGTCCATAAGGTCAGGCCGTTTGCTGAGTTCGCTACGGTGCCAGGTGCCGTGACGTACTGCCGGTGCGGCGCGACAGTTGAGTCAGGACGCGGCCGACACCTCGTACGGCATAGATCCCGGTGATCACCGACAGCACGATCAACATGACAATCACCGGTAGCCAGTTGCTGCGGTGATGGTTGACGTGCCACCACACGATGGTGAACAGCACCGCGCAGACGAACACGACAATGTCGCGCCAGTTGCCCTGATAGGACGCCGCGGCGTTGCGCAGTTGACGGCTGCGTTCACCGGCCTCGACCAGCGTGTCGATGCGCTGGCCGATCATCTGCGACATCGCCGCGCGCCGGTCGGCCTGCTCAGCGGGAATTCGGTCCAGCAGATCGAAATCGGCGAGGATTCCCGCACGGATGTCGGGGCCTTTCACGTTTCCGGCCACCGCACCCAGCAACACACCGCCGGCGATCGGCGCGGCACCCATTGCCAGCTCAGCAATCCCGGGCATGGTCGTGTGACCTCCAATCAATCACCGCGAAAAGCAAAAGCATGAGGAGTCGACATCGATGTCGGTCCCTGTGTTGGTTCGCCTTACATTGACGCCACATACTGCCTGGTCGTCGTCAGGTCTTCTGGGGTTTGGGTGCATGCCAGGTGCCGTCGAGCGCGGCCTGCTCGGGCCAGTAGAGGCGTTCGACGAGGCGAAACGAGCCCTCCGGCGCGGGTAGCCAATTGGACTCCCTGTCCGCACCGGGCGACTCGTGCTGCACGTAGATGGTGTAACCCCCGTCCGGGTCCTGCTTGAGACTGGCCAGCATCGGCGAGTTGATCAGGTAGCGATTGATCGGGTTGGCCACCAGCAAGCTCTCGGGCATCCGATACATCGTCAGCGACCAGAACGCGCGCACCGGTGGCAACTGGCCCGGTGCGAACCGGTAGATGTAGGTGTTGGCGCCATCGAGTGGCTGCCCGTCGGCGTCGTTGGGGAACATCGGGTAGATCGATTCGGCCGCGGTGTTGCCGTAGATTCCGTTGACCGCGCCGGCCATCCGGTACAGATAGTTGTCGCCGAGCATCTGACGCGTGCCGAACAGGTCATTGGAGCTGACCTTGCCGGCGTCGATCTTGGCCTGCAACCCGTCGAATTCCTTCCACGCGTCGGTGATCGCGCCCTCGAACGCGTCGCGTTTCTCCGGGCTAAGGCTATCGATGGTCAGATCACTGTCTGCGCCGATCCCGATGGACGCGAACTTGGTGCGCAGTTCCTTCTCGGAATCCAGCACCGGCACATAACGCAGGATGAAATCCAGCGTCTCGAAGAACTTCGAGGACGTGCGTTGCTGCTCGGCGCTCAGCGGGACCGGGAACTCAACCGTCGGTGCCGCCTGCGGAGCCTGTTGGCCCAGAAATGCCGACAACGGTTCCATCGTGTAGCCGGCCTGGACCATCTTCACATTGTCGATGTCATCGGGCCCGAACAACTGGGTGCGATACAACGCGAACGCGAATTCGGAATCCGACCGGATCACCTCATCGATGCCCGCGGGCTTTTCACCGCTCCAGCCGGGACCGGCCAGCAAGAAAGTGCCGCCCCCGTTGCCTGTGGTGCGGCTGCCCACATAGGCGAAGTTGTAGGTGTAGGCGTCGATGAACTGGATCGAGTAATAGCGGTCCTTCTCGATTGGCGGCAGAGTCAGCACCAGCGGCTCAGCCCGCAGGTCCGCACCGAGCGTGGAATACGGGGTGTCGGAGTTGGGGGTCTGAATGGTGGTATCGGCCGGGGTGTACACCCGGGCATCGGAATGCAGACGATTCCACGGCCCCACAAACTGTGGGCTGTGCTCGTCGACGAAATACGCGTACTGCACCCGGTAGTTGTCGACCATCGGATACCCATAAATGTAGGCCTGCTTAGCGATCTCACGAATCTGCTGCACACTCACCTCACCCGTATCCTCGGCCGACTCAGACGATCCCTCGCCACCAGTGCACGCCGCTATCGCTGCCGACAACGCCACCACCGCAACGATATTCGACCAACGCCGCCGCGAACCGTGAATCCTCAACCACATCCCCTTGCCTCCGAACGTCACACACCGCTGGCGCGTCGATCACCACGGACCGGCCGCCCATGGCACCATTGGTGCCGAACCGGGCCGCGACCATCTTTGCTGCCCACCACCCTCCTTGTCTTGACATTTATGGACAACTTATTGACTGTAGTGGACATGCATTTGATCCGGGGGTCGTCGCTGACCGGCTTCACCTCGCTGGTCACCGCCTATGGTGGCGACCCTGATGCCGTGCTGGCACTGGCCAACCTCGACCCCGACGACCTCGGACATCGCGATCGATTCATCCCGCTGCGCAACGCCATCGCCGCGGTCGAAGACGCCGCCACCATCCTCAACATGGCCGACTTCGGCCGCCAACTCGCAATACGACAGAACATCGACATCCTCGGCCCGGTTGGCGTCGCCGCCCGCACCGCTGCCACCGTCGCTGACGCCTTCACGATCCTCGACACCTACATGAGCGCCTACAGTCCCGGGATCCACACCCGTATCAGCGCCCATCCCGATCCCGAACTGAGCCGGTTCGAATTCGACTTCACACTCAACCCGACACCCCCACACGCCCAGGCAGTCGAACTGGCCCTCGGTGTCACCCTGCGAGTCCTGCACCTATTCCTGGGCACCACCTACCGGCCCGTGGCAGTGCACCTACCCCATCCACCGCTGGGCACCAGATCCGATTACCGCCGCTACTTCGGCTGCCCACCCCAGTTCAACGAACCGACCACAGGATTCACGATGCGCGCGGCCGACCTGCAACAACCACTAAGCCACGACCCGCTCGCCCACCAACTCGCCCTGAACTACCTATCCACCACCCTTGACAACCCCGCCCGCGGCCTTTCGGGCACCGTGTGCAGCGTCATCCGCCAACTGCTCCCTACCGGGAACCTCACCGCCGAGGTGGCCGCCCGCCAATTCGGACTGCACCCCAAAACGCTGCAACGCCGACTGGCCGCCGAAGGCACCACCTTCGCTCGACTCGTCGACCAATCCCGCCGCGACACCGCCCACCGGCTCCTGCTCGATACCGAGCTGAGCCTGCACCAAATATGCAACCAACTCGGCTACTCCGAACAAAGCGTGCTCACCCGATCCTGCAAACGCTGGTTCAACACCACACCCACCGCCCACCGCATCACCCGTGGTGGTGGCGATTCAATCACGCGAATTGAACCTAAGTAGCCCACGGACAAAGAGATTCACTCAACCTGATGGGTTGCGTTGCCCCCGTTGCGTTTCGCGTGGAACATCGCGTGGTCAGCGCGCGCAATAAGCGTGTCGAGCACCAGCTGCGGGCGCTCGTTGGCAACGATGAACTGGGTGTGCTCGGCGCTAGTGACCCCCACGCTGGCAGTGACGTCCGGCGAGCCTCCCGCCGCGATCGCACGCCTGATCGCCTCAGCGTTCTGTGCGCCACAGCCAGGAACGGCGATATCGACGACGGCGAACTCCTCGCCGCCCACGCGAGCGATCAAGGCCCGCCCTCCGGCGGCCGCCGTGATCAACCGGGCGCATCGCACCAACACACGGTCACCGACAGTGTGGCCGTAGGTGTCGTTGACCTCCTTGAACCGGTCAAGGTCGACAACAATCACCACCACCGCGTCCCCGCTCGCCGCTGCACCGGAGGCAAGCAGATCACCGAAGTGCAAGTGAAGGCCGCGACGATTCAACAAACCAGTCAACGGATCGATTGCGGACTCGTTGGCGTCATTGCGTAGCGTGCGGATACCGAACTGTATCCCCAGCGGTGTCGCAATCACCGGGACCACGGCCCCGAGGATCCTGCCGGCGACAGCTCCGCCGAGGGCGTGGTCCGCGCTTGCCAGCGCGATAAACGCCACCGTTGTCGCGAGGATGAAGATGGTGTGCAGCGTCAGCGCTTTAGGCCCGTCGAAGAACATCAGATAGACCGATATCAACGCAAAGCAGTTCAGGGCGAAAAGGCCCATGAGCCAACTCGATCCGGTCAGAGCCACAGCAGCGATACCGACATCTGAGGTGACGATGAACGCTCGTGACTGCCGACGCGTCGGCCACGGGCGAACACACCACATCACCGCCCAGAAGGAGTTCACGACTGCGAAAACGATGACGACAACTTTCGGTGTCGTCAACGCGGGCTCGGCCGCAGGCAACAACGCGGCCACGGTGATGATCGAAATCAGGCCGATGCCGGCGCCGATCATCACCCGAATAGCGCCGGCCATAGACCGCTTGGCGAAATACTGCACGTACGCGGAGTAGTCGACCGGTTCTCGCCACCATTCACCAACAAGCCGACCAAACACCCGAAAGCTCCGAAGATCCCCACGCACCCCAATCCCCCGTTCAGCCTTGCCGCAGCGGCACCAGTATCTCCCGGGGCTGAGCGCGGGCTACATCGAGACGCTTCCCAGCTATCGGCAACTCCTGCGCCTCGCTGAGGCTATACGACTGCCATCTGCGTTTCCAGCACAGGAGTCGCCGCCCACGGCAAATTATTATCTCGCCGTCAACGTGGCGTGATTGGCCGACCCATGGGCAATTCCGGCGGTGATACCGCCATGCGAGGTCGGCATGAGACCCAACGACTGGACTGATGAGTGCGGGGTCAAGGGCATGACAAACCCACCCACGTCCTACACATGTGCAGCCCGATCCGACTCGTCCTTCCACTGCGTACACATGTAGCGCTCGTCCTGAACAGTTGGGCAGCTCAGTTCTTGGTCTTAGTTACAGATAAGTAGTCCAGGTTGTCCTGCATGTCGCGCGGGACCGGTCGGGGCGCCGCCGGCTCAGCGAGATCGGAGTTGTCAGGCGTGGCAACGACGGACAGATCGCGGTGCTGCCTGGCTGGCGGGCCGAGACCGGGTTCGATACCGGTGCCGACGATCTGGACTCGTTGCTGCGTGCCCGGGGGCACCGGTGATCGTCTCGGCGCTGGCGTTGGCGATGGCCCTGCTGATAGCACCGGCATCGGTGGGCCACCGGGTCGCCACACTGCAGCCGGCCGTCAGGACACGGCTGCCGGTGCCGCACCGAGCACTCGCGGCGCTGGGAGGTCTTGCGCTGTGCGTGTGGTTGCCGTGGACCGTGGTGGCCGCCGCGGCGGCGCTGACCGCGACCGTCCTGGCCCGCCGGCGCCAGCGGCGGCGGGCGCAGAACCGCGCGGCAGATGCCGACGTACTGCAGGGCGCGCTGGACATCCTGGTCGGGGAGTTGCGGGTGGGCGCGCACCCGGTCGCAGCGCTGCGCGTGGCGGCGCGGGAATCCCCCGGCCGCATCGCCGACGCGCTGGGCATGGTGGCTGCCCGCGCGCTGTTGGGCGCCGACGTGGCCGCCGGCCTGCGCAGTGCGGGGGCGCGGTCGAGCGCGCCGGGCCATTGGGAGCGGCTGGCGGTGTGCTGGGAGTTGGCCCAGATCCACGGGTTGGCGATCGCCACGCTGGTTCAGGCCGCCCAACGCGACATCACCGAGCGCGAGAGGTTCCGCGGTCGGGTGCAGGCCGCAATGGCCGGCGCCCGCGCGACCGCGGTGATCCTGGCCGGTCTGCCGATCCTCGGCGTACTCCTCGGGCACGCGATCGGCGCCGAGCCGTTGGCGTTTCTGGTGGGCCGCCCTGCCGGGGGATGGCTGCTGCTCGTCGGGGTGATCCTGATCTGCACAGGTTTGTTGTGGTCGGACCGCATCACCTCGGGGGTCCTCCGATGAGCTGGGCCGCCCTGCTGCTGGCGGCGTCGCTGCTGCTGAGGTCACCGGGCAGCGGCGTCCGCCTGGAGGCCGGTCTTCCCCGGCGCGGTGCCCGGCAGGCGGGTGTCCGCGCCGAGGACCCGCTCGGCGCGGCATCGACACTGGACGTCCTGGCGGCCTGCCTGCGTTCGGGCATGGCGGTGTCGACCGCCGCGGCGGCGGTGGCCGCCACTGCGCCGGAGCCGATGGCGGCACTGTTGCGCCGAGCCGCCGACCTGCTGGCGCTCGGCGCGGACCCCGCGCACGCGTGGGACACCCCGGCCGGCTCCCAGCCCGCCCACATCGAAGCGTTCCTGCGGATGGCACGTCGATCGGCGGCCTCGGGCGCCGCGCTGGCGCACGGCGTCGAGGACCTCGCCACGCAGCTGCGCGGTGCGGCCGCCGACACCGCCGCGGCCAAGGCTGAACGTGCCTCGGTATTGATCGCCGGCCCGCTGGGGCTCTGCTACCTGCCGGCCTTCCTCTGCCTGGGCATCGTGCCCGTGGTCATCGGCCTGGCCGGTGACGTCCTGCAAACAGGAGTGTTGTGAGTCGAAATGAAAGGGCAGGTCGGGGATGAGGGAACAGTTGCGGGAACTGCAGGCGCGCGTCATCGTGCTGGCGGTCGACGACGACGGGATGTCGACAGTCGAGTACTCGACTGTCGAGAGTTACACCCGGTGGTTGTAACTCTGCGATCGAAAGATGGAATCCTCACTTCCGATCGTTGTTACCAGAACGCCGCAGTAAGGTTCCTCGCTATGGAAGGGCGGTTTTTCAGGGGTGGCGTCTTTGTAATGTTCGCTTTGGCCTGCGTAGCTGCCGGCTGCGGAAGCGGTTCTCAATCGCAGTCAGAAGCGTCCTCGATTCCGGACCAGACCGCCGCTACCCAAACATCCACGTCGCAACGCTCGTCGCAGGAGCTGCCTAACCCCTGCGTGTTGCTGACAACTGCCGAGATACGGCAAAGCACAGGGGCTACCGTAGAAGAACCGACGGGCGATCAACCCGAACGCGCGGGCAGCAATTTTGTGGCGCAATGCAGCTGGAATGAACCAAGTGGGGGTTTATTGACAGTTAGTGTCGCGGCCAGAAATTTCGTGGTTGAGGGCTCAATCGTCGACCCTAGGTGCAGGAATGGCGAGGCTGCTTTTCCGATGGACGCAACGCTCATTCCGTTCGACGGTCTTGGTATACCCGCGTGGTGGGTCGGTCCCTCCACCGAGGACATGGACAGCTACCGAACCGTCTGTATCGAACACGACGACGTCCGTGTCACGGTAACGCCCCTCCTGCGGCCCGAGCCTAGTCAGGCCGAAGTGGTTTCATTGGCCAAATTGGTCGTATCACGGCTGTGATCGGGATTAGCCCCCGTCTGAGCAGGCACAGGTGACGGCCTCGTTGTGCAAGCACCTGCTTGCCCTGGTCAGCCGCACTCGGTACCAGCGCGCGAAGTCGTCCGCGCCGATGATGTTCATGATCTCCGAGACGAGCTGCTCAGCAGGGTCGTCCTTGCGAGCGCGGAGTCCCTCGGTGGTCCGGGAGTACTCGGCTGCGGTGAGACCGGTCTCCTGCGCGACCCACGCGGCCAGGTCGCTGCGGTAGCGGCTCAATCCGGCGATGCCGTCGCCGGCGTACTCCCCGAGATCGAGCAGGTGGTCTGGCAGTCGCTGCGCCAGCGACTCCGCGAGGGTTAGGTTCCTGGTGTCGTTCCAACGGGTGGTCACGACCCGGTCCCCAAGCCCCACCTGACCTGGGCTGCGATGAGTGCCGACCGTGTGCGTCGTGCCTTCTTCTCCGCGACCGAGTGGTCGGCGTCGGGTAGTCCGAGCTTGCCCAGCAGCGTGGCCATCAGTGACCGCGCTGAGTTCGCCTGCGAAATGCACGGGTGGATCACCGGCTGTCCGGTCGATCCTTCGACCACTAGCGGCGCGCTCGCCGCTTCGTCGTCCATGCGCTTGATCGTGTCGGCCAGCTTGCACGCGTCGTAGAGGACGCGGAGCTTGGCCGGCTCGTCGGTGAAGTTGAACACCTCGGTCAACTCGGTCCAGAGCTTCTTGCCTTCGGGACCGAACTCGCCCCGTGGCATCTTCGGCTTGTTCATCGATGCTTGTCTTCCTTTCGAGGGTGTTTCGAGGCGGTTTGAGCGCCTTTCAGAGGGGTTATTCCGGCCGGTCCCGGTGGGTCGTTGGTCGACCGCGCCGGGTGAATACCGCTGCGGCGGCGAGTAGTTGGCTGCGCCAGTCGCTGCGGCCTCCTGGCTGGCCGTGGTCGGAAAATCGGTTATGCGATTCGCATACGGTGGCTCATCCGCATAACCAACCGGTCAAACGCCCGGGGGTAGGGGTCACCCCCTGGGGGTGCGGATGTACGTCGCGGCCATACCGGGTTGTCCCACTGACGGTGCTCAACGCCCCCGACCACCCTGGCGCACCCCGGCCAAGGTCTGCCGTGCAGCCGAAACACAGCCGGGACTCGCCGAGGCTAATAGCCTAGAGGGTGTGACAGACACCTCTCAGGCGACGCGGTTGCCGCCGCCCGTACTGCCTCCCGTTGACCACCTTCCATCGGTGATGCTGCAGCGGACAATACTTGTGGCACTAAACGCGATTCCCGACGAGCTGAAAACTCACGGCATCAGATGGACGTATGTCCACATGGTTCGCCTGACCGAGAAAGCGATCCGCGAGTACAACGCCGCTCGTAATGCGTATGCCGAAGCGGACTCGATCGATGAGAGCGAGGAAGGCGATTCGGTCTGGGTTCGGAAAGCTCACCTCGCTGGGTGCGGAACCGACCATCTGGATACCTGTGTCGATGCGACTCACCGCGCGATTACCGCAGCGAAACGCCTTTTCGGCAAGGGAATAGGTAGTGCTGCTGACTTGCCTGACCAAGATGCCTCCAACCGCCTTAACGCCATACGCGATGCAATGCAACACGCCGATGATCGGCTAATGGCCGACAATCTGCGTGCAGGGAGGCTGCCGTTCGGCCCCGGAGATCCATTCGGAATCAACCCCCGGGAAGATGAGCTGACCATCGGCGCTGAGAAGCCAGTCCGCTACGTCGAATTGGTAGGCCTGATGGAAAGCTGCTACAGGTTCGCTGACGTCGGGGGCACAATGTCGCCGTCAGGCGAGATCACCTTTCAGGTGCGAGCGGCCCGAGGTCAGTAGCTGCCACTACCTACCTGGCAGCGCCGTTGACGGTGCCCTGACCGCCGGCAAGTGCTGCCTTCAGGACGGCTGCGCCGTTGAGCGGAATCTGGTTCCCGGTCTTGCCGGCGATCGCTGAGACGATCTGCGCCGGAAGGCTGGGAGGTCGGTTCTGGTCTGCCTCTGCGGCTTCGCGTTCGGCCTGACGCTGCGCCTCGGACTCAGCCTGACGACGGTTCATCTCGATAGCCAGGTCGTACCACTGCGGTTCCGGCTCACTGGGAAGGCCAGGGACAGCAATGATTCCACGACTCTGCAGCTTCCTGGCGATGGCCTGCTCGAAGCTTCCTTCGATCGGCTCGGGCTCAGGCTGCCTGCTCTGTCGGGCTCGTACATGTTGCATGAACACCTTCGGCGCGCTGGGCTGTCGCTTCATCGGTCTGCTTTCGTTGGTAGGACTTGATGGACTTGATCGGCGCCAGATCCTTGGGTGGCTCTGGTCGTTGGTAGCGGCGCATGAACAGGGCTCGACGGAAGTCGAGTCCCGAAGCGTCGGCAGCTATCCCAAGCTGCCTAGCGAGTGCTCGACGGCGTTCGATGTCGCCGTCGTGCCACGGGATACCGCCGCGCTCGACGATCGCGGCGTTGTACCCGGCGGTTGAGTCGATGTAGGCCAGGAACTCTCGTTCCCGGTCCTCAGCACGTGTGTGCATGAGATCCTCTGCGGTAGAAGAAGAACAGCCCCCAGCGTCAAGCTGAGGGCTGTTCCCGATGGTGCGGTGTTGGTCAGGCGGTGGGCAGGTAGGCCACGTTCTGATGCTTCTGCCGGAGCTGGTCTCGCATGTCCTTCTCCAGCCGCTTGCGAAGCTCGGCTGCTTCACGCGGGGTGTTGATCGCGAACTGCACACCGAGCCGTACGGCGGCGACCCACACCGGGTTGAGCGCGGCCAGCGTCGCGTCAACGCGGACGTTGGCTTTGTCGAGCTCGATCAGCTCGCGGCTGTCAGCGGGCCGAAGGATGGTGATCACGTTCTCGTGAGCACGGCTACCGCCGCCTGGCAGTTGGTTGAGGCCGGCGACCCAGTTCCGAATCTGGTTGAGGTGAGCGGCTTCCTGCTGTGCGGTTCCGTACAAGGCGACGGCGTCAGGACCGGCTGCCACCAGTGACTCGGAGGTGATCTCACGCGGCAGCGCCAGCACCGCTTCGGCGTACGCCTCGACGTGGTTCTCGAATCTCGAGGTCAACTGGTCGATGATCGACCGGACCGCCTGGCCCGCCACGGTGTTGACCCGGCGTGCTGCGGAATCCACGGCTGCGTTCTTCGCCTTCTCCAGCGGAGATAGCCCGCCATTCGAGGCAGACAGCACGAGCTCGTCGGCGTAGGCGCGGATGAGCTTCTCGGCGTTGGCTGTGGTGACCTCGGTTAGTTCGAACACCGGGCGGTGGCCCACTTCGGTGTATTTCAGTGTCTCGTAGACCTCGATGGCCTCCTCAAGCTCGGCGGGCAGCTCGACGCCGAGGCTGGTCCAGCGGCTGACATCGTCAGCGATGTGGTGGGGTTGGGTGTAGGTGTTCATCTGGGGCGTTCTCCTTTTCAGGGGGTTGCTCGCCCCGGGCACGGTGCCCAGGGCATGAAAACAGCGGCCTGACCGGGCCGCCGGCGGGTATTGCGGTGTATGACGGGGGGCAACCCCGGAGAGGTGATCTCCGGGGCTCCCTGTCCATCTGAGCGCCGAAGGGCACGGACACAGTCCGTTGCCCGCTCAGCGCCGGTAGTACTGCAGCGATTCCTTCGCCGTGAGGGTGTTCTGGGCCGTCAGGGCTTCATCCATCGACGCGACGTTGAAGACGAACTGCTTGCCGAACTGCAGGCCCTGCTGGAGCGCCTGCGAGATCGCACCCTGACCGCCGATTCCCAAGTCCTGCAGGAACTGACCGCCGGTTGCGCCGGCTACGGACTCGATCGCGTTGATCGGTCCCTCGAAGACCGCTCGTCCGAGCTCCTCGTACATCGACTTGTTGTCGCTGACGACTTCGCCGTACTTGCTCTCGTTGTCGATCTTCTCTTTCTGCAGCGACAGAAGATCTCGCATCGACTGGAGCTGCTCGCGGTTGCCTCGCAAGGTGTCCCGCAGCGACTTGTCCTCGGTGGAGTTCAATTCGACTTTGAGCTCTTTGTTCTGCTCGTCGATGGTGTCGAGCATCTTCGCCAAGTCGGGGAGCTTCTTCCCACCGAGCATGGTGGTCAGGTCGGTGCCCTCTTGCATGGCTTTCGAGATCCGCTCGGCCATCGACCGGGCCATGTCGAGTACCGACTCGAAGCCGGTCGCCAGGCCGGTTCTCAGACCTTGCATGAGTGCCTCACCGTTGGGGATCAACACCTTGCGGTCGTACGGCAGCGGACCTTTCAAGGCCGCGATCTTCCCGGCGATGCCGCTGACAAAGTCGTAGACAGCCTGTGCGCCTGCTTTGATGCCGTTCAGCAGGCCGTCCATCAGCGCCTTGCCGGCGCCGACGAGTAGACCGCCGAGGTTGCCGAGAGCTCCGGTGATCTTCCCGGGCCACGAGCCGACCTCCGCGAGGATCTGGCTCCCTCCGGTGACGACCGACTGCACTGCCTGGCTGATGGAAGTCGATACCGAGGTGACGACCTGTGCCCAGACGCTGGCTGCGATACCGGGGATTCCGGCCCATGCCTGTTGCACAACCGAGAGAATCTCGCCCGCTTTCTCCCGGACACCGGCGATCATGACACCAGCCGATGCGGCTACGTCCGCGAACGCGGTTGCGGCGGCGTGCGTGAGACCGGCCCACACTCCCGACCAGTCGACCTTGCTCAGCTGTTCCTTGATCAACTGAATTTGGATCGGCGCGAAGTCCATCGGGCTGTTGGCCTCACCGTCCGAGAACCCCGGGATCTTGGACATGACACCGGCGAGACTGTTCGACAGGTCGACCAGTGTCGAGAGCGTCGCGATCAGGCCGTCGAGTTCGGCCTTGAACGACTTGATCTTCTCGGGGTCGGAGAAGAAGTCCAATGCCTTGCCGCCGATGTCGACCAGCCCGTCACCGAGCATCTTCAGCGTGTCGCCGAGACCACCTAGTGCCTGGTCGAACTGCGATTTTCCGGTAAACCAGTCCCTGCGGGTGAAGTCTGCCGCCCAGTCCTTGAACGACTGGCCGGTCGTGTTGAGCCAGTCCGTAAGACCGGGCAGGTTGCCGGTGAATCCCTTGATGAGGTCAAGGAATCCCGATGTGAACCCGTTGACTCCCGGGGTCGCGTCTTTCAGCGCCTGGGCGATGTCGTTGATCGTGGCTTCGACCTTCGACAGGTTCTCCGGTGAGGTGATCGTGTCCACGAGTGACTGCGCCATGTCGGCCAGGCCCTGCGTCACAGACGGCAGAGACGACCTGAGCATCGGGAAGACCTCTCCCAGCTTGTCGAACACAGGAGTGAACTGATCTTCGACGCGCTCCGACATCAGCCCTCGGAGGGCTTCAAACGGGTCTTTGAGTCTCTCGGCAGCCGCCTTGAATCCGTCGATTCCCAGCGTCAACGCTGCGATCGGGACACCTACGGCGGTGATGATTCCGGGGAGCGTCAGCAGCGCTGTGGTGATGACTCCCAGCGCGCCAGAGAGTAGCGGGGTGATAGCGGCAATGCCGGCGGCGATCACCGCGTACCCCGCCGGGTTGATGCCTGACCCGAACGACGGGCCTTGCATGTTGGCTAGCGACGTGGCGAGCCGATCGAGCGTCCCTCTCTTGACGCCGATGTCGACCTCGGCCTTGAGGCCTTTGGTCGCTGTCTGCACGCGCTGTCGGAGGTGGGCCGCGTTGGTCTCCAAGTCGACCTGCGCCTTGAGGCCCTTGGTCGCGGCGTCCACCTTCTGCCGGAAGCCCTTTATGTTGGGCTCAACGTCGATCACACACTTGATCGACTGCTCGATCTTCCTCAGATCGCCCAGCAGCTTCCTACGAAAGTCCTTGGTGTCGGGGGTGACCTTGACCGAGATCCGTCCAACTTCGACGGAATCGCTCATCAGGCCACTGCCAGTTGTAGAGCGCGGACGAGATCCCGCGCTTCGCGGTTGCGCTGGCGGTATCGTGCGCCAGCTTCAAGGTTGCAGCGCCGGCATCCTCCCGAAGAGGCGATCCGGTCCTGTGGTCCTCGGATGGGGTGCCGACCGTTGCGGCACATGTTTGAGGCCATGAAGCAACCTCCTTCCATTGCTTATGGATGGGTGGGAAATGAAAAGAGCCCCAGCGGAATCGCTGAGGCTCACGCGGGGTCCAGAGACAGAGAAACCCCACGACCCGAAGGCCGTGGGGATCTCGCCAGAGAAGCAACCCCTCGAAAGGAAGTCAGCCCAGGAGGAGGCGAACCCCTTACACCGTTATAGATAAAACGAGGAACAGAAAAAATTACCTGTGGTGATGCATTTCACGCGTGCTTGGGCTTGATGCCCAGCCGCTTGCACTCAACCAGGTAGCGTTCCCGGGCGGCTGATGCGAATTGCTGCCGCTTCTCGGCGTAGGGGTCACCATCTGCCGGGAACTCGGTGCGTCTACGGAGCGCCCTCATGCGGTGCTTGGCGTCGGCGTTGTGCTTCTTCTCGCGCCGGCTGCGACAGCCCTGGCAGGTGTACGGCCACCGTCCGTTGTTCGGGCGGTAGGCCATCTTCCGGCGGGTCGTCACGAGATCACCGCAGTGCTTGCACCTGCCGTAGTAGACCAGCATCCCGCCGAAGGCCACGACACAGCCGTACGTGGTCGTCCACGTACGCAACGCGTTGGGGTTCGCCTGTCGCCACCGGTCGATGTTGGCCGCGTCTCGCTCGGTGTAGCCGCTCGGTCTCGTGCGGAGTGTCTCCGCGATTCCGGCGGCACGTATTGCCGCGTAGTTCTCGGGCTCGACTGTGGTGCTCATCGCCCAGCTCTCGATCGGTTGCACGCTGGGCAGTCGACCGGCTCCGTGGGGAACGGGCCGGCGTCCCTGCACTTGGTGTTGTGGAGAAGCGACCAACCCTGGCTTCGGTCGTCTCCGTCGCCAGGCTCGGACGTACCGAAGTGCTTGTCCACGAGCGACTGCACCCATGCCTCGTAACCGTCGTCATCGGTCGCCGTAGCGGGGACATCGGAGATGTCCCGCCAGGAGGACGAGACGCCAGTCTCGGACTCCGTTGGGGAGTCCTCGACGCAATTGCTGGTTGAGGACGAGACAGGCCACAGGACTGGCTCGGACTCACCAGAGCCTGATCTGGTTGGGGCAACTGCTGGGGGGGCATCTGGGATGTCCCCTCTAGTAGTTAGAGACCCGGGTCTATTACCCGGGTCTATTGGGGGGACACTGGTGTCCCCTGAGGTGGGACATAAATGTCCCCTCAGCTCCGAAATGTCCCCTGAGGATGTCCCCTCAGGTGCCGATGTCCTATGAGGCTCCGGGGGCATCGTTAGCCGGTACTCGTTGGACTGCTTGCCGTAACTCGATCCACTGGAGACGAGCTCGATCAACCCCAGCGAGACCAGTCGCTTACGCGCTCGGCTCACGGTCCTGACGTCGACGCCCAGTTGTTCGGCCAGCGACTTGCGAGAGCCGTACACCTTGGTCCCGTCGGCACTGGCGCGGTTGTACATCACCGTGGCAAGTGCTCCCGCTGTGCCGGTCAGCGCGACGCGGGTGGGGTGATCGTTCCAACGGAACTTGTCGAACTTAGGTCGGTCGGTCAACGCGGGTGCCTCCGAGCACGATTGCAATCTGGCAGCCGAGAGCCCGAAGCTCGTCGGCGTCGAAAATGAGACGCTTGCTGTTGGTCGGCGTCGAGACGCGGTACAGCGTCTTGCCGTGGTCCGACCGGAACGACTGGACATCGGGACGACTCACCCGACACCCCCGTCCTTCCACCTCAGCAGGAACTCGGTCAACTGGTCGTCGTCTCGGATCGAGCAGACGCCGGGGATCTCGACGTAAAGGTCGCCGAGCTCGTCGTCCCACGACGGCGTCTCGCCCATCTCCCCAACCGACACCCCCAGCGGAGCGAAAACCTCAAACTCGTTCTCGGCCATCAGCTCCCGGCCGCTGTCGAGCAACCGCACGGTTGAGTCGTCCCAGTCGCTGGGCCAGGCACGCTTCATGCCAGCCCGGTTGTACCGACACAGGTGAAGGCCTGCCAGCTTGAAGAACAGACGTGCCACCCGGGCGAAACCGTGGTCCTCGGGGACGTCGGGGGTGCGGAGCAACTGGCCGACGTCTGCGTTGGCTATGGCGCGGGCGCCCGGGGTCGCCAACTGGACGATCGTGATGCTCACTCCGCACCTGCCAACGCCGCACCGTGCCACGGCAACGACAACGCCGCGCCGGCGAGCACACCGTCCCGCGCAGCCGGCGGGACGAACACCGATACCTCGACCGACCCGAACATGAAGCTCTCATCGGGGAAGCTCTGCTGCGCGGCCAGAACCAGGCCGTGGTCCGCGATGAACCGGCGCACCGGCT
Source organism: Mycobacterium sp. SMC-4 (assembly GCF_025263265.1). Classification (NCBI taxonomy): domain Bacteria; kingdom Bacillati; phylum Actinomycetota; class Actinomycetes; order Mycobacteriales; family Mycobacteriaceae; genus Mycobacterium; species Mycobacterium sp. SMC-4. The sequence continues at coordinate 4,976,416 of NZ_CP079869.1, read as the reverse complement.
CGTAGGACGGGTCCGTCTCGCGGACGAGCGGACTCCGCAGGACTTCGACACGGTCGCTGTCGCCGTGGGCGATCAACCAATGCGGTCGGACGATCTCGATCGGGAACAGGCCGGGAGCGGCCTCGGCTGCTGGGATCACTTGCTGCTCACTGTCTGAATGGTCAACTTCTTCTCCTGGTGATGGGTTGCTGGCAGCTAGTAACGGCTGCCTCCGGGTTGGCCTGCCGGCCCTTTGTGCCGTCGATGACGAACCACAATTCGACTGACCGTGCCGTTACCTGGCTCTCGCCGTTCCTGGTCGGACGCGGCGGTAGCCGCACCCTCCCTACCGGGGGTCATGGCGTATCTGAGAACCAACGCTCACCCGGCCCGTATCTCTCACGGTCTCCGCTATGTAGTTGTTCGAACCCCCACACCGCACCCCCTCGGGGCGGCTGCGACATCCCTCTCCGAAGGGGGCCGGTGGTCCTACGTCTTCTGTTGTGGTCGCCATCCACTGACGGAATCACTATCTCACTATGTCCCTATGTATGTCAAGATGAACCGATGGACATGGTGATCTGGTGTAGAGTCAAGGGCATGGAGAGGACCACCGACATCGTCAAGCCCTACCGAGTCCAGTTGGTTCACGACGACGGGAATCGCCTGGTAGGCGTTAACATCCGAGCCGCAGACGGCGGGGAGATGGACCTGCAGGTGGTCCGTGACGCCACACGGTCGTTGCTCGACCATTTCCGACGTGAGGAGATGGTGAATCGGAATCGTCAGCGGGTGAACGCACAGTTCCCCGAAGTGGCGGCAGACACCGACACGCTTGACCGGATGGCAACCGCCTACCGTGAGGGACACGGCAGGGTCACCGAGGAATACCTGGCGCTGCTGGCCCTGGCCTACTCCGAACTCATCGGCCAGAACGTCAACGTCGCCGAGACGTTAGGCGCGGCGCTAGGTGGCGACGGCGAACCCGTCCCGGCTGAGACGGTTCGTCACCACATCAAGCAAGCGCGTGCAGACGGGTGGCTCACGCCGACGACACGAGGAAAGCGCGAAGGCCGACCGACCGAGAAAGCGGCAGAGCTGCTGGCCGAAGTCAGCGAGCTTGCCAAGAAGGTCAAGCCAATCTCAGTCGAGGTTCGGGGCAAATTGACCTGAGCCGGTTGTGGCAAAGTCCCAACTCGGCGCCGACGACTGGCGTTCACCTCCATTAGCCGAGGCAGCGACACGCCCGGGCGCTGGATACGTTGCGACACACCGGCTGAATCTCGATTTGGGGCAGCAAAAGGCGCTGGAACTGGCTAGATACTTCTTCCTGAATTTGTCAACCAACAGGTTATCCCCAGGTCTTGGGCGTGCCATTCACAAGTTGCAAACACCAACTCACAGGTTCATCCACAGGGGCAGGTTGCGTTAAGTGCAGCAACGTCTAACGTGAGCCGGGCAGGGGTGAATTACACCGCTGTCAGCAGCATCGCTTACAGATAGAACTGCCCCGCACCGCTGGAACGGTGCGAGGCAGCAACAGCAGTCCCGTCTCGTCAGCACAACTCGAAGGAACCAACGGTGAGCATAGATCCGACACGTGAGCCTCAGAAGCCCGCACCCCCGAGCCAGCTCGATCCCCGAATCGTCCTCGCAATCGCCGTCGCCTTGGCATCGGGCACGGGACTGCTGGCCGACTGGGAGCACGCCGTGATGGTGTTCGCGTGCGTCGTGGAGCTCTTCCGAGGCCAACGAGGGGACACGTAAGCGGAACCGGACGTGGCCGCTCCGCGTCTAACCCGATATGGATGACATCGAGCGAGACGCGCTCCGCGCCGAAGGGCTGGACCCCGACGACCCAGCGGTCGTCGCTGCGATCGACTTTGTCCGGTGGGAACTGCAGCTACTCGCGGACGATCTTGGGCTCACCTGACCCGAGCTCGATACCTTGAACGCCGCTATCGGTCATCGCCGCGAAAATCTCTTGCCACCGTGCGACCGCACCGGTCGGCTTCAACTGCTGAGTCAGCGTCTGCAGGTCACCGAGATCTAGGTCGGCGCTCCGTCTGCCACCGTCCAGTGAATAGGTGAACCCGAGATGCACGTTCATCGACCGTAGCCAGACGTTCTTCGACACCACGTCCTGACGAGCCCACCAGTCGCCGAACTTCTCCCCGGTGGGCTGCCACGCCCACCCTGACGGTTTGACTTCCTCAGCCGACAACTCGGCCTGCCTCGCGGCCAGCCCTTCGATACGCCGATCAAGCGCCGCACGCTGCGGGGTGCCGGCGCCATAGGCCGCGGTGCCGATCAAGCCGGTGAGGTCCACCAACGTCGAGTTGATCTCGTCCAGCTCCGCTGTGTGATCAGATCCCGAGTCCCAGACTCGTTCCAGCCGTTCCGACTCCCCGAGCATCCCGAGGACCAGTTGCTCGACGATGTCGTCGGCTTCGGACAGCGGAATCGACCGGTTGCCGCAGTTGACTTTGTACTGCGCCGACGCGCACCGGTACCGAGGCGTACGTCCTTTGCCGCCTTTCAGCCTGTAGGCAGGTCGACCGCAGACACCGCAGTAGATCACCTGCAACAGCAGCGCCGTGCTTCGCTTCGTCGGTTCCTTGCGGTTCTCCCGGCTTGCCAGCTCGACGCCGAGGCGGTCGAACACCTCGCGGCTGAGGATCGGTGCAGAGCGAACCACCGGCGATCCGTCATCGTTGCGGATCGGCTCGTCTCCTGACATCACATACCCGAGTAGAGCCTGGTTCGTCAGGGCACGCTTGAGCGGGCCGGAGTGCCAGGCGTAGCCCTTGACCTCTCTGCCCTTCACCTGGGCCAGCCGGTCGCGGGGGGTCAACACACCGCGCTCTGTCATGTCGTGGGCGATGGCCCGCAACGGGTCTCCGGCCAGGACTCGCTTGACCACGCCGGCGATCTCGTCGGACTGGACCTTGTCGGGGACCAGCCGCCATTCGCCGTCGATCTTGTCGGGGAGGTAACCCCACGGCGGGACACCGCCGCGATACTTCCCGGCCTGGAGATTGCTTCGAGCAGCCGAGCGGTTGCGCTCGCTGATCGCGGCCAGTTCCATCTCTGCGACCTTGGCGACGAGCAAGGCGATCATGTCGCCGAACGAATGGGTCAGGTCGATGAACTGCTCGGTGGCACTCACCAGCGCCACGTCCCACCGCTGACACCACCGGATGAGGTCGGCCAGGTCGAACAACCGCCGCACGATCCGATCGACGCGCCAGACCACGATCACGTCGTACTCGTGCGATCGACCGGGGTCGTCGCGGCCATCGAGTCCGATCCATCCCTTCAGAGCTGCACGCTCGAAGGGGGTTGTCTTGCCGGCGCTCACGTCCAAGTCCTCGGCCACGCCGACGACCTCGTAGCCGCGCTGGGCGCAGAGGTCGCGGCACTCTTGTAGTTGCCGCTCCGGCGAAGTGGTGGCCTCGGTGACGCGGGACAACCTGACTACGATCAGAGCTCGCGTCGCGGTGACCTGCTGTTTCATTGTTGTAATCGTAGCGGTATGACTACGCCATCGGCACGATTGCCGCCGCGGCGTTCGGTGCCATTCTGTACACGGTGATCACCGGCGACTCGATCGTCGGTGCGTTGACCAACATCATCGGTCGGGCGTTGAACACCAACGTCTGAGCGGCGACGCCGGTGCAGTTGCCGTGGAGGCCGCGTTTTCGGTGCTGGCGCTGGTGGCCGTGTTGGCCGTGTGTCTGGCGGGGCTGTCCGCACTGTCGATGCAACTGCGCTGTATCGACGCCGCCCGGGAGGCAGCCAGGCTGGCCGCACGCGGTGACGATGCCGCCGCCACCGCGGCGGCCCGGCAGCTCGCGCCGACCGGGGCGATCATCGCGGTGCAGCGGCGTGGCGGTTTCGTGGAAGCCACCACCACAGCGTCGGCGTCGGTGCTGCCCGGCATCCGGATCGGGGCGCGCAGCGTCTCGGTCATCGAGCCGACCGGCTGACGACCGGGGTTCGGCCAGCATCATCGCCGTGGCGATGATCGTCGCTGTGCTGGCGGTGGCCGCAGCGGGTGCGCACCTCGGTTCGGCGGCGATCGCTCGGCACCGAGCCCAGGCCGCCGCGGATCTGGCTGCGTTCAGCGCCGCGGTGCGCCTGACAGCGGGCCCCGACGCGGCGTGCGCAACGGCGCAGACGGTCACCGAGGCGGTGGGCGCCGACTTGTCGGTTTGCCGGATCGAGGGCCTCGACGTCACGGTGCAGGTGTCTGTTCCGGTGCATCTGCCGTGGTCGGTCGGACCCGCACGAGCAGTCGCCAGAGCCGGTCCGCTGTGAGCAGCGAACGGGTTTATCGCCCGGTCAGGGAGGCTACGCAGATAACCATGACCGGCCACGACGTCCCCGATGTTCTCGCCGGCCGCTACGAACTGGGCGCAGTACTGGGCCGCGGCGGCATGGCCGAGGTCCGCGACGCCTTCGACACGCTGTTGCACCGACCGGTGGCGGTCAAGATGCTGCATCCCGGTCTGGGCGAGGCCCCCGACATCCGCCGGCGATTCGAGCAGGAGGCCCGTGCCGCCGCGGCCCTGGAGCACCCGAACATCGTCGCAGTTCACGACTTCGGCGAGCACGACGGCAGTCCGTTCATCGTGATGGAACGCCTTCCGGGCACCACGTTGAGCGATGTGATGGCCCAGGGCCCGATGAGCCCGGGGCAGGTGCGATCGATGCTCGACGAAGTGCTCGCGGCGCTGAGTGTCGCGCACCGCGCCGGTGTGCTGCATCGTGACGTCAAGCCGGGCAACATTCTGGTGTCCGCGAGCGGCGACCGGCTCAAGGTCGCCGATTTCGGCATTGCCAAGACCGCCGACTGTGCAGCCACGGCTACCGGCCAGATCATCGGAACGATGTGTTACATGAGCCCGGAGCGAATTGCCGGCGCCGCGGCTTCGGTCGCCGACGATCTGTACGCGGTAGGCGTCATCGGATATGAGGCCCTGCTCGGACGTCGCGCGTTTCCGCAGGACAACCCTGGGGCGGTGGTACACGCCATCCTTGTAGCGCCCCCACCGCCGCTGAGTTCCTTCGACATCGATCCGGTTCTCGCCGGTGTCATCGATTGCGCGATGGCGCGGTCGCCGGAGCAGCGCTTCGCCGGCGCCGACCAGATGCGTGCCGCGCTGGCCGGTCAGGTGCCGATGGGCCCGCGGCCGCCTACGCGAGTCATGCCCGCCCCGGTGCTGCCGACGGCCCACGGGTCGGTGGCGGCGGGCGGCCCGGGGCGCCAGGGGGCGCGCCCCTATCTGGTGTTGGCCGGGATCGCCGCGGCGTTCCTGGTCGCCGGGGTGGCGTTGGCGTTGCAACCGTTCTCTTCGTCTCCCGAACCTGTCCGGCCGGTCAGCACCAGTACTACCGTCCCCTCGCCCTCCCTGGCACCCGCACCGCCGCCGACGACACCCGTCGTCGCGCCGGTGGAGTCCGCGCCGGCAGCGCCACCGACGGCTGGCAAGCCGGGCAAACCCAACAAGGGGGACACCGGCAAGGGCAATAAAGGCCGTGGCCGTGGTGACTGACGTCTAACGCCCCCGGCGCGGGCCGATCTTCCAGCCCGACGTCGCTCGCGCCGGGCGCTTGTCGCGTTCGGTCAGCTCTGCGAGTTCTTCGGTCGTCGGGGTGCGCAGCAACGCCAGTGCCGCGTCGACGCCGTCCTCGAGCTCGACCCGGTGCACCGTGACGTGCACCGGGGTCCAGCCGCCCTGGCGATCCACCAGCCGCAGCACGCCCGAAGCCGGCCCGGACGTGAATTGGTCGGCCATCGCGGCTATCGCGTCCTTGTCCTGCGGATGGATGACGCGGTCGCTGCCCATGCCGGCGCGCCAGTCGAAGAACGGGGCCGGGTCGTCGAGCCACTTCAGCAACGTCCAGTGCGTGGGATCGACCAGCGCCCGGTGCACACCGGGTTCGGCCAGCCCGTCGAGGATGCGCTGCGCGAGCAGATTCTGCTGGATGGTGTTGCCCTCGTTGATGCTGCGCCAGTTCATCGCACGACAGATCACCTGTTCGGTCCCGTTGTCGAGCTTTTCGGCCAGCGAGCGGGACACGAACCCCACCGTGATCGGCTGACCCAAATAGTCCTCGACGTCCCAGGTACTGCAGATCACCACGCCCGGTTCGGGTTTGATCACCATCCCCAGCACCTTGGCCTCGTAGGGATTGAGGTCGCGCCGGGGCAGATCGTCGGCGAACGCGCGCCCGTGCAGGTTCTGTCGCGCCGGATCCCAGCCTCCGACGCGCAGCGATTCGATGGTGTCGGTGGCGGTGCCCTCGGTGAGATTCCAGATCAGCGGCCCGACCAGCGGACGTGGGGGCGGCTCCCGGTCGATCGCACCCAACCAGATCTGCACGCCGTGGATGACGCCGTCGGACATCTGCACGACATCGGTGCGGATCACGCAGTCGTTCTTCGGGGTGATGCTGGACAGCCCGGTGCCGGCGCGTACGGTCTCGCCGATGGCGGTCTGGATGGCCATCAGGTGCGGGTTGCGGCGCAGCGCCGTGCCGATCGGGACCAGATTTCTGGTATGGACGCCCTCTGCGACCACCACCGGCTCAGCCCCGAGTGTCTCCACGAGCAACCAGTCGTGGTTCATGGGGAGATCCTATCCGGGTGTCCCGATACCGCCCGCACCACCGTTCGTAGCACCACGATCGCCCCGGCCTTGTCCAGCGGATCATTGGCATTGCCGCACTTCGGGGACTGCACACAGGACGGGCAGCCCGACGGGCACTCGCAGGCTTCGATTGCCGAGGCGGTGGCCCGCCACCACTCGGTGATGGTGTCGAAACCACGGGCAGCGAACCCCGCCCCGCCCGGGTGCCCGTCGTAGACGAAGATCGAGGGCAGTCCGTCGACCGGCCCCACAGCGGTGGACACCCCGCCGATGTCGCCGCGATCGCAGCTGGCCACCAATGGCAGCAGGCCGATCGCGGCGTGCTCGGCGGCATGGAGAGAACCCGGAAAGCGCAGCAGGTCGATCCCGTTGCGCTGCAGCGCTTCCGGTGTGATGGTGCACATCACCGCCATGGTGTCGAGGGTGCGGGTGGGCATGTCCAGCTCGATGAAATCGATGACCTCGCCGTCCATCCGGCGGCGCAGATATCCGGTGACGGTGTTGTTCACCGACACCGGCACCAGTCCGACGGTGACCTCGCCGTGACGGCTGCGCCGGCCTTCCCCGGTGACCTTGATGTCGGTCACCTCGCGCGCGAACGTGGTGTAACCGGGATCCTCGGCGTGCACGAACGCGACGCCGTCGTCGAGATCCAGAGAATCGACCAGGTAGCTTTCGCCCTGGTGCAGGTACACCGCACCGGGGTGGACGCAGGCCGGCGCCTGCCCGGCTCCGGCGCTGCCCAGCATCCGGCCGGTGCCGAACTCCAGGATCGCGATCTGGCCGCCCGAACCGCCGCGAATGTCCACCGCCGGATGCGGATCGACTCCCGGGGAAGGGAAGTAACCGGTGGGCCGACGCCGCAGCAGCCCATCGTCAACCAGCGTCTCCGCCACCGATTGGGCGTCCCACAACCGCACCTCGGCGTCGGTGATCGGCAATTCGGTGGCAGCGCAAAGAAGTTGTGGACCAAGCACATACGGATTGGTCGGGTCGATCACCACCCGTTCTATCGGCTTGTCCAACAGCGCGGCGGGATGGTGCACCAGATAGGTGTCGAGCGGGTCGTCACGGGCGATCAACACCACCAGCGCGCCCTGGCCGCGTCTGCCGGCACGACCCGCCTGCTGCCAGAACGATGCCACCGTCCCCGGGAACCCAGCCAGTACAACGGCATCCAGACCGGCTATGTCCACACCCAGTTCGAGGGCATTGGTGGTGGCCACTCCGCGCAGTCGTCCGTCACCGAGCGCGGCTTCGAGTTCGCGACGGTCCTCGGCCAGGTAGCCGGCGCGGTAGGACGCCACCTGCTCGACCAGATGCGGTGCGGTGTCGGCCAATCTGGCTCGTGCGCTCAGGGCGACCAGCTCGGCGCCCCGGCGGGACCGCACGAAGGCCAGGGTGCGGGCTCCCTCGGTCATCAGATCGGCCATCACGCGGGCCGCCTCGGCGCCGGCCGAACGCCGTACCGGCGCACCGTTCTCGCCCACCAGCTCCTCGATCAGCGCCGGCTCCCACAGCGCGACGGTTCGTGCCCCTTGTGGTGAACCGTCCTCGGCCACTTCCACGACGGTCTGGCCGATGAGTTCGGACGCGGTGCGCCCGGGTTCGGCGGTGCTCGCGCTGGCGAAGATCACCGTCGGCATCTGACCGGTGGGTGAGTACCGGGCGCACAGTCGCAGCAGCCGACGCAGCACCATGGCGACATTCGATCCGAAAACACCGCGGTAGTAGTGCCATTCATCGACCACCAGATAGCGCAGGTGGCGCAGGAACACGGCCCATTTCGGGTGGTTGCGCAGCAGGGACAGGTGGATCATGTCCGGGTTGGAGAAGATCCACCGCGAACGCTCCCGGGCGAAGCGGCGGATTTCGGTCGGGCTGTCGCCGTCGTAGGCCGCCGGTGCGACGTCGACGAGCCCCGGGATCGCCGTGGTCAACTCCGTCACCGCCCGCAACTGGTCGTGCCCCAACGCTTTGGTCGGTGACAGATACAACGCGCGGGCCCGCGGATCCTCAACCATTGCCGTCAGTATCGGTAGCTGGTAGGCCAGTGATTTGCCCGATGCGGTGCCGGTGCTCACCACGACGTGGCGGCCGTCGCGAGCGAACTGCGCGGCGGACAGCTGATGGGACCACGGTGCAGCCACGCCCCGATCAAGAAAGGCACGCACCACATCTGAGTGGGCCCAGCACGGCCACGAGCGCAGCTGCGCCCGGCGCGGCGGCAGTTCGGCGACGTGGCGCAGCGGCGGGTGCGCGGTGGCACCGGCCGGCGAGGCCCCCTCGACCGCGCACGCCAGTAGTTCCCGGCCGAAGTCGGCTATCGGATTTGCCACATTCGCCCTCCCGCATGCCACGTAGGAACTGTCCTATGTGAATTGTTCACTACAGGATCGGCAGAACCGCTCGTCAGACTGTCGCAGCGGCCCCGAACATGATTGACTTACGGCGGTCGCAGCTTCTGTGTTCGTGTATCAGCACTCGCAGGAACGACGTTGCGATCGCGGTTCCTGCGAGGGTTGTAGGTCGGGTCGAGTTCCGAGCACTCCACGAAGGTATGGCGGTCGGAACGGGCCCGGTCTACCGAAAGACGGCGGACCGCCCGGTGAATATAGAGAAGGAATGTACGAAAGATGCCACAGGGAACTGTGAAGTGGTTCAACGCGGAGAAGGGCTTCGGCTTTATCGCCCCCGAGGACGGCTCCGCTGACGTTTTTGTCCACTACACGGAGATTCAGGGTTCCGGCTTCCGCACCCTTGAAGAGAACCAGAAGGTCGAGTTCGAGGTCGGCCAGAGCCCCAAGGGTCCCCAGGCCACCGGCGTCCGCGCCGTCTGAGACCACCTAAGACCTCACGACGCCCCCGCGCTGTCCACCACGGACGACGCGGGGGCGTTGCTTTCGGCCGGGCACGCTCAGACCGGCCGGGTGCCCGCTCTGTACCGGCGTGCTGGCCTAGTGTCTGGGGTGTGAGCCAGCTGTCCTTCTTCTCGGCGGAGTCGGTGCCCCCGGCGATCGCCGACCTGACGGGCGTTCTGGCCGCGCCGGGACAGGTGGTGCTGGTGAGCGGCGCTGGTGAGCAGGGCGCGCGGTTGTCGGTGGTGGTCGAGCAGCTCTGGCGCGCCGAGGGGCTGGCCGAGATGATCGCCGATGCGGGCCTGGCGCCCGAGATCGGCCGCACCGAGGAGGGCAGCCCGCTGGTGCGCACCGCGGTCGACGTCCGGCTGGTCGCCATCGCCACCGCGTGGACCCGGGGAGCGGTCAAGACGGTGCCTCCACAATGGTTGCCCGGCCCCCGGGAACTGCGGGCTTGGACGCTGGCGGCCGGCAGAACCGAGGATGATCGCTATCTGCTGGGGTTGGACCCGCACGCGCCGGACACCCACTCGGCACTGGCCTCGGCGATGATGCGGGTGGGAATCGCGCCGACGCTCATCGGCACCAGAGGCTCCCGCCCGGCCCTGCGAATCAGTGGCCGGCGCCGGCTGTCTCGCCTGGTAGAGAACGTGGGAGAGCCGCCGGAGAGCGCGGAGGCGGTGGCCCAATGGCCCCGGATATAGCCGCGTCGAGCCGGGTGCGGCGGGGGAGGCCGGTTTGCGTCGCCAGGCCCGGGGTGCCAAATTGTCAGTTGCCGGCGTGGGTGCATGGATTCAGATGTCCAGCCCTCGGGCAACAGTAGAAAGTGGAGCAAGACCAAATTGGCTGACGGCGACCGCGGCAGCGGCGGAAACGGAACTGTCCGGCGACTCGTCATTGTCGAGTCGCCCACCAAAGCGCGCAAAATCGCCAGTTACCTGGGCTCCAACTACATCGTCGAATCGTCGCGCGGACACATCCGCGACCTTCCGCGGGCAGCTGCCGACGTGCCGGCCAAGTACAAATCCGAGCCGTGGGCGCGCCTCGGGGTCAACGTCGACGCCGATTTCGAGCCGCTCTACATCATCAGCCCGGAAAAGAAGAGCACGGTCGCCGAGCTGAAGGACAAGCTCAAGAACGTCGACGAGCTCTATCTGGCCACCGACGGCGACCGCGAAGGTGAGGCCATCGCCTGGCACCTGCTCGAGACGCTCAAGCCGCGCGTACCGGTCAAACGGATGGTGTTCCACGAGATCACCGAACCGGCCATCCGCGCCGCCGCGGAGGACCCCCGGGACCTCGACAGCGCCCTGGTCGACGCGCAGGAGACCCGACGCATCCTCGACCGCCTCTACGGCTACGAAGTGTCGCCGGTGTTGTGGAAGAAGGTCGCGCCCAAACTTTCGGCCGGCCGTGTGCAGTCGGTGGCCACCCGCATCATCGTGCAGCGCGAACGCGAACGCATGGCGTTCCGCAGCGCCGGCTACTACGACGTCACCGCCGAGCTGGACGCCAGCGTCTCCGACGCGCAGGCCACGCCGCCCACGTTCTTCGCCAAACTCAACACCGTCGACGGGCGCCGCGTCGCCACCGGACGTGACTTCGATTCACTCGGTGCGGTCAAGAAGCCCGATGAGGTGCTCGTCCTCGACGAAGCCGCCGCCGACGCGCTCGCTGCCGGGCTGCGCGGGGCGCAGCTGCAGGTCACCTCGGTCGAGCACAAGCCCTACACACGTCGGCCGTACGCACCGTTCATGACCTCGACGCTGCAGCAGGAGGCCGGGCGCAAGCTGCGCTTCTCCTCGGAGCGCACGATGAGCATCGCGCAGCGGCTCTACGAGAACGGCTACATCACCTATATGCGTACCGACTCGACGACGCTGTCGCAGTCGGCCATAGACGCCGCCCGCAACCAGGCCCGCCAGCTCTACGGCGAGGAATACCTGCACCCCACGGCGCGCCAGTACACCCGCAAGGTCAAGAACGCCCAGGAGGCCCACGAGGCGATCCGTCCCTCCGGCGATGTCTTCCAGACCCCGGGCCAGCTGCACAGCCAGCTCGACAACGACGAGTTCCGGCTCTACGAGCTGATCTGGCAGCGCACGGTGGCTTCGCAGATGGCCGATGCCCGTGGCACCACGCTGAGCCTGCGCATCGCCGGAGCCGCCCAGGCCGGTGAACAGGTGGTGTTCAATGCCAGCGGCCGCACCATCACCTTCCCCGGCTTCCTCAAGGCCTACGTGGAGAGCATCGACGACCTCGCCGGCGGTGAGGCCGACGACGCCGAGAGCCGGCTGCCGAACCTGACCCAGGGGCAGCGCGTCGACGCCAAGGCGCTGACCGCCGACGGGCACACCACCTCGCCACCGGCGCGCTACACCGAGGCCTCGCTGATCAAGGCGTTGGAGGACCTCGGCATCGGCCGGCCGTCGACCTACAGCTCGATCATCAAGACCATTCAGGACCGCGGCTACGTCCACAAGAAGGGCAGCGCGCTGGTCCCGTCGTGGGTGGCCTTCGCCGTGATCGGTCTGCTCGAGCAGCATTTCGCCAGGCTGGTGGACTACGACTTCACCGCCGCGATGGAAGACGAACTCGACGAGATCGCCGCGGGTAACGAGCGAAGGACCAACTGGCTGTCCAACTTCTACTTCGGCGGCGAGCACGGAGTGGACGGTTCGATTGCGCGCGCCGGCGGACTCAAGAAGCTGGTCGGTGGCAACCTTGAGGAGATCGACGCGCGAGAAGTCAACTCCATCAAGCTCTTCGACGACTCTGAGGGAATCCCGATCAACGTCCGGGTGGGCCGCAACGGTGCCTATCTCGAGCGCATGATCGCCGACCCGGACAACCCGGGTGAGCTCAAGCCGCAGCGCGCCAACCTCAAAGACGAGCTGACTCCCGACGAGCTGACGCTGGAACTGGCCGAAAAGCTCTTCGCGACACCGCAAGAGGGTCGTTCGCTGGGTGTCGACCCGCACACCGGTCACGAGATCGTGGCCAAGGACGGCCGGTACGGGCCCTACGTGACCGAGGTGCTGCCGCCGCCGCCCGACGACGGGGATGCCGGGACGACCGCGAAGAAGGGCAAGAAGCCGACCGGTCCCAAACCGCGCACCGGGTCGCTGTTCCGGAGCATGGATTTGGAGACGGTGACGCTGGAGGACGCGCTGAGGCTGTTGTCGT